>JBAZZB010000001.1:0-646312 GCA_041659045.1 Patescibacteria group bacterium
CTCAATTTGAACGGTTCAGGCGGTTGGAAGGAGCTGCCGCAAGTCAAAGACGCGCTTCTAGCCATGACGGGGGAGCGACCATAAAACGATGTCCACTTGGCACACCTACATTTTGCGCTGCGCCGATCGGAGCTTGTACGTCGGTATCACGACGGATCTTGAGGCAAGGATTTTGAAGCATAACGCTGGAAAAGGGGGAGCCTATACACGCAGCCATCGTCCGGTTGTGCTTGTGTGGCATGAAATGGCGGCGTCCGAATCCGCAGCGCGTAAGAGGGAAGCGGAGCTGAAGCGCTGGAAAAAGGCGAAAAAAGAGGATTTTCTCAAAAGCGGGGTCTGACCTTTGCGTTCCCGAAGCGGTAGGGTATACTCCTCACGATTTATTCACCTGAGGAACTGAGTCCCCATACCGTATGTTCAAACTGAGGAGTTCGAGAATTATTCGCGTCCTGACCGGTGTGAGCTTTGCGCTCATGCTCGTGCTCGTGAACGCCTTGAACGATCGTCCCGCGCAAGCAGAAGTGAGCGGGCTCGTGACGCATCTCAAGTTTGATAACGCCTCTACCGACGCGGTGGGCACGAACGACTTCACGTTGCGCGGCACCGCTTCGTACAGCACGCAGGTTGCTCCGGTTATTGGAAGCACCGCGTCCTTGTTTATCGATGGTGGCGTCGAATCGCAGGCACTCGGAGGCGACGCGCTCTTCCATGGTTGGACGGGTGGCAGCGTTTCGTTTTGGGTGAGAATTAACGGCGCGACGGCTGCTTCTTGGGCGAACAGCAGCGACCACGACCTGTTCTTCAAGGACAAGGTGTTGCAGTCTCGCGTCTTTAAGGATGAAACCGGTCAGTTGCGGTACATGACGACGCACGGCAACGGCACCGTGTTCGGCACCTGGATCACCTCGACCTCTTCGATCCCGGTCGATTCTTGGGTGCACGTCGTTTCGACGCACACTGGCATGACGACGACGATCTACTTCAACGGACAGCTCGCAGGCAGCGGCAATACGGGCGTCACGCTCGGTTCTGTCGATCCGAATAACCGTTTCGAAATCTCGACCTACGATGGTCGCTTTGCTGGGTATCTTGATGACGTGCAGTTCTACAACCGCGCGATCACGCAGGCAGAAGCCGCGGAATTGGCGACGGGCGGCGGCGTTCCTCCGCAGCTTTTCACTGTGACGGCTTCGGCCAGCGCTGGCGGAACCATCACGCCCTCCGGCGCGGTCAGTGTTGCCTCCGGCACGAACCAGGTGTTCTCGATCACTCCGAACAGCGGATACCAAATCGACGACGTTGTTGTCGACGGCGCTTCTCAGGGCGCGCTTTCCAGCTACACGTTCACGAACGTCGCTTCCGCACACACGATCTCCGCTTCGTTCTCGCTGATTCCGGTGCCGACCTACACGATTACGGCCACCGCCGGAGCGAACGGCACGGTCACACCTTCCGGTTCGACTGTTCTCAACCAGGGTGCGAGCCAGACGTACACGATTACGCCGAACAGCGGCTATCAGATTTCGGACGTTATTGTTGACGGTGTCTCTCAGGGCGCTGTGGCCAGCTACGCCTTCAACAACGTTACGGCGAACCACACGATCTCGGCTGACTTCACCGTCATTCCGCCGAACTCGCACACGATTTCCGCCTCCGCTGGCGCGAACGGTTCTATTTCGCCGAGCGGTTCGATTGTTTTGACCGAAGGTGCAAACCAGACGTTCACGATCACTGCGAACAGCGGCTACCAGATCGCGGGCGTTCTCGTTGACGGCATTTCTCAGGGTGCCATCGCGAGCTACACCTTCACGAACGTGACGGCCAGCCACACGATCTCGGCGACGTTCTCCTTGATTCCGCCGACGACCTTCACGATCACGGCTTCCGCAGGCGCAAACGGTTCGATCACGCCTTCCGGTTCGGTTGTCGTGAACACTGGCGCGAACCAGACCTTCACGATCACCGCCAACAGCGGCTACCAGATCGCGGGCGTACTTGTTGATGGCGTCTCTCAGGGCGCGATCGCGAGCTACACCTTCACGAACGTCGTCGCCGCGCACACGATTTCGGCGAGCTTCTCCCAGATTCCGCAGGGCAGCTACACGATCACTGCAACCGCGGGAACGGGCGGCACGATCTCGCCGAGCGGATCGGTCGTCGTCTCTGCTGGTCAGACCCAGGTCTTCAACATCGCGCCGACTGGCAACTATCAGATCTCCAGCGTCCTCGTGGACGGCGTCTCCGTAGGCGCGGTTTCGAGCTACGTCTTCTCGAGCATCAACGCGAACCACACGATTGCTGCCACGTTCTCGACGGCCACGCCGCCGGAAGGAACGTTCCAGCTCGACAACGCGTACATCACAGGTTTGGCCAGCCCGACCGCGATGGCTTATGCACCAGATGGCCGCTTGTTCATCACCGAACAGGCCGGCTCCGTTCGTATCGTCACGCCGGAAGGTCAGCTCCTTCCGACGCCGTTCCTCGTGACGTCCAACATGCGCAGCGATGAAGAGCGCGGCCTTCTGGGCATCGCCTTCGATCCGAACTTCACGACCAACAACTACGTCTACATCTTCTACACGGAAAACTCGCTGGGCGCGCGCCTCAGCCGCTTTACCGCCAACGGCAACGTTGTCGTTCCGGGCAGCGAAGTGATCTTGCTTGAGTACTACAACATCTCCGGCAACCATCGCGGCGGCGACATCCACTTCGGACCCGATGGCAAACTCTACCTCGGCCTCGGCGACGCTGGAGAACCGCTCGAGTCGCAGTCGGCTACCACCTACAACGGCAAGATGCTGCGCTTGAACAGCGACGGCACGATTCCGAGCGACAACCCGACGACCTTCGTGAACACCTCCGGCCAGACGCTCACCACGAGCGGACAGTATCGCGCGATCTGGGCCATGGGTTTGCGTAACCCGTACCGCTTCTCGTTCCATGCCACGAACGGCAAGATGCATATCAACGACGTCGGCGCGGGCTTGTGGGAGGAAGTGAACGTTGGTCAGGCCGGACGCAACTACGGTTGGCCGACCTGCGAAGGCTTGTGCTCCAACGCCTACGCTGAGAACCCGATCTACGTGCATGAGCGCGGCATCGAGGGCTGTGCTGTCACGGGCGGTGCCTTCTACACCGGCAACCAGTTCCCGTCGGAATACAACGATGATTATTTCGTCATCGACTACTGCAGCACTTGGCTGCGCTACTTGAACGCTGCTAACAATGCGTCGGCTACGTTCCCGTTGTCGATCCCGATGTTCTCGGTCGACTTGAAGGTAGCGACCGACGGCAGCCTGCTCATCGCCGGACACGGTTCCGGTACGATCTCGCGTCTCTACTTCGTCGCGAACAGCACGAATCACAATCCGGTTGCGGTTGCCTCTGCTGATCCGGTCGCGGGACCGGCTCCGCTCCTCGTGAACTTCGACGGCTCCGCTTCCACCGACCAGGACAACGATACGCTGTCCTACGCTTGGAATTTTGGTGACAGCGCGACGGCGACTGGTATCACCGCCAGCCACACGTACGCGGTCGGCGGTTCCTACACCGCCTCGCTGACGGTGACCGACGGTAATGGCGGTTCACACACCGACACTGTGAACGTCATGGTTGGCGCACCGCCGACGGCGAGCATCGTTCTCCCGGTCGAAGACACCTTCTACACGGCAGGGGACACGATTGCGTTCTCCGGCGAAGCGACGGATCCGGACGACGGCGTTCTGCCCGCCAGCGCCTACAGCTGGACGGTCCTCTTCCACCACGACGCCCACATCCATCCGCACCTCGGTCCGATCACGGGCGTTACGAGCAGCACCTTCTCGGTGCCGACCTTCGGCCACACCGAAGAAAACGTCTTCTACCGCATCTACCTGACCGTTACGGATTCCAACGGTCTCCAGACGACCGTCACGCGCGATGTCTTGCCGAGAAAGGCGACGGTGACGATTGCTTCCAACATCCCGGGCGTGGAAATTCTGCTCGACGGCTCTCCGCTTGCCGCTCCGTACACTTTCGTCGGCGTCGCGGGCGTGCAGCGCACGATCGGCGTCAATTCTCCGCAGACGATTGCTGGACAGGGCTACGAGTTTGGTTCGTGGTCTGACGCGGGTGCGCAGAGTCACGTCATTGTGACTCCGAGCGCCACGACGACCTACACGGTCAACATGAACGTGCAGACGACGCCGACGTTGCCCGCGCCTTCCATTCACTGGAAGTTCAACAGCAATCTCGTCGAGTCGATCCTGGGCACGACGACCGTTGGCCGCGGCTCGATCGCGTACGCCACCGACACGCCGGCGATCGCTGGCGCAAATACCGCCTCCTTGAAGTTCAACGGCGCGGTCGGCACCTACATCGCGACCAACGGCACCGACCTCATCAACGGCTGGTCGCAAGCCACGACCTCGACGTGGGTGAAGATCACCAGCACGACCGCCAACGCTTGGACCAACAACAGCTACCACGCGCTCCTGTTCAAGTACCGCGTGCTCCAGACCAGGATCCAAAAAACCTCGACGGGCTTGAAACTTGTCGCGGCTCATAGTGATGCCGTTAACCCATTCGCGACGCACATTGTCTCGACAACCTCGATTCCGACCGATACGTGGGTGAACCTCGTCACCGTCCACCAGGGCAACATGGTGACGCTCTACATCAACGGTCAATTGGCCGGCAGCGGCTCGACCGGACGCGTCTTGGGAGGCGCCAGCACCGACGGCCTCGACATCATCGGCCACGGCGGCAACTACTCCGGCCTGTTCGACGATCTGAGGCTCTACAACACCGCCTTCTCGGAAGCGCAGGTTCAGCAGATTCCGCTCCAGTAAGCGCCTGTTCAATACAAAAGACCCCGCGCATGCGGGGTCTTTTGTATGCGTTGGAAGGCGCGGTTCAGTCTCATCTAATTGAAAACAGGTGCCCAATTGGGCACCTGTTTTCATGGCGGAGGGTGTGGGGATCGAACCCACAAGACCAATTGCTCGGTCGCAGTTTAGCAAACTGCTGCCTTACCATTCGGCGCAACCCTCCTCGTCGTCGTCGCTTACCGGCCAGGCTGGCACTCGGATAGGCTGAGCCTATCCTCGCTATCGCCTGGCCGCCGCTCCTCTTGCTCGCTGCACTCGCATAACACGAGCGCGGAATGAGCAAGGAGAGCTCGTAGCAGCCCTATCCTACGGTATTTAAAAAGGCTTGTAAAGCGTGCTATACTGTCCACATATGGAGGAAGAACAGGCGGAAATTGAGGCACGGTACGTCGGCGAGGAGATTTTTGGCTGGATGGTGGACGAGTATGAGCGGCATGAACGCGGCCCGGTGTGGTACGCGATCGCCTTTTTGGTGGGTCTGAGCCTCGTGCTCTACGCCATCGTCACCCGCAACTTCTTGTTTGCCGTTGTGATCATCATGGCGGGCGTGATTGTCGCGCTTTCGGCCATGCGTGAACCGCAAAAGATCCAGTTCCTCGTGACGACGCGCGGCGTGGCCCTTGGTCACCAGTTCGTGCCGTACAAGGAGCTTCGAAGCTTCTGGATCCTCTACGAGCCGCCGCACCTCAAGAATCTCTACGTCGATTTCCGCAGCCCGATCACGCCCCATCTCGTGATTCCCATCGAAGACCAAGATCCGGTGGAACTTCGCCAGGCGCTGCTCGAGTTCATCGCCGAGAACGAGACGCAGGAGGAGGAGCCTCTCACGGATATCCTCGGCCGTTTCCTGAAAATTTGAAGATTTGGCAAAGCAAAAACAGCGGGTGAACCGCTGTTTTTGCATGGTGCGACCGAGACGATTCGAACGTCTGACCTCAACCTCCGCAGGGTTGCGCTCTATCCAGCTGAGCTACGGTCGCCGACTACTCGCACAGTCTACCCCAGCGGTTCTTGCCTGTCAACGCTTGCTCCGCATGGCCTATAGGGCATAGAGGGGTGCTATACTGCCCCTACCTATGGGGATTTTACCCGAATTGCCGATTTCCAAGCTAGGCGTTTTAGGCGCCCGTTTGGCCAAACCCTTGAGCGCCATGGGGTTGGTTACGGCTGGGGATTTACTCCGATACCTGCCATTTCGCTACGAAGACCTGAGTAAGACCGTAACGCTGTCTGGAGCCTCCGAAGGTCCGGTGACCGTGCGTGTCAGAGTCGACATGATCCGTACGCGCCGCTCGGCTCGGCAGAATATGTTGCTGACGGAGGCGACGGTTTCCGACGATGTTGGAACAGCCAAAGTTGTGTGGTTCCGGCAACCCTACATTTCGAAAGTCTTGAAGCCGGGGGATCGCGTGCTTTTGTCCGGACGTTTGGAATCAAAACCGTGGGGTTTGGAATTGGTGAATCCGGCGTATGAAAAAGAGCACGCGGGCGCCTCGGTCCACACGGGACGCTTGGTTCCGATCTATTCCATTTCAGGTGCCTTAACGACGAAGCAGATCCGCGCCGTATTACATCTCGCGCTGCCGGCAGCGGAAGCGATTGAGGAAACATTGCCCGCAGAACTTCTCACGCGTCACGATTTGGTACCGCTCGCGACGGCGCTTCGGATGATCCACTTTCCGGAATCGATGGAGGAAGCCGAAAAGGCCGATCGCCGTTTTCGTTTTGAGGAGTTGTTTTTCTTTCAGTTACGCGGCGCTTGGGCGAGACGCGCGCTTGAACGCAAGGTGGCCGTCACGGTGCCGTTCGATCAAACCGCGATTCGGGAATTTGTCGCCTCGCTGCCGTTTGCGCTGACGGACGACCAGAAGCGCGTCGCTTGGAGGATTCTCCAAGACCTGGAAGTCGGACGCCCGATGCAGCGTTTGGTAGAAGGGGATGTTGGCAGTGGCAAAACCGTCGTGGCGCTCATGGCCATGTATGCCTGTGCCTTGGTGGGGCATCGGAGCTTGCTTATGGCGCCGACGGAAATATTGGCCGAGCAACATTACGCGACGATCTCGCGACTTTTAGCGAACACACCATTTCGCGCCGCGCTCCGTACGGCCTCGCACAAGGAGTCCCACGATGATGCTTCAATCGTCGTCGGCACGCACGCCTTGCTGACCAAGGGATTTATCCCGAAATATGTCGCGCTCGTTGTCGTTGATGAACAACATCGTTTCGGCGTGGGGCAGAGACAAGCGCTTCTTTCAAAACTTCCGAGCACGGCAAAAGAGGAGATCCCACATTTCCTGTCGATGACCGCGACACCGATTCCGCGCTCCTTGGCGCTGGCACTCTACGGCGACGTCGACTTTTCCGCGCTGCGTCAGATGCCAGCTGGTCGACGCCCGGTTGAGACAGCGTTGATTGGAGAGCGCGATCGCCAAGCGATGATGGCGCACGTGCGTGCCGAGGCGTCCGAAGGTCGCAAGACGTTTGTTGTCTGTCCGCTGATCGAAGCGTCAGATACGCTTGGCGTAAAATCGGTCGAGGAAGAAGCGCAGCGTTTGCGCGCGGAGCTGCCCGGCCTTGAGGTTGGCCTGCTGCATGGACGCATGAAGTCCGACGCCAAGCGCGAAATGATGGCGCGCTTTGCGCAGGGAGATTTGCACGTGCTCGTTTCGACGACGGTCATTGAAGTCGGCGTCGACGTACCGCTTGCGACCGTCATGATTATCGAAGGTGCAGAGCGCTTCGGCATGGCGCAGCTGCATCAATTGCGCGGCCGCGTCGGGCGATCGTCCTTGCCATCGCGCTGCTACCTCGCCCCTTCCCACGGCGCGCCGCAGGTTGTGGAGCGCCTGCGTTCTTTCGCGCAGGCCAAAGATTGTTTTGAATTGTCCGAGCTCGATCTGCGTTTCCGCGGCCCCGGCAGCCTCTTCGGAGAAGAGCAGTCCGGTTTCGCTGATCTCCAACGCTTCCGCCCTGGTGACGCGCAGTTGATTGAAGAAACGCGAGAAGCGGTTCGGATGCTGACGGAATCTGATCCCGATCTTGAGAATCATCCGCTCCTCAAAAAGAAAATCTCGGCCGAAGCCGAGAAGGTGCATTTGGAGTGAGTCAGCGATCCTTGAGTCCGGCGGCGATGACCGCTCGAATTTCGCGTGCGAGGCCGTCGGCATCGAGCCCGGCGAGATGGGCCAGCTGGAAACCGTTGATGATCATCTTGGCTGCCAAGGTTTTAAACTTGCGCCGCGTGCCGTGATGAAGCTTCTTGCCGTGATCGAGAGCTTCTTCGATGGCGGCTAGGCCGCCGAGGCTCTTGAGCGCATGGAGTAGTACATGATGCCGCGCGAATCGGTCGAGTTCCCGCGCACTCGCGCCATCGAGGCTCGGGTACGCACTGTCAGTCCAAGGCCAGTTCACGATCGCGTCTGAGAACAGCTTTCGAAAGGACATCGCTCCTCCTGAACGCAACCTAGCGTATTTCGTGATGAATGGCTAGCAAAAGAAAAGACGCGTCGGAGGACGCGTCGTTGTGTCAGAGGTTGGCAGACTCGCTCGCTTCGAACTGTTCGCGGAGACGCTTGATCGCGTCGTTGCGCCAGTACTCGCCGTATTCGAGTGTCTGCCGCTCGTCCGGAGTCAGGTGCTTCCGCATGAACGCCTGGAGACGATCGCGGAGCTTGGTGAAGTCCCCACCGCGCTCCACGACGTTGTTGGGCTGCACCGCGAAGGCGTGCGTCCACCCATCGGGGGGAGCGAAGACGAGCGTCATGTTGAGGGTTGGCGGCTGGTTTGGGGAGCGCAGACAGGTCGAGAACCTCTTGGAAGGCCCTCCACTGATCTCGCGCGCCCATGACACGTTGGACTTCACGACGATCAGTACCAGCAGATTGAGGTTGCCATCCTTCCTGCGGATGATGCTGCCGAGACGGATACCCGACTCTCGGTACAGCCGCTGGGTGGTCTGGCTCTTGGTCGGTTTCCGCGCCCCAGCACCCTTCTTGCCGGTTCCTGGTGAAGATGGCGATCGAACGGTTTTCGTGGAAGACACGGGTGTCCTTTCCCGGCGCTTGGCCGGACTCTCTAAGAAAGTGACGCGAGTAGTAAACGCTAAAAAAGACAAAATGTCAAGGCAGACGCTTAAAAAAGTTTCGCGAGCGCGTCTTTCAAATGCGGCGAATTTTTCGGAGTAATCACCTGGCTGAATTGGAGTCGCTTGGCTTCCGCTTCGCGTTTGTCGACAAAGGTGACGGGACGCAGTTCTCCGCCCAATCCAACTTCGCCGAAAGCGGCGAGTGAGGCGGGGAGTGGTTTGCCTTTGAGTGCGGAAACAACGGCAAGAACAACGGCGGCATCGGCGGCAGGTTCTTTCACTTTGTAGCCGCCCGCCACGTTGATATGGATGTCGTGCGTTTGCGTAGGAACGCCCAAGCGTTCGGAAAGAACGGCAAGGAGCACCTGCAGACGGTTAGCGTCGAAACCGGAAGCACGGCGTTGCGGATAACCGAACGTCGTGCGCGAAGCGAGTGCCTGGATTTCAACCAGAATCGGCCGCGTGCCTTCCATGATGCAGGTGACGACGGAGCCGGGAACATCTTTGGATCGGTCGTTTAAAAAGAACGACGATGGATTGGCGACTTCCTTAAGGCCGGAAGCGGTCATTTCAAACACGCCAACTTCGTCGGTTGCGCCAAAGCGGTTTTTGGCAGTGCGGAGCAATCGATAGTTGGAAGAGCGATCACCTTCAAACGACACAACGACGTCAACGAGATGTTCGAGCGTTTTTGGTCCGGCCACATCGCCGTCTTTGGTGACCTGTCCGACGATCAGCATTGGCACGCCGCTTTTTTTGGCGTAGTCCATGAGCTGTGCCGTGAGCGCGCGGATTTGGGTTGCGCCACCTTGCGCGCCGGCCGCTTCGGGGGAGGAGAGCGTTTGGATAGAATCGATAATGACGAGCGACGGTTTTTCAGCGTCGATCGTTGCGAGAATCGTCGTGATGTCGGTTTCGGAAAGAAATTTGAGGCTCGGCGCTGCCAAACCAAGACGTTCAAAACGCAAAGCGACCTGATCGGCCGATTCTTCACCAGAGGCGTAAAGCACGTTCGGAAGAGCGGAAGCGACTTGGAGAAGCAACGTGGACTTACCGATACCTGGCTCTCCCGAAAGAAGTACAAGCGAACCCGGCACGACACCACCGCCGAGCACGCGGTCGAACTCGGCGATACCGGTTGAGCGGTGCGCGGTTTTACTGCCCTTCAGTTCAGAGAGGGAATATGTCTTTCCGGGTCGGCCAGTGAGAGCGACAGGTTTTTTTGCTTCCGGAACCGAGGCGAGCTCCGTAACCGTGCTCCAGCTTCCGCATTCCAAACAACGCCCACTCCACTTGGTGGATTGGGCGTCGCATTTGGTGCAAATGAAGAGCGCTTTCGTGGTCGCTGACATGGACAAAGGATAGCAGAAGACGAGGCGAACGTGTCAATTAGTCCGGTGACCAAGCGCTGATGAGAGGGATAAGCCGCGAGCCACATGTGCTTTTAACGCACCAGGTACCGCCGCGCGCACGACTCTTTTCAGTGCCGCGCCCGCCACCGCCACCTTGAACCACCTGCATTTTGCCGCCCGAAGCCCAGCCCATGAAAATGACGGCGTGCGCACCCACCAAGTCTTCGTTTCCGTTATAGATGACAATACGGTCGCCTGGTCGGAGCTTGTTAGCCCAACCGTCAGGCCAATCTTTCGGAAGTCTTCCGGCGGCTTTTTCCGCGTTCATAAAATCACGGACTTTCGTCACCGCTTCGGAAGAGCTGTTTACGCACTCACCAGCAGGACGAGCCTTTCCGGGATACTCTTTTTCGACGCCGCAACGCCATCCAAAGAGGTATCTCCGTTGAGCGGTCGAGACGCTGAAGAGCTGTCGGCCTTTTCCATAATCGTTACAGTTTCCGTCCTTTGAATCGAGACATGAGACCTTACCGACGCCAGCCAGAGCAGTGATGGTACCGGCCGTATTACCGCATGATCCCCAGTTGACGTCACAGGCGTTGGCGATGTCCGCGATCTGAATAACTCTATCGCGTGGATTCGTTGCGGTTACGGCGGAACTCATGGCAGAGCGGAATTGTACTTTTGAAGCTTTGCCGACCGTCACGGTGAGCGGTATCGGACAGTTCGTGAAACTTGATGTGTGACTGCCGGGCAACGGTCCGCCCCCAGCGCCGCTGACGCTGTCTGATGCATCGCCGTCTTGTGCGGTTTCAACGGACGTGGTGCCCATTGTTTGAAAGTCTGCTGTCTCGGTTTGTATTTGCAGCAAACTTAAGGACTTGAACCTCACCAGATCCGGATTAATCGTAAAGAGCAAAAGATAAGAACTCAATGCCAGAACGACGCCGATGAGCGCGTCGACGATTCTCTTTCTGGCGGCGCCAATCTTTCCAGAATCTCCCGCCGACGTTAAATACTGAAACCCGCCGATGATCATCATGACCGCGGCGACGACGCCGATGATGCTGATCAGAAACGTGTACGCGCCGCTCACGTACTGGCCAATCCAGGGAATCGAGTACGCGTCCGTATCCGTAAGAGACGTAAGTGTGACGCCCGGGATAGGAATTTCGAGGCGTGGCGGCTCGTTTTGAGCGAGATGTGAAAATGTATCCTTCATACTTACCGTACGGCTTCAAGAAGTTCTTCGTACGTCAGGGCGCCGACGTGGCGCTTGCCGTTGATGAAAAACGTCGGCAGCGCGTCGACGCCAAGTGCCAACCCCTCGTCGACCGTCCGTTCCACGAACGGACGCGTCGCATGGGTCCGCAAACACTCTGCAAACGATTGCATGTCGAGCCCGTTCTGCCCCGCCTCGAATGCTAAAGACGTTTCGTTAAACGAACCGGAGTAGCTGAAAAGCACTTCATGAAATTTCCAGAAGGCGCCTTGCTGTGCGGCGCATAATCCGGCTTCGGCCGCTGTATCGGCGCCTTCGTGTAGGGGAGCGGGCATGTCTTTCCACACGTAGCGTACGCGTGTCGGTTGCTCCGCGAGCAGGCGCTGCACCGCCAACTCCGCCGTACGGCAATGCGGGCAGAGGTAATCGCCAAACTCGACGATCGTGATGCTGGCGTCTTTTGGTCCGACGATCTGGTCGATGAACGTCACGTTCGGTTCCTCGAGTGTTCTCGTGACTGTTTCTGTTTTCGCGACGACGGGCGCGTTGCCTGAGATTGTTGCACGCACGACGTTCCAAAACAGCACAAGCACGGCTCCGCCAAGAACGAGAGCGACGAAAAGGATGAGAAAGAATTTATTTCTCATATCAGCGAAGAAGCATTTCTTTCAAGGAGCCGTCTTCTCCGGTGTAGTAGAGCTTCGTTCCGTCGGAAGAAACGACGAGTGAAGACATTGATGTGGATTCAGACGGCTGGCCGATGAATGAGGAGGTTCCGCTCACGAGGTCAATCTTCATGACGCGATCGGAAATCGTGCTCGCGATGGAGCGTTCCAAACCAGCGCCTTGCGGCAATGAAATCGGTACGGCGCAGTACAGGGTGCTGTCTCCTTGAAATGTGCATTTGTCCGCCCAAGTGTTGACGCCCAAGCTTCTGCGACTGCCGCCGACGGTATCACTGCCGGCGTCGACGATCCAAAGCATCGGTTTGAAATCGCTAACTTGTCCGGCTGAGCTGTAAAGAAGCCGGCTGCCAGTTGGCGACCAGTTCGGTTCAAAGTCCAAGCCTTCGACGCGAAGGGCGGGGAAGTTTTCGTGGTTCTGGCCGATGACGAGCAGATCGCGCGTATCAAAGCCGACCGGATCAGCCGTGTCGGAGAAGGCGACGACGGAGGCGTCCGGAGAGACACTGACGGTGACCTTGTCGCCGTTCTGTCCGAGCGGTTCGATGAGCTTCGCGCTTGAGCCGTCGGAAGCGGCGCTGACCAGCCAGCGGTTCGCGGGGTCGAGCGCCATCGATTTTGCGATGATCGTCGAGCCGTCGCCGTTGAACGCGATTTCCTGCCAATGACTCGGCAGCGTGACCTGCTTTTGCGATTCGAAATCGTAGATGATTTTTGAAGCGTCTGGGAACGTGAGAACGACTTTGTTGCCGGCGGGAGCCCAAACGATGTCTGTTGCGTTGCGGAAGGCTTGCGTGTTCAAGGATTCCTTCTCGCCGTTCGGCAGCACGCGGTAAAAGCGTCCTTCGATGCTGTTGTAATAGCTGAGCAGTCCGTTCGCCGCGAGTTTGGGATTGCTGGCGTTGTCTTCGGCGATCGTGACGGTCGAGCCGATGTTGGTTGTTCCGGACGCGCCAGGCGTCGCCGTGCCGGGCGACGTCGGAAGTCCGCCGGTGGGCGTTTCGGTGCCCGTTGTCGGTCTTCCTGTGCCGGCCGTTGGCAAGCCTCCCGGTGTCGTGACGCCGCCGTTGGTCGTTGGCGGAGGAGTGACCATCGGTGCGCCAAAAAAGAATCGATAGAGCAAATAGGCGAGACCGAACGTGACGCCGAGGAAGAGGACGATGATGGCAATTTTCTTGAACATACGATCAGAGGAAGGGGATTGAGTCGACGGCTCGTCCGGCATCCATGATCGCGCCAAGGATGAAACCGAGCGCTCCAAGAATGGCTAAGTCGATGATCAACACCCAGAAGGTGATGAAAAACATGGCGACGATTTCTCCGAGCTTGAGCGGGAGCAGGGCGTGCGCTGGCATTTTCTTTCCGATCTCTCCGGGGAACCATTCTTTTCCGACTTCGGGAATGTATTGTCGCAGGTATTTCGAGGCCCAACCGGCGAAGAAGAGAATGTCGATGATGTAGATGGAATGTCCGAAGGTCATCCAGAGATTCGACCACGACATCTTGATGAGCCCGTTGCCGAACATCTTCTTGAGATCCTCGCCGCTCATCGGTATTCCACCAGGCCCCGTGCCTCCGGACGGCGTCGCGAGTTTCATGGCCAAGCCGGTTGGCGTGGGATTCTTGATGAGCGACATCGCGTCTTTCATCGAGAGGCCGCCGCTCTTTTTTTGCATTCGATCGTTCGTGAGACGATCTCGTCGTAGACGGTTTTCAAAATTTCGCTCACGACCCTGCCTCCCTTCTCCTTTTTCACCGAAGGCCGTCTTCGTTGTCGTGCCGTCGGCGTTGCGCACGTTCATCGAGGATCTGGCCCATAACGGCGTGCTCCTCCGCTTTCTCCGCTCTTCTTCCTCTTCCTCCTCGCTGCGGTTTCCTTTATTTCCGCCCGAGATTTTTCCGCTGAAGCCCGCCGCCTGCATTTCTTGGGTCGCTCTACCGCTTACTTCCATCTTAAAACCTTCCTCCTTTGAGAGTTTGCCCAGGTTCTTTGCGCCTTGACCGACAGATTTCACTCCCTCGCCGACCGATTTTACGCCAGAGCCAAGGCCTGCCACGCCGGAGCCGATGCCTTTTGCTCCGGCACCGAGCGCTTTGATAGGAGCGCCGAGCACTGAACCAAGTTTGCTGGATGAAAGAGCGGAACCAAGAGCACCGGCCCCCGAACCCACACCGCGCAAACCCTTGCCCGCCATCTCGGTGCCAGCGCCGACCAATTTCGCGGTACTTCCGAGAAATTTTGTTCCCGTTCCGACGGCGTTTAGCCCCCTCCCGACCTTTTGAAGGCCGCGGCCGACTTTGATTCCAGCCTGAGCCTCCTTAGCGTTCATCTCCCGCATCGTACGAGTGAATTCATCCTCCTCATCTTCGTCGTCCTGTGCGCCCGATTGCGCTCCGCGAGAGGCTGAGCGGATACGTGATGGAGTTTTTGCCGACCGCAAACGCCGCTCTCGTTCCGCATCAACGGAGCTCGGATGGTTCGTAGATTGCGGCTGCATTGCGGCCATACCTCCTGGAGAGCAATTACGGTTTTACGACCAAGACGTCATCTTTGACGGTCAAACGCACGGTACCGCCCTTGTCGGAGTCGCCTGAAAGGAGGCGCTCGGCGATGAGATTCTCGACCAGCTCTTGAATCGTTTTGCGGACACCGCGGGCACCTTGAAGCGGAATGAAACTCTTCTCAGCAATAAGTTTCTCGCCTTTGGACGTGAGCGCCACCTTGATGTGATGCTCGGCTTCCAAGCGTCGGTTCAAGTCGTTGATGTGAAGCGTGACGATCTTCTGCAGGCTTTCGAGATCGAGCGGACGGAAAAGGATAACCTTGTCGATGCGGTTGATGAATTCCGGCTTGAACTGGCGCTCAAGGTCTTGCAGCATCGAGCCCTTGGCTTCGTTGAACTTGTCGCGCACCGATTCACTCTTGTTGGCGGACGAGTTGAAGCCGACGGACGCGGTGCGCAGATGCTGCGAACCGACGTTCGAGGTCATGATGATGATCGTGTTCTTGAAGTTGATCTTTTTGCCGGTGGCGTCCGTCAGGTGCCCGTCTTCGAAAATCTGGAGGAAAATGTTGAGCACGTCCGGATGCGCTTTTTCGAGTTCGTCGAAGAGGACGACCGAATACGGACGGCGCTTCACGGCATCGGCAAATTTGTTCGAGTCGCGGTAGCCGACGTAGCCGGCGGGGGAGCCGATGAGTTTCGAGATGTTGAAGCTCTCGGTGAACTCCGACATGTCGACACGGACGAACGCTTCCTTATCACGGAAGACGGTTTCGGCGATCGCTTTGGCGAGTTCTGTTTTACCGACGCCGGAAGGTCCCATGAAGAGGAACGAGGCGAGGGGACGGTTCGGGTTGGCGAGGCCGAGGCGCGCGCGGCGAATGCTTTCGGCGACGGCTTTGACGGCTTCGTCTTGTCCGATGACGCGTTCGCGCAGCTTGTCTTCAAGACCAGCGAGGTTACGCTTTTCTTCGAAAACAATTTCTTCGACCGGAATGCCAGTCGAGCGAGCGAGAACTTTGGCGATATCGCCGGCTGTGACCTCCGTTGCCAAGGCATCAGCGCGACCCTTTTCAAGCGACTCCATTTTTTTCTGGAGCGCTTTCTCGTGCTCTTTGAGCGTGAGCGCTTCGTCGAAGTTGTCGCTGACAACGGCTTGCTGCTTCTTGGTGCGCACTTCGCTGAGCTTGCTTTCGACATCGCGCGCTTCGCGGAGTTCCGGATTCTGTCCTTCGTTGACGCGCAGCATGGCCGCCGCTTCGTCGATCAGGTCGATCGCTTTGTCGGGGAGGAAGCGGTCTTGGATATAGCGCACGGACATCTGCACGGCGGATTCAATGGCGGCGTCAGAGATCTTCACGTTGTGGAAGTTCTCAAACGACTCGCGCAAGCCGCGTAAAATATCGGCCGCCTGTTCCGGCGTCGGTTCTGCAACTTGGATCGCTTGGAAGCGGCGTTCGAGCGCGCCGTCGGCTTCGATGTGCTTCTTGTATTCGGCAAGCGTGGTGGCACCGATGCAGCGAATTTCGCCACGTGCGAGCGCGGGCTTCAGGATGTTGGCAGCATCGATCGAACCAGAAGCGGCGCCCGCGCCCATGATCATGTGAAGCTCGTCGATGAACAGGATGATTTCTGGGTGGCTCTTCACTTCGTCGATGATCTGCTTGAGGCGCGACTCGAACTCGCCGCGATAAATCGTGCCGGCGATGATGAGTCCCAGGTCGATCGAGATGATGCGCTTACCTTCGAGCGCTGGCGGTACTTCGCTGCCCGCGATTTTTTTGGCGAGTCCTTCAACGATGGCGGTTTTGCCGACACCAGGCTCGCCGAGGAGAACCGGGTTGTTCTTGGTTTTGCGGCAAAGCACCTGCGTCATGCGTTCGACTTCGCGCTCGCGACCGATGACGGTTTCGAATTTTTCAACAAGCTTCTTGCTCGTCATGTCGACGCCGAAGAAATCGAGCGCCGGTGTCTTGGCCGTTTTTGCGGCGGCTGCGGCGGTCGCGGCGGCGTTCTTGGTGGGGGAGCCGGCCGTGGCTTTCGCTTTGGAACCGTCCTTCTTGCCTTCGCCCTTCGCTTTGCTGTCGAAGGTTTCTGTCATGTCGGGGAACTTCGATGTCGACTTGAGCACGCTCGCAATTTGGTCTTTGACCATCTTGAGCGGAATGCCGCGCGATTCAAAATACGGTTCAACATCATCGCCCGCGACCTGGAGGATCGCTGAGAGCAAGTGTTCGGTGCCGACGTATTTGTGTTCGTGCAAATTGGCGGTCAGAACCGCCTTCTCAATCGTGCGCTTGGCTTCACCAGAAAGTTTCGGCGATGATTCCGACGCGGCAGCATCCATCTTCGTCGCTTTGCCGGGAAGAGCACCCGCGACGTCACCGACGAAACGCTTGATGTCTTCCGACGACGCGCCAAGCTTGGCGAGTACTTCCGAAGCGATCGAGCCTTTCTGCGCGGCGAGCGCGTACATCAAATGCGACGGCTCGATCGACGACTGGCGAAGTTCTTGCGCCAAAGCGTAGGCGCGAACCAGCGCGTTCTTGAGATGAGTTGAGAACTTGTCGAGAATTTCCGCGTTCATAGGCTTGTCGTTGAGTTAAGCGTTGGTTCCCATTTGTCGCAGGGCTTCGATCCGTTTTTCAACGGGTGGATGTGTGGAGAGGAGCCCCGCCATGAATCCTTTTGATCCGAACGGGTTTGCAATGTAGAGGTGCGCGGTGGCGGAGCCTGCGTGCTTCAGCTGTCCTTCGTAGCTCGAGATCTTTTCGAGCGCGCGCGCCAGACCTTCGGGGTAGCGGGTAAGGAGTGACCCCGAGGCATCGGCCAGAAATTCTCTTCGACGCGAGATGGCGAGCTTCACCAGGTTGGCGACGAGCGGAGCCAGGATAATGGCGACCAATCCGATGATGAGGATGATTCCTCCTCCACGCTTGCGATCGCCTCCGCCGCCGTGCAGGCTGATGCGGAAGAAGAGATCCGACATGAGCGCGACGACGCCGACCAGGACAACAACGATGGTCATGACGCGGATGTCGTAGTTTTTGATGTGCGAGAGTTCGTGCGCGGCGACGCCTTCCAGCTCTGTTCGGTCCAGGCGCGCGAGGAGTCCTGTTGTGAAAGCGACAGAAGCGGTTTCAGGCGTACGGCCTGTTGCGAAGGCGTTCGGCGCCGGGTCGTCGATGAGATGGATCTTCGGCAACGGTTGGCCGTTTGCGATACAGAGATTCTCGATGACTCTCCACAGTTCTGGTGCGTCTTCTTTTTTGATTTCTTTAGCTCCAGAAGCCATCAAAGCCATTTTGTCCCCGGCAAAGTAGGCGACCAGCGCCGTCACGACGGCGTAGATGAGTACAACAACCAAAAGACTACCGTCAGCACCGTAATAACTGTCGATCAACCAGCCCAAACCGAGAACCAACACCATGAACAACGAGATCAATAAAACGCTCTTTCTTTTGTTGGAGGTGATCTGTGAATACATAGCCTTATTTTACCCTTTCTATAAGGAAGGGACAAACGAAGTTCTGCTGTACATCAGCGGCTTTCTTTACTGGAAGTCCTGCACGGTTAGGTCTATACTCCGTTCGGATCATTTTTAGGGGGTTTTATGATCGGTTCACGTTGTTTTTCGGTCGTTATCGCCTTCATGGCCCTGCACCTCGATCTCTCCAGTGTTTGGGCAGAGGCGTGTCCACCCAAGCCCGTCGTTGAAGAGGGCGGCACACATCGTTGCTATGCCGATGGAAGACGCGGACACGTACACCTCTGGACACCCAAGGAGTTTGAGCCGAAGTCGGCCGTGACCGTCATCTACGTGCACGGACACAACTTGCATGATGACGGCTGTGCGAATGCGCACTATCTCGATTGCGCGTGGGACGCCCACGGTCTCGCCTCGCAGTTCGCGAAGAGCGGACTCAACGCGCTCTTCGTCGCTGTCGAAGGTCCGGTGCGCGCTGGTCGTGACGTGAAGTGGACGTCGCTCGGTGTTCTGCTGCGCTCTGTGCGTCGCCGGGGCGGCATCGTTCCGCCGACTCCGGTCGTGGCCGTCGCGCACAGCGCCGGCATCTACACGGTCATGCGTTTCTTGGGCGACAGTCGTTTGCGTCACGTTGTTTCGCTCGACGCGCTGTATCTGCGTTCTCCGAAGGTGCTCGCGAAGTGGTACCGCGGTTCCAAACGTCGGCGTCTCACGCTTGTCGGCGCCGAATCGCGGTACGCGCGAACGTCCGCTCTTGGTCGAAAGCTCTCCTGCGCAAGCAAGACGGATGTCTTCGGTCCATACTCCAACGCGCGGTGCGTTGTGGCCGTCGATCCTGACATCGGACACATGGATCTCATCCGCGACGGACGCGTCCTGCCAGGTGTTCTCGCTCGCATCAACACGGCTTCTCGATAAAACACAAACCGACCCTCTCGGGTCGGCTTTTCTTTTCCTAGAACTTCACTTCGACGTTCTGTTGGGCAGCGTCGTTGTCCGGAAGATCGAAGAATTCGCGCTTCTTGAAGCCAAGCGAGTTGGCGACCAAATTGTTCGGGAAGACCTGCATCTTGATGTTCAGGTCGCGGGCGTTGGCGTTGTAGAAGCGGCGGGAGGCCTGGATCTTGTCTTCCGCGTCGCGCAGCTCGTGCTGCAAGTCGAGGAAGTTCTGGTTGGCCTTGAGATCCGGATAGGCTTCGGAAACCGCGAAGAGGGACTTCAAGGTCTGCGAGAGCATGTTCTCGGCTTGAGCGTGCGCACCCGGCGTCTGGGCACCCATAGCGGCGGCGCGAGCTTTTGTTACGTTTTCGAAAGCGGAGGATTCGTGCGTTGCGTAACCTTTGACGGTGTTGACGAGGTTCGGGATGAGGTCGTAGCGGCGCTTGAGCTGGACTTCGATGTCCGACCAGGCTTCTTCCGTACGGACGTTCAGCGTGACCAACCCGTTATAGATCGACCAGAGCCACAAGACGACCACGACCACGACGCCCAAAACGATATACAGTGCCATAGTGGCAATTTTTGGATTGCGAAGTTAAGATACCACCAGTATGGACTATAACCCCTCGATTTTCAAGGCGTACGACATCCGCGGACTGGTCGGCAAGGATTTTGATAACGAATTCTGTGAAGCGCTCGGACGCGCCTTCGTGGTGCACACCGGCGCCAAGGTCGTCGTGGCCGGACGCGACATGCGCGGCAGCTCGCCGGGATATTTCGCGGCGCTGACACGCGGCATCATGATGCAAGGTGCGGACGTGGTTGATATCGGCATGGTTTCGACGCCGATGTTTTATTACGCCGCCGCCGAATACGATTTGCACGACGCCGGCATCATGGTGACGGCCTCGCACAATCCGTCCGAGTACAACGGTTTTAAAATGGTCCACGGCGATGCCATGCCAATCGGCAAGGGGAGCGGCATGGAGGAACTCAAAGCACTCGTCGAGAAAAACGAATTTCCGGATGCGCCGGAAGGTACATTGATAGAAACGGACATCACCGAAGAATATCTCGATCGTCTGTTTGAACTCGTTCCGTCGGAGTCGATCAAGAAGCTCACTGTCGCGGTCGACGCCGGCAATGGCATGGGCGGCGTCATCTTGCCGGAAATTTTCAAGCGCCTCGACGTGAAAGTACATCCTCTTTTTTGGGAGCCGGATGGCACCTTTCCGAACCACGAGGCGAATCCGCTCAAGACGGAAACGTTGAAAGATCTTCAGGCAAAGATTCGAGAAACGCGTTCTGACGTCGGTATCGCGCTCGACGGTGACGCGGATCGCATCGGACTCGTTGATGAGAAAGGTGCTGTTGTTTCGGCTTCCGAAATCATTGCTATGTTGGCGCATGTGCTTTTGCCTGGGCATACGGGGGAGACAGCCACTTATAACGTGAGTTGCGGACGCGTTGCACCCGAAGAAATCAAGGCATCCGGCGGCGTGCCGCTCATGACGCCGACGGGCCACGCGCTTATCAAGCACATCATTCGGGAACACGATGCTGTCTTCGGTGGCGAGCTTTCCGGCCACTTCTATTTTCGCGACTTTGGCGGCGTCGAGAATACCGACTACGCCATGCTCCTCGTGCTACAACTCTTGTCGCGCCAAGAAAAAACGCTCTCCGAACTCGTCGCACCGTTCCGCCGCTACGTCCATTCGGGTGAAATCAACTTCAAAGTGAGCGACGCGCAGGCGAAAATGGCGGCCATTCGCGAGCGGCTTGAGGCGGAAGCGGCGACCGTCACCGAGATCGATGGTTTACGCTTTGACTTCTCTGATTGGTGGTGTAGTATTCGCGCGTCAAATACTGAACCATTGCTCCGACTGAACGTCGAGGCGTCATCAGCAGATTTGATGGAACGTAAAAAACAAGAACTCGTCTCGCTCATCACCGCTTGAAGGAGGTAAGGCCCTTGCGCCGAACCATGTACCCTTGCATCGAGGCTGTGTTTTCGGATCTCGACGGCACGTTGGTCGATTCCGAAGAGCCACTCCGCAATTCCTGGGTGGAAGTGATCGCCGAATGCGGCCATGACTTCTCGAGGTTCAACTACCTCGACATCATCGGCGCGCCGGAGAGCGAAAAAGTCGGGATCGTCCTGGCGTTCTTCGGGATCAAGGAGGACTCGCAGGAGTTCTACCGTCGCCTCATCGCGAAAATGCGAGAACGATTGCCGCGCGAGATGAAGCTCATGCCTGGTGCCGAGCGCTTCCTCGAAGCGTGTGTCGGAACCGGTGCACCACGAGGGCTCATCACGTCGGCAACCCAATGGCACGCGGATCTCGCGCTCGACCTGTTCAATCTTCGGAGGTTCTTCCATCCGAAGTGCATCATCACCGCCGAAACGCCAGGACTCGAAGCGCGCAAGCCGAGCCCGGCGCCGTACGTGATGGGTGCGCAGCGTCTTCGCGTGAAGCCCAGTCGCTGCGTCGTTTTCGAGGATTCTCCGCATGGTGTTCAAGCCGGTGTTTCCGCTGGCATGAGTGTCGTCGCGATTCCTCACGCGCTTTCGCCGCGTTCGGTGCTCGAGGCCATCAATCGGAGCGTCTATGTGCTGCCTGAGGGGCAGAACATCGGCGATTTCGAGTTCGACCATATCGAGCATTTGCTCCCGCAATAATCTGCCGTGCGGCAGACGCGGGAGCCTTTTCTTTTCAACAAAAATCGTCACGTCACCTTGTTGACAATTGGCCGATTTTCGGCTACGGTGCGCGGTTCCTCCGATGTCCGTTCGGGCGGGGGAATATTCATCGTCTTTGACAAAAAACCCACCCGAACGGAACACAGGAGCAACCGATGCGAGAAGAGATGCTTCCGATCCTTGCGAGACGCAAGGAGATCGTGAATGCGATCCGCGAACATCAGGTCGTCGTGCTGGCCGCCGAAACCGGCGCCGGAAAGACGACGTGGGTGCCGCGCTTTCTCCACGAAGAACGTTTCAGCCGAGGAGGTTTGATCGGCGTCACGCAGCCTCGCAGGGTCGCGGCCATGAGTGTCGCGGCCTACGTGTCCGAGCAGATGCAGTGTGAACTTGGCACGTTGGTCGGCTACCAGATCCGCCACGAGTATGTCTGTGAAGCCGATCGTACGGCCATCAAGTTCATGACCGACGGCATCCTGCTGCGCGAGCTGCAGGCTGATCCGCTGATCGAGAAGTACGACGTGCTTGTACTCGACGAGATGCACGAGCGCAACTTGCACCAGGATTTCATTCTGGCTCTCGTGAAGCGCGCACTGCCTCGGCGCCCCGACCTCAAGGTTGTGGTCATGTCGGCGACGATCAACGAGAAGGTGTTTGCCGACTACTTCGGCGCGAAAGTCGTTCGGATCGAAGGTCGGCAGTATCCGGTCGAGGTCGAATACCTCGATGGTATGCCGTACGACCCGATCGAAGCGGCTGTCACGTCCGTTACCTCTGCGCTCACGCGCACGAGCGGCGACGTGCTGGTCTTCGCACCCGATCTCGCGTCGATCGACAAGATCATGCGCTGCCTCGGCGACCAAGCGCTCGGAGTCGAGATCCACGCGCTCTACGGCGATCAGTCGCCAGAAGAGCAGCGTCGCGTCTTCCGTCCCGGAGGACGCCGCGTCATCGTGGCGACCAACATCGCCGAGACGTCGATCACACTGGGTGGCGTCACGGCCGTCGTCGACACGGGGCTCATCAAGCAGATGGCCTACCTGCCGCATGTCGCGATGTCGTCGCTTCAAGCGGTCGAACACTCGCGCGCCGGATGCGATCAGCGCACCGGTCGAGCTGGACGCACCGCGCCCGGCTTGTGCCTGCGCCTCTACACACGCGAGAATTACGAGTCGCGCGAAGCCTTCACCTCGCCGGAGATCCTGCGTTCGAGCATCGAACAGGTGATCTTGCAGATGAAGGCGATGGAGATGGACGACGCGACGATCGACAACTTCGACTTCCTCGACGCACCGTCGAAAGAAGCCTTTGTTGCCGCGCGAGCGACGCTTCACTCGATCGGCGCCATCGACGACGAGGGTCACCTCACCGACGATGGACACTTCATGACCAAGATTCCCTTGCCGCCGATCGTCACGCGCATGATCTTGAGCGCCCGCACGCACGGATGCGTCGAAGCCGTCGTCACGATCGCCGCGAGCTTCTCGACGCGCAGTATCTTCGTCCGCCCGCAAGACAAGCAGGCGGAAGCGGATGCGGCACGCGCACAGTTTCGCGACCCGACTTCCGACTTCCTGACGGTGCTGAACGCCGTCGAGGCGTATCGGAACTCCAAGGAGCAGCGCGCGTTTGCCTTCAAGAACTTCTTGCACGCACGCGCGATCGAAGACATTCTCGCGACGGAGGATCAAATCTGCGGCTTGCTCAGGAAATTCGGAATCGATATTTCCGAGGGTCGCGATCGCCTCAGTATCAGCAAGTCTGTTGCGTCAGGGTTGGTGTCGCGCCTGCTCGTGCATAACGGCGGCATGGCACACAGCTACCAGAACGCATCGCACGATGAGATCTTCATCCACCCCGGTTCGAGCCTGTTCAAGCAGGATCCTCCGTACCTGGTGGCTGTGGAAATCGTCGAGACGACGAAGGTGTACGCCCGCATGCTGCAGGCGGTCACCCAGCCGATGCTGCGCGAACTGATTCCTGCGCGCGAGCTCACGAAGACTCCGCTGCGTCACTACGTGCGGTTCCACGGAGATGATCCTGTGGTCTGCTGCGAAGTCGGCGTCTCATGGGGTCAAATCAGGCTCGGTATCGAACACGTCGAGAACATTCGCGGGTATGAAGTTTTCGGCATTCTTGTGAAAGAGATTGTCGAGACGCACGTTGGCCGCGGATGGGGCTGGTACAGCGGCCTCCCAGGGATACACTCCTCGGGGAGCTGGCACGACCACGTCAACGAGAACATCGAAGACATCCGCAGCTTCAACAAGCGTTTCCGCTCGTTCGTTTCGCCATCCGTGGCGGTTCTGACGCGGTTCTACTGCGAACGCTTGGACGGCATCACGGCGATCGAGGAAGCGCTCACGCGCGATCTGAAGATGGACTTGGTGTCCATGCTGGACGAATCCGACAAGGAGGCGTATCTCAATCCGCCAACGTTCGCCTTTTCACCCGCCCCCGAAACCGTTTCCAGCGACATGTTCGTCCGCACGGAGACGCCTCGTCGGGAAAGGGTACTTGGTGAAACGGAACGGCTGGGAACGCTGGCGTATGAGGCTCTCAAGCGAGAAGTCGGAACGTGTCCGCTCTGCGGCCGCGAACTGACGGACGTGTGCTACGGTCCGCACGATCGTCGACGCCTGCTCTTCACGGAGCCGACCTGCGTCTATCTGTCGCTCGCGACCGATGTTGGTCAGGAGATCGCTCGCATCGTTGTTCACAAAAATAACGGCCGCGTCGAACTTCAGAAGAACAAGCGTCTCCTCAACTGGCACAATTGGTTGGGTAAGCACTTCACGTCCATCGATCCGAAGCGCCGCGCGGACGACATCATTCCGGTGACGGTGCAGGATCTCGAAGGGTTCCTTACGGCGTTCGAAGAGTTGAAGCGTTGGCGTGCCGAGGCGGAGAGATTGAAGGCTGAGGCCGCGGCGCTCAGCAAGGAGATTGCGCGAGGACACGTGGCACGAGTCACGTTCGAATCCGCTGGTGGAGGACGTCCCGTCGCGCAGCATCGCGGCATGACGTACATTCCTCCCAATATCCTGCCGTATCCGGAGGTAGGCGAGACGTGGTTCTGCCGACTCACGACGCCCACGCAAAGCAGGCCGACGGCTGCGCTGCTCTGCAAGGACATGCCGTCGGCGACGGAAGAAGAAGCTCTCGTTGCGGAAATGATCGAAGAGATCCGCCGCACGCACGGCTTCGTTCCGTCGAAATTCTGACGCCCGCATCAATCGATGCGGGCTTTTTCTTTTTCGGAGGCGCAGGTAGGATCAACACATGATCGGCCTCTTCGATTCGGGAATTGGCGGGCTCACTGTCGTCCGCGCACTTCGAGCCGCGTGCCCTGATTTGTCGTACGTCTATCTCGGCGACACCGCCCGGACGCCGTATGGTCCGAAAAGCCCGGAAACGATCCGTCGCTACTCCGAAGAAGCCGTCGATTTCTTGAAATCGAAAGGCGCCAAGGCAATCATCATTGCCTGCAACACCGCCTCCTCGCTCGCCGCCGCGCATCTTCGCGCGCGCGATCCAGAACTCCCCATCTTTGAGGTCGTGGGTCCGGCCGTGCGCATGGCGGCCCGCGTTTCCCTCAAGAAAAAAATCGGCTTGATCGGTACGCGCGCCACAGTTGGTAGCGGCGTGTATGAGCAGCGCTTGAAAGAACTTGATCCCTCGATCGAAGTCTTCTCGAAGGCGGCACCGCTTCTCGTGTCGCTTGTGGAAGAGGGCTGGATCGATCAGCCGGAAACATCGACGATCATTGGAAAATATCTGGCGCCAATTCGCGAGTCTGAAATCGATGCGCTCATCCTTGGTTGCACGCATTACCCGATCCTCAAAGATGCGATCGCGCGTACGATGGGGGAGGGCGTCAAACTTGTTGATTCCGCCGAGGCTGTCGTGCACGAGTTCTGTGCTACACTTGAGAAAGATCCGGCTTTTGCCGCGTCGCTCGCGAAAGACGGTCGCGCTTCGTATTTCACGACCGATCCTACGCCCGCGTTCTCCGAACTCGGTTCCCGCTGGCTCGGTACCGAGATCCTCGTTTCACACGCCATCCTTTCAGCATAAACCATGGAAACCCTTCTCGTGCACGGCTCGACCGTGCTGCTCTTCATTATCGTTCTCGCCGTTCTTGTGCTCGTGCACGAGCTCGGTCATTTTCTGACCGCCCGATGGTTCGGCATCGACGTTGAAGAGTTCGGTTTCGGTTTTCCGCCGCGCATCTTCGGCGTGAAAAAAGGTAAGACGCTCTACACCCTCAACTGGATTCCGCTTGGCGGCTTCGTGAAGATTAAAGGCGAAGACGATCCGGAAGCGCATGGTCCCGGTACGTTTGCCAACAAACCCGCTTGGGCGCGCGCGATTGTGATCGGCGCCGGCGTGTTCATGAACCTTGTTCTCGCGTCGATCTTGTTCGCAATCGGCCTTACGATCGGTATGCCGCAGGCGGTCGACAGTTTGCCCGCAAACGCCCGTGTGCGCGATCGCCAAGTGCAGATCATCGAAGTCCTGAAAGGCACGCCTGCTGAACAGGCCGGTTTGATGGCGGGGGATACCATCGTTTCGATCAATGATCAGGCCTTCACGAAGATTGAAGACATTCAAAACATCGTCAACATCGCGGAATCTTCCGTTAGTATTGAAATCCGTCGCGGGAAGAAAACTTTCACACAGGAACTTACGCCCGTGCTTGAACCGACACTCGGCAAGCGCGTCATGGGCGTCGGTTTGGTTGAAGCGGCCACGGTTTCCTATCCTTGGTACATTGCGATCGTTAAAGGTGTTCAAGCTACCGGTTTTTACCTGAAGGAGATCCTTCTGTCCTTTGCCGACCTCTTTAAAGGTCTCTTTGTCGGACAGAAATCCGACGTCGAATTCTCCGGCCCCGTTGGCATCGCCGTTTTGACCGGCCGCGCCGCCCGCCTCGGCTTCACGTATCTCCTGCAATTCGCCGCGCTTCTCTCCATCAACCTCGCCGTCATCAACGTCTTGCCGATTCCAGCGCTCGACGGCGGACGCCTCCTCTTCATCATCATCGAAAAAATCCGCGGCCGCTCTGTCCGTCCGGTCGTCGAAGCCGTCATTCACCGCATCGCCTTCTTCCTACTACTGGGCCTCATCGTGATCGTCACAGCCAAAGACCTCTCACGTTACGGAAACCAGATTTTGAAGGCACTGGGAAGTTTGATCGGGGTGTCTTGACGTGAACGCTCAAACGTGATGGTGTGAAACCAGCGTGACTTCTGCGCGGAAAGAAGGCTGCGATGTATCCCGTGACCTATCTCTCGAACCTCGTACACCGTCTCGTCAACCCCATGAGCCGTGCGCGACCGGCCAGGAGAACACGACCTGTCAGGGTCTTCGTCTGTTCGGATGAGACGCTCCCGGCGCTCATTGATCGCAGTGGGTACTGGCGTCTCTCCAGCTACGGTGTCCCGAAGGATTTTCACCGCGCCGAGTATCCCAACCGAAACGTGCTGCCGCTCGTGAGCGGCTGGTCGACGGTCCAGGGGATCTTCTTCGATGCGCCGATCAGTTACGTGGAACTGGAGGATTTCTCGCGCGAGTCCGGTCTCGCCTTCGGCAGTAATTTCGAGCATGTGGCGCTCGATATGCAGCATCCGATGGCGATCGACGGTCGCAGACTCTGCTCCTTCGACCCCTACCCGTTTCTCATCTCCAAGGGCGCACGCGGTCGGCGGGAGCTATACCCGGACTGGGTACCCGGCCTCGGTTTTCCATGGCCGCAAGAGCACTGCTGGCTGTTTCGCCTACCGGAACCGTGCAACACTTCGTCGTCGTGATCGCCTCATTCTCGAGGCGGTTTTTGTTTCAAGGTCTTCATTGACAAAAAATCAAAATCATGATGCGCTGTCGGCAGCGCGACCTCTGCGCCGAAAGAAGGTGACCGTCATGTGTCAATTGAAAAGCAATCTCTTCTCCAGTCTGCTCGAGTTCGTTGTTGCGATCGAGGCGCGAGAGGTCCATGTCCCTCCCGACGTGTCGATCAACGCGCTTATCGATCGCGCCGTCGGTCTGGGGATCCTTCCCGCCATCCACGAGTCGGAGCGCGCCATCCGCTACTTCGCCTCGCCGCACCAGAGCCAGCTCGGCTTGCGAGCCACGCAGCACGGCGTTTCTCGTGTCGCGGCCCTGGCCTTCGATCAGGACGTGAGCGATCACGAGGTCAAAGGGTTGGTCCGGCAGTACAACGAGCGTTGCGGCCTCGGCAAGCAGATCGCCTTCGCCACAGCTTTCGAACTCATCGATCTCGAGATGCGGCATCCGGAGTTCCTACGCGGTCACGACGTCAGGGCTATCGAACCGGGTTTCAAGCTCGGCGGCGGCTCCTATCACCTCGCGATTTCTGATGCGCCGAACGGCAAGCGTCAGCATCGTGTGGAGTGGCACAAGCCCGGTAACAGTCGGCTTTCGGGCTGGTACTGGCTCTTCCGACTCCCGTCCCAACCGCCGGCCTGACCCCGCACCTACTCGCGGATCATGCGCCGCGGTTTTTTATTTACAAAAACAGGTCTTTCCCTTAAAGTACCCGTATGAAAGAGAAGTTTGAACGGCTTCAAACCGAAGCCTCCTCGGCCTTTGCTGAGGCCAAAAATGCCGCTGAACTCGAAGCCGCGGAAATCAAATACCTCGGACGCAAAGGCTCCATGGCCGCTCTCATGCAAGGGATGGCCGGTTTGGCTTCGCATGAACGTCCGATGATGGGCAAGCTCGCCAATGAAGTGAAAGTCGCGATCGACCGTGCGCTCGCCGAACGGAAGAAGGAACTCGAAGCTGAAAAGCTGGGCAAGCTCGCCACGGAAGAATGGATCGATCTCACGGCACCCGGCACGCGCCCACCCGAAGGACACCTCCACCTTGTCACCGACGCCGTCTCGGCGATTACGGAAATTTTTTCGCGCATCGGTTTCACTCGCGTGCGCTATCCCGAAGTCGAATGGGATTGGTACGCCTTCGAAGCGCTCAATATGCCGAAAGATCATCCTGCGCGCGATGAGTGGGAAACATTCTTCATGGACGCTCCTGAGCATCCGAAGCTCGGCAAGATGGTGCTGACTCCGCATACTTCGTCCGGACAGGTGCGCGAGATGCAGAAAGGAAAGCTTCCGATCCGCATGATCAACATCTCGAAAACGTACCGCCGCCAGAGCGACGTGACGCATGTGCCGATGTTCCATCAGTTCGAAGGTTTGATGATCGACAAGAATGTTTCCGTCACGCACCTGAAAGGCGTGCTCGATCATTTCGCGCGCGAATTTTTCGGACCGACGCGCGTGACGCGTCTGCGCCCCTTCCACTTCCGCTTCACCGAACCGTCGTTTGAAATTGATATCTCCTGCGACCTTTGCGGCGGTACTGGCAAAATCGGCGAAGCGAAATGTCGCGTCTGCAAAGAAGGCTGGCTCGAGCTCGGTGGCGCCGGCATGGTGCACCCGAACGTCCTCAAAGCCGGCGGCGTCGATCCGGAGAAGTGGAGTGGCTTCGCCTTCGGTTGGGGCGTCGAACGCACCATGATGATGCGCGAAGGCGTGAAGATCGACGACATTCGCAGGCTCTATAAGAACGATTTCCGCTTCCTTCAACAGTTCTAATATGGCCGCTTTCCTCGCCATTCTCGTCGCTCAGCTGCTGTACACCACGGCCGACGTCTTTCAGAAGAAGGCGCTCGGCAATCTTGGATTTTCGTTTCGCACGTTCATTAATCCGGCGTTTGCCTTCACGTTCCTGATCTCCGCCACGGGCTTCGTCTTCCAAATGTACGCGCTCTCACGGATGGAACTCTCGCGCGCCATCATTCTCCTCGGCGTGATCGGTGTTGTCACCGCAGCTGTCGCCGGTATCATCGTCTTCCACGACAAGTTCACCTGGTGGAATTGGCTCGGCGTCGCCTTCGCGATCGCAGCGATCGTGCTCGTCAAACTGAAATAGCATGAACCTCCTCGTCTCCTACAATTGGCTGAAGCAGTACGTAAAGCTGAAACAGACGCCGCAGGAATTTGCGGCGCGACTTTCGCTTTCCGGCCCGTCGATTGAGCGCATCTATCCGCAAGGCGCGGCTCTGAACAATATTGTCGTCGGTAAGATCGTGAACGTGAAGCCGCATCCGAATGCTGACAAGCTCCGTGTCGTTGAAACGGATTTGGGAACGATGACGAAAGATATTGTCTGTGGCGGATCAAACCTCGCTCCCGGGCAGCTCGTCGTCGTGGCACTGCCGGGTTCTTGGGTGAAGTGGCATGGAGAAGGGGAGCCGGTCGAAATCAAAGCGGCGGCACTGCGCGGCGTCGAATCCTACGGCATGATCTGCGGCGCCGACGAAGTCGGATTGCTTGATCGATTCCCCAAAAAAGAAGAGAAAGAAATTGTCGATCTCTCCGCACTGAAACTCAAACCAGGCACGCCGCTCGCTGAAGCCTTGAAACTCGATGACGTCATCTTTGACGTTGAAGTGACTTCTAACCGCCCCGACGCGTTTTGCATGACCGGCATGGCGCTTGAAGCATCCGCAATTTTGAACGCGCCACTCGTCTGGAAGACTCCTTCTCTTCCCACCCCGGCGAAAGCCGGGGCCCAGAAATCCTTGCCGCTCGCGGTTTCGGTTGAAGCGAAAAAACTCTGCCCGCGCTATCAGGCCGTCGTCATGAAAAACGTGAAGGTCGGCCCGAGCCCGGCTTGGATGAAAGAGCGCCTCGCCTCTGCCGGTGTCCGCTCGATCAACAATCTCGTTGATATCACCAACTACGTCCGCCTCGAACTCGGGCAACCGATGCACGTGTTTGATTACGAAAAACTCGCCGGCGCCAAAATCATCGTGCGCGAAGCGAAAGCGGGGGAGAAACTCAAGGCGCTCGACGGCAATGCGTACGAACTCAAGGCCGGACAGCTCGTGATCGCTGATGCCGCGCAGCCTGTTGCCGTGGCTGGTGTCATGGGTGGAGAAGAAAGCGGAACAACAGAAGGCACGACGACGATCGTTTTCGAATCGGCGTCTTTCGACTCCGTTTCGGTGCGCCGTACCGCCCGCGCCCTCAACCTGCATTCCGATTCCTCGCAGCTTTACGAAAAGGGTCTCTCGACCGAGATCACTTCCGCTGCGCTCGCGCGCGCGGCCGAACTCGCCAACGAACTCGCCGGAGCCGAACTCGTCTCTAAGATCATCGACGTCCGCGCTTCCACCTACAAACCGCTTGTCTTTCCGTTCCGCCCGTCGCGCGCCGCCGAACTCATCGGCGTCGATCTTCCGGCCAAGGAAATGCTTCGGATTTTGAAAGCGCTGGGATTCAAAACGACCGGTACTGGCAAGCAATGGAAAGTTACGGTTCCACCTTGGCGCGATCATGACATCGAAGGTGAACGCGACCTCGTCGAAGAAGTCGCGCGCGTCTACGGCTACGGCAATCTTCCTTCGGTGCTGCCGGAGGGCCAGTTGCCGCTCGCCACGCCGGATCGTTCGCTTGTATGGGAAGACCGTGCCAAGCGCCATCTGAAAGATTGGGGCTTCACCGAGCTCATGACCTACTCGTTCGTGTCGAAAGACTTGGCCGAGAAATCGAGCTGCGGCGAACAATCGATGGTGCGCATCAACAATCCGCTGACGGAAGAGTTTGAATACATGCGCGATCGCTTGATTGGCAGCGTGCTCAAAGTCATTGCTGAAAACCAAGAGGAGTCGGTAGAGGGGCGCACTTTCGAATTGGCCAACGTCTACACGCCGCGCCCAGGCGACTTGCCGCTCGAAACTCCGCGCCTCGTCATCGCTTCTTGGAGCCGTCATGAAGATGGACGCGATGTTTTCGCGATCAAAGGCATCATCGAAGCCTTGCTTGAAACGTTCGGCATTCGCGGCGCGAAGTTCGAACGTGGTACGGGTTCCGACGTCTGGCACCCGGGTCGCAGTGGCGTCGTGAACGTCGGCGATCAAACGCTTGGCGGTTTCGGAGAATTCCACCCGCAGTTTTTGAAGCGCTTCGGCATCGACCGTCGCGTGGCCGCCGTCTCGCTCGATTTCCCGATGCTCGCTTCGTGGGCCAACGAAGCCAAGTTCTACGCCCCGATCCCGGAGTTCCCGCGCGTGAAGCGCGACTTGGCTTTCGTCGTCGAACGCCACTTGGAACACGCCGCGATTGCCGCCAAGCTCGAAAACGCCGATCCGCTCGTCGCTTCTGTCGAGTTGTTCGACGTGTACGAGGGCGAGAACCTTGGCGCAGGCAAGAAGAGTATGGCGTATCATCTTGAATTCGCCGCCACCGACCGCACGCTCAAGGCCGAAGAAGTCGATCAAGTTCTCGAGGCTCTCCGCGTAAAACTAAAAAGCGACTTCGGAGCCGAAGTCCGTTCCTAACCATCATCTATGGCTACACGCAACGAATTCATCCAGCGCCAGCACGACGAAGTCCGCGAGACGCTCGAACGCCTGCGCGAGCACGCCATGGGGTTTGAAGAAAAAATGCAGGAAGGCGAAGACGCCGAAGAGTGGCAGCCCCTCGTCGACGAGGCAAAAGCCGGCGTCGCCGCGCTCGAACCGGTCCTGGCCGACTTCGACAACGTCGGCGTCGATCCTGAAGAGCTCGTGCAATACGCGCAAATCATCGAACACTGGCAGATGCGCGAAGCCGAGTTCGCCAAGACGCTTCAGTCGTGATATCCTAAGGCCATAAAGGAGGATATGGTCATCGCATCATCAAAAGACATCTTGTTCGTCGTCTTGGCGTTCTGCGCCCTCTGGTTCACGGTCTTCGTGTGCTGGGCGCTCTATTACGTCATCGGCATGCTCCGCGACGCCTCGTTTATCATGCGTGAGATCCACGATAAGATCTCCGCTATCGATAAGGCGATCAGCGCGGTACGCGAAAAGGTGGAAACCTCGTTCGGCAGCTTCGGTATCGCCGCGGCTGGACTCAAGATGCTCGGCGGATACCTCGACAAGCGCAAGGGAAAAGCGGCGGCTCAAGTCGAAAAAGCGGCTGAATTGCTCAAGAAGAAAGCCAACAAAGTGAAAAAGAAGATTCAGGAAGAACTGGAAGAAGATAGCGACTGACGCAAGAAACCCCTTTGGCCAACACCGAAGGGGTTTTGATTTACGGCGAGAAGCTGCTATTCTTTGGGCGAAGATTCACTTTACGCTTATGGAAACGCAACACGGACTCCCGGGTGTCAGCTGCATGGACTTGAGGAAAATTCAGGAAAGCGAAAAGCCGCACGTCTTAATCGACGTACGCGACTTGGCCGACTACGAAGCTGGTCACGTCGAAGGCTCGATTCACGTGCCGCTGCGCGAGCTTGAAACGAACATTGATGGTGTTGTGCCGTTGAAAGACGAATACGTCATCGTGATCGGCGAAGAGCGCGGTTTCGCCCCAGAAACATACGAACAGTTGAAGAACAAAGGCTATACGAACGTCGAATTCCTGCTCGGAGGTTTCGATGAATGGTGCAAACCCGCGACTCCGGACATCAGCGATCTCAAAGAAGACGCAGAAATGGAAAAAGAGATTGCGGAAGACCGTTCTGGGCACGGCGAAGACCAGGACAACATCGAGCAAGGTACTCAGGACGAGCCCTTGATGTGAGGTGGGGAGGGGAATTGACAAAAAAGCCGATATTCATTGGCTCCCCGCCAGATAGTTGCTATACTTCCTAACGTATCTAAGACTTATCCACAGAGAGATTGTATGGCTAAGATGAGCAAGTCCCAGGTCGTCGCCGCGATGGCCGAAAAGAGCGGTTTGTCCAAGAAGGACGCCGGCATGTACCTCGAGAACCTCGCTAAATTGGCTGAAACGGAAGTGAAGAAGGCCGGCGAATTCGTTCTCCCGGGCTTCGGCAAACTCGTGAAGATGCACCGCAAGGAGCGCATGGGCCGCAACCCGGCCACGGGCCAGCCGGTCAAGATCGCCGCAAAGACGGTCGTGAAGTTCCGCCTCGCGAAAGCGATGAAGGACGCCGTTCTCTAAGAGAACCAAAAAAAAACCCCGCATGCGCGGGGTTTTTTGATTTTGCCGTCGCTGCCATGCTCTCTTGACGAAAGGGCCATTTTTTGGTAGCTTCGATCGGTCTTTCATTACGAGGAGCATACATTGCACTACGACGACATTGTCATCGGACTCGGTGCCATGGGCAGTTCGACGGTCTATCAGCTCACCAAGCGCGGGCGGAAAACGCTCGGGATCGACGAGCGCGAGGTGGGACAGAAGCATCTGCCTGGAGAACGTGGGGCGCGCGTCACGCGCACGGCGATCGGCGATGATGGGGTACACACTCCGTTCGCCCGTCGTTCGGACGAACTGCTCGACGAGCTCGAGCGCGCGTCGTCCGTGCGACTCCGTATGAAGACAGGCGGCTTGCTTGTCAGAAAGCCGGACTCCGAGGCGTCCGAACTCGTGTCGAAACCCTTCGAACGGGAGGCAGCCTCGGCTCGGTCCTACGGCGTCGGCTACGAGTGGCTCGAAGCCAAGGATATTCGCCGCCGGTTTTCGCCACTACGTGTGCGGTTCGGCGAGATCGGTTACTACGAACCCGAATCCGGGTACGTGAAGCCCGGACATTGCGTTTCGATCCAGCTCGGTTTGGCCGGCCTCTCCGGAGCGGAGATTCGTCGTGGCGAGCGCGCGCTGTCGTTCCACGCATGTTCTGATGGCGTCTCCGTCGAAACCAATCGCGGAACGTATCGTGCCGAGCGCTTGATCGTCTGCGTCGGGGCATGGGCGTCGGATCTGCTCGGTGAGGCGTTCGCGGAACGCAGCTCGTTGCGGCACGAGACCGTCTACTGCTTCGAAGTCGCCGACGAGCGGCCTTTCCTGCCCAAGAACTTCCCGGTCTTCACGTGGGGACAGCAGAACTCCCACAAGGAGATCCATGGCTTTCCAGCCGTCGACGGTTTCGAGGGCGGCGTGAAGATCGCCACCGAACGAAACGTCAAAGCGGGAATCTCTGTGAAGTCGGAGCGCGTCGTGAGTCCCGAGGAAGCGGCTGCCATGCACGAAAGCTGTATTGCGCCGCGTATGCGAGGCGTCACCTCCCGGATCCTCAAGGCCTGGACCCGCACGTGTGCGGTTCCTAACAACGCGGGGTTCACCGTCGATCGGCATCCCGAGTCCGCCGCGATTACGGTTGTCTCGGCTTGCACGGGCTTCGGTTCCAAGTATGCGCCTGCCGTCGGCGAAGCGATTGCACAGACGCTTGTCGACGGTCGCAGCGCGCTCGATCTCACAGCCTTTCGATCGGATCGTTCACGAGACTCCATGGCCATCGCCTAGGGGTCTCTTTTTCTTTCGAACGCGGTTTCGTGTATACTCTCTTCATTACGCTTTTATTTTTTCCATATGGCCAAAGGGAACAACTCCCAGCAGCGCGAAAAGAAGAAGCCCAAAGGCGGCAAGAAAAAGTAGTCTTGCAAGGCACCTCCGTACGGGGGTGTTTTTCTTTTGTGGCGTGGCTGCGCGTTTTTGTATAGACTTTTGGTATATGACGCAAGAGAATTTCAGTATCGCGCATACGCGCGTGATCGGCGCGACTCGCAAACGCGTCTGGCAGGCTTTCACCGATCCGGAACACATTTCCGAATGGTGGGGGCCGAACGGTTTTACGACCGAGACGGAAACGATGGACGTGCGACCCGGCGGCGCGTGGCGCTCGGTCATGCGCGGACCCGACGGCGAAACATATCCCAACCATTTCACATACAAGGAAGTCGTCGAGCCCGAGCGGCTTGTCTATGCTCACGGAGATTTTCAAGTCGGTGAGACGTGGTACAAGGGCTTCACGTCTGAAGTGATGTTTGAAGAGGAGGGGAGAAAGACGAAGGTGACGCTTCGCGCTGTGTTCGCTTCGGAGGAAGAACTCGAAAAGCAAAAGATGCTCGGTGCCGACGAAGGGGGAGCACAAACGCTCGCTCGGCTCGATAGCTATCTCTCAAAATAATCTATGGAGAACAACACCATCCTCATCACGCACCTAGTCGGCGCGCCGCGCGAGCGCGTCTACAAAGCGTTTCTCACGCCGGACGACCTCGTCCACTGGAGCCACGCCGGTGACGGCTGGGTGACGCCGTATGCTCGCGTCGACGCCAAGCCGGGTGGGGAGTTCCATATCGGCTATCAATCGGGAGACGGCGCGCAGACGTTTGATTTCACCGGCACGTACGACGAGTTGGTTGAGAACGAAAAGATCGTTTACACGATCATCGATGGTCGCAAGGTTTGGGTCGCGTTCTCTGATCAAGATGGAAAAACCAAGATTGATCTGACGCTGACGCTTGAGACGGAGAATACGGCTGAACTTCAGCGCAAAGGCTGGTCCGAGCACCTCGTGAACCTCGACGCCTATCTTGCTAAGGTCTAAGACCTCAAGAAACACCTCCGTAGAGAGGTGTTTTGCGTTTTCTGCTAGACTGGGTGTACATGCTTCCCCCTTTCCTCGCCCAGCACAAGAAACTGATCTTCGTCGCTGTTGGCGTCGTTGCTTTGGTTGGTAGCGGGGCGTTTGCCGCGCGCTATTTTGTTGAAAGCGCGTCGTCTTTGCAGGAGGAGGTTCCTACTACAGCAGCCGAGCCCGTCATCGACGTCGCCGACTACGACCGTCGTCTGCGCCGGCTGGCACACGTGCCGGAAACCGCCACGAATACCGACGGCTTGAAGTGGCCGGTTAAAGCCGCCTATCCCGAGGTTGGCGCGATCCTGCCGTTCAAGCGCATTGTCGCGTACTACGGAAATTTTTATGCCAAAGGCATGGGTGTGCTCGGGGAATACCCCGAAGCCGTCATGCTTGAGAAATTCAAAAAAGAAATCGCCGCCTGGGAAGCGGCTGATCCGGAAACACCTGTGCTTCCGGCCATCGATTACATCGCGATCGTCGCCCAAGCGGGTGCTGGCAAAGACGGCAAGTACCGCGCGCGCATGCCGCACGACCAGATCGACAAAGCGCTCGCTGTTGCCGAGAAAGTAAACGGCATCGTCATTCTCGAAGTGCAAGCGGGACTTTCCGACGTGATGACGGAAATCAAATCGCTCGAGCCGTATCTCGTGAAGCCGAACGTGCATCTTGCGATTGATCCTGAGTTCGCGATGCTGCGTCGTAAAACGCGCCCTGGTCTCATGGTCGGTACGGTCGACGCCTGGGAAGTGAACGCAGCAGCCGAGTATCTCGCAGAGCTCGTGCGCGCGAACGCGCTTCCTCCTAAGGTGCTGGTAGTGCATCGTTACACCAAACCGATGCTCACCAACGCCACAAAAATTGTCCCGCTTCCTGAAGTGCAAATCCTTATCGACATGGATGGCTGGGGTGGTATGTCCAACAAAATCAGCAGCTACGAGGCTTACGTCAAATCCGAACCGGTGCAATTCACGGGCTTCAAGTTGTTCTATAAGAACGACGTGAAGTGGCAAGGCTCGCGCATGCTGACGCCAAAGGAAATTTTGGATCTAACGCCGTCACCTTCGTTCATCCAGTACCAGTAGCAGGCGTATGTTTAGAAATAACGCATCGGCAAAAAAAGCTATCGTCTTCTGGTTGCTCGTCGTGCTCGTTATTGTTGCGAGCGCTTTTGCGTTTGTTGCCACGCAGCCGAGCCGCGTCGTTGTTCCCGTTGATACGACAGGCGCCGTGTTTCGCGATGCGGGGCAGTCAATCGATGCGCGCGTCGAAGACCTGCTGCAACGCATGACCGTCGCCGAAAAGATCGGCCAGATGGCGATGGTTGAAAAAAACAGCATCCATGATCGGGACGATATCGCCCGCTATGGAATTGGCGCGATGATCAGCGGCGGTGGCGGCAAGCCGGAGCCGAATACTCCGGCCGGGTGGCTTGCGATGGTCAACGGATTCCAAGAGGATGCCCTGCGTTCGCGTCTCGGCATTCCGCTGCTCTATGGAGCGGACGCCGTGCACGGGCATTCCAACGTACCTGGCGCGACGGTTTTTCCGCACTTCATCGGCCTCGGAGCCACACAGAACCCGGATCTCGTACGTCGGGTGGCAGAAGCGACGACAGCAGAATTGGCGGCGACGGGAATTTATTGGAACCTTTCCCCGAACCTCGACGTCGCGCAGGATGCACGTTGGGGGCGTATGTATGAATCGTTCGGTTCGGACACGGCTTTGGTGAGCGCGCTAGGTGCCGCTTACATGGAAGGGGTCAGCGCTGGAGGTGCCGCTATCGGCACGGCAAAGCATTTCGTGGGCGCGGGAGGTATGCGGTGGGGAACCTCTTCGAACAAAGAGTTCAAGATCGACCAAGGCACGACCGACGAAGATGAAGCAATACTGCGGCGCGTGCATCTGCCGCCGTTCAAAGCAGCGATCAGTGCTGGTGCCGCCAGTGTCATGGTCGGTTTGAATAGTTGGAACGGGATAAAACTTTCCGCGAACCAGTACTTGCTGACCGACGTGCTCAAAAAAGAACTTGGCTTCGATGGCTTCGTTGTTTCCGATTGGTACGGCGTCTACGAGATTCCGGGAGGGGACTATCGCGCCGCAGTCACAGCCATCAATGCGGGCGTCGACATGGTCATGCTTCCGTTCGATTACAAAACGTTTATTCGCAATGTCCGCGTCGCGATGGAGCGAGGCGAAATTTCGGAAGCGCGCATCGACGACGCCGCTCGCCGTATTTTGACGGCCAAATTCAAGGCGGGCTTGTTTGATCGCTCACTCGCCGGCGATGAGGGGCTTTCAGTTGTTGGCTCAGAAGAGCATCGCGCCTTGGCGCGCGAGGCGGTGCGCGCGTCGCAAGTGCTTTTGAAAAATACGGCGAACACCTTGCCGCTCAGCAAAACTGCGTCGCGCATCGTCGTCGCCGGTTCTTCGGCGCACAACATCGGTCGCCAAAGCGGCGGCTGGACGGTGGAATGGCAGGGGATCGACGGCAACTGGATTCCCGGCACGACCATTCTCGATGCAATCAAGGGCGCGGTTTCTTCGCAGACGGAAGTTGAATACGATCTCGAAGGAAACTTTGTGGCGTCGAAGCCGTTGGCCGACGTGGGCGTTGCCGTTGTCGGCGAAGCGCCGTATGCCGAAGGCTGGGGTGACAGCGAACATCCAGCCCTCACGCCGGAAGATCTCCAGACGATCGACAGAGTCAAAGCTGCCAGTAAAAAAATCGTCGTGATTATCGTCTCCGGTCGCCCGCTCGATATTCGCACGCATGCCTCAGCATGGGACGCTGTCGTCGCAGCCTGGCTTCCGGGAAGCGAGGGTCAAGGCGTTTCCGATGTGCTCTTTGGCGAGTATCCATTCACCGGAAAATTGCCGGTGGCCTGGAAGTTGTAAAATCTTGATGACACGCAGCCTCTATGAAAGCCGTATACAAAACAGTCGCCGCATATAACCGCGGGCAAGCGAAGAACGACAAGATCATCTGCGACGCGCTGAAGCGCGAGATCGAAAAAGCCATGCCGAAAGCCGAGAGCAAAATTTGGCACGGAAGTCCGGTCTGGTTTTTGGAAGAGAATCCGATCGTTGGCTATCACAAGTTGAAGGACGCGGTGCGTCTACTTTTTTGGAGTGGGCAATCGTTCGATGAAGATGGTTTGAAGCCGGAAGGAACGTTCAAGGCAGCCGAAGCGCGCTTTGTTGACGCCAAAGAAATCAAACCTACCGCGCTGCGCCGCTGGCTCGCGAAGGCCAAGAAGATTCAGTGGGACTACAAGAACATTGTGAAGCGGAAGGGGAAGCTCGTGCGGTTGAAAACCTCGTGAAGAAGCGTATGAAAGCAAAAAAAGACAGCGCCCGCGTGCCGCACCCTGTCGCGCCGGCTGATGTAAAGAAAATGCTCGCTGGCTCCCCGAAGGCGAAAGCCGTCTGGGACGCCATCACGCCGCTCGCCCGCAATGAATGGATCTGCTGGATCACCTCCGGCAAGCTGGCGGAGACGCGGAAAATCCGTCTCGAGAAAGCGCAATCAAAACTCTCCGGCGGCATGCGCCGGCCGTGCTGCTGGGAAGGATGCTCGCATCGCTGAACCCTCTTGCGTGAAAAATGGCGTCTTTGCTAGGACCTGTCGGTGGGCCCGAGTCCTTGGTGGGCGAACCGGTCTTGCCAGTCTGGTTTTGGGGGTTCGATTCCCCTCGGGTCCACCACCGCGTTGACAAGCATGCGGTGAACGGCTACCATTTAGCCATGGCAAGGCCGGTTTGAATCCCTCCGGGATCAGAACCAGCGGAAACTCCCCGAAAGGGGAGTTTTCGTTTACACTCCAAATATGAAGAAGCGAAACCTGTTCAGCGAACGCGTCATCGAGCTCGCGCTCTCAATCCCGAAAGGCCGCGTCACGACCTACGGACGACTCGCCCGCGCCGCCGGCGGGGCTCTGCACCGGCCGGTGCAGAGCGGGGGAACGATGGCCTCGCAAAGCATCACGTCGATTCTTTGGAAAGCCGAACAGCGCGGCGTCAAGAATATTCCGTATCATCGGATCGTGTATGCGGATGGGAGGATTTGGATTGATCCGAAGCGGCGAGGGAGAGGTTGGCGCTTTATAAGAAGGAGGGGATTAGAATTGACGAAAGAGACAGGATAATAGCCTTGTAACAAGGTCGTGTTATAGTCAAAAGGTGTCTTAAAATGCAATACGATTTTCAGAATCTTTCTCCAATAGAGTTTGAACATCTCGTTCAAGATCTTTTGCAAGAAGAATTCAAAATCTCTTTAGAGAGCTTTGCTCCTGGTCGAGACCAAGGAATTGATTTGAGATACGCGAAAGCAAAGAAAAAAGACCTGATTGTTCAATGTAAAAGATATAAATCGGCAACAGATTTGATGCCTGTTTTAAAAAAGGAACTTGAGAAAGTAAAAGCCTTAAAACCAGGTCGATACATATTAGCGACATCTGTCAGTCTCACCCTAAACCAAAAGCTAAAGATAAAAAAGCTCTTTAAACCGTATATCCGTGCTACGGGAGATATTTTAAGTAAGGAAAGTATAAACAATCTAATTACAAAAAATGAAAATGTTGAACTAAGGCACTTTAAGCTTTGGCTATCAAGTACAAACATTCTACGGAAGATTATTCACAGCAAGGTCATAAACCAGGGGAAGTTAGAATTGGATAAAATAAAAGAGGAAATTAAATTTTTTGTAGATAACTCGAGTATTGGAGATGCGCTCGATATTTTAAGAAAGACAAAAGTTATTGTTATTTCTGGTCTACCAGGTATTGGTAAAACAACACTGGCAAGAATGTTGGCCTACCATTACTTGGCAAGAAATTCATACGAAGAGTTTGTATATATATCTGATTCAATTAGTGAGGGGTATGAAAATTTTCAAGAAGGAAAAAAGCAGGTATTTTTATTTGATGATTTTTTGGGCAGAAGTTTTCTGACAAAAGACCTACCTACAAACGAAGACAAAAGAATAATTGAATTCATTGAAAGTATTAAACGGGCGCCAAACAAGGTTTTGATTGTCACTACTCGCGAATACATTCTTGAACAAGCAAAGAAGAAGTATGAAAATTTAAATAGCGTTGAGGTGGGTTTTTCCAAATATGTTCTGGATCTGGCCGTTTATACAAAAATGATTAAGGCAAAGATATTGTATAATCATTTGTTTTTTTCGACGGTCCCTCAGGGGTACATCCTGGATCTATTAAAATCAAAGCACTATTTAAACATTATTAATCACAAGAACTATAGCCCTAGAATCATAGGTGCTGTCACAAAACCAGCAATTTGGGAAAAAATTGTGCCAGATAAGTACTCTGAGTTTTTTAAGAATTCTTTGGATCATCCAGACAGTATTTGGGAACACGTATTTTCAAATCAGATCACCCCGCTATCCCGCTTGATAGTCTTAACTAAATTTACTTGTGGGGAAGGATCGACATTTCTTACGGATCTCAAGGATGCGACTGAAAAGTTAGTTAAAGAGTGTGGTTTAAATTATGGAGCTGTATTTAATGCAGAAAACTTTAATAATTCGATAAAAGAGCTTGAAAGAACATTCATTCAAATATCAAAGGATGATTCTAACCAATTGGCAGTCGAATTTCAAAATCCATCCATCACTGATTATTTGCGTGACTATTTAAAAAACAATGAATCTGTAGTTTCAGATTTAATTGGAGGAGCATTGTTTTTTGACCAACTCTCCCTTCCGTATTCTTTTGAGAGTGAAAAAAAATATGGAGGCATACTTTTAAGAAAACCATTGATAGAGAAAGTGGTTGAAAGAATGTCTAAAGAGTATCAATCGTTGGTATACGCGCGCCTTACGAGAGTTTATTCTATTGGTGAAGAGAGTTTTAGATGGGATAGAACTGAGGCGGGTGTGATTCAGAAGGCACAGACTGTTATAGATAAAATTGGTACTTCAATAATCGGGCAAGTTAGGCCGTTGCTACCCACCTTAGTCAAAGATCTTATTTTAAAACGTCTTACCTATGTAGAAAGAGGACAGGTTCCAGCACTCGTTTACAAGTTAAGAAAATTTCTCACCACGGATTTCCATGAAATCATGGAGAATTACTTAAATAGCATTTACTACTTTCCAGATGTCTTGCGTTTTTTGGAGTTTAAGCGAGTCTCAAGAAAAGAGTATAGAAAGTTTCTTAAGAAGAATCTTCAAAAGTTAATAGAAAAGATCAATTTTGCCTTAGAAAATGAGATGGATTTTATAGATAATACAGAACTCCCCAATCTTATAAACCATGTTCAAGATGTTCAATTACGACTAGGGATCGATCTCAGCGCGTTTATTGAAAGAATAGAAAATGAAGTTCAGCTTAGAGAAAAGAAGAGTGACCCCGAAGTTAAAGAGATTAATTTTGAAAGAGAAGAAATTGGATCCGAGATTGATATTGTAAAAATGTTTGATTCATTAGTGGATCAAAACAAAGATTGAGGTACATTTCCCCGTTCGCCCTTCCTCCTGTAAGATCGGGTACACTTAGAGTATGCCCGCCAAATTCACCCACCTCCATTGTCATAGCCATTATTCCCTTCTAGAGGCCCTGCCTCAGGTGGATAAGCTGGTTAAGTTTGCCAAGTCGCAGGGAGCGACGGCCGTCGCCCTGACGGACAACGGCAACATGTTCGGGGTGATCGAATTCGTGCAGGAGTGCCAGAAGGCGGAGATCAAGCCGATCATCGGGTACGACGCCTTCGTGGCGGTCGACACCATCGACTTGAAGCGCCACCGCATCGACGACAAGAATGGACGCCTCGTGCTTCTGGCCGAGACGATGGAGGGCTATAAGAATTTGATGAAGCTCGCGTCGGTCGCGTACCTCGACGGCTTCTACTACCGCCCGCGTATCGATCGCAATCTCCTTCGCCAGCATGGGAAGGGGATCATCGCGCTTGCGGGTCCGCGCAGCGACGTCGGCAAGGCGCTCGTCGATGGCGATATGGAAAAAGCGCGAGAGAGAGCGGTAGAGTATCGCGATATTCTCGGCGCGGAGAATTTTTTCTTTGAACTCGTCTACCAGCCGGACAGTCCGACGCAGAAAGAAACGAACGACGCCTTCATCGCGCTCGGCAAAGAACTGAGTATCGGCGTCGTCGCCTCACGGAACGTCTATTATTTGAAACCGGAACAAGCCGAAGCGCGGTCGCTTTTGTTGTGCATCAAAGATAACCGCACACTTGAAGATCGCGAGCGTTCCGTTGCGGCCGACAACGATCTTTCGATGTCATCGCCGGAGGAAATCGAAGAAGCGTTTAAAGACGTTCCCGAGGCGATCGAGAACAACGCGCGCATCGTGGAGCGTTGCAATGTGAAGCTCGAGCTCGGCAAATGGAACTTCCCCGTCTTTGAGATTCCGGACGGCCTCACGGCTATCGAGTATTTGAGAAAAATTTCCTTCGAGCGCTTGCCGCTGCTTTTGAAGCGTCCGCTCGAACAGCGCGAGATCGATCGACTGAACTACGAAATCGACATTGTCGAGAAGAAAGGTTACGCCACCTACTTCCTCGTCGTCGCCGACTACGGTTCATGGGCGCGGGCTCAAGGAATCGTGCTGACCACTCGTGGTTCGGCCGCCGGTTCGCTCATGGCCTATGCCATCGGCATCGTCACCGTAAACCCGCTCGACTACAACCTGCCGTTCGAGCGCTTCTTGAACCCGCAACGTCCGTCCGCGCCGGATATTGATATGGACTTCGCCGACCACCGTCGCGGTGAGGTCTTGGAATACGTGAAAGGAAAGTACGGCGCCGATCACGTGGCGCAGATCTGTACCTTCGGAACAATGGCCGCCCGCGCTTCGATGCGCGACGTCGGCCGCGCTTTGGGCTACCCGGTGGCGTTTTGCGATCAAATCGCCAAGACGATTCCGTTCGGCCAACAAGGCTTCGCCATGACGATCGACCGCGCGCTGGCCGAAACGCCCGACTTCAAGCGCCGCTATGACAACGAACCAGAAGTAAAACGCCTCGTCGATTTGGCCAAGCAGCTCGAAGGCAACGCCAGACATTGTTCAGTGCACGCCGCCGGCGTTGTTATTTCCGACAAGCCGCTCGTGGAATACACGCCTCTGCAGAGAGAAGCAGGAGGCGATGCCATCATTACGCAATACGAAATGCACGCGGTCGAAGATGCCGGCGTGCTCAAGATGGACTTCCTGGGTATTCGCAACCTTTCGATTTTGGAATACGCGATCGCGCTCGCCAAGCGCACCAAAGGCGTCGAGGTCGATTTGGTGCACATGGATTTGAAGGACAAGAAGACCTTCGAAATGCTGGCCGCCGGAAAAACGATGGGTCTGTTTCAGTTGAACGGCGACGGCATGACGAAGTACCTGATGCAGCTCAAGCCCACGATGATCGAAGACATCATGGCTATGGTCGCGCTGTATCGCCCGGGCCCGATCGATATTATTCCAGAGTTCATCAAGCGCAAGCAGAACCCGAGGCTCATCACGTACCTCGATCCGCGGATGAAGGAATATTTGGGCATGTCATACGGCATGCTCGTCTATCAGGACGACGTGCTCATGACCGCCATCAACCTCGCGGGCTACGACTGGCTCGAGGCCGACAAGTTCCGCAAGGCCATGGGCAAGAAGATTCCCGAGGAAATGGCCAAGCAGGAAATCAAGTTCAAGGATGGTTGTGTCGAGCACGGCATGACCAAGGCCAAAACGGAGGAATTGTGGGAACTCATCAAACCGTTCGCGGCCTACGGTTTCAACAAGGCGCACGCCGCCTCGTACGGCATCGTCGCGTACCAGACGGCCTACATGAAGGCCAACTTTCCGGCCGAATACATGACGGCACTCATGACGGCGGAATCCGGCGATCTCGACACGATCGCGCTGGCGGTTAAAGAATGCGACGCGCTTGGCATCAATGTCTTGCCTCCGGACGTGAACAGTTCCGAAGCCGACTTCACGTACATCGACGACCGCACGATTCGTTTCGGTCTCGGCGTCATCAAGGGTCTCGGCATCGATACGGTCAACGCCATTATCGACGAGCGCAAAGACAAGGGATTGTTCAAAGACCTCGCCGACTTCTCAGGACGCATTCCCGGCAAGGCTTTTAATAAAAAATCTCTTGAAGCTCTGGCAAAGTCGGGCGCGCTCGACGCACTTGGCGAACGCAACCAGATCGTCGAGAACTCCGATGTGCTCACGACGTACAACAAGAATCTCCTCAAGGAGCGTGACAACGGCCAGTCGAACCTCTTCGCGTTCGTTGTGCCGACCGGAACCGAACTCATTCCGACACTCGGTCTTCGGAGCGTGCCGCCCGCTTCGCAGCGTAAGAGATTGGATTGGGAAAAAGAATTGCTCGGCCTGTACGTCAGCGCGCATCCGTTCGAGGAAACCTCCAAAGAATTCGGTGATCTGCTCATGCCGATTTCCAAAGCGTTCACGCTGCCAGAAAAATCTCCCGTGCGCGTTGGTGGAACCGTCACGGCCGTGAAGCAAATCGTCACCAAAAAATCCGGCGAGCCCATGCTCTTCGCGACGATCACTGACCCGAGCGGTACGGTCGAATGTTTGGTATTCCCAAGCGTCTTTAAAGAGAATGGCGCCGTCTGGATTGAAGGCGCAAACTTGGCCGTGACCGGACGCGTCTCGCGCAAAGACGACGAGTTCAAAATTCTCGCCGATCGCGGCTGGACGCTCAACAACGAAACGATCCCGGTCTACAAAGCGCATTTCAACGGAGAGACGGTGAGTTCCGACATGATGCTTTCGATGCAGCGTCCGCGCCCCAAAGCGGGGAGTGGGGAAGTGCGTATCGTGCTGCCGTCCAAAATGCCACCGTCCGCCGTCACCGCACTCAAAGCTACGCTCGCCAAGTATCCGGGAAAAACAATGGTCGCACTCGACGTCCGTGCTGAGGGTGGATATCAGCGCGTCGAAACTTCATTCATGGTCGATCCGTCACCCGACGCCGTGGCTGCCATCGAAAAGCAGGTTGGCATGGGGAATGTGAAAGTGACTCTGCCCACGGGTGTATAATGGAACGACTATGACTGTCGACCCCAGAGAGGAAGCGGTGCGGCGTGCCTATGAAGCGGCCCGCTTTGACGAACGCACCCCCGACGAGCGAGGTTTCGCGGAAACGTTCGAAAAAGAAATCAAGCCGAAACTTATCGCGGGTGTCGGGTTTAACAGAAGCGTCAAAGAGGCGCGCTTGCGTCGACGTAAAATCGCCTTCGCGCTCGCAGTGTCTTACGTCGTGGTTTCTCTTTTTGTTCTTGCGATACTTGATCTTCCAGACAGTGGTGTTGGTCTCCAATTGTTTCTTTTCGGTAGCTTCTTCGTCGGTTCCGCTTTGTGGAACTATGCGTTCATGAAACGCGCTGGCGAAGAAGATCCCAACAACGCAGCGGTGATCGATGCGGTTCTCGCTCGCTTCGGTTGCCGGATGGGCTCAGGGTTTGCAAAGTATGTTGCGCTGCCGTTTGCCGCGCCGATCACGCCGTCGTACAGCGACTTCTCATTCGTCAACGAGCATCTGACGGGCACGTTTGATGAACGCATTCCATTCGTCGCCTTGCGGTTAACGATGAAAGCAAAGTCGGGAAAGAGCAAAATAACCACGTTCAAGGGGTGGTATCTCAATATTGAACTGCCCTTCTCGTTTTCGGGCACCACGATTATTCACGAACGACTCTCCGTTTATCACCGCATTCCGGGTGGTCGGAACCTCGGCGTCGTTTCTTTAGAAAGCCTCGAGTACGAAAAACGTTTCACGGTAAAATCAAGTAATCAAACCGAGGCGCGCGTGATTCTGACTCCGGATGTCATGCATCACCTGGCACTCGAGGCCGATCGTTTTGCATCTGAAGGAAAGGGCTGGAACCCCTCCGGCAACTTGATGCTTGGTTTCTCGGAGAATCGCGCTCACATATGGATGCCCTCCCGCGAGACCGCACTTTCTGTCTGGAATCCGCTCGACCCCACCGCGATGATCGAAGGTCTGCATGGTGCGTTTGAAGAACTTGCGGAAATGCGCGCCTTTCTTCGTGATATCGACGTCATTGCCGAATCCGAAGGTTTCCGCGCCTTGGCCGCCAAAAACGGGAGAAGCGAAGCGTCTTGACACCGACCATCTTTTCCGCTAAGGTCGTCTGTCCTGAACGGGAGATTCCCCATCAGGGGGCTCCTTCTCGAAACCCTAACCCACGCACGGAGCGCACGGTATGAGCGACCCCGGAAACCAACGGCCTCTGTATCGGCCGTCCCAACCGACCCCAGAGCAGGAAGAGCAGATGGCTTCCTTGCTCGAGCGTCTTGGTACCTCTTCTGGTGTGCCGTCCGCTTCCGAAATTCCGGCCGACCCTTCGTCGCCCACTGCGACCTAGCGTTGTTCCGAAGCGTGTTCCGTGATATATTTGTGAGCGAAAGCTCACTTTTTTGTATTTCCGTATGCAGGAAGACGAACGCTCCAGAGAACGCGCGGAACGCCTGAATCAGGTGTTTGAATCCCTGCTCAAAGGGCGCCAAGCGGAGCGAGCTGAGCAGCAAGAAGGGGGAGAGTCCTGGCTCGAGGACCGTATCGGTAATTTGCCGGAGCGGGCGCAAACCCAGATCCGTTCCTTTGAACGCAAGCTCACCGAATCCGGCGTGGCAAATCCTGCCAAACGCGCTGAGTTGGTCGAGGAAAAGATCGTCGCCTTCGAGCAGACGTACCAAGACCGCCGCTTCACCGTGAAAGACGGCGAGCACATGCTCAACAAAGCTTTTGCTAAAGAGCAGGCTGTTTCCTATTTGAAAGAAATTTTGGGCGATTCGCCGACCCCGCAGGATTTAAAGAAAGTCGCGCTTCTGAACGCCGACGCCAACGGCCTCAAAGCCGTGAACGATCTTTCCGGCTCCCACGAGAAGGGGACGGAGTATCTGAAACGCGTCGCTGAAGTTTTTGCGGATGATGCGAGCCCGGAAGCCAAACGTTTGAAGGAACTTGGTATCGATGTCGTTCTGCCTGTCACGGCGGGCGGTGACGAGTACAGCACACTGCTTCGTTCCGACAAGGTCATCACGCCAGAAGTCATGGAGGAAGCCATTCGTTTGTACGATCAAGCAATTCAGCGCGTCGATGTTTCAGACCTGGTTGATTTTACGGAGGAGAGCACGCTCTTGCGCTACCTCGGCGTATCCGAGCAGCAATTCGGCTTGATGAAAGAGGAACAGCGCCAAAAACTTCTTGATGACGGCCGCAAGGAAGTTCCGAAGGGTTTTAAGATGCGTGCCAGCGCTTCGCTTGGAGGCTCAACGCTCTACGAAGGATTGCTCATGGCCATGGAGCATCAATCCAAGCCGCTGACCGGCGAAGACGATTTCAATCGCGCGGTCGACAAGATCGTCGGCGGCATGTGGGACGCCTCCGACAAGGCGGCGATGGAGAACAAGACAACCTTCAAAGAAGGGTTGCGCGCCGAAGGGAGTCCGGAAGGAGACCGCTTCTTTTCAAAGGTGCTGGCACGCACCAGCGAAGCACGCGTGCTCGAAGCGAAACTCGATGCCATGACGATGGAGCTTAAGAAGAGTGAAACGATGGAGTCCGAGCTGGCGAAGCTCGATGAACTCATGGATCAGGGCGTGATGGATGAAGCCGCGTACGGTCGAAACATGCGCGAGATTCGCAAGAAGTACCGGACGAACGCTTAACGTGATATACTCAAAACGATATGCCGCCTAGGAGGAAAAAAGCGGCTGAGGAGGAAACGCCGATGACGCCGGAGAGCGACGCATCGAACGTTTCTTCCGAGGCAAAACCCAAGAAGAAGAGTATTACGCGGGCCAAAAAGCCGGCGGTCTTGAAGATTTCGGAACCAGAAGAGAAGCCGACCCCGCTTGAGCGCATTCCGGCCATTATTCCGATCAAAACGCCTCTTACTCCGGCGCCGCGCATTTCGATCGAGCCAGATGTCATGATGGGCCAGGAAGAGCAGCCTTGGACCCCGACGCTGCGCAATGATCCCGACCTTTCCATGCCGCCGAAGCCGCTCATGCAGAACAAGAAATTCACGACCCAAGATGTCGAAGACATCATGAAAGCGGACGACGACGAAGACCCCGAATACCGCAACACCTTCCAGCTCCCGGTCAGAACCGGTGTGTTCCGGAAGATCGCTCTGGGTTTCACGGTGCTGGCACTGCTTGTCGGTGCGGGAGTCGCCTATGTGGTCTACGCGCACGCGACGGTCGCCGTGTATCCGCAGAAGGCTGAAGTAAAAACCGAACGCGTTTTGTCGGTCGTGGTGAATCCACAGAACAGTGATGAGATTAACGGTGAAGTCACCGAAGTGACCGTGGCAGGGGAGAAGACAGGTGTTCCTGAAACTTCTACCAAAACCGACGGCATCGCGACCGGGAGCGTAACCCTTATCAACGAAACATCGAGCGATCAAACGCTTGTGGCGACGACGCGCTTGCTGACGGAAGACGGTGTGTTGTTCCGTCTGAAGGCTCGGGTGAATGTTCCGGCCAACGGCCGCGTCAAAACCGAAGCGTACGCCGACAAGGCCGGAGAAAGCGGCAACATCACTCCGACGCGCTTCACGATCCCTGGTCTGACGACCGAGCTCCAGAAATCAATTTACGCCGAATCCGAAGCGGTCATGACCGGAGGTATCGTCACCGTTGGTACGGTGACAACCGCCGACATTGAAAAAACAGAATCCGATCTCCGACAGGAACTGATCGCACAGGCGCGCCAGGAACTCGTCAAAGCGGTCGAGAGTCCGTGGACCGGTCATGCGGTTATCGCCGAGACGATGGCGCGCGCCGTCAGCGCGGGTCCGGGTGAAACAGCAAACGGCGTTACGGTACGTCTCACGCTCCGCGTCCGCTCGGTAGACTTCGATCGCGTCAAAGCGGTCGGCGCCGCCGCCGAAGACTTGAAACGCAGCCTGACCTCTGACCGCGAACTGATCGGTGTGAAGGTTGAGGACTCTTCCTTCACGATCGATAGGGCTGACGCAAAGAGCGGCACGGCATCGCTGCGCGTTGCTCTCACGGGACAATCTCGCGTTTCTCTGGGCAGCCCGCTCTTCGATGCGAGCAAGCTCCGAGGCCTCGGTATTGAAGACGTGCGGAAATACTTCGAGGGGATTGAGGGCGTTGAGCGCGTGGACGTGAAATTCCGCCCCTTCTGGCTCAAGCGGATGCCGCTCCTTCCGGACAGAATCGAGTTCCAAGTAGAGAAATAAGCTTAAAGCCCCTCGAAAGAGGGGCTTTTCGATTTCCAGCCCGCTATGTTAAGGTAAAGCCTGTACTACAACCTGAAACCCTCGATATGGCCGCCAAAAAACCCGCTGATTTCGACGAACTTGACCGGATGCGCCACTCGGCCGCCCATCTTTTGGCCGCGGCAATTATGAAGATGTTCCCTGATGCCAAGCTTGGTGTAGGGCCCGTCATTGAGAACGGTTTCTATTACGACATGCTGCTCCCGCGCGCCCTCGCTCCCGAGGATTTTATCGCGCTCGAGAAAACGATCGAAGGGCTCAAAAAAGAGAATGCCGAGTTCCGCCGCGAAGAAATGCCGATCGATCAGGCAATTGAGTTTTTCCGCTCTCGCAACCAGGACTTTAAGGTCGAACTTCTCAGCGACCTCAAAGCGCACGGCACGACGAATTTGAAAGACGAAGACGCACAGGATCTCGATGGCTCCGGCACGGCCTCCTTGTATTGGACGGGGGATTTCGTCGACCTCTGCCGTGGTCCGCACGTCGCGCGTTCGAGCGAAGTCGGAGCCGTCAAAGTAAAATCGGTCGCCGGCGCGTACTGGCGCGGCAAAGCGGAGAACGCGCAGATGCAGCGCGTCTACGGCTGGGCCTTCCGCACGCAAGAAGAACTCGACGCGCATCTCAAAATGCTCGAAGAGGCCGAGAAGCGCGATCATCGCAAGCTCGGTAAGGACATGGGCTTGTTCGTTTTTTCCGAACTGGTCGGCCCGGGTCTGCCACTTTGGACGCCGCGCGGCACCATGCTTCGCGAAACGCTCAACGAGTATGTTTGGGAACTGCGCCGTGCGCACGGCTATCAGCGCGTGACGATTCCGCACATCACCAAGAAAGATCTCTACGAAACCTCCGGTCACTGGGCGAAATACGGCGATGATCTTTTCAAGATCAAGACGCGCGAAGACCATCTCTTTGCGATGAAGCCGATGAACTGCCCGCACCACACGCAAATTTTTGCCAGCGAACCGCGCAGCTATCGCCAGATGCCGGTGCGTTATTGCGAAACGACGATGGTCTATCGCGACGAACAGTCTGGCGAACTCTCCGGCTTGTCCCGCGTGCTTTCCATTACCCAAGACGACGCGCATGTCTTCTGCCGCCTGAACCAGGTGCGCGAGGAGGCTGAAAAAGTCTGGAATATCATCGAGACGTTCTACAAGACGTTCGGTTTCGAACTGAGCTTGCGTCTTTCGCGCCGCGATCCCGCGCACCCGGAGAAGTATCTGGGCGCGCCGGAAGACTGGGATGCCGCCGAGACTTCGCTCCGCGAGATTCTCGAGGCGCACAAAGTGGAATGGGTCGACGGTATCGGTGAAGCCGCCTTCTACGGCCCGAAGATCGACTTCATGGCCAAGGACTCCATCGGTCGTGTTTGGCAGGTTGCCACGATTCAGCTCGACTTCAACCAGCCGCGAAGCTTCGGCTTGACCTGTACCAACGAAAAGGGCGAAAAGGAACAGATCTTGATGATCCACTGCGCTATCATGGGCTCGATCGAGCGCTTCATGAGCGTCATCATCGAACACTTTGCCGGCTCTTTCCCGCTCTGGCTGGCGCCTGAACAGCTGGCACTTTTGCCGGTCGGCGAGAAACATCGTGAAGCGTGCCGCGCCTTGGAATCCAAACTGCGCGCCCTCGGCGCCCGCCCGTGGCTCGACGAATCCGACGAGTCGGTCGGCAAGAAGGTGCGTGGCGCGGAGAAAATGAAAATCCCGTACAGTCTCGTGCTCGGCGACAAAGAGATTCCCGCAGATGGCGTGTGGAACGATGACGTAAAGCTCGCGGTTCGCGTCCGTGGCACCAAGGATGCGGTTGAAATGACGCTTGGTGAGCTCTCGTCACGCCTCAAGGATGAGATTGAGATGAGAAAGCTGGCTCCGTAGACTCACCCCCTAGCCCCCTCTCTTTCAGAGAGGGGGAATCAGATCCGAATCCCTCCCCTGAAAGGGGAGGTGCCCGCAGGGCGGAGGGGTCTTAAAAACTCCCATGACGCGCGTCATGGGAGTTTTTGTTCTCGATCATCGTCCAAACAGTCTGGCAAAGAAGCCAGGTTTTTTCGAGGTGCCGCTCCCTGGTTTCATGGCAGGCTTCGGTAGTGGCATACCTTCGCGAACTTCGACTTCTTCGTAATCCGGAGCGACTTTGCGAGCTGTATCGCGTGCGCCGGCGCGTTCGCTGCTGACACTCGCAAGCTGCTGCTCGTAGTCGGCAAGATTCTTTTGTGTCTCTTTGAGCTCGGCGCGGAGCTTACGCGCTTGCCACCAGCCGGCGGTTTCCAGCTCGCGGTCGAGGCGCGCTCTCTCCATCAGCTGAAAGCGGTAATCCTTAGCGTTAAAGACCTCGGGATTGAGCTCGCCGTTGGCAAGCATGATTTCAGCGTGTTTCGTGGCCGCCTCAAGTTCTTCGTCCGTATCGATGATCGTGTCCGTTTTCTTTGTGTCGTAGGATTCGGCGATCGAGCGGCGAACATCAGCTTCCTTGCGGGCGTCCTCGGTTCTCTGCTTTTCGGCAAGAGATTTCACGTACGATTCGTCCTCGCCTTGTTTGAACCAGGCTTCTTCTTTCTGGCTCGACTCCGGAGCCTCAGGCGTTGTCTCGACGCTAGCCGCGACAACCTTCGCAAGCTCTTCTTTGGTGAACGACTGTCGTTTTGCGCGCTTCACGCTCGGTTTCTTCTCTGCAACAACATCTTCCGTAATCGAAATTTCTTCGTACGGCTCGTTATCATTTGCAGGTACGCTCGGTTCTTTTCCTGCGTCTACGTCTTCGACCAAGTGTTCAGTGAGATCCTCGATCTCTTCAACCTTCGGTGCCGTCGCTTTCTTGCGTGAGCGAGGTTTTTTTGCGGCAGCAACGGGTTTGTCCAAGTCGCTGACGTCGAAGCGATCGGTAATATCATCATCTTTCGCTTCGGGGACGGCTTCAGGAGTCGGATTTTTGCGATATTCGCGAGCCATAGGCGCTGCTATGTGGATGAAATCACTGTAAGTATAACACAAAACCGCCCGAAGGCGGTTGTCGTGTGCTTAGGAAGCTTGGCGTTTTTTCTTATCAAGATCCTCGAGGATTTTCCGTTCCAAGGTGTCCGTATCCTCATCGGTTGGCGTGCGAACAGATTCTTTCTGAATGCCATACGACTCCGGTGTGCGAAGCTCCGGCGCGACAGCATCCGTCAGATCCTCGATCATGTCGTCCTCGAGCTTTGCAAGCTGGCTTTCGTAGCTGCGAAGCTTTTCTTTGAGGAAGTCATGCTCGGGAGCATCGGCCGGCATGCCGGCAAGCTCAGCCGCCGCTTTGCTGATCTCCTCGCGGAGAAGGTCGGCTTCGGATTTTGGCTGTTCGAGTGAGGGAGTTTCAAAGCTCATGGGAGTGTGATTATCACTTGCCAGAATAGCATAAAAATGGGAATTTGTCAACGCATGAAAGCACTTCCGCGCATCATCGTCATCGTCGGTCCAACGGCTTCAGGGAAGTCTGCTTTAGCGCATCGTTTGGCAAAAGCGATCGGTGGAGAGATTGTATCTGCTGATTCACGCCTGCTCTATACGGGTATGAATATCGGCACGGCAAAACCATCGCTCTCTGAGCGAGAAGAAGTGCCGCATCATTTGATTGATGTGGTGTCTCCCTCAAAAACGCTGACGCTTTCAGAATATAAGCGCAAGGCCCTTCGCGCGATTCGCGATATCTTGAAACGCGGACGCGTACCGATCGTTGTCGGTGGTACCGGCCTCTACGTTCGTGCTCTCGTCGAGAATCTTGAAATACCGGAAGTGCCGCCAAACCCCGTATACCGCGATTTTCTTAGAAAAAAAGGGGATGCGTGGATTTTGACGCAGGTTGGAAAACTCGACCCGGAGTACGCGAAACGTATTGGTCCAAACCCACGCTTTGCGACGCGTGCTCTTGAAGTTATGAAAGCGACGGGCAAACCGTTTAGCGCGTTGCAAGGAAAAGGACCTCAACTGTTTGACGCGCTTCTTCTTGGCTTGTCTCCAGGCACTCCGATACTCAAACAACGGATCTTGAAACGCGTCACGAAGATGTTTCGCGCAGGCTTAGAAAAAGAAGCGAGGGCGATCGCGGAAAAATACGACGAGGCGCTGCCAAGCATGAGCGGAATCGGCTATCGCGAGCTTTGGCCGCACCTGCGCGGAGAGATTTCGCTCGCGGAAGCGAAAAAAACAATCGTAAGGAACACAGAACAGTACGCCAAGCGGCAAATGACGTGGTGGCGTGGCATGAAGGGGATCGAGTGGCACGTTCAACCTCAAACCGCCTTTCGTTCCGCTAAAAAATGGCTAATTTCAGCAAAATAACAGTCTTCGGGCTTTTCAAAAGCCTTATTTTGTGGCATAATAAGCTCAGAATTATTAACGTCCCACCGTATGGAACCCATCATGGGCTACTGCGTGAAGTGCAAGGACAAGCGCGAAATCAAAGACGCGCAAGAGGTACAGATGCCCGCCAAGGGCGGCAAGACCCGCCCAGCGCTCAAGGGCGTCTGCCCGATCTGTGGAACTGGTATCTTCAAGATCCTGCCTTCCAAAGCGGCGTAAGCCACGTCGGTCGCGACCGACGTGGTAAGCCGGACTCCTCCCTCATGGGAGGAGTTTTTATTTATACACATGTGAATCTTGCCGCGCTCGCTTGCTGATGGTAAACTCCTTTTTTCGCCAGTGAGCCGCAGGGGATTTTTCGCCGGTGCTACTTCTTACGCACCTGCGAAATCTCTCAGAGGGTCGGGCGCGCCGCGTCGTGGTCGACCAGTACCCCTGCGGCTCCTTGGTGGAAAAGAAAAAGCCCCACGTGGGGCTTTTTACAATCACTTCTTGCTGAACCAGCCTTTGATCCGACCCAACAAAGATGGCTTTGGCTTGTTGCTGCGAGCAATCGTGTTATCCATCGGATAGACTTCATCAGCGCTTCGTACGCGAGCTTTCCGCGCTGCATCAGCCGTCAGCTCCTCAACGCGATCACTTTCGTCCATCAAGCGCGCTTCCTGCGTCATGTCCGGGATGGCATCCAGGTTTTTCCGAGCTTCTTTCATCATCGCCTCATCTCGAATGCGCCGCGCTTCGTGCGTCATGTCTTCGATCTCTTCCAAGTCACTCGTCTTCAGTTCGGTCTCCTGCTCTTCCTCGGGCTCCTCCTTCACGTGATCGGACAGGTCCTCGATTTCCTCGAGGTCGCTTTCTTTGAGTTGGATTTCTTCCGTGCCCTCGACCAGTTTTAAGTGGTTTTTCTTTTTTTCCGGTTTCGCGGCTTTTGGTTCGGGTGCGGGCATTGCCTCAGCGAAGTTGCGGCGGGGCATAGGAGAAAAGGTTAAAGCTTCCCAAGTTTGGCTTCGAGAATCTCGCGGACAAGATCCGGTTTTGCTTTTCCTTTGGTTTCTTTCATGACCTGGCCGACCAGGAACATGATCGCGGCTTGCTTGCCGGCTTTGTAGTCACCAACCACTTTTTCGTTGGCGAGGATGATGTTGTCGCACGCGAGTTCGAGGTCGCCGACGTCGGAGACTTGCTCGAGGCCGCGCTCGGAAACGATCTGGGAAGGATCCTGGCCACTTTCGAGCATGGCACGCAGTACTTCTTGCGCCGCGGTCGAGTTGATCTTGCCGGCGTGGAGCAAGGTGAGGAATTCGGCAAAATTCTCCGGCGTAACCTTGGCAATGCGAATGTCCGTTTTGATTTCGGCCATGAGGCCGAGGAGTTTCGAGAGAAGCCAGCCGGAGACAAGTTTGGCGAACTTCGGCTTGACCGCATCCCACGTTTCTTTTTCGCCACTCGACGAGAGCCATTCTTGAAGTTCGGAGAACGTTTGTTCGGTGAAGTCGGCGAGACCGGGCGTTTCAACAATTTGCTTGGCGTCGGCAGGAGAGAGAGCATATTCCTCGCGGAAGCGCTGGCGCTTGGCTTCGGGAAGTTCCGGCATTGTTTGTCGTACGGTACGTTCGAGCTCAGCGAGTTCAAGCGGCGGCAGATCTGGTTCGGGGAAGTAGCGATAGTCGGCAGAATCTTCCTTTACGCGTTGTTCGACCGTAATCTGCTTGTCTTCATCCCAGCCGCGCGTTGTTGTGATCATGGGTGGCGTACCGATCTCCCACAGCTTCGTTTGGCGCATGATCTCGTATTCGAGAGCGCGCTCGACGGCCTTGAAAGAGTTCAAGTTCTTCACTTCCGTTTTTGGGTTGAAGCGCGCGACCGATTCCTTCTCGATCGCCGGATCATCGATCACTTGGCGGAGGCTGACGTTGGCGTCGCAGCGCAGGTGTCCCTTTTCCATTTCAGCGTCGGAAACACCGAGCGTGCGCATGATGAGGCGCAGCTCGTGCAAGAAGGCTTTAGCTTCGGAAGCCGAGGCGAAGTCGGGTTCGGTGACGATTTCGGCGAGCGGCGTGCCAGCGCGGTTGAAGTCGACAAGCGAAGCGCGGCCGCCGTCGGCGTGCTGCAGCTTGGCGGCGTCTTCTTCAAGATGGAGGCGCGTGATGCCGATCGTGAAGACCGTGCGCTCATTGCCCTTGGCGTAGGGATTCTCAAGCGTCATCGTGCCGGCGACGCCAACAGGTTTGTCGAATTGCGAAATTTGGTACCCCTTCGGCAAGTCGGGGTAGAAGTAGTTCTTGCGGTCGAATTTCGATTGCGGGGTGATGCGGCAGCCGATCGCGAGCGAGGCCAAAATACCGAAATGAATAGCCTGTCGGTTCGCAACTGGAAGCGTGCCGGGGTGCCCCATGCAGATCGGGCAGACGGCGGTATTCGGCGGTGCGTCCTCGGCACGGTTATCGCAGCCGCAGAACATCTTCGATTTTGTTTTGAGCTGGACGTGGATTTCCAGCCCGATTACGGGCTCCAAAGTCATAGTATGCCTATCCTAGCAGGTGTTTACGCATAAAAAAAGGGGCCAGAGCTATGTCTGAACCCGGGCGGAAGCCGTCCTTCGTTCGGCGGCTTCGAAGTAGGAAGATGGCGTTCTTTGGAGGTAGATGCTGCCCAGGAGTCCGAGGAGGCTCACGGCGCAGCCAGCGGCGACCGGTGCGGCCGCGTTCGATGTCGAGCCGATCGCAGCGAGGACGGCGATCGCGCCGATGGCCGAGATCTTCAGAAAAGCGACGATGGCGCGCTCGAGGATGTAATACTGCCAGGGATGGGGACGCTTCCGTGCTGGCTCCAAGCCAGTGCCCAACGCGTGATAGCCGGCGAAGATGAAGAAAACGGCCAGTGCGGCCTTTTCCAGCGCCATACCCGGGCGCGTCAGCGCGCCGGCCGCGAGCGGCACGAAGGAGACGACAGTGATCAACCCGAGCATGAGTGCCAGGACGGAACGACTGCAGCTCAGGCGGTGCATCAGACGCAGGGTAAGACGATCGAAGGCCGCCTGAATCTTCTCGTCGACCCAGCGGAACGGAAAGAGCAGAAATCGCATGGAATCCTCCGGATGTTTGACGTGAAGAACATACGGGCACGCCCAGTCGTTGTCAAGAAAAAAGCCCAGACTTACGTCTGGGCAGGAGCGGTCTGCGGCGTTCCGACATGTTCCCGTGCCTTTTCGGCGGGCGGGTTCATGGGGGTTTTGGCGAGGTAGAGAAGAAGGAGTGATGTGAAGCAGGCGAGCGAGAGGCCGAGCATGCACACCATGGTTTCTATCTTATAGCGGACATAGACCGCCGTAACCAGAAGCCACAGACTGACGGCGAGAAGCGCACACTTCATTAGTAGTGTCGCCGAAGCGAGTTGTCGCAGATCCGATCCCGAGAGGATAGATGTTGCTCTGGATTCTGCCTCGCGATCCTCTTCGTACTGGGCGACGTCGCTCCATGCGAATAAGGCCAGGAGAAACAAGACGAATGCGGCGCCGCCATAGATACGCGCTTGAACGAGCATCGCAAGCGACGGACCGAAGAAGGTGAAGGTACAGCAGCATTGCAGTCTGTAGCGGATTACGGACTTCTTGAGCCCGAACTTCAACATGAGGAAGAAGCAGACGGAATCAAACCGCTTCTGGATCGCGGCATCCGCGCGCTCTAGGAAAGAAACGACGTACTTCACGGAGCGTCTCCTTTCTCCGGATCTGGCCGGTATCCGAGCGGCGCAGCGCTCATCACGGCCATGCAGATGGCGACGAGCGCGATGCCGATCGAAAAGAGTGAAACGAGCGCGGCGTGCTCCGCAAATGAGAGGCCGATTTCTCGGACGGTTGCCGGAGGTCGGACAAGCATCCAGACGATCTCGATCAGGAGAACGAGTCCGGCCGCTTTTGAGAACCTGCCCCACTTCGCAATGAGCGGATCGTCTTCTTGGTCGACGGCTTCGAGAAGCGCCGCCGGGAGCACGAAGATCCCGATCATGATGATCGACGTGATCACCGTGATCACCAGCGCTGGGTCAGCCGTATCCGCCAGACATGCTCCGATCAAGAGCGCCAGACAGATGATACCATGGCCGAGATAGCAAAACAGCCGCATGCACGACGACTTCTTCCAGCCACGGCGCATGAACGCATGAAGGATCAATTGCCCCATTGGTGCCTCCTTTGTGGGACGCTTGAACCTACCCCAGAAGAGTCATCTCGTCAAGATATAAAAGCCCAGACTTACGTCTGGGCAGGAGCGGTCTGCGGCGTTCCGACATGTTCCCGTGCCTTTTCGGCGGGCGGGTTCATGGGGGTCTTTTTCAGGTATTCGTGCGCCAGCGTGCAGATGAAGAAGTGTCCGATGCAAAGAGAGATACTGGCGGGCTTGTCCATGAGGGCGGTCACGGTCACGATCCCGATGATCGTACAAGCGATCTTGGCGACTCCGTCCGTGCCGATGTCGGCCACCGAGGCTGTTTGGATCGAGCCTTCGGCTTCATGATCCTTCCCAAGGTTGTTCGTTTGCTCGACCACGATGACAAGCGCAGAGAACGCGGCGATGATGCCGAAGATCAACGGGTGTCCGTACCACATGCCGAGCTGCACGAGCGCCGAAGCGAGCGTCACAGCCGCGACGGCGGCGAGCGCGTACCGAATCATCGACTTTCGTACGCCGAAGCGGCGCATGAAGAAGAAGCAGATCGAGTCGAAGCGCTTCTGAACCGCGGCGTCGAGTTTGGTAAAGAACGCGAAGAGAAAGCTCATCAGGACCTCCTCGTAAGACATCAGAACAAAAACACGCCTCGACGTTGTTGTCAAGACGTGGTGGGTGCAAGTTGCAGGGCGCGTTCGACGTGCGGCCAGACGAGACCATGACAGTCTTCGATTGAAGGCAGATTACCCTCGGGGGTTATGCAGTCGATCAGGACGTGATTGGGAAACTGGTTGGCAAGCTCGCGGTACGCGATCTCGACGTTTTCTTGGTAGGCGCGGTCGCGTTCGTGCATATCTTTTTCCTGGCCGGCGGTGTAGGCACGCGCTTCCTTTTTTGCCACAAGCGTATCGCGTAGGTCAGCGGGAACCGACATGATGAGCGTAAGGTTCGGGCGGGGGAGCATCATGCGGACAAATTCCAGGTCTTCAACCCAGAGGCGAAAGGTCGTCCGCTCTTTTGGATCGGCAAAGAAGGCGCTTTCATACGCCATAGCCGAAGCGACAAAACGGTCTGCGATGACGATTTTTCCCGCGTTGAGCCAGCCTTGAATTTTTTCTTTCGTGGTCTGACGATCGCGGGCGTAGAGCGCAGCCACGACGTATGCGCCAACTTCGTCGCGCGTGCCGAACTCGCCACGTAGGTACATGTCAATGATTTTTGCCGACGGCGCGCCGTGCTGCGGAAAGCTGATCGTTTCGACCTCGCGGCCGAGCGCACGCAAACGATCGACCAGCAATTTCATCTGGGCACTTTTGCCGGAACCGTCACCGCCTTCAAAATTGAGGAAGAATCCACGCATGCTAGGAACCGTCTTCAAGCGCGGCTTCTTTCACGCGCTGCTTGGCTTCGGAATCGGCTCGACTCCAGAAGTAGTCGCCGTGGTCGGCGAACTTCATCGCCTCGGCGCGCCAGGATGAACGGGCCGCGACGGCTTTGTGCATCAGCTGCGCGACGCGACGATACGAAGGATGGCCTTGCGGCGTGGTGCGCAGCTCGATGAGGTGCATGAGCGCGCGGTCGTTGATGCCGAGCGTCCAGCGGATGAGGGAGCCGTGCAGGGTGGCGTAGGGAGCTTGCTCGGGGAACTCCGGCGCCAAGCGCTCGTACAGCGCGACGGACTTTTCTCGGCAGGCTTCTACCCGCCCCGCGAAACCGGCGTTTTTGATGTCTTCTGGTACGACGAAACCGAGTATCGGCGTGAACTTCTGGCGATCCTGACTGGCCATGCGATGCCGCTCCAAGTCCTTGTAGGTGCCGTAGTCGACCAGCATGTCGAACGTATACGGATAGCCGCTCTCCATGGCTCGGCCCGGGCGGTCACGTCGGCTCTTGCGATTGCCGACGTACGTGGCAATGATTGCCCCGCGCTTCTCATCGGAAAGAGAGTGCACCACTTCGCGAATTTGCGCGAGCGGATGATTCAGGTGCGGATAGAGCATGAGCGCGAGCGTCAGGTCGTCGGACTCACGCTCATTCGTGGCGCGGTCCATGAGTGCGACCGTCTGAGCTTCTTGCGGCGCGATGCCGGCGAACAGTGCCTGTGCCAGCGCGCGCACGGCGTTCCTGGTTTCAATGACGTAGTCGTTTGCCTTTGCGCGTTTCACGTAGCGCGGAATGATCTTGTCGAGTGCGGTTTGCGTGCGCGCCGCAATGTCGCGCACTTCGGGAATGGCAGAGGAGTAGCAATGGGTCATGACCGTCTGGAAGAAACGGCCGTTGCCGAAAATGCCGACGTTCGTGAGTGTCGAGAGCGGCAAGAGCGCGCGGAGCGCGTCGCAGGCTTTGGAACGGATGTCGGCTTGGTAGGTGGTGCGGAAAGCCTTCTGGAGCTTCTCATCTTTCAGCTCGGCATAACGCTCCTTCGCGCCATCGCCGTTTACATCGTATTCGGCGATGTCGAGCGGTTTGAGCTGTTCGTAATACGCCTTCATGGGCGGGATCAGCTCGCAATAGGTCGAAAAAATAAAATCCATCGTTTCGACATACGCTGCACCATGCGACGAAGCCATGATGGCCGGATCGCGGTAGTAACGGTAGTGGCCCTCAGCATTTTTCTGATCGTAAAAAACGTACCGCGTCGACTGTTCGATGGGGGAGCCGCCGATACGGCGATCTTCGATCTCCTTCGTAGAAAGCGTCGAAATGTTTTCAAAAGAAACATGCGCGCCTTCGAGTTCGCCAACCGAGTCGTCGCCGTAGGCGATCAATACGCGCTCAATAAGGTCTCCGGCCTTCTTCGCGTCAATCGCGCCTTCGCGAATGAATTCCTTGAGCAGTGTTTCACGGAAACCGCCCGGGGCGCGGCTGTAGCGCGCGTACACCGCCCCTGTCATGCCGTCCAAACCCTTCACAGCAAAAATATCGTCTTCGGTGCTGGTGACGTACGGGGCAAGCAGGATTTTTTCTTCGTCGGAAAATTTCGGCATAGGCAGTATCAGGATTTGTACCTGCAGTACATCACTTCGCTCACAGCCGTAGAAGTGGACAAGCCTGTGGATAAGAAAAAGGGGCCAAAGCCCCTTTATCCGGTAGTTCCGAACCCGCCACGCGTCTTGTCTGTAAGGGCTGGGCCCTCGTCCCAGACTGCGCGGTCGACCCGGACGAAACCAGCCTGGCAGACGCGGTCGCCCTTCTTGATTTCGACCGGTGCCTCGGTGAAGTTCATGACTCGAAGCTTGAGCTCATCCTCAGGGCCGCAGTAGTCCTGATCGATGATACCGATGCCATGCGGCAGCTGGACGCCCTTTTTCGGAGTCGAGGAGCGCGAAGCGACAAGGAGCATGTAGCCCTCGGGAATGCCAAAAACGAGACCGGTCGGCAGGTCGGCCATGGCTTTTGGCGCGAGGGTGATGTCTTCGACGCAGACGAGGTCGAAGCAGACGGCACCGGGCGTTTTATATTCAGGCAGCGCGACGTCGGGGCGGGTTTTTGTGATTCTGACTTTCATCGCGTTTTTTTGTCATCCCGAGCGCAGTCGAGGGATCTATTCTTCGAGCCAATAGATCCCTCCACTTCGCTGCGCTTCGGTCGGGATGACAATTAAGGACTGGTGTGCAATTTATTCCGATGCGGGTGCGGGTGGTCGAAGTCGCCGGCTTTGATGTATTCGAGGATCGACCGCACGGACGCGTAGTACTCCTCGATCGATCCGGTATTGTCGAGCATGAAGCCAGCGGAACGGCCGATTTCCGGAATGTCCTTTTCGGTCGACAGGTTTTCTTCTTCTTTGAATGTTTCAAGCGACATTTCGGATTCTCCGACTTTCTCGCCGCGCCCGCGCGCGCGCTGCCAGCGGATCTCAACGGGTGCCGTGATGTAGAGAAGGTGGAAACCGGGAAGATCTTTCAATGCTTCCACATCGCCCCAGCGACGAATGCCGTCGATGACGATGAGTGGGGTTGCGGCATTTTTCGCATCGCCGGCGATCACTTGTGCAAACAAGTTTTGGCCAAAGGCTTCGCGAAGCGTGACCGACATCTTTGTCTGGTTTTCGCGCGTCTGTGGGATGTACAAACGGTCGAGTACGTCGTTCAGAATCTTGCTGAAGCGGAACGTTTGCGCGCCGTATTTTTCAACCAAATACTGGGCGGCGGTGCCTTTACCTCCGACTTTCTCGCCGACGAGGCCGATGATGATCTTGTTCATGCTTTGGAGACGTAATTTTCGAGCGGCGCGGTAAAGGCCTGCGCCAGGCGTTCGGTCCATTCACGCGAAGGCTGGTAGGAGTCGAGCGTGACGCCGGCTTCATGGAGCGCGGCGACGACGGCGGGGGAGCGATACTCGGCGCCGGCCAGGATGCGTTTCACGCCGGCGACCGTCAGCGCTTTGAAACAGTGGTAGCAAGGCGAGTGCGTCGTGTAGAGCGTCGAACCGACCGTGCTGCCCGCGCCCATGACGGCGGCTTGGAGTACGCAGTTCTCTTCAGCATGCACCGTACGGATGCAGTGATTGTCCTCCATAAGGTGTCCGGCCGGGCCGTCGCAGTGGGGCATGCCGGGCGGCGCGCCGTTGTAACCCGTCGCCACGATGCGGCGGTCTTTCACCAGCACCGCGCCAACCTGGAGGCGATTGCAGGTGCCGCGCGTCGCCACGATTTTGGCGATGCCCATGAAGTAGTCGTCCCAGGACGGGCGCTGGAGAGAAGGAGTCATAGTGTTCAAACCTTACCGTCTTGAGCGAGGTGCCGCAAGAGACGAAAAACCGACCCCTTTCGGGATCGGTTTCGTCCTTAGATCGTGCGGATGGCCGGACCCATGGTGGTCGCGACCGTGACGTTCTTCAGGTAGACGCCCTTCGAAGAGGACGGCTTGATTTTGCGAACGGCTTCGAGCAGCGTTTCGTAGTTCTCGGCGAGCGCCTTGGCGTCGAACGAGACTTTGCCGATGACGGTGTGGACGATGCCGTAGTCGTCGCTCTTGAAGGCAACTTTGCCCTTCTTGAGTTCCGAGATCATCTTCGTCACGTTCGTGCTGACGGTTTCAGACTTCGGGTTCGGCATGAGACCCTTCGGACCGAGGACTTTTGCGACCTTGGCCATCTTCGGCATCATGTCCGGCGTTGCGACCGCGAGGTCCCACTCGAACTTACCGGTCCTGGTGATTTCGGCGAGCGTTTCTTCCGTACCGATTTCATCGGCGCCGGCTTCCTTCGCTTCCTTCTCCTTATCAGCGGAGACGAAGGCGATGATCTTTTTCGTTTTGCCGCTGCCGTTCGGGAGCGAGACGGTGCCGCGGACCTGCTGGTCGGACTTCTTCGGGTCGATGCCGAGGCGGAGGTGGACTTCCACGGTGGCGTCGAACTTCGACGGCGAGGTCTGCTTGGCCAGTTCCATCGCTTCGGCGGTCGAATACGTTTTCTTCGAGTCGACGAGCGCGGCGGCGGCCTTATACTTCTTTCCCATATATAGGTGTGGTCGGGCGCCTTTCGGCTCCCACATGCCTTATGTATTAATGCCCGCATCCTAGCGGAAGCGGGCATTCGTGTCAATCTTTTAGGCGTTCATCTTGAGCTCCGTCTCGCGCTCTTTCTGGACCCACTTGAAATGGAGGACGAAGAGCGGGGCGGAGACGACGAGCATCGCGATGTACTGAGCCAGCGAGTTTTGGCGCTGGGCGTCGCGCTGCTCTTCCTGGTTCTTCTCGCATTCTGACTTCTGCGCGTCGAGATCGGCCTGCGACGGCTGTTTCGCACCCTCCTCGACGGCGACGGGCATCGGCCGCGCGTAGCCCATGTCGCAGGAGTTATAGGCGAAGTCTGCCTTGGTGAAGACGTAGGTCTTCATGCCGAGGTTGAGGAGCGAAATCGCCGCGATGACCGACATGATCAGGAAGATCAGGGTCGCCGCGTAGAAATAAATCTGGCGGATGGTGTTTTTCATATAAGGAAAGGCTAGCATAAACAAAAACTCCCGCAAAGCGGGAGTTTTCGAAGCCTTACGGCTTGACCTCGAGACCCATCTGGCGCGCGGTACCTTCGATGGTACGCATGGCCGATTCGATCGAGGTGGTGTTGAGGTCAGGGAGCTTCTTCTCCGCGATTTCGCGGATCTGGGCTTTCGTGACCTTACCGACTTTTTCCTGAAGGGGCTTGCCGGAACCTTTTTCGAGGCCGGCGGCCTTCATGAGGAGAGTCGATGCAGGCGGCGTCTTGAGGATGAAGTCGAACGTACGATCTTCGTAAATCGTCAGGACGGCCGGGACGATGTCGCCCGCCATTTTGGCGGTGGCGGCGTTGAACTTCTGGACGAAGTCCTGGATGTTCACGCCGTGCTGACCCAGGGTCGGACCGATCGGCGGGGCGGGAGTCGCTTTGCCGGCGGGGGCCTGGATTTTGACGATGGCTTTGACTTTCTTGGCCATGAATTTGGGTTTGCGCGTCGGAGAGAAGCTGGCTAAATGCCACGCCGCGCACGTAGCCAGGAGAGTACCCGAAACTGGGAAACTTGGCAAGAGACGGGGATTGACGTTCAGCAGGGTCGGGTTTAGGCTCATCGTAGGAGGCACGTCATGCAAGAGATCCTTCAGATGATCGAAGCGCTTGGGATCTTTCTGACCGCGCTCGTGACGCTTCTGGTTTTCTTTCCGCTCTGGCCGCTCGGGATCTGGGCGTTCATCGAGTGGCATTGTGCGCCACTCCTGCCTGACTCGGCGATCGACTGATCCATACACCTCGGCATCTGCCGCGGTGTTTTTCTTTGTCATTCTGCGTGAAAAGAAAAATCCCTCTCCGATTCGGAAAGGGATTTTTCGCTTCGTTTAGGATGACAGATCTGATTAGATCTTCTTGACCTGGAGGAAGTCGAGCTCGATCGGCGTTTCGCGGCCGAACATGTTGACGAGCACTTTGATTTTGCCGCGTGCTTCGTCGATTTCGGCGACCTTGCCTTCGAAGCCCTTGAACGGACCGTCGGCGATTGAAACGGCCGAGCCGGTTTCGACGTCGATCTTGTATTCCGGTTCGTCGACGCCCATGCGCTTCTGAAGCGACTTCACTTCCTCGTCGGAAAGCGGACTCGGCGTCGTGCCAGTGCCGATGAAGCCGGTGACGTTCGGCGTGTTGCGAACGACGTACCAAGAGTCGTCGGTCACGACCATTTCGACCAACACATAGCCGGGGAAGATTTTTTCTTCAACCGTCTTGCGCTTGCCGTTTTTGATCTTGATCTTCTTCTCCTTCGGAATCATGACACCGAAGATCTTGTCCTGCATGTCGAGCGATTCGATACGCTGCTTCAGGTTGTCGCAGACGTTCTCCTCGTAACCCGAATAGGTGTGAATCGCGTACCAGCGGCGACCTTGCTGAAGTATCTGCTTTGCCATAGTTACTTGGCGGCGATGATCGCTTGGAGCGCCAGGTTCAGTCCGTAGTCGAGACCGCCCAAAACCGCGGCCGTACCGACCGAAACGCCGATCACGATCAGGGTCGAAATAATGGTCTGGCGGCGGGTCGGCCAGGCGACTTTTTCGAGCTCTTCCTTCGCTTCGTAGAAGTACCGGATGACCTTGTTTTCCTTGAGGCTCATACCAAATGAAGTTTTTTAAAGAGACCCCTGGGGGTCTCTGTTCGCAGCCACTATAGCAGGTGCGCGCGAATCTGTCAATTTGACACCCCAGTGCTTCAAGGTACTCTGTGTCAGAACCGTCAGGAGGAAACCTGCATGTCGGAAAAGCGATTCTTCATCGCTCCGTCCGATCCGGACGCGGGCGACCAGCTGATTGCGTATCTTCTGCGCGTCGAACACCGTGTCTCACTCAACGATGTCTTCGATCTTTTCTCCGCCAAGAAGGACCCCGTGAAGAAGACGAAGGTTTTCGGTCTGCTCACGGACCTGATCATCGCGGAACGTCTGGTCGAGGTGGAACGACATCTCTACTGCTTGCCGAAGCTGAGGTTCCCGGTTCTGGCCGTCGTCGACGTTTCCGTGTTGCGACGCTCTATCGGAAACAAGGAAGCGCTTCGGTTGAAGCCGTTGTGCCGCGATTCTCCAAAAGATGACGACTGACGTCATCTTTTTCTTTTAGCTTGACGCGAGGGGGTTCGAACGGCAAGCTGGTCACGCGTGCAACACCCAGGAGGTGGAACATGACAGCAACCAAGTTCCTTCAGACGCGTCAGGTGGAGAGACGACTGCTTGCGGCGCTGAAAGGCCGGAGGGAAACCTTCACGGCCCATCAGCTCTACGAGCTGTGCGGCATTCCCCTTAAGGACGAAAACGCGAAGTTCACGCTTCGTCAGGTCGCGACCGAGCTTGCGAAGTCACGCAAGATCAAAGCGATCGGCGGCGGCATGTATCGCAGTATGGAACCTGACGCGGAGCGGGAAGAGATTCCTGAGCCCGTTCCAGAGCCCGTCGTGGTCGTTGAGGAAGTCGCTGCTGAAGAACTTGTCGATGACGCACATTCGGAACCGGACTTCGAGTCCGGAGACGAAGAAGAAGTCGTCGTTGAGGAAGCTGGCAGCAACACCGAAACGGCGCAGCCCAAGATCGATCCTATCGAAGCGCCGGCGTCGAGGGCTCCTCAGGGAGCGTTCCGCGCGTGGCTTCTTGGATACCTGCGACCGAACGTGATTCTCAGCACGAAGGATATCCTCAACCGTGCGCTTGAAGCGAAAGTGGCGGTGAGTCGTCAGTCGGGACAGCTCTCGCTCGGGGCGATGGTGAAGCGAGGAGATGTGCGCCGCGTGCGCAAGGGATACTTCTCACTGCCTCAGTCGCCCACGTCCGCAAGCCAATCAATGAGCGTCGTCGCCGTTCCAGACGCACCGAAGGATCCGCCTGTTCTGAGTGTTGTCCCGAATCCACCGGTGGAATCGGAACGCAAACCGGAGCCGGTGGTTGAAGAGGGATCCTCGGTTGATGCGGATCTTCCGCCGGATCCGGAGACAGGTGCCTTGCAAGAGGAAGTGAAGCTGCCCACCCCGAAGCGAAAAGCGGCTCGATCGGAAGAAGATGTCTTCATGCGTATCGACCGCATGTTTCGCGAGAAGGACAGGCTGCTCCGTCAGCGCATCGTGGAGGGTGAAGCCTACAAGAAGGAGCTCACCGCCATGATTCGCAAAGGCGAACGACAGCTGATCGAGATCGAGCGCTGCTGCGTGGATGCACGCTCGTTGCTTCTGCAAGTCACCAAGGCGCGACAAGAACTTACAAGACTCGAACGCTCCTTGCGTCCTCGAAAGAGACGATGACCGCTCCTGTTTCCAGCTGCGGTCTTTTTTATTTCTGATTCCTCGTTTGTTTCCAAGAGAGTACACTCTTCATATGAATCGTCTTTCACCGACGCTGGAACGCATGCTGATTTTCACGGCTGTCTCGGCATTTTGGGTGCTGGTGTATTTTGGCGTTGGGAACGTGAATGCCGCGCGTCACGCCTGGATGCTCGAATGGGATCCGATTCGATACGTGCCGCTCTTGAGCCCCTTCGTGTTCGTGTATCTTTCTGCTTACATCATGCCGCTCGCACCCTACCTCGCTCTGCGAGATCGTGCGCGTACGCGAAGATTTGCTGCGGTGACTTTTGGGGTCATCGCGTTCTGCGGTGTCGTTTTCCTCTTGCTTCCGTTCACGATCGAACGTCCATCGATTTTTTCTGACGCAAGTTCAGATCGATTGCTTGGCTGGTTGTATGCAACGGATCGCCCGATCAATTTGTTTCCGAGCATGCACGTGGCGCTGGCTTATCTCTTTGCCTATGGTACAGGGCAAGAACGGCCTCGTTGGAAAAAGTTCATGATGCTTTGGGCCACGCTCATCGCTCTCTCGACGCTGTTTACGCATCAGCACTACGTGGTCGATGTCCTCGGGGGAATCATTGTTGCTATGGGCGCGTGGAGGATTTTTTTGAAAATGACAAAATAAAAACGGGATGCTGAGCATTCCCGTGTGCTGCGTCTACGGCGCGAGCGCGAGCTCGTCGTAGCGCGGCTTCGGTCCCGAGGTTGTGTCGTATCCCGACCAGTTGAACTTCTCCGACTGCGCGTTGTACTCGCGCACCAGGTTGTTCCGCTGGGAGATGATGGCGAGGAGATCATCCTTCGCCTGCTTGTAGTCCTCGCCGTACTGCATCTGCGCTGTCGGCGGCCACGTCGCGCGATCCTTGCCGTGGGTCAGCTCGTACTGCGTCGTGGTGTCCGCGACACGCTGCCGGTACAGCTTCACGTCCGCGTCCATCTTGTCGATGTAGGTCGCCTGATCGACGAACCACTCGTACTTCTTCAGGCTGGCACGCGGACCGTGCTGCTCGCGCGCGACGTCGGCCGCTTCGCCGACCCAGCCGAGGCCGTAGGCGAGCGATCCGATCACGACGCAGAGCGCGGTGATCGGCAAGACGACGCGGGTGATGATCTTGCCGAGCGTCCAGCCGGACTCTCCGGTGACAGCCTCGACGCCCTTGCGATACTCCTTGCGTCCTTCATCCCAGTTGGTCATGACGATGCTCCTTCTTCTCGTTCGAGTTCACTGCGGGTTGCTGGTTTCTGCCGGCGAGGCGGGGGAGCGTCCTTGCATGCGAGCTTCTTGCTCGGCCTGCCAGGCTGCCGCCGCCTTGTCGGCGTTGTAGAGACCGGAGATCTTGTCCGTCGGGTTCTCGAGGTCGATCGGGTAGTCCGTCAGCAGGTAGCCGAGGCCGCCGGCCGTACCGTACTGGTGGTAGCGACCCGAGGTGTCGAACCAGTAGATGTAGGGATCCGAGCTGCCATAGGTGCCGTCGGGCTGCATCAGCTCGTCGACGTAGTAGCCGTTGTAGGCGGGGAAGCTGCCGCCGGACTCGTGCGGATCGACCACGACCTTGGCGGGCTCGAGACGCTTGCCGGAGCTCGTGACCTTGTTGCGCACGGGCATCCGGCGGATGATCGTGCCGTCGAGGCCGATCAGGTGGATCCACATCACCTTGGTCGGGTTGGTGGTGACCTCCTGGCGGTCGTAGATGTTCTGCTGCTCGACGGTGTGCCCCTTCCCGTTCCTGGGAACGTGGTAGGGGTCCGCCTGCTTGGCGCCGCTCGACGACACCTGGTCGTTACCGGGCTTGTTGGGGCAGCCCGCGAGACACAGCAGGGAAAGGGCGATGACCAGACACGTGACGCGATTGCTTCGCATGATACCTCCTCCGCCGAATCTGGCGGCGCGCGAAGGTTCGCATGATTTCTGGCGAATGTCAAGGTAAAAGACTGCCGAGGTGTGGCTGAGGTGTGAAGACGTTGTCACCGTACGTATTCTTGACAAAACGGTACTTTTATCGCTATCTTCAGCTGGTCGTTGCACCTTTCACGACCACCCCTTACGAAGGATATCCGATGCTTCGTACGACTCCGTTATCTGACGAAGAGCGGGCCGAAGCCCACAAGCTCGTGTGGCGCGACCTGAACGTCTGTCGGGAGGTGCTTCGCAAGGAGCTTGGTGGTCGATACGTGCCAGCGACGGCAATACCAGTGTCGCTCCAAGCGTACGCCCACGCCTACTCATCGGCGTGGTTGAAACGGACGCCTCCGTGCGAACGCATCGAGTACTTTCTCTCGCGCCGGCCGATGCATCTTCTCCGCATGCACGTCGGCCCATGTGCCGCCGCGCGTTTCAAGGAGCTTTGGAACGATCACCTGCCGCTTTGCTACTTCTTTGCGAAGCGGTACGAGAAGATCCTCGGGGTCGATTTCAACGAGCTTGTCAGTCATGCCAGCGAGGGAGTGATGCTGGCGCTCGCGCGGTTTGATCCTGACAAGGGATCCTTCAGCACGTATGCCTCGCACTGGATCAAGCACTGCATCCTTCGCGATATTCTGCGGCTGAAGCGTCCCATGCACATTCCGTATTGCGCCATCCGAAGGGCGGGAATGCCCGATGCCACGCCGGAAGAAGCGGAAGTTCTTTCCTATCGCAAGTGCGGGTTCGATACGCGGTTTGGTTTCGAGCGTGTGGCAGCCGCCTTGGGTATCACCCCGTTCCGCGCGACGCAGGGGTTGTCGCCATTCATGACACGCCAGGATTTCATCGCGGATCCGGATGCCGAAGAAGCCTATGACGCGCAGTCCAACGTGCGTGATGGCACTTGTATGATGGATGAGTTGATCACCGTCGCTCTGACGCCGTTCGAAAAGGCGGTGCTCGATGCGCGACTGCAGGAGCCAGCGCCTTCCTACAAGAAAATCGGCGAAGCGTACAACCTGAGCCGCGAACGCATTCGGCAGGTCCACAACGTCGCCATCTGGAAGATCAAGAAGAAGCTGGTCGACTACGCCATGCGGTAACGCAAAACCGGCCCCGTGAGGCCGGCTTTTCTTTTTCTTAGATGTCCAAGTTCTTCACCTTCTTGGCGTGCGTTTGGATGAAGTTCTTTCTGGGCTCGACTTCCGAGCCCATCAGGATGTCGAAGATTTCGTTGGCCTTGTCGGCGTCGTCGACCGTCACTTGCTTCATGACACGCGTGGCTGGGTCCATTGTGGTCGACCAGAGCTGGTCAGGGTTCATTTCACCGAGACCCTTATAGCGCTGAATCGAGATGCCGCCGATCGCGGTCACTTCGCCGGTTTCGGAATCTGTGTTCTCTGCCGCTTCAGCTCCGGCTTCAGCCGCAACTTCTTCTGCGGTGTCTTCCTTCTTCTTCGCTGCTTTGACCGCGGCCTTTTCATCTTTCTTTGCCGCTTTGATCGCGAGCATTTCTTTCAAGATGGTCTCTTTGGCCGCTTCGTCGTAGGCGTAACGGATGTCTTTGCCCGAGGCGAGGCGATAGAGAGGTGGCTGGGCGATATAGAGATGACCCTTGGTGACCAAGTCTGGCAGGTAGCGGTAGAAGAGCGTGAGAAGCAGCGTGCGGATGTGCGCGCCGTCGACGTCCGCGTCGGTCATGAGGATGATGCGGTTGTAGCGCAGGTCTTCGATCTTGAAGGCTTCGCCGATGTTCGTGCCAATCGCGATGATCAAAGACTTCACGGCGTCGTTGCCGAGCATCTTGTCGAGACGCGCACGTTCGACGTTCAAGATTTTTCCGCGAAGGGGGAGGATGGCCTGGAATTCGCGGTTGCGTCCTTGCTTGGCAGAGCCGCCTGCGGAGTCACCCTCGACGATGTAGAGCTCGGAGCGAGCGGCATCTTTGGTGGAGCAGTCGGCGAGCTTGCCAGGGAGCGTCAATCCTTCGAGAGCACCCTTGCGCAGCACGGTGTCGCGAGCGGCGCGAGCGGCCATGCGGGCGCGAGCGGCGAGCAAGCACTTTTCAAGAATCGCGCGCGAGTCGGCCGGGTGCTCTTCGAGATAAATTTCGAGCGCTTCAGCAAATGCTGTTGCGACAGCTGGCTGCACTTCGGGGTTGCCGAGCTTGGCTTTCGTCTGGCCTTCGAACTGCGGGTCGGCGACCTTGACTGAGATGACGGCCGTCATGCCCTCGCGCGTGTCTTCGCCCGTGAGGTTGTCGTCCTTCTCCTTCAAGTAACCCTGCTTGCGCGCGTAGTTGTTCAAGATGCGCGTGAGCGAGGTTCGGAAACCGGCGACGTGCGTGCCGCCTTCCGGGTTCGAGATGTTGTTGGCGAAGGCGAAGAGTGTCTCCTTATAGTCGTCGACGTACTGCATGCCGATTTCGATCTCGATGCCGTCGAGCGGACGATGCACGTAGAAGATCGAATCGTGCTTCGGCGTTTTGGTGCGGTTCAAGTGGCGCACGTACGACTGCACGCCTCCTTCGAAGTAGAAGCAGTAGGTGGAAACATCCTTGGCGTCGCGCTCGTCGACAAAGATCATTTTGATACCCTTCGTCAGATACGCTTGCTGGCGCATGCGATCGAGAATGACCTTCGGGTTGTATTCCGTTGTTGTGAAGATTGTGTCGTCCGCCTTGAAGAAGACCGTCGTGCCGGTGCCTTTGGCCTTGCCGACCGCCTTCACTTTGCCTTGCGGCTTGCCCACCTTATATTCCTGCACCCAGAGCTGTCCGTCGCGTTTCACTTCAGCCCTCAGATGCGTCGAAAGCGCGTTCACGACGGAAGCGCCGACGCCGTGGAGACCGCCTGAGACCTTATATCCGCCGCCGCCGAACTTGCCGCCGGCGTGGAGCTTGGTGAAAACGAGTTCGAGTGCCGAAATTTTGTAGTCCTTGTGCGTGTCGACCGGAATACCGCGACCGTCATCTTCGACAGCGACGTAGCCGTCCGGCTGAAGCCGCACGGTGATGACCTTCGCGTGTCCCGCCATGGCTTCGTCGATACAGTTGTCGACGATTTCCCAGATGAGGTGATGGAGACCTTCTGGACCGGTCGAACCGATATACATGCCCGGGCGCTTGCGCACCGGGTCGAGTCCTTCAAGAACTTGGATCTGTTGGGAACCGTAATCGGACGCGACTTTTTTCTCGTCTTTTGCCATATCAGAAGAGGGGTGAATACCGGCATATCCTACCTTGAAGAAGGCGTGGCGACAAGGGACATGGATGGGGATTGATGGTTGACAAAAGAGCCAAAAAATGATAGCGTATCCCGTTATTTTGAACTTCACTCGCTGAACAGGTCAGCGCGTGTTTGTTCGAATAATGGAGGCATCATGGATACGTCGTCCTCACCAGTGACCATCATCCGTCCCCGTTCCAGCTGTCTCACCGACCTCGCGCAGCAGATGAGCTGGCTCATTGCCGGCAACCCGGACGGCACGCCCGTCATCGTCGAGCGCCTGATGCGGGAGGGTGGCATCACGTTCGGCGATCCCGACTTCCCGACGACGGAGAAGGTGTACACCGGCCTCGTCCGGAACTTCTGGTTCTCGGAAGCGTGCGACCAGTTCGAGTGGATCCAGCAGGAGGTTCGTGCGGGCGAGTACTGCGAAGCCGATCAGTCGGCGCTCGATCGTCTCGAGAAGATCCTGACCGACAACGTCATCTCGCACGCGGAGCTTCGCTCGACCCCCGAGGAGTTCTCGCGGTTGCGTGCGGCTCTGCGACCCGCGACCAACCCCACCTGATCTCCGCCCTCAACCACTCGCGCATCCGCGCGGCAAAGAGCATCGCTCGCTCAAGCCGTTCAGGTGCGCTCTTTGTTTTTATGAGGAATGTCGATGGCGAATCTGCTATACTTATAAGGTATGGCAGACTCGTCGAACGGGAGCTTCGAATCCACCGGAGCCGCGACAGAAAAAGAACTCCGCTGGAGCCAGTGGTGGATTGATCATAAGGAGCAGGTCAAAAAGGCCGGGCTCGGAGTTTTTATGGCGTTCGATGTGTGTCTCCTTGGTTTCGGTTTTTGGGGCTTCATCGATTGGTTGGCGTTCGGCGGATTGCGGGAAGAACAGATGATTCGCCAGATGACGTCTCCTGAATACGGCCGCTTCACGAGCGTGGCACTTGAGGAGGTACAGGTCGGCGCGCCGATCGTTCTCTCGGGTGGTGTCGGCAAGATCGATATTTTGACGCCGATCGAAAATCGCAACGATGCTTTTTGGGCGGAGGTTGAGTACCGCTATCTCATCGGCGGTACGGAACAAGCATTACACAAAACGTTCGTGCTTCCCGGGCAAACCAAATACCTCAGCGAACTCGGTGCTTCATCTGGTTCGGGAGCGAGTGTCGAGCTCCGGATTGAAAAAAGACTTTGGCACCGAGTTGATTTGCAAGACGCCGCGAATGCCGCGGAGTTTGCCGAGTCGCGTCTGAACATTCGCGCCGAGAATCCCGCCTACACGGCTTCCGATCCTTTGGCGACAACTCCGGTATCGAGTGCGAAGTTCACCCTGGTCAACGGATCAGCGTTCGGATATTACGACGTGAATCTTCTCGTGCTGCTCTATCGCGGTGACACGGTTGTCGGCGCGAACCAAGCGAGGGTTGAGACGCTCGCGGCTGGCGAGAAGAAACAGATGGAACTTTTCTGGTTCCAACTCCTGCCGCAAGTCACCAAGGTGCAAGTTGTTCCCGACATCAATATCTACGACCCGTACGTCTACCGTTCGCCGCGTTAAAGGTTGACAACATCGACAGAAAGACCGTACGTTCCGCGTACGGTCTTTCGTATTTCCAAGGAGGGAAAGATCATGGACCCAGTCTTTGATTTGTTCGTAGTTGTCATGATAGCCGCGGCGGCGCTCGTCGGTGTGCATGCAAACGCGATGCGTCCTCCTGGCACGGTGTCGAACGTTCGACGCACATCCTGGACGCTGCTTCTCGGGGAATGTCGTGGAAACGACAACCCGCCGGCATACAACTGCCCACGTGTCGCGGACTTTCGCGAGGGGCGCTTGCAGTGCTCGCACTGCCGCCACGACTTCTCCGACATCAAGCTCCCGCGCATGTCAGAGGTGTCAGTCGATGGTCGAGCTGGATTGGTACGCGATCCGAACGGCCCACTGGTCTCTTCGCTCTGCGAACAGGAAGAGGGTGTGCTTACGGAACGTCATGCGCCGGTGTTCGACTTCGACTATCCGGTCGAGCTGCGCGAAGACAAGATCCTGCTGCTCAGGATGCGTGCAGAGGCGCCGCATGTCAGTGCCGTGCTTGAGATCATGGAGAAGCACGGGCTGGCCGCGCGAGGATCGCATGCGGCGTTTGAAGCCCGCACGCTCGACCACACCGTGCTTGGTGATGATGAAGGAGGAATTTCTCCGCATCGCGTAAGCGCGTTCACGCCTTCTGGTCTCGAAATTCTTCTGAGTACGAGCGGTCGATTGGTCGCCTCGAGTACGGAAGGACACTTCCATCTCTATCTCGACAAGATGTTGTCATGGGAGGCCTATCGCGAGGTGCTCTGCCGCATGGCGGATGCCGGCCTCATCGAGCGCAACTGGTTTCGTCTGTGCGATCAACGCAAGATGGGCATGCTGCGCAAGCCGGAATTCAAGAAGCCTGGCGCCTTCACGCCTCCGCACCCGGTGCAGACCGTGGTACCTGCAGCGATGCAGTTCGCGCCGACTCCTTTGGCGGACGACCCCGACGAATACTGGAACGGCCGGACGCGCGATGCTGGGCATGCGTCGGATAGCTATCTTGCGCTCTCAGGGCGGAAGCGAACGTCTGACCCCGATTACTAAAACCGCCCCTCTTGAGGCGGCTTTTCTTTTCAGCACGTTCCCGCCGGACTTTGGATGATGCTGTCCGGATACCCGAGTGCGCCGAGGACAGCCTTGAGTTGCTTCACGGCGTTCTCTTCCGCTTCGCGTAAGATGCCAGCGGCGCAAGCGGCGTCGCGGATTGACTGCTCGGCGGCGAGGCGCGCCTCTGATTCGAGGTCCTTATCGCCGCGAGAGAGGAGTCCTTGGTCGCGATCGTACACGCGCGTCTTTTCGTTATCGAGACGTACGGAAAGGATTTGTGGTGCGGGTAGTTTGACGCGTAGCGAGCCCGAGACTTTTTCGACGTCTGCTTCGGTGAGGCCGCTCAGGTCGTAGCCCGCGACGACTTCGCCGTTGGCGATGAGGAGCAATTTGTCACCGAACAAAATGTTGCGCCAGGGACCGCCACCGTCTTTCTTGGCCTCGATGATTTTCTCGATCGTGAACGAGGACGTTTCGAGTCGGCCGAGTTGACGCATCTCTTTGATGACGGCGTCACGGCTCGTGTCGATGCGCGTACCAGTCTGACCTGGACGCAAAAAGAACCAGCTGGCCAGGCCTGCCCCGACGAGGAGAGTGAGAAGTGAGACGGTTGCGGTCGTGCGCATTGTCATAGGGGGTGGGTTTCAGTAGTATCGTAGGGAACTTTGACGCATGCTGCAACGTACCATTCAGGCGTACCGAAAATTTGATTGGCTGCTCTTCGGCTCGGCGGTCTTGTTGGCGGGCTTGGGACTCCTCGCACTCTACTCGATTGGTCTCGGCGCGGAAGGGGACTTCGGCAGCTTCAAGAAGCAGCTGCTCTTTTTTGTGATCGGACTCCTGATCGTTACGGTGGGTACGGTGGGCTTCCACTACCGCTGGCTGACGTTCATCACGGTGCCGATGTACTTCGGCATGATGCTGCTTCTTCTTACGGTGCTCCTGACGGGTCAGGTCATTCGCGGCACGCGCGGCTGGCTGTATATCGGACCCGCCGGTTTCCAACCGGTCGAGCTTGCCAAGGTGGTGCTGATTATCATCATGGCGAAATTTCTAGCGACGCATGGGCGCTACACCAAAGACATCCGCGTCGTGATTCAGAGCGCTGTGACGGTCGTGCTCATGTTGCTCCTCGTTGTACTGCAACCGGACTTGGGAGGCGCTATCATTCTCGCTTCGATCTGGTTCGGTATGGTGCTCGTCTCAGGACTTCGCGCGAGACACCTTCTTACGATGGCGGGCATCGCGATCGTCTTCGGTGCCGTCGCCTGGCTCTTCCTGCTACGCCCGTACCAGAAGGAGCGCATCATGACGTTCTTGAACCCCGCCAGCGATCCGTTCGGACAGGGTTACAACGTGACGCAGTCCGTGATCGCGATCGGTGCCGGACAGCTAACGGGCAGGGGAGTTGCCTCAGGTTCGCAAAGCCAGCTGCGCTTCCTTCCCGAAGCGAGAACGGACTTCATTTTTTCAGTGATCGCCGAGGAGATGGGATTCATTGGCGTCATGATCCTGCTCGGCTTGTTCGGCGTCCTCTTCTCGCGCCTCTATGTACTGGCCAAGTCCTCGCGCGACGACTTCACGCTCTTCCTCGTGATCGGTACTTCGGTCGTGATCGCTTCCGAGACATTCGTGAACATCGGCGTCGCCTCAGGTATTTTGCCAGTCACCGGTCTCGCGCTGCCGTTCGTGAGTTACGGCGGCACCTCGCTCGTCATGCACTTCGTTTTGATCGCGCTCATGGAGAACATCGCCGTGCGGAGGAGTTGAAAAACGAGTGAACAAGATTCTTGTTCATATAAAAACTCAGCGGATACTACTGAAAACGCGTGCATCAAAAGAATTGACGCACGCGTTTTTGATTGGTAGGTTTTGTGCAGCACCTGAACAAAGGAGAGAGACAATGGGTGATATGAGCAACTGGCCATTTGGATTTATCGATGATCCACCTCGCTCGAAACGGCCCGAAAAGCGCATCGTGGCGTTCGCTGGGCGGAACGGTTGCGGCAAGGAGACGGCGGCCAAATGGTCTGCACGTGCCTTGGTCGCACGATCCCATACCTATTCGGATGTGCTCGTGGAGACGTTCGGTCTCTGGCACACAAGGAAGACCACGCGACCAGAGCAGCAGGCTCTCTCGACCTTCATGCGGCAGCTTCTCGGCGAAGATGCCATGGCGATCGTCATGGTGAAGAAGTGCTTGGAGGCACCTAGCAGCCACGTGGTCATCGACGGCGTTCGCCGACTCGAGGACATCGATCTTCTCTGCAAGGAGTTCGGTTCAAGAAACGTGCATCTCGGTTGGATCGAGGCGGCTGCGAACGTGCGTTACGAGCGTCTCAAGGCACGCAAGACGAAGGGCGGGGAACAGTTCATGACGTGGGACGAGTTCCTGGTACAGGAGGCTGCCGAGGCGGAGCAGCAACTCGATGTCGTGCGCGCATCCTGCGCTTTCGAGATCGACAACAACGCACCGCTCGATGCCTCGGGCGTGCCGTCGCAGATGTTCCTTCAGATCGAGCGCACGCTCAGAGATCGGCACGTCATGTCATGATGAGTGCGACCTCGACGCCTTCTTACGGGCGTCTTTTTTATTCGAAATAAGGCGGGATCGGGAGTTATACACTCGACAAGTCTTGCAAAAAATGGTATCGTGTGAAGGTAAAACAAAGTTCGTCCACAAGACAAAAGGCTATGGCTCCACTTTCACAATCTACGCCAAGCTATTATCAGGACGGCCTCCGGATGATCTCGTTTTGCCCTCTGTGCGAAACGAATTACAATCCGATGGAGGCGCGCGTCTTGGGCGAAAAAGAGGACGGCCACCTCCTGCACATCCGCTGTAAGAAGTGCTGGAACTCCATCTTGGCTTTGGTCCTCGTTTCAAACGCCGGCGTCTCTTCGGTCGGTCTCATCACCGACCTGACCTTTGACGACGTGCGCAAATTCTCTGGTCGCGAAACGGAAGTCACAACGGACGACGTCATCAGCGTACATGAACTGCTTGCGCATGATGGCGACGGCTCGTTCGACTTCATCGACGCGGTGCTGGAGTACATGTAATCCGGTTGAAGAACAGATCCTGTGAGGGATCTGTTCTTCGTTTTAAAAAAAAAGCCCGGACGATTACCGTCCAGGTGGCGACGAGGGGCGACGAGTCTCGAACATGTCTTTCCGGGCGAGCGCATACTTGAGCGTCCGGGTCCGGAACCGATTGAAGCGCTCGAAGATCGTGGGGTCCATCTGGAGCAGTGTCTCCCGATCGATGTCCAGATACGTCTCTGCCAGGTGCAGATTGTCGCCGCCTGGTTCGATCATGATCCCATCCGGCATCAGATCGATGACGCACCACCCCAGATTGTTCCCGAAGCGGTACTCGCCGTCGATCGCGCCGCAGCAGACCAGGCTTCCGTGGCAGGTCTCCTGGAGCAGGAGTGCCGTCACGTCGGAGTGGCCGTAGCTCGGCGGTCGGGACGGGCGGTGAGTGCGCGTCCTTGGGTGGGCGGTATCGTCGAATGTCCAGATCTCTGGCAGTACCGTGCGCAGTCCGCTAATCACGTGTTCACCGAGTTCCTTTGCGGCGGCCGGTACTTTCCATTGCGAAGGCATGTTCTTCATGGCTCCTCCGAGGCGGAGAGTACTCGATTTGAGGCCGATTGTCAACCCTTGACGTGCGTGAATCCTTCCGGTAACCTCCTACCATAATTCTTATTGCTGAGTAGCCCTATGGCAATGGATGCAATCAAGCTGCCTCTCACCAAACGCGACGTGAAGGTGAAGGCCAAGATGCTGCGCGCGCAAGGTCTCATTCCCGCCGTCCTCTACGGACACGGAACCGAGAACCACAACCTCGCAGTCCCGTACAACGTGTTTACGAAGGCCTTCAAGGCCGCCGGTGAATCCACCCTGATCGACCTCGAACTCGAGGGGAACGGCACGGTGAAGGCGCTGGTCAAAGACTGGCAGGTCGACCCGTTGTCGAACCGCTACATCCACGTCGACTTCTATCAGGTCAACCTGAAGGAGAAGCTCAAGGTGGAAATCGCGCTCAACTACGTCGGCGAATCGCCGGCGGTGAAGGAACAGGGCGGTTCGCTCGTGAAGAGCATGAACAGCCTGCGCGTCGAGTGTCTGCCGACCGACTTGGTCCACGCGATCGACGTCGACATCTCCAAGCTCAAAGCCTTCGAACAGATGATTCACGTGAGCGACCTCGTGTTGCCGAACGGAATCGAAGTCCTCGAAGACGCGAACGCCGTGGTTGTCCTGGTCGAAGCTCCGATGACCGAAGACCAGCTCAAGGCGCTCGAGAACGCCGCTCCGCTCGATGTCTCGGCGATCAAGACCGAGGCCGAAGAGAAGAAAGCTGCCGAGGATGCCGCCAAGGCCGCCGAGGAAGCTGCGAAGGCCTAACGCCTCGCAATCAAAAACACCCCTCACGGGGTGTTTTTGTATGTAGCGATGAGGACGCGTTCGTCGCCATGGAGATCTTTCAAAACTTCGATCTTCGCGGTTGGGAGTGTCTCGCGTACGAGTCGCGTAAGTTCTTCAAACTGACCTGGCTCGGCTTCGATGGCGAGAAGCTGTGGGGCACGCTTCCAGCGAACAAGATTCTTGAACAGGGCGCGATAGTGATCGAGTCCGTCTTTTCCGGAGACGAGCGCGAGCTTCGGTTCGTGCACGCGCACTTCCGGCTGCGCTTTTTTCCATGTCGCGAGGGGTAGGTACGGAAGGTTGGCAAGGAGGATCGTAGAGCCTTTTGGTTCCGGAAGCTTGTTCTTCAAAATGTTGAGTTTGGCGAGACGAACTCGACGTCCAAGTTTCAAGCGCTTCGTATTTGCCGCGGCGACTGTCAGGGCCTTCGTGGAAACGTCGTAGAGGACTGCTTTTGTATTTGGCCGCTCCATCATCAGAGTAAGCCCGATCGCACCAGAGCCCGTGCCGACGTCGATACATGTTTCGTAGTCGGTTGCGCGGGCAAGCACGGCTTCAACGAGCAGTTCGGTTTCCGGCCGGGGGATCAGCACGTCTTTCGTGACGGCAAAGACGCGTCCGTAGAAACCTCTCTCACCGACGATCTGGGCAAACGGCACACGGCGTGCGCGTGCACCGACAAGCTTCGCGTAGGCCTTTGCTTGGTTGGTTGTGATACCTGCGTCATCGTGAGCAAGGAGCCAGGCGCTGTCTCGTTTGAGGAGATATGCCAACAAGGACTCGGCTTCGAGACGAGGTTCCGGAATACGAGCGCGTTTCAAGCGGCTCGTGGCGACAAGGATGATCTCACGGATCGTCATGGGCGCACTGTACGACAAAAAGAAAAGCTCCGCGAGAGTGCGGAGCGAGATCGGTCAGTTGGGCGGCGTGGGCAGGAGCTCGGCCTCGGTCAGCTCGCCCACGGCCACCATCTGCAGGAGCCGCACGAAGCCGCGCATGTGCAGCTCCGACTCGCTCATGTTCCGGGCCATGCGGGTGAGCAGGCCGGAGAGATCGAAGTTCGCGGTCTGCAGCGCCGGCGTCGCGGCGATCACGTCGCCGAGGTCCGACCAGAGGTTGGGCGTGGCGTAGATCTTGGCCGAGATGCCGAAGCGCTCGACGGTGGCCATGACCTGCTCGCGCTCGACGTAGCCGGTGGTCGGGGCCCGCCGCTTGCCCGGGTTCGGGATCAAGTGGTGGTGAGCCCAGGCGAGCCAGGTGACGGTCGTGAGCAACCTGCTTCCGAGAATCTGAACGTTGGTCTTCAAGAACATCCTCCTTGTAGGATGGCGGAATTTCACCCTACTTTTTGAAAGGTGTCAACCTTCGAAAGCGCGGCGTGCTGCTTCAAGCTCGTCTGGCGTGCCGACCGGCATCCAAAATTTCGATTCGATGAGCCGAACAGGATTTTTGTCCAAGTGTTTGGCAAGCGTTTGCGGTAGACCAAACTCGCCGTTCGGCAAAGCTGCCGGTTCGAGGGTGAAGAAACGTGCGTCGAGAACGCAGGCGCCGACATACACCTCATGCGCGGCGAGACCTGCAACGTCCTTATTTGGAATGATACGTGCCAAAAAATTGCCGTTGCCTTCGAGATGGCTGTACGGGTTCGGTGTTGGGACTCGATGCGCCAGCATGGCAAAGGGCGCGGCAGAAGCTAATTTCTCCAAATCGTCTTTTGCGTACAGGTCGTCGCCGTTGAGCGCCAAGAACGCTTCGTCGCCCAAAAAAGGTTGGGCGCGCAGGAGGGCATCGTAGGTGCCGCGGAGGTCATTCTGCTCTACGCAGCGAACGCGCGTATCGTTTTCAAAACGTGCGCGGATCGAATGATTCAAGTGGCCGACGACGATAATGATGTCTGAAATCGCGTCCGGAAGCGCTTCGATGGTGCGTTGAAGAATCGGCTTGCCGCCGACCTCGATCATCGGTTTCGGAATCGTGTCGGTCAGTGGCCGAAGGCGAGTACCAAGGCCCGCCGCAAAGATGACGGCTTTCATAGTGCATTTTCATTCAAACTTTCCACAAGGGTACGACGAGGGGCTTGCGAAGCGAGGACTGTCTGAGGCAGGCGAGCAAGTATGCGAGCCGGTCGCGAAGCGAGCCGAGTTCCGCAGCGAGCAAGAGCCTCGACGTGCCCGACCCTCATTCCTCGTCGGAATCGCCACCCGTACCGAATGTGCCCGCGCGGTCGGCTTCGTGAAGGGAGCGCATGATCTCGTCCAAGCCGCCTGCGAGAATCGCCGGCATGCCGTGCCAGGATTTCTTGATGCGATGATCCGTCACGCGATCTTGCGGGAAGTTGTAGGTGCGGATCTTTTCGGAGCGTCCGCCTTCGCCGATCTGGCCCTGGCGAAGGTCGGTGCGTGCCTTGCGGCGTTTTTCTTCTTCAATGGCAAACAAACGCGAGCGCAGCACGGCCATGGCTTTCTCGCGGTTCTGAATCTGACTGCGTTCGTCCTGGCAACCGACGATCATGCCGGTCGGCAGGTACGTGATGCGTACGGCCGAATAGGTCGTTTGCACGCCTTGTCCGCCATGACCTCCGGCCAAGAACGTATCGATGCGGATATCCTTGGGATCGATTTTGATGTCGATGTCTTCCGCTTCAGGCATAGCGGCAACAGTCACGGTCGAGGTGTGCACGCGTCCCGCCTTTTCTGTTTCCGGCACGCGCTGCACGCGGTGGACGCCGGACTCGTATTTCATCTGGCGGTAGACATTCTTGCCCTGCAAACTGAAGATGGCTTCTTTCATGCCTCCGAGATCGTTCAAGCTCTGCGAGATCGCGGCAACCTTCCAACCTTGCTTCTCGGCGTAACGCACGTACATGCGGAAAAGTTCTGCGGCGAAGAGCGCGGCTTCGTCGCCACCAACGCCCGCGCGGATTTCGATGATCGTGTTTTTCTTGTCGAGCGGATCGGGTTCGACCAAAGCGTCTTCGAGTGCCAAGCGCGCCGTTTCGAACTCAGCGCCGACGCGCACGGCTTCGGCCTCGGCCATGGCTTTGAGTTCGGGGTCAGTTTCGCTCTTTAACATCGTGTCCGTGTCGGCAGCTTCTTTCTCAAGTGCCTCGTAGCGTTCGGCGATATCGAGGATCTCGCGCAGCTCGCTGTACTCCTGGTTGAGCGCGCGCATTTTTTGGTTGTCAGAAATCACCTCCGGTTGCGACAGAAGCGTTTCGATTTCTTGAAAGCGCGCGCGCTTGTTTTTGATTTCGACCGGGACATTCATATGGAAGAGTATAGCGCAGATAGCCAAAACCCCCCGACGCTGTCGGGGGGTTTAGCGAAGCTACTTCGAGGCTTTGGCGGCTTTCTGGGCAACGCGCTTGATCGTGCGTGCCTTTTTTCCGGTGGCCTTGGCGGCCGTGCTCGGCTTCTTGGAGGTGCGCTCCTGGAACTTTTCGACGCGGCGGGAGGCGTCGACCAGCTTCTGCTTACCCGTGTAGAACGGGTGGCAGGCGGAACACAGTTCGACGTGGAGATCCTTAATGGTGGCTCCGGTCGAGAAGGTGTTGCCGCAGGCGCACACAACCTTGGCGTCAGAATAATATGTCGGGTGGGTGTCGGCTTTCATATATTGACTACGGCGAGGACTATAGCAGGGGCGCGTGGAGTTGGCAAGGGGTGAAGAAAGAAGCTTGACAAGTCGGGCTTTTTGCGGTAGGAAAAGGCCGCCGGTAACAATGCCGGTTACGCTTCTTGAAACGAACAAAGAAAGATCGAGGTCACAATGCAGTGGATCACTCCACAGATGCTGGCTCTGTACGCGGGGGTTGCCTTCTTGGCACTCCTGATCCTGCCATCCATTCGGGTCATCGGACCTACGGAGGTTGGTCTCGTGACCAAACGCTTCGGCTTCAAGGAGCTGCCTGACGAGAATCCCATCGCCTTCAAGGGCGAGGCGGGGTTCCAGTCGGATCTGCTCCTGGCCGGATGGCACTTCAAGCTCTGGATCGTCTACGGCGTCCAGAAGTTCCCCTGGGTACAGGTGCCGGCGGGACAGATCGGTGTCGTCGTCGCCCAGCTCGGGCAGGCGCTGCCACCCGGCGCGAAGTCCGCGGCCTACAAGCAGGCGTTCGGCAACTTCACCGATCCTGCGGCGTTCGTGCAGCATGGCGGCCAGAAAGGCGCCCAGCGCCATCTGCTCATGCCCGGCACGTCGCTGCCGATCCATCCCGCGGCCTTCATGGTCATCACGAAGGAACGCGTCTACGGACTTCCGATCTCGCCGGAGCTCGAGCGCAAGGCCGGCAAGAACGGCCTGCGTCCTGAGGTCTTCGGCCTCGAGGCCACGCAGCTCGATCTCGTCCAGATCGGACCGGTGAAGGACAAGGAAGGCAAAGACACCGACATGATCGGTATCGTGACCGCCCTCGAAGGCGATCCGCTGCCGCCGACCGACATCGCTTGCCGCCTCGGCGGCTTCACCGATCTCGGCACGATGATGCAGGGCGCCGACTGCAAGGACAGCGACCTCAGCGAGGCGTTGCTCGGCAGCCAGAACAAGCAGCACAACAACTACCAGAACTTCCAGGCGTTCCTCGACGCCGGCGGCAAGATCGGCGTCCAGCACGACCCACTCCTCTCCGGAGCGTACGCGCTGAACCCGTTCCTCGTCCGCGTCGAGCGCGTGCCGATGCTGGTCGTGAACCAGGGCGAGGTCGCGGTCGTGAAGGCCTTCGTCGGCCTGATGACCGAGGACGTCTCCGGCGCCGGGTACAAGCACGGCTCGCTCGTGCGCCCCGGCCGCCGCGGCATCTGGGAGGAGCCCCTCCGCACCGGCAAGTACGCGCTCAACCCGCGCTGCTACCAGGTCGAGATCGTGCCGACGGCGATCCTCACGCTCAACTGGGCGGAGGCCGTCTCCAAGGCGCACAACTTCGACTCGGGGCTGAGCCAGATCGACGCCAAGAGCCGTGAGGGCTTCGAGTTCGCCATCGACCTGCAGGTCCAGATCCACGTGCCTGACACCAACGCCTCGCGCGTGATCGCCGCGGTCGGGACGATGCACAACCTGGTCAACGAGGTCCTGCAGGCGGCGGTGGGCAACCACTTCCGCGACAAGCTGCAGGGGCTCCCGGCCATCAAGTTCATCGAGACCCGCCAGGAGATCCAGGTCGAGGCGTTCGCCCACATCAAGCAGGAGCTGGCCAAGTATGATGTCGAGACACGCGGCGTCTACATCCAGGACGTCGTCCAGCCCAAGGCGCTGATCGACGTGCTCACGGAGCGCGAGATCGCGAACCAGAAGATCGCGACCTACAAGAAGGAGCAGGAGGCCGAGGAGACGCGCGTCGCGATGGAGCAGGCGAAGGGCAAGGCCGACATGCAGGCCAAGCTCGCGCAGTCCACGGTGCAGGTCGACATCGAGACCAACAACGCCAACGCCCTCAGGGCCAAGGCGGGCGGCGAGTCGAACTACATCGAGACGGTCGGCGCCGCCGAGGCCGCCAAGATCAAGGCGCGCGGTCTCGCGGAGGCCGCCGGCTACCAGGCGCAGAAGGATGCGATCGGCCCGCAGGCGACCGCCATCGTCAACGCCATCCAGGCCATCGCCGACGGCAAGGTCAACATCATGCCCGAGGTGCTCGTGGTCGGCGGCGGAGGCGGCGCGTTCGAAGCGCTCGCCAGCGTCGTCACCCAGGCGGCTCGCTCCGGCAACGTGCCCGGCCTCGGCAAGGCCCAGCCCGTCGCTTCGGCAGCGCCGCTCGAGAGCGGCAGCAACGGCAAGTCGCAGAGCGGCACACTCAACGGCTAGTACGATCAGCTCAACCAGACCAAACCTTCGCGGTTTGGTCTTTTCTTTTTGCGTGCTATGGTCGAGGTAAGGAGGCATCCATGCCGTACCAACTCAGCGTCCTCTTGGTCATCTTCTTGGCCTGCTCAGGTCCTAACTCCACGGGCCTGTCCACGACAACCTCGGAGCATGGCGAATCGATCGTTCAGTGCCTGACACGCAAGGAGGTGCGCCTCTACGGTGCGTCGTGGTGCAATTTCTGCCAGGAACAGCTCCTTCTTTTTGGCGACGATGTGGCCGGTCTTCCCTATACGGACTGCGATCCAAAGGGGGAGCTGGACTTCAGAGAAACTTGTACGGAGCAAGGCGTGCCGTACGGAACGATTATCCCCGTATGGATTTTCAAAGACGGTTCGCGTCTCTACGGCGTGCGCCATCCAGACGTGATCGCCGTCGTCGCAGACTGTCCCTAGTATCGACTAGGGATTTTTCTTTTCTGCAAAAATAATACGCCCGCCATCAGAGTGACAGCGGGCGAGCGTCTCATCCGTAGTCGCGGACGAGCTTGTACCAGTTCGGTTCCTTTCGTCCGGAGTGGAGGATGAAGATCGCTCCGCGCAGATGCCCGGGCACCTCCTGCTCCACCCAGGCGGCGAATGCCTTGCGGGATTCGCAACCCTTGGCGCGCTCCAGGTGAGAGAGCGTCTCGAGACGCAAGACTTCGACCTTGGTGTCGATCTCCGCGACGATGCGATCCGCATCGATGCGAACCTCTTCGGTCACTTCGGCGACGAGCTTCAGGTACTTCTCCTTGCCGCCCGAGACGAGTGCCTCCACGATGTTGGGCGTGGAGATGTCCCAGACGTTTCGACTCAGGGCGCAGTAGGCCTGACCCTTGAGCTTCACGCGCAGACCGTTGGCGAACAGGAGGACGAATCCTTCCTGATCGGCCGGCAGCGCCTTGGCGGTGGCGAAGGCCTCCTCGAACGAGGAGAACTCGTACACCTTGGGCAGCCGCGCGCCGATCGCCTTCGCGATCTCGACGACTTCGTTCCACGGCAACTCCTCGCCGGTGACCCGGTGACGAAGTCCGAGGAGCACGAGCCCTTCGTAGTCGTAGGTGATGACCGAGAGAGCGAACCCTCCGGCCGTCTCGTGCTGCTTCGGGTACACGATCTCGAAGATCGGGGTGTAGCCTTCGGGCAGCGCCTCGAGTCGGAGCCGATGCAGCATCTCGGTACCACGAAGCGCTTGCTTCGTATCGAAGCTACCGCGCGTCGCGATCCGTGCTTCGCCGTGCTCGTCGCGATACATCGTGCCGAGCGTGCCGTCGACCTTCTCGAACGCCTTGAAGGGCAGATCGGGGAGATCGGCGAACTGCGTCGACGACGGGTGGTTGCCGACGTTCGAGAACTTGTCGAAGGGGCGAGAAGCGATCGACCAGTCACGCGTGTCGATGATCAGGCCGCGACTGACGCGCAGGACGTCATCCCACGTACTCGTGGTCTCGCACTTCTCGGTGTAGTTGAACAGAACCAGTGGGCCCTGCTTCTTCACCGTGATCAGGTTCTCGTAGCGGGGGAAGAGCGTACCGTCTCGGTACAGCTCGATCACCTTGAGCATGAGGGCCTCCAGCGGGTTGGGGGGGTACAGAAGCGGTGTCGATCGGAATGAGCGACCAGCTAAGGTACCCGATTTTAAGGCTTTTGTCAATATTCCCGCTTGACAGCCTCGAGGATCCTCCCTATACTTCGCCCATTATTAACCTCACATTCCCGACAACACTCCTGGGCGCTTCCATCCTCTGGATACGGAAGTCCCGGCCGGGAAGGTGATAAAAGGAGTATTCATCTCTTATGTACGAGATTCCCGATCTTCTTGAGTTTCTCAAGACGGGCGCCCACTTCGGCCACCAGGTCTCGAAGTGGCACCCGAAAATGAAGCCGTTTATCTTCGGTTCGCGCAACGGCATTCACATCATCGACTTGGAGCAGACCGTCGTGAAGTTGAAAGAAGCGCTCGACACCGCGCGCGACATGACCGCCAAGGGCGGCGTGATCGTCTTCCTCGGCACCAAGCGCCAAGCTGCGCCGATCGTTGAGAAGTACGCCAAGGCCTGCGGTGCTCCGTACATCACGACCCGCTGGCTCGGAGGCACGTTCACGAACTTCCCGGAACTCTCGAAGCTCATCAAAAAGCTCAACGAGTACCGCATGAAGCGCGACACGGGCGGCTTCGACAAGTACACGAAGAAGGAACGCGTTGTCATTGATCGCGAGATTGAAGACATGGAGCGCAAGGTCGGCGGCATCGCGCCTCTCACCAAGCTTCCGGAAGCGATCTTCGTGATCGACGCCAAGCACGAGAAAACGGCCGTTGAAGAATCGCGCGCCAAGAAGATCCCGATCTTCGGCCTGATCGACTCGAACATCAACCCGGAAGACATCACCTACGGCATTCCGGCCAACGACGACGCTGTGAAGTCCATCGAACTCTTCACACGTCTCTTCTCCGAAGCTGTGGCCGAAGGTCGCAAGATCTACGAGAAGAACGCGGCTGCCAAGAAGGTTGAAGCTGCGAAGGTGTCCGAAGAGCCGACTCGCGTCATCACCGCGTAACCATTCGTCACTTATTTTCGTTCCTATGATCGACGCCAAAATCGTCTCTCAACTTCGCACCATGACGGGTGCCGGTATCGTCGAGTGCAAGAAGGCACTCGAAGAAGCGAACGGTGATCTCGCCGCCGCGGCCGAACTGCTTCGTAAGAAGGGGATCGCCAAGGCCGGATCGAAAGCCGAGCGCAACACGTCTGAAGGTCTCATCTACGCCTACGTACACGGCAACGGTAAAGTTGGCGCGATGGTCGAGATTCTCTGCGAAACGGATTTCGTCGCCCGCACCGAAGGTTTCAAGGAGCTGTGCCATGAGCTCGGTCTCCAGATCGCGGCCATGAACCCGCTCTACGTGTCGAAAGACCAGATCCCGGCGGAAGTTGTCGAAAAGGAGAAGTCGATCTACGCCGAAGAGTTCGCGGGATCGAGCAAGCCGGCCGACGTCGTCGGAAAAATCCTCGAGGGCAAGCTCTCGAAGTGGTATTCCGAGGTCTGCCTCTTGAACCAGGCGTACATCAAAGACGAAGACAAAACCGTCGAAGATATCGTGAAGGAAACGATCTCCAAGTGCGGAGAAAACATCCAGGTCAAGCGCTTCACGCGTTTCGCCATGGAAGGCTCTACCCAGGTCCCCGGCTAGTCGTCAGAAAAACCGCCCACAGGCGGTTTTTCTTTTTCATGCTATTTTTATAGGACGGAGGACGTCATGCGAACGCACTTTTGGTATCTCGTGCTTCTCTTTACGCTCGCAGCTTGCGCCGCCCGTCCCGCACGGGTGCGAAGCGCGAAGCCGAGCCCGCATGACACACCGCGCACGCTTCCGATCTGGATCGAGGACGATCCGCGGATGCCAAAGGAAGCTGTGATGCGCGGTTGTCAGAAGTGGAAAGCGAAGAACATCACCTGCATCGAAGTTCTCGCGCCTGAGGACTCCAAGATCCAGATCTACGCGGATGACGGCATTTGTGTTGAACGGGACGAAAAAGGAGCGGTGACGCGCAGGACTCTGGCGTGGGCCTTCTATGGAGGCCGCGTGACGATGATGGCGAACTGTCTGACGAAGACGCTCGACGGCGCGTTTGATCCGCACCAACTCAGCGCGGTCGTGACCCACGAAGTCGGGCATCAGCTCGGTATCTGGGATCACGTGCCCGGTTCCTGCACGGAAGAGGGGATCGCGATCCATGAAGAAACGGGTCGCGGGATCTGTGGAGTGGCCGTCATGAACAAGTATTACAACCCGCGCGTCAGTATTGTTACGGTCGTCGATGCCATGGCTTTCGACGAACGCAATCCCGAGTTTTCCCTCGCGATCAGTGACATGAAAGACATTCCGATCTGCACCTACCACGAATCCGCGCCCTGAGCGCGGATCTTTTTATCTGGACATGCAGATGTTTTTATGTACTTCACGCGACGCGCCCCACCTCTTATACTGTCAGTGTATGTCTCTGTGGAGGGTGAAACATGCGTTATCTCCGTCTGTTGAAGCCACGCTGATTAGTGTTGTCGTGGCCTACGGTCTTTTTGTCGTTTGGTACGCGTCGCTTTCACCGCTTGTCGTTCCCGTCACCGCGATCCTGACCACTGTGCCGCAGGCCGTGACGCTCGATACGGATGATTGGATGCGTCGCGATGATCCGGTTCGCGGATTCGCGTTCGCGCTGCCGCCGCACTGGCTCGTTGATGATGCTGATCCTTCGCGCGTGCGACTGGGTCGCTCTGCGAAAGAATTAGCCACGGCTTCCGCGGCGAATGAGGGGATCTTGATGGAAACGCTTTCGCTCGGCGAGCGCGAAGAAATCGCGAATCTCGTCGCCGAAGATTTTGCCGACGCGCGCCCTGCCCTATACGACGTCTACGTGGACGGACGTCACTCGATCTTCGCGATCACGTTCGAACACTACAGCGTTCGACGCCAAGCGATTTACATACCCATGGGTAAGGAGGCCCTCGTCGTTCGCGCTGCTTCAACCGATCCCGCCGTGTTTGCGACTCTCGTCTCTACCATTAAATTCTACAAGCCATGATCCGCGTTGCCATTAACGGTTTCGGTCGCATCGGTCGCAACACCTTCAAAGCCGCTTTCGGACGTTTGAAAAATTTGGAATTCGTCGCGGTCAACGATCTGACCGACACAAAAACGCTCGCGCATCTTTTGAAGCACGACACCAACTACGGCGCGTACGAGAAGGAAGTGACGTACGACGAAAAAAATCTCTACATCGACGGAAAGAAGCTCATCGTCACCGCCGAAAAGGATCCGACGAAACTTCCGTGGAAGGATCTCAAAATCGATGTCGTCATCGAGTCGACCGGACGCTTCACGGATGAGAAGGGCGCGGGTCAACATCTCACCGCCGGCGCCAAGCGCGTCGTGCTTTCGGCGCCCGCCAAAGGCGGCGAAATTCCAACGTACGTTCTCGGCGTGAACGGCCAGGACTACAAGGGAAAGTCGAACATCATCAACAACGCTTCGTGCACCACCAACTGCATCGCGCCCGTGGCGGCCGTCATGCATTCCAAGTTCGGCGTGAAGAAGGCACTCATGACCACGATTCACAGCTACACCGCCGACCAGGTGCTTCAGGACGGCCCGCACAAGGATCTCCGCCGCGCCCGCGCCGCCGCCTGCAACATGGTGCCGACCTCGACCGGTGCGGCTATTGCCGTCACCGAAACGATCCCCGAACTCAAAGGCCTCTTCGACGGCCTCTCGGTGCGCGTGCCGACCTCCGTCGTTTCGATGTCGGATTTCACGTTCGTGCTCGGTCGCAAAACAACGGTTGAAGAAGTGAACAAGGCGATCAAAGCCGCCTGCGCCACCAAGCGCTTCGAAGGCATCATGACGTGGACCGAAGAGGAGCTCGTTTCCTCCGACTTCATTAAAAACTCTTACTCCTCGATCGTTGATCTCAATCTGACGCAGGTTGTGGGCGGTGACCTCGTGAAGGTCGTGGCTTGGTACGACAATGAGTGGGGATATTCCTGCCGCCTCGGCGAGATGGTTGAACGCGTCGGCAACTCCATCAAGTAATGTCCGGCAAGTACTCGCGCCCGGTCTACGTCCTCGATCTTCCGTGGCAGATCTTTGATCTTGCCATTCTTACGCTGTTGGTTTTTTTCTGGTCGGCGTTTTTGTACGGTTGGACGTTGGGCGGCGCGCTCGGTATCGCAATCGCGGCATCTGCTGCACTTGGTTTCACGACGATCGCCTACGGATCGTTTGTTGAGCCGAGACGCTTGCGCGTGCGCCGGATGAACGTGGGGGTGGGGGAGCGCGCAGTCACCGTCGCGTTTCTTTCCGATATCCACGTCGGTCCGTACAAAAAAACGTCCTGGGTGCGTCATCTCGTGCGCCGCACGCAGGCGCTCAATCCGGACGTCATTCTTCTGGGCGGCGACTTTCTTTACAAGAAAGCGGACGCTCTGCCGTATCTTGAGCCGCTAAAAGAGCTGCGCGCCCCGCTCGGCGTCTACGCGATTCTCGGCAACCACGACGAATGGAAGGCGCGAAAAGAATCCATCGCCTGGTTTGAACGATCGGCGATTCCGCTTTTGCATAATCGTTCCGTACGCGTCCAAAAGAACGGCGCTTCGATCGTGATTGCTGGCGCCGAGGATGATTGGTACGGCGAGACGGATCTTGCAGTGGCTCTTCACGACGCTGGCTCGTCGGAACTTTCTCTCGTCATGCTTCACAACCCCGATCTGGCGACTCCGGCCGCAAAACTCCTTCAGAAAGGTCCCGGGAAGATCGTGTTTTTCTCAGGACACACGCACGGTGGACAAATTCGTTTGCCGTTCATCGGTTCGATCATGCGGCTCCCGCACTATTTAGGGAGGTATTTCGATCGCGGTCTCTTTTCGTTCGAGGGTGTACCGCTCGTGCTTGGCGCCGGACTCGGCGAATCAGGTCCGCGTGCGCGCCTCTTCTGCCCACCGGAGATTGTGCTCGTCGAAGTTCGCTTCTAAACAGGATTCACTTACGTTTTCGTGGTATACTTCCCTTATATGGCAACGCCTCAACGCTGCGAACGTATCGTGATTCTTGGTGCCGGTTTCGGCGGTTTGACGACCGCTGTGCAACTTGCGAAACGCATGGGGAAACGACAGGGTTGCGAGATCGTCGTCGTTGATAAATGCACGCACCATCTGTATCGCCCCTGGCTCTACGAAGTCGCGACCGGTAACGCTCCCGAAGATCGTCTGAAGTCCGGTGTCGCGACACCGTATGAAGATCTTCGCACGCATCTTTCCGGTCTCGGTGTGAAGGTGGAGTATCAGGAAGTCATTGGTGTTGATTGGGAATCAAAAACGGTACGTCTCTGTGACGACCGTGGTTTACCGTTCGATCATCTTGTCGTGGCGCTCGGTGCTTCGCCGGATTTTTACGGCATCGAAGGGCTCGAGCAGCATGGCGTGCCGATGTACAGCTTGCAGAACGCGCTTGTCGTGCAGCGCAAGCTCAAGCATCTCGTCGAACAGAAACGCCGCAACGAAATTCCATTCATCCGTATTCTCGTCGGTGGTGCCGGTCCGACGGGTGTCGAGTTCGCATGCGAGGCGGCAAACTTCTTGAAGACGCAGGTCAAAAAGAAGATGCTTGGCGCGGGCGAATACTCGATTGAACTCGTCGAAGCTTCGCCACGGCCGCTCCAGTCGCTTCATCCGCAGCTCTCAACCTGGGCGAAAGAGCGTCTTGAGAAGCTGGGCGTGAAACTGATTCTCGATGCCTGCATCAAAGGTGCGCACAAAGACCATGTCATCCTCGCGCCGCGGCCGCTCAAGCCTGGCGAAACGATGGAGGCCTTGATCTGTGATTTCAAAAACGAAGGCGTGAAGGAAGTGACGACGGACCTCCTTGTGTGGTGCGGCGGTTTTCGCGCCAATCCCATCGTGAAAAGCCTTGGCTTGACGATGGATGTGCGCGGGAAAGTTGAGGTGGACGACACCATGCAGGTGAAGAACATGTCGAACGCCTGGGCTGTCGGCGACTGCATCACGTTGTTTGACCCAACAGCAAAGCGTCCTGTGCCGCAACTGGCACAAGGAGCGATTCATCAGGCGCACCTCGCGGCTGAAAACATCATGCGCGCGATCGAGAAAAAACCGTTGGCGCATTATCAGTATCCCGTCATGCATGCCATCGTGCCGATGGGTGGGTCCTGGGGCGTTGCCGAAGTGTACGGCCATCGTTTTAAGGGTGTGCTCGTGTGGCCGATTCGGTTGGCGGCCGATATCCGCTATTTCTTGTCGACCTTGCCGCTCAAGAGCGCTTGGAAACTGATCCGCGCGCCGCTTACGGTTTTCCGACGCAACAATCTATGAAGCTTCGCACGCTCGACGATCACAAGACGCTTAAAGGAAAGCGCGTGCTCCTGCGCGCGGATTTCAATGTGCCGGTGACGCGCGGCAAAGTAAGTGCCGACGAGGATTGGCGCATTCGTAAGGTTGTGCCGACGATTGAGCGTTTGCGGAAAGCGGGCGCGCGCGTTGTCATTGCGACGCACCTCGGGCGACCGGACGGAAAAAAAGTCGTCGCCTTCAAGACCGACCCGATCGCCAAGCGTCTTTCCGAACTGCTGCACGCCCCCGTCGAAAAACTTGCTGATTGCGTCGGTGAGGAAGCAGAGGCCGCGACGAAAGCCATGGAAAACGGGCAGGTCATCATGCTTGAGAATTTGCGTTTTAAAAAGGGTGAAGAAGCGAATGATCCAGGTTTTGCCGAAGCGCTTTCGCGTCTCGGTGATATTTTCGTAAATGAGGCGTTCGGAACGTGTCATCGCGCCGCCGCTTCGATTGTCGGCGTGACGCGGCATCTTCCTTCCTATGCGGGACCGCTTTTGGTGTCGGAAGTCGACGCGCTCAGTCGCGTGATGGAGTCGCCGGAAGCGCCGTATGTGGTCGTGATGGGCGGCGCCAAGGTCTCCGACAAGATCGGTATCATTTCCCAGATGCTCTCTGCCGCCGATCGCGTGCTTTTGGGAGGTGCTCTGATCGCGCCGTTCTTCAAGGCACAGAGCCATTGCATCGGCACAACACCGTGCAGCGACGCCGATCTCGAGGCGGCGCTCGAATTGATGAAGCATCCGTACTACAAAAAATTGATTCTTCCGCACGACGTTGTTATCGCTGATCCGAAAGATCCGCGCAGTGCACAAGTCGTCGATTTGCAGGAGGAGCCGTTCAACCTCTGCCGCGATCACGAGGCGATTCTCGACATCGGTCCGAAAACGATCTCGGCCTACGCCGGATACATCCGCACCGCCAAGACGATTGTGTGGAATGGGCCGCTCGGGTTGTTCGAAGTGCCGAAGTTCAGCCATGGTACGCTCGCGATCGGTCGTCTTATTGCCGCGCGCTCGAAAGGAAAAACCTTCGGCGTCGCCGGCGGCGGCGAAACGGCCGTAGCGCTTGCGCGAACCGGTTTGGCGGACTGTATCGATCATTTGTCGACGGGCGGGGGAGCCATGCTCGAATTTTTGGAGGGTGCGATGTTACCCGGCCTCCAACCTTTGCGTATAGACGAATAGAACCCTTATTCCTTATTTACGCGTATGGAAGGAAACATGCCTGGAAAGAGTGCGCTTTGGAACCTGTTGCTTGCAGCAGGCGTCGTCTATCTTGCCGTCACGGCGGCGAACGCGTTTAAACAGAATAGCTACATCGGGCGACCCGACGCCGCGCGCGATACGATCGCGATTTCAGCGGAAGGCAAGGTAACAGCGTTGCCGGACATCGCCACGATCTCGGTCGGTGTGCAGACGGAAAACAAAGCCGTCTCCGCCGCGCAGAAAGAGAACTCGACGAAGATGAACGCGATCATTGAGAAGGTGAAAAGCTTCAGCGTCGCCGCGGAGGATATCAAAACCAGCAACTACTCGATCTATCCGCAGTACGATTACGTGAACGGCCGCCAGGTCGAACGCGGCTACATGGTCACGCAGAACATTGACGTCAAAGTTCGCAATCTCGACAAGATCGGCGAAATTCTCGCGGCTGTCGGCGACCTCGGCGCGAACCAGGTTGGCGGCGTTGCCTTCACGATTGATGAACCGGAAGATCTTCGCCAGCAAGCGCGTCTCAAGGCGCTCGAAGCCGCTAAGAAAAAAGCCCAGGCTTTGGCGGACGCCTCCGGCGTGAAACTCGGCAAAGTGGTTGGCTTCAGCGAGAACGAAGGGTACGTGCCGTCTCCGATGTACTACGCCAAGGAAGCGGCGCTTGGTATGGGTGGCAGCGCAGCACCTTCGATCTCATCCGGTTCGCAAGACGTCATCGTCAACGTGACGGTGTTGTACGAAATTCTTCCGTAACTCTCTCGGTTGCGGACAGGAGCTGCCACCTCGGTGGCGGCTCTCGCTCCGAAACTGAACATCAACTGAAACTGCTATGCCCACCATTCGCGACATCAAAGGCCGGGAAATTCTCGACTCTCGCGGTAATCCGACCGTCGAAGTGAAAATGACGCTCTCTGACGGCACGATCGCCAAAGCCTCGGTGCCTTCTGGCGCCTCGACAGGTTCGCACGAAGCACATGAGATGCGTGATGGCGACAAGCGTCGCTTCGGCGGACTCGGTGTTTTGAAGGCGATCAAGAATGTTGACGGGCCGATTGCGGACGCTTTGCGTGGTATGGAAGTGCAGGAGCAGAAGAAGCTCGACGCACGCATGCGCGACTTGGACGGCACGCCGAACAAATCAAAACTTGGCGCCAACGCCATTCTTGGTGTTTCTTTGGCCGCCGCGCGCGCAGGAGCGACCTCGCTTCAGCTCCCGCTCTATCGCTACTTGCGCGACATCTACGATTTGCCGCGCGAAGACGGCTACAAATTGCCGCTGCCGATGATGAACGTGTTGAACGGTGGCGCGCACGCCAACTGGAGCATCGATTTCCAGGAATGCATCATCATTCCGAAACAGAAAAAATTCCGCGACCGCGTTCGATGCGGCGCTGAAATTTTCCACGCCCTTCTCGCGATTCTCAAGGATAAGAAGATGCCGACGGGCGTCGGTGATGAAGGCGGTTTTGCGCCGAAACTCAAGAAGAACGCGCAAGCCTTCGAACTGATCGCGCTGGCCGTACGCAAGGCGGGTTACAAGCTCGGTCCTGATGTCGCCTTTGGCATGGACCCGGCTACTTCCGAATTCTACGACGCGAAAAAGAAAAAATACGTCCTCGCGACCGACGGCCGGAAACTGGATTCCGATGGCATGGTTAAAATGTGGGCCACCTACGTGAAGCGCTGGCCGTTCCTTTCGATCGAAGACGGCATGGCCGAGGATGACTGGGATGGTTGGAAGCAATTGACCGACGCGCTCGGCAAGAAGATATCGCTCGTCGGAGACGATTTCTTCGTGACCAACGTTGACCGTCTGCGCATGGGTATTGAACGCGGCGCGGCCAACGCGATTCTGATCAAGGTCAACCAAATCGGCACGCTTTCGGAAACGATCGACGCGATTCGTTTGGCGCAGCGCAGCGGCTACAAGGTCGCGATCTCGCACCGTTCCGGCGAAACCGCCGACACGATGATTGCCGACTTGGCGGTCGCGGTGAACGCAGAGTTCATCAAGACAGGTTCGCTCTCACGCAGCGAGCGTCTTGAAAAGTATAATCGCTTGATGGAAATCGAGGATGAAGTCGGCGGCTAAAGAGACAATCCGACCGGTTGTCCTGGCGATCTGCGACGGCTTCGGTTCGGCTCCGGCTGGGCTGCAAGGCAACGCCGTCTTGATGGCGAGGATGCCGCACTTTTCGGAGCTGTGGGGGAAATACCCGCACACCGATTTGTTTTCGCATGGCCAACACGTCGGCTTGCCCAAGCATCAGTCCGGCAACTCCGAGGCCGGGCACATGAATATCGGCGCTGGACGCATCATCAAGCAAGACGCTGTCTACATCACCGAAGCCATCGAAGACGGTATCTTCTTCAAGAACACGGCGTTTCTCGAAGCGCTCAAGCATGTCAAAAAATATCGGACGCGCGTGCATCTCATGGGGCTCATTTCGGGCGGCAATTCGGCGCACGCCTCGATGGATCATCTCTACGGACTTTTGGAACTCTGCCGCCGCGAAAAAATTGAAGACGTGGCGCTGCATCTGTTCACCGACGGACGCGACAGTCCTCGGTTTTCGGCGACCACGCAAATTCACGACATTGAAGCGCGACTTCGTCCCGGCGAAAGAATCGCTTCGATCATGGGGCGATTTTATCCGATGGATCGCAACCGCAACTGGGAGCGCATTGGTTTGGCGTATCACGCGATCGTGAATGGGGAAGGTCTTGCGGCGGCCAGCGCCGAAGAAGCGCTTCTGGGCGCGTACAACCGCGGCGAAACCGATGAGTTTCTTTTGCCGACCGTCATCGTCGACAAAGAGCATGTGCCGCACGGCACGGTGCGCGACAACGACGCAATTTTCTTCTTCAACTTGCGTTCCGATCGCGCGCGCCAACTCGCCAAGGCTTTTTTGCTTGATGATTTTGAAAAAAGCGTACCGGATGCCTTTACGCGCCGCCGCGTGCCGAAAAATACGCGTTTTGTCGCCATGACGGACTTCGGCCCCGATCTGCCGTATATTCTGACCGCCTATCCCAGCCGCGAACTCAAGAAAACGTTACCGGACGTGCTCAAGGATTTGAAACAATTTTACGTTGCCGAGTCCGAAAAATTTTCGCACATCACGTTTTTCTTCAACGGCGGCTACCCCGACCATCATTTTGGCGAGGAACGCCTGAGAATTGAATCGCTGCGCATCCCGCGCTACGACATGCGTCCCGAGATGAAAGCGCTCGAAGTCACGACCGAGGCGCTCAAGCGCATTCGTTCCGGGAAGTATCACTTCGTCGCCATTAATTTTGCCAATGCCGACATGGTTGGCCATACCGGCAACCTTGAGGCTGCCGTGAACGCGCTCGAAGTGCTCGACGATTGTATCGGACGCTTGTGGAAGGAAATTGATGCCAAAGACGGAACGTTTGTTGTGACTTCGGATCACGGCAACGTTGAATCGATGATCGATGTCACGACGGGTGCGGTGGATACCGAGCATTCGACGAACCCCGTACCGTTCGTTGTCGCCAATAAAAACCTCAAGGGCGGAAGGGAGTTGCCGCGTGGAGTTTTGGCTGACGTCGCCCCTACGATCCTGGATATCATGGGAATTCGCCCTCCCGACGAGATGAGCGGACGCTCTTTGCTGGCCGATTGAAAAAGAGTAGACTTGCCTGACTATGCCTACACCGAAACCCGTCGTCTTGCTGATTCTTGATGGTTGGGGCGTTGCGCCGCCCGACCAAGGCAACGCGCTGGCACTCGCCAAGACGCCGAACATGCGCGCTTTGGCTTCGAAATATCCGGCCATGACGCTCCAGTCTTCCGGCGAAGAAGTGGGCCTCATGTGGGGCGAGATGGGCAACTCGGAAGTCGGCCATCTTACGATCGGCGCGGGCAAGGTGTATTACCAAAGCTTGCCGCGCATCAATCGCGCGGTTCAGGGAGGGGAGTTCTCGACGAACCCCGGATTTTTGAAAGCGATCGAGCACGTGAAAAAGAATGGCACAAAGTTGCACTTGCTCGGCTTAGCCTCGATTGGCAACGTCCACGCCTCGCTTGAGCATTTGCTTGCGCTTCTTGATTTTGCCAAGTCGCAAGAGATAAAAGAAACCTACGTGCACGCTGTGCTCGACGGTCGTGACACGACCTTCAACGCCGGTATCGACTTCATCACGACCGTCGAAGCGCGTATGAAGAAAAACGGCGTCGGTAAAATCGCCACGCTTTCCGGACGCTACTACGCCATGGACCGCGACAATCGCTGGGATCGCGTTGAGAAAGCGTATCGCGCCATGGTTGATGGCGTGTCCGACGCTAAGAACGACGACCCGCTCGCCGCCATTCGCGCTTCATACGAAGCGAAAGTTTACGACGAGGAATTTGTTCCGACGGTCATCACGAAAAACGGAGAACCGGTCGCCAAAATCGAAGCGGGCGACGCGGTCATTGTTTTCAACTATCGCCCCGATCGCTCGCGCGAAATCACGAAAGCTCTGGTACTGCCGGAGTTCGACAAGTTTGCCCGCCCGCAAATTGCCGATCTCGTGGTTGTCACGATGACGGAATACGAAAAAGGACTCCCGGCCGAAGTTGCCTTTCCTCCAGAGCCGATTTCAACGTGCTTGGCGAAAGTCATTTCCGACGCCGGCATGAAGCAGCTGCACATCGCCGAAACGGAAAAATACGCGCACGTGACGTTCTTTTTGAACGGCATGAAGGAAGATCCGTTCGGCGGCGAAGACCGTGTCATCGTGCCGTCACCCCAGGTTTCTTCCTACGATCAGAAGCCGGAAATGTCGGCGCCGCAAATTACGGAACGAATCGTGAAAGAGATCGGCGCCGATAAGTACGACCTCATCGCCGCGAACTTCGCCAACGCCGACATGGTCGGCCACACCGGCAGCCTCGAAGCGACCATCAAGGCCGCTGAATTCGTCGACGTCGCCATCGGAAAAATCGCCGCAGCAACGCTCGAAAAAGGCGGTGTCGTCCTTATCACCGCCGACCACGGCAACGCTGAAGAAGTCGTCAATTTGCAAACCGGTTCGATCGACAAAGAACACTCCACCTACCCCGTACACTTCCTGATCATCGGCCAGCAGTTCGAAGGCATGGCCGGCGAAGCCCAAGAAATGGTCGGCGGTGACCTGAGCCTCAGCCCGCCGGTGGGAATGCTCTCTGATGTCACCCCAACGATCCTGCGCATCATGGGCATCCCGCAGCCGTCAGACATGACGGGGAGGCCGTTGATTTAAAGTCCGCGCGGAGGTGTGTTGAGCGTATGTCATGAAACTATGACGACCAAAACTCCCCGAAAGGGGAGTTTTGTTCTATACTGAAACTATCATTCACTGAATCTGGTTATGAGCAATGCAAAAAAAGTTTTGGGTAAAGGTGTCGCGATCGCCACGTTGATCGGCGCGGCGGTGGCGCTTGCACACGCGGTGAAGAAGAATAAGAAGGCGAAGATGCTGAAGACCGCCGCGGAAGACGCGAAGGAGCATGTTTTTGCGCACGCCAAGAAGCTCGGAGGCGTCTCCAAGACTTCATATAGCAAGATCGTTGACTCCGTCTTGGCCGAGTACGCCAACATGAAAACCTTTTCGAAAAAAGAGGTTGCCGAGATGGCGCATGAATTGAAGGATGGCTGGCAGGAAGTCGGCAAGATGCTGAAGGGCAAGAAGCGCTAGACCGCCAAGGTATTTTCAGACCAAAACTCCCCGAAAGGGGAGTTTTGCTTTATACTCATCGGTATCAGATCGGTACCTGGTACCAAAGGGACAGGTTGGTGACAGTATCGTCAAACGCATCATGGAAAAAAGGAGAACCAGCAGGGAATTCATCGCGATGGAAGTTCCGGAAGATTTTGATTTGTCTGACGAGCGGAAAGCCGTGCTTGAGGCGCTCGAGCATACGAGAAAAAATATCTTTCTGACGGGAAAAGCCGGGACGGGAAAATCGCAACTTTTGAAATATTTCCGCGCGACGACGCGGAAGAAAATCGCGGTATTGGCGCCAACAGGTGTTGCGGCGGTGAACGTGCAGGGGCAGACGTGGCACTCGTTTCTTAAATGGCACGGCGATTTCCGGGCCGCAAAAAAACTGAGCATCGAAGAAGCGAAAGTCTTTCGCGAACTCGATATGGTGATCATCGACGAAATCTCGATGGTGCGTGCGGATCATTTGGATTACATCGATCATTTTCTCCGGTTGAATCGGGTTGCTCGGGACATGCCCTTCGGCGACGTGCAGATGCTTCTTCTGGGAGACCCATTCCAGCTGCCGCCTGTCGTGCCGGACGATTTGAAGGAGGCGTTGAAGAGCCTCTATCCCAGCGAGCATTTTTTTGATTCCGGCGCGTATTTGTCCGGGAACTTTCAGAAATTCGAACTGGTGAAAAATTATCGCCAGCGCGACGAGAAGAAAGGAGACCGCAAGTTTATCGAGGCGCTGGACGCCTTCAGGACCGCGACGTTTGACGAAGCGCATCTCGCGCACATTAATACGCGAGCGACGAAACAGAAAAAACATAAAGCGGCGATCTCTGTCGTTTCAAGAAACAAGATGGCCGATGACATCAATACCGAAGAGCTGGCAAAATTGGATACGCCGGCAAAGGTTTATCAGGGAATCATCCTGGACAAATTCAAGGAAAAAGATCTCCCTACGGCTTTTGATTTGGTTTTGAAAGTGGGCGCGCAGGTCATGCTCTTGAACAACGATCCGCAAAAGCGTTGGATCAACGGGGATATCGTGGAAGTCATCCGCACTGAAGATTCATATATCAGAGTCCAGTTCGACGACGGCTCCTACGCCGACGTCGGCCCGAACAAGTGGGAATCGGTTCAGTTTTCTTTCGATGAAGAAAATAAGAGCGTGCGTCCTGAAGTGACGGGATCATTCAGCCAGTTGCCCGTGAAGCTCGCTTGGGCGATCACAATCCACAAGAGCCAGGGTCAGACGTTCGACAATGTGCGTATTCATTTCGGCGCGGGCGCTTTCGCCGCGGGGCAGGCCTACGTGGCGCTCAGTCGCAGCAGAACGCTGGGTGGAATCGTCCTCGCGCATCCAGTAAGATCCAGCGACATCTTCGCGGACGATCGGATTAAAACGTTTATGGCGTCAGACCTCGCCGCTTGACTGCGAGCCTCTTTTGGTCCAAGATACGACGTTATGTCCCAGAACTTCACGCTGACCCATCAAGACAAAAACAGCCGCGCTCGCGCGGGGGTTTTGCATACCGATCATGGTGCCGTGGAGACGCCGGTCTTTATGCCGGTTGGCACGCAAGCGACGGTCAAAGCTCTCGACGCGGCGGACATGGAAATGCTCGGTGCGCAGATTATTTTGAACAACACGTATCACCTGCATCTTCGCCCGGGTGAGGATGTCGTGAAGAAGCTTGGTGGCGCGCATGCGTTCCAAAATTGGAACCGTGCGATTTTGACGGATTCGGGCGGCTATCAGGTTTTTTCTCTCGGTGCGAAGAAATCCGCGCATGGAAACTTGGTGAAGATCGATGAGGACGGCGTCACGTTCAAGTCGCACCTCGACGGATCGAGTCACCGCTTCACGCCGGAAGAGGCGATCAAGATTCAGCAGAAACTCGGCGCCGACGTCATTATGGCGTTCGACCAGTGCACCTCAGACAGCGCTTCCGAGTCCGAGGCGCGCGCCGCGATGGAGCGCACGCATCGTTGGGCGGATCGTTGCCTTGCGGCTTTTGCCGATAAAAAAGACGCACCCGCTTTTAAGCAGCAACTTTTCGGCATCGTGCAGGGCGGCGTCCACAAGGAACTGCGCCGTGCTTCGGCAGAATTCATCGCTTCGCGCGCCTTCGATGGTTTTGCGATCGGCGGCGAGTCGGTCGGGTATAACATGGAAAAGACACGTGAGATTCTTGGCTGGATCGAAGACCTCATGCCGGAGGATAAAGCGCGCTACACGATGGGTGTCGGGCTTTCGCCGGAAGATCTTTTTGATGTGGTTGAAGGCGGCGCTGATATGTTTGACTGCGTTTCGCCGACGCGCACCGCTCGAAATGGCGCGCTCTACAACCGCAAAGCGGGACGCTCGAAAAAATATCGCGTCGAAATCGGCAACAAGGCGCATGAGCAATCTATGCTCCCAATCGATGAAGAATGCGGATGCTTCACCTGCAAAAACTACACCCGTGCCTATTTGCGCCACATCTTCCTGGCCGAAGAGCTCGCGTACTTCCGCCTCGGCACCATTCATAATCTGCACTTCCTCCTGAACTTGATGCGTGAGATGCGCAAGGCAATCCTTGAAGACCGTTTCCTCGACTTCAAGAAAAACTGGATCGTCGAATAAAAAAGCCGCCCTTCGAGATGATCGGGGCGGTTTTCAGTTTTCCTTTGACTCGCGCTCTTCGGCTTGGAGCGCGGCCTCGCTTGCTGAGCGCAGGACGGCTTTGAGGATGAGGATCGCTCTCTGGCGATCAACTTCCGGATGCCGATAGAGAATGTAGGCAAGGTTGCCATCAGTGTCTTGCGCCGCGATCATCGCCGCGGCGACGGTCGGCGTGCGTCGCTTGATGACGAGCGCACCCTTCTCTTCAACGGTGAGTTCAACCTCAAGATCGTCGATCTTCTGGGCGATACTGTTCATCACGAACACGCTGTCTCTAGCGGAGTCGTACGCCTTCGCGAGAAAGCGGGGCTTGTCGCTGTTGTAGACGCAGCCGAACACGCCGACAATATCGTAGTTGGGCGAGTCCGCCGCTGCTGGGTCGCCTTCGATGACCTCGGAGTTGAGGAGACCGTTACGGACTTCGTAGTGCACGTTCACGAGCACGAGTTCGCGACCGTCGGGAATGACCGTGTTGAGATGCTCGTACAGATCTTCGCTCGTCATTGCCTTCATACAACCTCCTGAATGACGTACGTCCACTCCATCAAGGAACGCCCGCTTCGTCAAATGAAAAACCATCCGTGCGGATGGTTAGGCGTCGACGACGATCGCGCCTTTGATGGCGGCGTAGATCGTTGCGTCTTCGAACAATGGGAGATAGAAGAGTATCACGGTCGGTTGTTCTGATTGCGCGCGCGACATGGTAATCGCGGCGACAACCTCGCGCCCGGTGTACGGTAGCTTCGAGAGCGCTTCCGTCGGGAACTCGTTCGAGCCAGGCAGCGTCTGCATCAGGTAGCTCTGCATCGCTGCGCTGACCTCTTCGAACTCCTTGTCCTCGCCATGAATGTACGTCGCGAGCGTGCCGCCGTTCTCGTGAGTAACGACAACGAGCGCATCGTGCTCGAGAATTTCGACAAGCGACTCGATGCATCCCTTGAGTGGCCGATAGGCGAGAAAGCCTTTGGCCAAGTCATCCAGAAAATTGAGATACATCCAGAGCGCGGAACCTTCTTCGAGTCCGGCTGCCATCTTGTACATATGCGCTTCGATGGCTGCAAGCTCATCCTTCGTCGGCATCAGCTGCCTCCCTTCATGGCTTCAGCTTCCTTCTCGCGAATGAACTGGATCGCCAGTTTGAGGTGACCGATCGCCTTCGCGAACGAGATATCTCGCTTCCAGGCGACGCCGACGAGCTTCACGCCGTCTTTGCGCTCACCGTAATAAGCGAATACAAGCGTCGTCGCCGGTTCCGGCACGGAAGCGCGTGCTTCCTCCGGTGTCGTGGGTTTGCCTGGTTGGGACAGAATCGCCTTGAGCAGCGTGTCGCGATCTTGCAGTTCCTCGCCATTGTTCGACGCGGGGTAGAGAAAGAATCGGAGCGCGCCGTCGGCGGTCGTGCCGATCGTGAAAAGTGAACGCCAGAACGGGCTGCCTGTTTCTTCCGGACCCTCGATCGCTCGATGATCGAGAATGTCACTGTCCATGTCGGTAAGCGCCTTGAGCAAGGTGCGACCCCCGTGGTTCAGGGGAAGCAGCTGGTCCCACTCCGCCATCGCTTCGGAAACCGGCTTGAGATCTGCGTCGTCAGTCATGTCACGACTCCAATCCGGAGCGGATACATCCGCGTCCGAGCAAGGTGGTGAGCCACCGCTTCGCTTCCTCTTCTTGGAAGCATGGGTGATAGTACAAGGCCAAGAAAGCTTCGTCATTCGTATCTTGACCCCACATCGCCAGGAGCAGCGTCTTCGGTTCTTCACGCAGGGCGTTTTGAAGCGCCTGACGCTCCGGCATTTCCGCAACGTCGTCGCCGAGCAACCTTCGAAGCGCCATGAAGCGCGCTTCATCCGTGATGTTCGCGATATCGACGCAGAAGTCGCCGTAGAGCACGCCGTCGATCGTGGCTGCGGCCCAAACGTCGCAGAATTTTGGCGCGTGCGCCGGCCAGCGTCCGTAGACTTGTGTCAGTCGAAGCGTGCGTTCCGCCAGGTCCGTTGCCGAGACCTGAAACAGGCGTTCACGCGCCTCTGTGGCGGGAAAGGTCTGTTCGAACGGTTTCGAAAAGGGCATGGCGACCTCCTGTGTGGGAGCCATGAACATTTGAGCATTTGGCTGGTGCGCGGTCAATGTTCCGAGCTGAGGCTTCAAACAATCAACATGGCGTCGCCGTAGCTGTAAAAACGATATTTCTTCTTCACGGCTTCGCGATACGCTTTCAAAATCCTCGGTCGTCCGGCCAACGTCGAAACAAGCACGAGGAGCGTCGACTTCGGAAGATGGAAATTCGTCATCAAAGCGTCGATGACACGAAATTTGAAACCAGGGCGAATAAAAATATTCACGTCGCCGTGCCAAGCGCACAACTCGCCTCCGCAGGCTTCGACCGCGCCTTCAAGAGCGCGGGCGGTCGTGGTACCGACGGCAATGACGCGCCGCGACGCCACTTTCGCCTTCAAAATTTCTTTGACGGTTTTCTCGGGGATCTCGACCCACTCTGCGTGCATTTTATGCACGTCGAGTTCGTCGGCGCGAATCGGCAAGAACGTGCCGAGTCCGACATGCAGCGTGACTTCCAAAAACGTCACGCCCTTCTTTTTCAACTTCGCGATCAAGGCTTTGGTGAGATGGAACCCGGCCGTCGGCGCGGCGACGGAGCCGACGCTTTTGGCGTAGGCCGTCTGGTATTCGGACGCGCGTGGCTTGCGCGTGATGTAGGGCGGCAGGGGAATCTCGCCGTTTTTATCGGCCAGCTTGATGACCGCATCCTTCTTCATGCCAAAGTCGACGAGAATCGAGCCGTCCGCGTCCTTCCATTCCACAGTCGCAACAAACCCGCGGGCGATCGTAATCTTCGATCCGTGCTGCAGTTTTTTTCCTGGCCGAGCGAGTGCGCGCCAGAAGTTTCCTTCTGGTCTCACGAGAAAAAGTTCGACAGCCGTTTTCTTGGTGTCGTCTAGTGTGCCGGCGAGTCGCGCCTTGAATACTTTACTCACGTTCACAACCAGCACGTCACCCGCCTCCAAAAAATCGGGAAGATCCTTCACGTGCTTGTGCGCGATCGAATCCTTTGCGCGATCAAGTACCAAAAGTCTCGCCGACTCGCGCGGTGAAGCGGGTTTTTGGGCGATCAGGGATTCTGGCAGGTCGTAATCAAACTCGGAGACGCGCATAGGATGACATTGTAGCATATGGTGATTGACAAGTTCATCGAAATGCTGGAGGCTGCGCGCGGGAGGAATCATGAAGCTTCTCGAAGGACACGACTTGCACGAAGACCTGCCGCGCGAACGGATCAAGATCAACGCCGATCTTGTCCTGCCGGATTCCGTCCGGTGTCGACTCGGCCTCAAGACAAACGAGGATCCGAACGCGCCGTACTTGACGGTCAAGCTCGGTTTCTACAGAACCGGCGATGCGGTGTACGAGCACGACTTCCGGGACCCGCCGCCGACGATGTACCTCGATCAGGTCGGCGTGAGCGGACTCGTGCTCTTCAATTGCGCGGGTGCGGACTGTGAAGACGCTCTGCACGAGCTGATTGACCTGACCGGCAACCGCGCGTTCACGCCGCTCGCCGACATCCAGATCGACCAGGATCATCACTGGGTCATCATCTCGCTCGCGATCGGCAAGAAGGGCGACCGCTACTACTGGGAAGCCGCCCACAACGTGAAGCTCGCCGACTTCAAGCAGTCGCTCCATCTCTGATCGAACCCTTCCACGGGTTCGATTTTTCTTTTACACTGTCCTCGCTATGCCCGAACTCCCCGAAGTCGAGACGCTGCGCCGCCAGATGGAAAAAGCGCTCGCAAGACGCTTGATTAAGAGTGTGGATATTCGTTTCGGCCGGAAAATCTTTCCATCAGCCGCCGCGCTCGTTCGAGCCGCCTCCGGCGCGAAATTCAAGTCGTTCGGTCGCCGCGCTAAACTTTTACTCGCGCATCTTTCAAACGGCTGGACGATCATTACGCATTTAAAAATGACGGGCTCGTATCTCCTTAAGAAAGAAGAGGAGACTCCTACAAAGCATACGCACATCGTCTTTCATTTGGATAAGAAGGAGCAGCTGTGGTTTGAAGACGTGCGTAAATTCGGTTTTTTGAAACTCGTAAAGACCGCGGATCTTGAAAAGGAAATTTTCGAAAAAGAAGGCTACGGGCCGGAACCGCTCGATCCGACATTCACGTTCAAGAAATTCAGAATGTGCGTGACGTCCCGTCCCAAGAAAAAAATAAAACCGCTCCTGCTCGATCAGGGCTGCATTGCCGGCATCGGCAACATTTACGCCGACGAAGCGTGCTGGTACGCCAAGGTGCATCCCGAGCGGACGGTCGGTTCACTTTCGGAAAAGGAATTAAAGGGCGTCTACGCGGGTGCTCTGAAAGCGCTTCGTGAATCGGTGAAGCGGCTTGGCTCCTCGTCCGACAACTATCGCGATCTCTACGGCGAGAAAGGTGGTAATGTGCCGCATCTTTGGGTCTACAACCGCGAAGGGGCGCCGTGTCGTCGTTGTGGCGCGCCGCTCAAAAAAATGTGGGTCGCAAGTCGCGGCGCACATTATTGTCCTGTATGCCAGAAGTCTTGATGTCATTCCCGCGCAGGCGGGAACCCAGAAAAAACAAAAACATCCGAACCGTCATCGGAATTTTGAAACGGAAATTCCCCGGAAAAGGCGCGGTCGAGCTCGGTCGTCCTGAGGACGTGATTTTGGCGACCGTGTTGTCCGCCCGCACGCGTGATGAGCAAGTGTTGAAGGTGTATCCAAAATTACGGAAGCGTTTCCCAACGCTCGCCGCGCTCAAGAAAGCGCCGGTTTCCAGGATTGCCTCAGCGATCAATGAGATCGGCCTGTATCGCGCCAAAGCGAAATCCGTGAAGGGGATTGCCACGGCGCTGATCGATACGTATGACGGCAAGGTGCCCTCGACGATGGAGGAGCTTATGGCCTTGCCGGGCGTCGGTCGCAAAACGGCCAACTGTGTTTTGTGTTATGCTTTTAAAAAGCCTGCGATCGCCGTTGATACGCATGTACATCGCGTCACAAACCGTCTTGGCTGGGTGCGCGCCAACGACCCACTCAAGACGGAGCTTGCGCTCACGCGGCTGATTCCGAAAGATCTTTGGCTTCACGTGAATCGGGTATTCGTCCAATTCGGACGCACGGTCTGTATTCCGGGCCGTCCGCGCTGCTGGAAGTGCCCTGTTTTTCGCCTCTGCCGCTTTCCTCGCAAGACACTTACACCACCATGAAATCGAAAGGGTTTACGCTTGTTGAGCTGCTCATCACGACAACCATCATTGGATTGTTGTCGGTGGCGGGTACGGCGACGTATCAATTTATCCGCGTGAGCGCGCGTGACGCCAGGCGCGTCTCCGATATCCGCACGATCCGCAACGCGATCGAGCTGTATTTTGAACAGAACGCCTATTACCCCGTCGCGCCGCCGGAGGGAATCGTTCTTGGTTCCGAAAACGGAAAGATGATCTCCGACGCCGGTATTACCGCGCGAGGCGGCGAGCGCGGCTTGGTGTATCTGCAAGAAGTGCCGTTCAACGTGTTGCCGCATGGGCTTCCCTATACCTATCGATCGAAGACGCGTAACGGTGACATTTGCAGTTTCGGCAGGTGCCCGAGTTACGAGGTTGCTTTCGCGGTCGAGGCTCCGGTTGGTTCACTTGCGCCCGGTCCGCACTTGCTGACCGATGCCGGGATTCTTGGCGAGGAAGGTGGTGTGAGTGGTATCTCGAAGTTTGCGGTCTTCGTGACGTACCTGCCTTCGAAAGAAGAGCTGGACGCCGCGTTTGGCTCCGTTGAGGAGCTTGCCGCGCTCGCTGCTGAAACCGCGGGTCGTGAAGATGTGCAGGCCGCGAACGAGAAAATTGTCGTGCCTGTTTCTCTTGTATCGATTCTCGCGAGTATCAGTGCTGCCGTTGCTTCGGCGGTTCCTCTTGGGAACGTCGGTCGGGTCGCCGTCTTTTTCTTCGCGCAGCCCCTTCTCTATTTTTCGCGCCGCAAACGTGAGCGCTGGGGTGTTGTGTATCATGCCGGAACGAAAGTGCCGATCGATCTCGCGACGGTGCGTTTGCTTGATATAAAAACCGACCGCGTTGTTTCCACGAAGGTGACCGACAAGGATGGGCGCTTCGCCTTCGCGCCAGAGGCCGGGGAATATCGTTTGGAAGTCGTGAAGCCGGGATTCGTGTTTCCTGCTGTGTCTCTTCAGGCGGTGAGCGAAGATGGCATGTATACCGATATCTACCACGGCACGCTGCTTCGCGCTGCGGGTGGAGCGCAGGTGTTGTCGGTAAACGTTCCACTCGATCCGAAAGATGAACCGGCGACGGAGATACGCGAACTTTTGTCAGAGCGAAACAAAAATACATTGCGCACGTCGGCGGCATTGGCTGGTCCGATCCTTGCCACGCTCGCGCTCGTGATTACTCCGTCGCTCAGGATGGTGGCGCTTTTCCTGTTCCAAGCGCTTCTGTACCAAGTCTTCAAACGGTTCGCCGAACCGCCGCAACCGAGGTCGTATGGCGTGCTTCACGATATCGATACGCGCCAGCCGATCGCGGGTGCCGTCGTACGCGTCATCTCGCTGCCGTACCATAAAGTGCTTGAAACCCGCCTGACCGACGCACAGGGTCGTTATGCCTTTAACGTCGGGGCCGGGCTCTACTATCTCACGGCACTCAAACCCGGCTATGAGAAGACGGAAACTGATCAAATCGACTTCAGCAAGAACGAAAAACCGGCCTGGATCGCTTCCGACCTCCCCATGCAGAAAAGTCGTCCGAGACTGGATTCATAACGGGTTTTAGGCTAAGATTTCCCCATGACATTCATTTGGATATTGACGGCGAGCGGCCTCTCTGGGCTTATTGCCTTATTGCTCGCACTCACGCTGTATAAGGGAAAATTGTGGTCCCACGACCGATCACATGATTTTTTGAGTTTTGCGGCCGGTACACTCCTGACCGTAGCCTTTCTCGACCTGCTTCCTGAGGCAATCGAAGCTTATGAAGAGGCGGCGGGCGGCCACGCGGTCGACTCCGCGGTCTTGGCGGTTCTTGGTGGGTTCTTGTTGTTTTTTGTCATCGAAAAACTGCTCTTTTGGTATCACTGCCACGAAGAGCATTGCGACGTACATACGTCTTCGGCGATGGTGCTGATCGGCGACACACTGCACAACTTTCTTGATGGCGTCGCGATCGCGGTTGCCTTCCTCGTCAGTCCAGCTGTTGGTGTCGCGACGACGATCGCGGTCTTCCTGCACGAAATTCCTCAAGAGGTAGCCGACTTCAGCGTACTTCTGTCGAGCGGCATGGCGCCGCGCCGCGCGATCATCTTCAATATTTTCTCGGCGCTGGCGAGTCTTGGAGGTGCTGTTCTTGCGTACTTTTTCTCGACGCAGATTGCCGGCGCGCTGCCGGTCTTGATCAGTCTGACGGCTGGTGGATTTATTTACGTCGCCGCTGCTGACCTTATTCCAGAAATTCACAAGGAACGACGCCGTTCGATGATGGTGCGCCAGTTTACGATTTTCCTCGCGGGTTGCGCGATTATTTTCGCAATGACGCGTCTTATTGCACACTGATGAGCTACGACGTTCAAATCTTCCGCGCATTGAATGGACTGGCTGGACGCGACGTAACCGTCGACGCTGTTTTTATTTTCGGCGCGAAGTGGCTGATTGTCGTCATGGCGGCGCTCATCGTTGCGTACGTCGCCTGCGCCTGGAAGACGTTGGAATTCGAAAACCGCGTCGAGCATGCTTGGCATGTAGCTGTCGGGTTCGTCTTGGCGTTCGCGACCGAGAGGGTGATTGGATTTCTCTGGTTCCGTCCGCGGCCGTTTGTTGCATTACCGGACGTGGTGAAGCTCATCGAAAAGTCCGCCGCGGAGAAATCGTTTCCGTCAGGCCACGCGACTGCTTCGTTTGTTTTGGCATTCGGTCTTCTGTTGCACAATCGAAAATGGGGCGCCGCGCTGTGCGTCTTGGCGGTGGGGGTGAGCCTCTCGCGTGTGTTTGTCGGCGTGCATTATCCGTCAGATCTCCTCGCAGGCGTCGTTGTGGCGTATGTCGCGGCACTCGTGACGCGCCCGGTCGCCAAGGCTATCGAGCCGTATCTCGAATTTCTTCCAGTTTTCCGCAAGTATAAAAAACGCGACGCATGAGCCTCTACGCCATTCTTCTGGCGGGCGGTAGCGGTACGCGCCTCTGGCCAGTCTCGCGGAGAAACACGCCGAAACAACTTCAACCGATTCTTGGAACGGATACGCTTTTGCGTTCCACTTGGAAGCGGCTTCGCGCGGGTTTGCCGGCTTCGCGTATTTTGGTTGTCACGAACGCCGCGCAGGCGGAATTGATCCGTAAGGATCTGCCCGAGTTGCCGTCGATGAACTTGCTTGTTGAACCGATGAAGCGCGATACGGCGGCCGCGATCGGCTTTGGTACGGCTGTCGTCTTGTCGCGCGATTCGCGAGCGACGATCGCGACGATCAACTCCGACGCGTACGTCAAAAACGAAAAAGAATATTGGCGCGTGATTCGCCTGACCGAGAAAGCCGCCCGCAAGTCTGGAAAAATCGCGCTGGTCGGCGTGAGGCCGTCGTATCCCGAGACGGGGTATGGCTACATCAAAATGGGATCACAAGCGATGCGTTTCAAGCGCCATGGCGGATATGATGAGGTTTTTGATGTCGAAGGTTTTCGTGAAAAGCCCGACCTGGCGACGGCAGAGAAGTATGTTTCGCAGTGGGAGTATCTTTGGAACCCTACGTTGATCGTCGCCGACGCAAAAACACTCATGAACGCGTTTAAGGCGCATCTTCCGAAAACATGGAAACTCTTGGAACAGATTCGCTCCGCGTCCGGCACGGCACGTTTTGAAAAAACGCTGGTGAGGGCTTTTGAGCGCATTGTGCCAATTTCAATCGACTATGGCGTCCTCGAAAAAGAGAAAAAAATGGTCGTCGTTCCCGCCGATTTCGGCTGGGCGGACGTCGGCCATTGGCGCGCGGTGCATGATGTCCTCTCCGGTAAGCCGGAAGCCAATGTCGTGCGTGGCACGCACATCAGCCATGATTCGAGCGGTAACTTGCTGTACAGCTTCACCGGAAAATTGATCGCGACCGCAGGACTCAAGGACATGATCGTCCTTGAAACAGAAGACGTCGTGCTCGTGTGTCCGAAGAATCGCGCACAAGACGTCAAAAAAATCGTTGAGGCGCTCGAGAAGAAAAAAATGAAAAAATACCTCTGATATGGAAATCAAACCTTGGAAAATTCTCGATTCAAAAACCGCGTTTAACAACCGTTTCTGGAACATCATGCAGGAGACGGTCGAGTTGCCAGATGGCAGCGTCTATTCGGAATACTACGTGAATGACAGGCCGGGAGCCTCGCAAGTGTTTGCTCTCACTACAGAAGGCAAAGTCATCATGAATCGACAGTATAAGCACGGCTCTCGGGAAATCGTGACGGAGTTCGCGATCGGCGGCATCGAAGAGAGCGAAGAACCGCTTGCGGCCGCGCAGCGCGAGTTGATGGAAGAGACGGGGTACGGAGCAGGCGACTGGGAACCCCTCGGCGCTCACGCGGCCAACGCCTCTTTTTCGCGCTCGGTCTTCCATGCGTTTCTTGCGCGTAACGTTCAAAAGTTTGAGGAGCCGTCTTCTAATCCGCGCGAACTCATTGATACGTTCTTGGTGGATCCGAAAGAGCTGCCGGGCATGATTGTGCGCGGAGAGATAACGTCGCTCGCCTCGATCTCGTTGGCGTTTCTCGCGCTGTCAAAACTCGGACTCCTTGAAGTAAAAGCATGAAAACGTTTTTCGCCGCGATCATCGTCGTGATTGCGCTCGGCGGCGCGGTGTTTTTACGTTCTGATCGCCCCGTGTCGAAAGAAACGAAGAGTGTTGTCTATGTCGTGAATCCTGGTGACGGCGCACGCGTGATCGCGCAAGGCCTCGAAAAAGCCAAGCTGATCCGCAGCGAAAAGTATTTTCTGTTCATTGTGTGGCGGCGCGGTAACCAGGCAAAATTCGCTTCGGGCGCTTTTGAGCTGTCACCTTCGATGACAACCGGCGAGATCGAAACAATGCTCGCGGGTGGAAAACCGATCTCAAACGAGCGTAATGTGACGGTTCTCGAAGGTTGGACGCTTGACGACGTTGCCGAGTATTTGGAAAAAGAAGGCGTCGCCTCGCAAAAAGAGTTTTACGCCGAAGTGGGGGAGAGCGCGAAATTTGCGAAAGCAGGCGAACTTCCGGATTGGGAGGCGTCGTATCCCGCGTTGAAAGGACTTCCTGAAACCTCTTCACTCGAAGGATATTTGTTTCCGGATACCTACCGCATCTACGCCGACGGCGGGGCGAAAGCCCTCGTACGCCGCATGCTCGATAATTTTGAAACGAAGTTGACGCCTGAGCTACGCAAGGAAATCGCGTCTTCGGGACGTTCGATTCGCGACATTGTCATCATGGCTTCAGTAATTGAGCGCGAAGTGCGCGGTGCCGAGGATAGTGCGATGGTTTCCGATGTCTTTTGGAAACGCGTCGACGCGGGGAAAGGACTCGAGGCGGATTCGACCGTCAATTATATTACTGGCCACTCGAAGCCGTCCGTCAGTTGGGACGAAACGCGCATCGATCATCCGTGGAACACCTACAAATATCGCGGGTTGCCCGCTGGGCCGATCGGGAACCCCGGCATGACAGCGATTCTCGCGGCGATTCGTCCCAAGAGTAATCCGTACTGGTATTTCCTGACCGACAAAGAGGGGAAAGTCCACTATGGAAAAACGCTCGACGAGCATAACGCCAACAAAGCGAAATACCTCCGTTAATATGAAACGACTCCTTGCTGCACTCGCGCTTTCGATTGGTCTTCTTGCGCCGCAGGCACCCGCATTTGGACAAGCGGTTTGGAGTGTTGAGGAGTTTCATTCCGACGTGACGGTGCGTGAGGACGGGTCGCTCGAAGTGCGCGAAAGAATCAAGGCGGATTTTTTGACCGAACGTCACGGCATCTATCGGTACGTTCCGTATCAAGGCACGAACGATCAAGGAAAGGCCTATCGGTTGCGCGTTGATTTGGTGAGTGTGCAGCGCGATGGTTTGGCGGAGGACGTGTCGACGTCGAAAGAAAACGGCAACATCATTTGGAAAATCGGCGATGCAAATCGCACGATGGACGGCACGCACGTGTACGATATGACGTACCGCGTTGAAAACGCGATCGGACGCTTCGACGGATTTGATGAAATCTATTGGAACGTGACGGGTACGGGTTGGGATACATCTTTACCGGTCGTTACAGCGCGCGTATCTCTTCCGGAGGGTGTCAATGCGACGCAGAGCCGGTGCTACACGGGTGCCTACGGTTCAACTGCGGAGGATTGCACGATCAGCGAGAACGGTTCGGTTCTTGAGTTCTCTTCCATTCGTCCGAATGAATCCATGACGGTTGCTGTTGGGTTTCCGAAGGGTGTTGTAGCCGCGCCACCGCTTTGGAAGCGCGTGTTGTGGGCGATCATTCAGTACGGACCTTGGTTTCTGCCGCTTTTGGTATTCGCCTTCGCCTATCGTTATTGGAGAAAGCATGGAGACGACGCGCCGCTCGGTACGATCGTTACGCAGTACGAGCCGCCGACAGGTCTCACGCCGGCAGAAACACGGGCACTCCTCACCCAAAGCGCGCATGCGAAGGATCTTACTTCGACGATCGTTGATTTGGCTTCGCGCGGCTACCTGATCATCGAGGAAACGGAGAAGAAAGGTCTCTTACGCGCAACAAAAGAATATGCGTTTGTTTCAGCAAAAGATTTTAGAACAGACGCTTCACTGCGAGCGTTCGAGCTTCGTCTACTTGCCGGTTTATTCACGGGTGTCGTCGGTGAAAAAGTTGAACTGTCTTCGTTGAAGAATACGTTTCACACGAAGGTTCAAGCTTTTACGAAAGGGGTTGCAACCTCGCTCACGGAGCGTGGACTTTTCGTAAAAGATCCGGGTCACGTACGTGGTGTGTGGATGGGCATCGGCGGCGCCTTTGTCGTCGTCGGTTTCGCGCTTGTGGCGTTCGCTGCGCCGCTCATCGTAAGCGGCGCTATCCTCATGCTCTTCGGTTGGTTCATGCCGAAATGGTCGCCAAGCGGTCTTGAGGCCGCTCGGCACGCGAGCGGCTACAAAGAATTTATTTCCAAGGTCGAAAAATATCGCGCGCCTTGGATGGAAGATCAGAACATCTTTTTCCGCGCGCTGCCGTACGCGATCGCCTTCGGACTCGGCGCGAAGTGGGCAAAAGCCTTCGCGCATCTCCAGATGCAGCCACCGAACTGGTATCACGGCGCCAACATGGCCGCCTGGTCTACCGTTGATTTCGAAAAAAACATGCAAAGCTGGTCCTCCTCCATGATGGCTGCCGCCATGCCATCCTCGCGCTCCGGTTCCGGCGGCGGGGGATTCTCCGGCGGCGGTTTTGGCGGAGGCGGAGGCGGCTCGTGGTAAGATACGTGCCATGACAAGTGTCACTGAATTTGCGCCGCCAGAAGACCTCTTTCCGCACGAAGCGCCGTTTCTTTTGGCTGAAAAAGAGGATGATGCGTTCCAGCGTGCGATGGCGACCGCTCTTCTTGAACTCGCCGACGAGGGGCTCATGACCTATGACGCCGTGCTGAAGCGCCCCGTCGTTCGGCTGTCACCCGACAGGTCTACGCCGTTCTTTCGGAAGATCGCCGAGATCTACCCTCCCGGCAAGCAGCATTTCGTTTGGATGCTGGGTATCGAGAAACACGCTACGGCCCGCCTGCGTCAAAAAGGATGGTTGTCCAAGGGGACACAGCGTACGCCCGCGGGCGAAGAGGCGTGCCGCAAACTCCTCGGATACCGCGAATACCTTCGTAAGGCGATGATGGATCGCGTGCATTTCGATGTGATCGAAGGTCGCGTCGGAAGAGATGCACTATTTGCGGCAGGTCTCGGCGTTATCAGCGTACCGAACGTCTTCCGCGCAGCGTTCGTGCGGAGCGGTAACCCGGTTGAGGGTTCCCTCGCGAGTTTTCATAATTTTTTCGGAGGACGTCCTGAGGTGCAGCACGCGATATCGATACAGAGTTCTCGGAAAGGGCGCGGCTGCGCCATCGCGTTCATGCTCGTGTGGGCAGCTGTCGTCGCAACGATGATATTCGTCTTTTTCCAGCGACAATGATCACACTTTTTCTCGTCGCCTTGCTCGTCTTTCTCGTCTCCGCGCTCGCTTCGTTGGCAGAGACGGCGTTTTATTCGATTTCGTATTCGAAAGCGCTGACGATGGCGAAAGCGAAGCGTCCGGGTGCCAAAGCGCTCGTGCGCATCAAGGACGATATTTCAAGAGTGATCAGCGCGATCGTCATCATCGACAACATCGCCGATATCGTCGGTTCGGCCGCGGTCGGTGTACTCGCCTCACGTGTCTTCGCCTCTTGGACGCTCGGTATCTTTTTTGCCGCGTTTACGCTTGTTGCTATCGTTGCGGCAAAAATCATTCCGAAGAACATCGGTGAGTCGCACGCGGCAGTCGTCGCGCCGTTTCTCGCTCCCGGCACGCTCGTCGTTGTACGAGTGTTTCGTCCTATCTTGTGGTTGATCGAGCGCGTCGTCGCGCCGTTTCGTTCTTCAAAAAGCGCGCACGGCGTGAGCGAAGATGAAATCAAGATTATGGCGCAAATGGGTCACGCGGAAGGTAGTCTCGAGGCCGACGAGTCTCGCATGATCCGCCGTGTCTTTCGTCTCAATGACATTACGGCCGACGACATGATGACGCCCGCGGTGCACGTGGAAACGATTCCCGGGTTTACGCCGCTTGGAGAACAGAGAAAGAAAATTCTGGATCTACGCCATTCGCGCGTGCCCATACTCGGTGAAGATGGAGAGCAAGTCGTTGGCGTGACGTTGACGCGCGATTTGATTTCAGCGATCGCGCGCGATGAATTTCAAGCCACGCCTTCCGATTTTTTACAAGAAGCACTCAGAACGCGCAACGACACGCCGGCCGACGATCTTCTGCCGCTCTTCCAGCAGCGCGAGCAGCATTTAGCGATTGTCGAAGACACGGAAGGTCGCATGGTTGGTGTCGTCACGCTTGAAGACGTGCTCGAAGAATTGGTCGGTGAAATTACCGACGAAAAGGACGTGCGTCCGGAAACCATCAAGCGTGTTTCGAAAACGGAGATTTTAGCCGACGAAGGTACGGATATCGCGAAGATCAACCACTTTTTCAATACTGCGATCGAGTTCAACGGCACACTTGGCGACTATCTGATGGAAAAGTTTGGCCGCCTGCCGCGCGTCGGAGACTCCCTTGACGAAAGCGCCCTAACCTTCGTAATCTCTTCGATGTCACGCACGCGACCAAAACACGTTTCCGTCCGCAAGCGCGGATAGACAGAAGGAGCATCGGATGTCAGACAAAAAGCTCGATCCTGGAGAGTGGTTCCGCTTCCTCTTGGAGGAAAAAGAACCCGCCGATGACCCGGATCACTTCGCAGAGCTGGTCGAGGCGTACAGACGTGTGCACACAAGTAGTTCCTTGGTCACGAAGGTGCTTGGCAACGTCGGCGTGTCCGGAAACTTCCACGATCTACGCCAACTTGTTGATCGTTGGGCAGATGGAGCGGTTATGCCGACTCCGGGGCTGCGTCGCAAGATCGTTGCGGAGCTGCGGAATCAATTCTCGGCCAAGGGAGGATAGCAATGGATGACTCCGTTCGCCGCGCGATGAAAGAGAAGTTGCTCGAAGACGCGCGCGCTTGGAACACGGACAGTAGCGACCGCAGTTTCATGGACATTCTGCGGAACGCTATCGACCTTGATCCGAGCTATGTCGACAAGTTCGACGGCTCTCTCGGCATTGATAGCGATGAGCTGCGTGAATGGTGTGCCGGACGCTCGCTGCCCGAGACGTTCTCGCGCTGGGTGATCATAGATGATTTGAAGAAACTGCTCGAAGCCGATCTCAGCCAAACGACAGAGGCGTAACCTCTGTTTTTTCTTATCACAAGGCGCCGTTGACGGTCGTTGTATTTCGCGGTACACCTGTTCGCGTCACGAACGTTCATTGGAGGATACATGGTGGAAACGCTGATCAAGATGTTCGAGCAGGCGCATACTGCGCTTCGCGAGCAGTCGTGCGAGAATCATCACGCCGACCACTCGGAATTCAGCAACGCGGGTTGGTTGGATGTCGGCCTCTCTGCGCTCGTGCTTGAGCTGCTGTTCCGTTACGTCGCGCTCGATCTGCACAAGGCGGAAGTCTATCGTGCAGAGCGTCGAGAGGCACTGTCGAGAGCATATGAGCGCGACATGTCGTTTTACGACGCGGACGTGAAGAACTTCGTTGTTCCAGCCGTGCGGATACATGGCGAATTGTTCGTTCGTGAAGTCTGGGACGTGCTGAGAGATCGCTTGCCCAAACGCCGAATCCTGCGCGATACCGTTCGCGCCGTTCGTGAAAGCGGTTTACCGGACGATATCTGGCTCTATCTCGAACCGCAGATCGACCGGTATGCGCCACTGTTCGGGTTGAAACTGACCGGGCTTGTCGGTGGTGCGAAAAAGTTCGGCATGAAGAAGATCATTCAACGCGTGGCTCATGCTCCTGCTCAGGATGATGGCGATGAATGAGCCTGCTACCTCGACAACGGCCGCTCCTCCTGAGCGGCTTTTTATTTGCCTTGTTCGCCGTTCGGAGGCTAGACTGTCGCCATGAAAACCTACGTCCTCAAGAAAAATGGCGAGGCCCCCGGTTTCCGCATTGATTACGCGGCGGAGCTCAACGAAGAGCAGCTCGCCGTCGTGATGAACGGTGACGGGCCATGCTTGGTGCTGGCGGGTGCCGGTTCCGGAAAAACGCGCACGATCGTTTATCGCGTGGCGTATCTTTTGGAAAAGGGGGTCCAGCCGGAGCATATTTTGCTTCTGACTTTCACCAACAAAGCCGCACGTGAAATGCGTGAGCGCGTCGCGTCTTTGATTGGCACCGAACCTGGGCGCTTGTGGGGAGGCACGTTCCACCATGTTTGCCACCGTATCTTGAGGGAGCGGGGGAATCGCGTCGGACTTCGCGAGGGTTTCACAATTCTCGATTCCGAGGACGCGAAGGATCTGATGAAAACCTGCGTGCGAGAACTTGGTGTCGATACGAAAGCGAAGCGTTTTCCGTCGCCGGCGGTGCTCTTGAGTCTCGCGTCTTTTTCGTTCAACGCGGGTTTGTCGCTGATCGAAACGATTGAAGCCAAGCACCCGGCGTTTCGCGATCATGCTTCGTCTATTGAGGACGTTGTCGCGAGATACATGGCGAAGAAGCGCGCTTCAAACACCGTCGACTTTGATGATCTCTTGCTCCTGACCGCCAAGCTCTTGCGCGAGGATGAAGACTCCAGGCGCCGCTACGCCGAGCAATTCCGATATATTCTTGTCGACGAGTATCAAGATACAAACCGCGTTCAAGCGGAAATTGTTTGTCGTCTCGCCACTGCGCACGGCAACGTGGTCGTGGTTGGAGACGACGCGCAGTCGATCTACTCGTTCCGCGGCGCGGACATTCGTAATATCTTGGCGTTTCCAAAATTGTTCCCGAACGCGAAAACGTTCCGACTCGAAACCAACTATCGTTCGACGCCGGAAATTCTAAGTCTCGCCAACGACGTCATTTCGAAAAATACCGAGCAGTTTCCCAAGGAACTAAAAAGCATGAAAGCGTCGTTCGCCAAGCCATCGGTGGTGAACGCGGTTTCCGGAGCGCAGGAAGCGGAATTCGTCGCTCAGCGCATCAGTGAACTGCACGACGAAGGTACGCCCTACGACGAGATCTCTGTGCTCTTCCGCGCGACATTCCATTCGCAAGCGCTTGAATTCGAACTCATGAAACGCGGTATTCCGTACGACTACCGCGGCGGCATGAAATTTTTTGACCGCGCGCATATTAAGGACGCGCTCGCGTTTTTGCGCATTGCCACCAACAAAGACGATGAAGTCGCTTGGATGCGCGTTCTGTCGCTCCAGGTCGGCATCGGTCCGGCGACGGCTGTTCGATTGTTCGAGCGCGTCCGCTCGCTCTCGACGCTTGATGATGTTGCTGACGATGCCGCATCCGGTCTTCCGGCGCGCGCGGCTGCAGGCTGGAAAGCCTTCTTGAAAATGTTTGGCGACGTACTCGACGCGCGTCCGTCTCCTTCGAATTTGCTGCGGACCGTGGCAGATTCGGAGTACAAGATCTATTTGGAAAACGAATATCCCGACTACCGTGATCGGCTTGAAGATCTCGAACAGATTGCGGGTTTCGCCGAGCAGTATCCCGACGTCGAATCGTTTTTGGCCGACGCGGCGCTTCGTGATGATATCGCCGCTGCCGGCAAGAACGCGCGTATTCTCAAGCCGACGGATACGGAAGACGGCAAGGTTGTGCTTTCGACCATTCATCAAGCCAAAGGGCTCGAATGGGACGCGGTCTTCGTTATTCATATGACGCAAGGCGCTTTTCCAAACAAGCGTGCCCTCGTCGAAGGTGACGCGGGTTCGGGTCTGGAAGAGGAGCGTCGTTTATTCTACGTAGCCGTCACGCGCGCCCGCCGCGACCTATGGCTCACGTACCCGCTTTCGGTCGGATACGGCGATTTTTCTTTCGAGCCGAAGTCGGAATTCTTGCAAGAGATTTCGCCGCGCTTGGTTGAAGAGGTGCGTATTGAAGAATCCTACGAAGACCTGCCGACGATCTCCTACGACGAAAACGGAGATCCGATCCAGCGAAAGGGTTTGTTAAAAAATATCGACGAGTATTGATCGGAAATAAAAGAGCCTCGACCTTAGGTCGAGGCTTTGCCGATTTTGCCGTTGCGATCCCCGACGCGTCCGCGCCGCAGTTGGACCCGGCGCTTGAACTGAGCGCTGAGAAATGCGATGAGCAGGTCGGCCGATTCGGGAAACGGTACGTGGGGTTCGGCGAGCTGATAGCGCGCGCCGCCGGAGCCGTGCTTGGCGCCGCCGTTGCCTTTGCCGAAGATCTCCTCGATGAACTTGGTGAGGGGCAGCTCCTTGCTGTAGCTGCGCACCGACGCGCGTACCCAGGCGCCCGTGACGCCCCAGATGACGGTCGTCTCGGCGCCTTCGTTGCGACGCTGACGGTTGGCGATGATCGAGAGCAGGTCGCCGTCATCTTCCTTGAGGAGGCTGGTCGTGTGCGCGATACGTACGCCGTCGATCACTTCGATCGTGGCGAGGATCTCTCGCTCCAGATCCGAAAAGTGCGACGGAAGACGGAAGTTGAAGCACGCTTCGAGCAGCTCTTGATCGCCGTCCATCATGAGCCAGGCGAATGTTTCGATGTCCGCCGGACGTACGATGCCGAGCGTCAGGTGTTCGGTGTCCGAGTGGATACCGACGGCGGCAAGCGTACGGAGCTTCTTGTCCATCGGGACCTTGAGCTCGCGAGCGAGGAGCGTGCAGAGCGTTGTGGCCGAACCACACGATTCGATCAGATCGAAGCCGTTCTTGATCTTCATCGTCTGCTCGAGATGGTGGTCGACGCGGTAGACAAAGCGCTTCGGATCGATCTTCACACCGGCACCGAACCGCGAGTCTTCGAGCCGCGACGAATCGACGAGACCGAGCGGCCCTCTTTCAGGCAGCTCGGCGAGCGGTCGCATCGTCTTCATCAGCTCCCACTCGTTGTAGAGGAGCTGGTTCTGCGGATGTCCGAAGCCGCCGGCGTAGTAGATCTCGCAGGCCACGCCTTGCGACTCGAAGAGTGCCTTCGTGACGTGTGCCGCCGCGATGCCGTCCGGATCGATCTGTGCGACGATGATCGAAATCTGTTCTGCCGCCTTCAGCGTCTTGATGAGGGCTTTGAGTCTCTGGATGTGATCGGGCTTCAAGAGACCGGTCGTGTTTGAATGTGCAGCCATGCTTCCTCCGCGGCGAGCATACGCCTTTTACACGCCGTGTCAATGTGCTACATTCGTGCCGGAGGAATCCCAACATGCAACACATGACGGAAGACAAGGAATACGAAGAGAAGTTCCTGGTACGGCAGGATCTCTTGCCGCGTACGTTGCTGTCGGGCCTCTCTAGCATCCGACAGGGTTTTCTTTCGCTTGATCCGGTCGTGCGCATCCGTGAGCAAGACGGTGTCTATGTCGCCGAGTTCAAGGGTGGTGACGATGATGAGATCTTGATCGGGCATCCAACGCCGAAGCACGGCGCGAAGCTGCTCGGCCACTGCGCCGACGTGGCCGGCATCATCACGAAAGGACGCGGTCGCATCGAAGCCGGTTTCGATCAGCGCGTGTGGGAACTCGATGTCTTCCGTGGGAAGAATGCGCCGCTCATGGTCGTCGAGATCGAGAAACCAACCAAGACGTATTCGCTCAAAAAGCACAAAGCGCTTTGGCCGGAGTGGATTGGCAAGAATGTCACGAAGGACAAGCGCTTCAAGAACAAATATCTTGCCGTGCACCCGTTCTCAACGTGGCCGAAGACCGAACAGAAGAAAATCCTCAGATTCATGGGCGTATAGCCCATTTTTTCTTTGGGGATAACTCAGGGTTGTGCCTGGGGGTAGAGGCACTATACTAGGGGCACCTAAGGACACCGCATATGTTGAACCGGACGCAATTCATTGCACGGCACACAGGCGATTTCCGATTGGTAACAAAAAGCTCTTCATCGTGAAGAGTTTTTTGTATGCTCCTTGACCGGAGTTCCTTCCACCCACGTTGCAGACCAAGAGAGGTATGTCATGGCGAACAAGACCCCGCGTGAAGTTGTCGCGGAGTTTGCTGCGCAAGTCTGCGGCAAGCCCCCGAAGACGATTACTCCCGACGAGAAGACCAAGATTCTCGAGAAGTGCGTGCGGTACAAGATCGGTCGACGGCGCGTGGGCGAATGCCTGCGCGACCTCGGCTACAAGCAGGAGCTCCCCGCGCGCCAGCAGCCGCAGATTCTGAAGATGATCGCACGCGCCTTCAAGGCCGCGCAGAATCCCAAGAATCGGAACGAGCTGACGCTGCTCAAGGACAAGCTCCTCGCGGAAATCGAAGACGCAACCAAGACGCTCGGCATCGCCAAGCCGTCGTGGGATCACGTCCTCGAGATCGCGCGCGGCATCTCGGGGCTTCCTCAGTGGCCACGCGCCACGGGGTTGCCGCCCGGCCCTCTGTCGGACGATGAACTGCGCAAGCAGCTCACCGACTTCATGGTGCGAGCGCGTACCGAAAAGGAGGTCAAGAAGAAGTACGGTGATCGCGGCCTCGCGCTGCTCGCCGGACTCGTTCAGACGCCTCCCGCCGGCTTTCGCATGAAGGATGGTCGCAACGAGTGGCAGGAGAAGACGCTCTACCTGGAGCAGATTCTCGGCAAGCGTGTCGTGAAGGTTGGCAAGCGCGTGTTCGAGATCCGGCACTCCGAGAACGACATCGACTACGTGTCGGTGATCTTTCCGCAGAGCCTGGATTTCGCCGACTCGCCCGAAGACAACCAGATCCGCATTCTGCCGATCGACACCGTCTGGTACGGAGACCACGGCTGCGACCTCGAGCGTTTCAAGGAGTACCTCCTGTACATCGAGCGCAAGCCGTACGTCTTCGCCTTCCTGAACGGCGACATCATCGGCGGCAGCGACTACACCAAGGATACGGCGGTGCTTCGGCGCGCGGAGCTCAAGGAGCTTCTCAAGCCGGTGGCACACAAGATCCTCTGGGCGCAGTCCGGGCCGCTCGAGCGTCGCATGCGCCGGGTCGACGGCATCGAGCCTCTGGCTGACGTCTGCAACGACCTCAAGATCCATCACACGGATCGCCCGGTCGGCGCTGACGTCTACTGGAAGATCCCGACGAAGCCGATCGAGTTCGTCGCTCTGCACGGCCGTTCGCAGGCCCGCAAGGACGGCTCGAAGGTCAACGCCCTGCAAGACATCGTCGTCGGCAACAACTTCCCGCACTTCGTGGTCCTGGGCCACTTGCAGGAAGGCATCACCAAGAGCTTCACGGTGCGCCGGCGAGATCCGGTCAACCTGACGATCTTGGAGCATACGACGATCGGCATCGTTTGCCCGGGCTTCCGCAAGCACCGGGGATCCGACGCCGAGAAGAAGGGCTACCCGTCGCCGGCCATGGGCACCGTCGGGTGCCTGATCGGCGCCGACAACTCCCACAAGGCCGCGAGCTAGGAGGACGTATGAAGAACAAGCACGCCTTGATCGAACAGTTGGTCAAGATCTCTTCTCGCGGCCGTCGCGTGGAAGAGATCGCTCGCGAGCTTGAGGAGCCGGTCGACAAGATCCAAGCGCTCCTCGAGAGCAAGCCGCGCATGCCGGAAGGTTTCCTGCTCACGAGCTGGAAGGACCATCTCGGCATGACGTACTGGCAAGTCCTGGCACCCGAAGCGCCGCCGCCGAAGATCGAACCGCGCGCGTACCGCTACGTCCGTTCGAAGGACGAGGCCTACCACCGCGTGTTCATCCCCGACGACATCGTCGACGAGAACGGACGTCCCGCGAAGTACATCGAGCTGTTCCCGTTCTCCGACGTGCACTACGGGCATCGTCGCTGCGACAAGGGCAACTTCATGCGCGACGTGAAGGAAGTGGCGCGGCGGCCCAACCGCTACGGCTTCCTGAACGGCGACAACATGGAGATGTCTCTTGGCGACAGCGCTGGCGGTGCCGCGTGGGCCGAGCAGGACCTGACGCCCGAAGAGCAGCGCGAGAAGTCGGAACACATCTACCGGCCCATCGCGCACAAGCTCATCGTGGCCCGTACGGGCAACCACGATGGTCGTCCGGGACGCAACGGCTCCGGCATGAATCCTCTGAAGGAAGTGTGCAAGAGCCTGGGCGGCATCCCGTACTTCAACGGACCTTCCAACATGGACGTCATCTGGAGGGGGTACAGCTGGTCTTTCTTCATGAAGCACGGTACGGGGTCCTCGAACACGGCTGGCGGTAAGCTGAACACCGCCGGACGCGATCGTGGCTTCACCGACTTCCGGAACTTCTTCATCATGGGCCACGTCCACGATGAGATGTCCCACAAGGTCGTGCGAAAGGTGCGTCGCCGTGTCTATGACGCGGATGGCAAGCTCCAGCGCTTCTGGGAGGAAGAGCTTCGTGAGTACAAGGTGATCTGTCCGTCGTACCTGCTCTACTCGGGTACGTACGCGGAAGAAGCGGGGTACAGCCCCGGCAGCCGGAACACGATCGTGATCCAGTTGTTCGCCAGCGGCGACTACCGCGTGGTCTCGAGCAAGCGTGGACAGAACACGGTGCTCGCCATCTGAAACGCATAACCCCCCGACATACGTCGGAGGGTTTTTCTTTTTTCTGCGTTGGCGTCGCTTATGGCGCGGGCTGCGTGGCGGGTTGGAAACCGGAGGAACCGGTTTTCACGATCGTGAGATCGAAACCGAGATCTTCTTTTACGACGCTGATTAGCGTTGGATTGGTGATGTTGAAAATATCGCCGCGGCCGCGCGGTTCAAGGAGGAATCCGCCGAAGACGTAGGTTTGTCCGGGGATGGGATCGGCGTTCAGATTTGCGACAAGGGCTTTTTCGGCAACGATGACTTCTCGTTCAAGGGGCACGATGCCAAAGACGGCAAGACTACGACTGATCCCCACCGTCGCGTCAAACGTGAACGATATGATCTTTTTTCCCATCAAGGCAGCCTTCACATTACCGTCTGCGTAGGCCAGTTCTGCGGCCGGAGAAAATTCCAGTGTGAGTCGCGTCCAACGTCCATCGGGAATGCGCTCGCTCAAGACCTTCTGAACGGAGCCTGGCTGCAACATGACACGTTGAACGCCGCTGAAAAACTCTGTCGACGCGCCGGAGGCATCCACAACCGTCGCTTTGACGAGTGTAAGCTCTGCGCGTGACGCGTTGTCCGGCAACGCGGACGGGGGAGCCAGATAGAGGTTGAGCGCGCTGTTGCGTGCCTTCTCAGGTGTTTCCGGGGTTGAAATGACGGGCGTGACGGGCGTCTTTTTTCCGTACGGCGGCAATCCAAAACGCGGCGCAATGAACAGGAGCCAGAGAACGGCGCAGGCTGCGAGGAGCGCGATTGTCAGCAAGAGTGAGAACGTCGAGCGTTTCATACGCAAACAGTATATCATGGCGTACCGTCCCCGAACGACGTGCCGCGTCCTTGGGGAAAAACGTTGTTGACATTCACCCCCTCGGGGACTAAGGTTGGACGGCATTTCCCCATGAAAACAGCTGAATCCGTCACCGAAGGCCATCCCGACAAAGTCTGCGATCAAATCGCCGATGCTTTGTTGGATGAATATCTCCGTCGCGACCCACGCAGCCGTGTCGCGCTCGAGGTTTTTGGTTCGCACGGAATGCTCATGGTCGGCGGCGAGGTGACTTCGCAAGGCGAAGTCGACATCGAAGCGATGGCCAAGCACGTCTACAAGCAGATCGGTTATGACGACGAACTCGAAGTCTTCGTGAACATCGAACTGCAGTCCGGCGACATCGCGCAAGGTGTCGACGTGGGCGGGGCAGGGGACCAAGGCATCATGTACGGTTACGCTTCGATCGAAACACCGAGCTTCATGCCGGCGCCGATCGCGCACGCGCACGCTCTCTCGACGAGCTTGTCTGATTTGCGCCGCCACGATCCAGCCTTCGCCTGGCTTCGGCCCGACGGCAAAACGCAGGTTACGATGGATCATGGTCGCGTCACGACCGTCGTTGTTTCCGCGCAGCACGCGCCAGATATCGCGCAGGAAGAAATTCGCGCGCGCATTATGGAGCGCGTCATCACGCCGGTTATCGGCTCGCTCGACGGTGTCGAAGTCCACGTCAATCCGACGGGCCGCTTTGTCGTGGGTGGTTTCACGGCCGATACCGGCCTCACGGGACGCAAATTGATGGTTGATACCTACGGCGGCATCATTCCGCACGGCGGCGGCGCTTTTTCAGGAAAGGATTCGACGAAGGTCGATCGCTCCGCAGCCTACATGGCGCGCTTTGCTGCTAAGAACCTCGTGGCTGCCGGATACGCCAAGAAGTGCATGGTCTCGGTCGCGTACGCGATCGGTAAGGCAGATCCTGTGATGTTGACCGCGCGCTCTGAGGACGGACGTGATTTGTCGCCACTTCTTATGAAGTATTTTGACTTCCGTCCGCAAGCAATTATCGAGCGGCTCGATTTGCGCAAGCCGATTTTCCGCGCCTCCGCGGCCTACGGTCACTTTGGTCGCGATCAGTTCCCGTGGGAACGATTGATCGAGTTGAAATAAGAGTTCAGGACGCGCGAGAGCGCGTTCTTTGTGATAGAGTGATACTACTATGCGAGCAAAAACATTCTCCTTCTTGATACTTGCCGCGCTCTTCTTGGCCGCGGCTGGAACAGCGTTCGCTTTTCGCGTCGTGATTCGCGACGTTCTTACCGCGCGTTTCAAGCCGGCTCTGCCTACCGCGCAGCCGTACGTACCGCCAACGGAACCGTCGCCGACCCCCGCGCCGGAACCTGAGACGAAACCTGTGCCAACACCCGCGCCGACCCCCGCGCCTACTCCGACTCCAAAGCCTGCCCCGACACCTTCGCCAAGCCCGACACCTTCGTCGAAGGGCGTGAACCTCGCCGTGCCGTTCACCTCACAGGCGCCGAAAGCTGACTGGAGCATGCCGTATCAAGAAGCGTGCGAAGAGACGTCGCTCCTCATGGTCAATGCCTTTTTGTCCGGTGCGGGCGCGTTCACACCAGACACGGCTGATGCGCAGATTCTCGAACTCGTCGAATGGGAGAAGACACACTTCGGCTACTACGAAGACACGACCGCCGAAGAAGTGGCGGAGACCGCTCGTGAACGCTTCTCGTATGCGAAATCACGCGCAGTGAAGATCAAGTCGATCGCCGATATCAAGGCGGTACTCAATCGCGGGTTGCCCGTCATCATCCCCGCCGCCGGGCGGCAGCTCTTTAATCCGAACTTCTCTGGCGCGGGTCCGAAATATCACATGCTTGTCGTCAAAGGCTATACGAAAGACGGCAAGATTATCACGAACGACCCTGGCACTCGGCGTGGCGCCGACTACGTGTACGAAGCGGACGTGCTGTGGAACGCGATTCATGATTGGAACGGCGGCGACGTCGACAACGGCGCGAAGATGATGGTCGTTGTCGAGAAATAAAAAACGCTTCTTTCAGAGAAGCGGAAGAATGGCGAGCAGGTAGAGGTGCCAGCACATGACAAGGGTCTGGATGATGATCGCCGTCAGGAGCAACCTCCAAAACGTGCGACGATATCCGTGAGGTGCCGCGCGCGTTAGGACGGCAAGCGCGACGGTCAGGCAGACGGCAAGCATCATCTTTCCAATCGAGCCAGCGAACTCGCTGTGCGCGAACCAGGCGCGCATGACCGGATTTATCTCGCGTCCTCCGTGACGTAAGATGTCGATCGTCGCGAGAAGATCGAAGACATGGAGCTGCATGAGCAGAACCGCGCACAAAGCAAGTACGATGCGCGAGGGCGGTTCCCAAGCGTTTGCGCTTTGCATGTTCACTCCTCGGTTGAGAAGTTCCTACGTCCGTGGTATCACGGGGCTATACTCACGTCAAACTATGGAAAATCTTACATTCGATCTTGAAGAGTTGTATCAGGCCGTTAAAGAACGCGCGTTGTCCGAGGGCGCCTACGCACCGGAAGAGTGGAGCGACATTATCGACATGACGCTTCAGGATCGCGAAGAGTTCGCTGAAGTGCACGATGATGAGGAGCTCTCTGCCGTGAAAGAACAGCTCAAAGCGCGGTACGAGGAGTTCAAGGCTGAGGTCCCGGAAGCCTAGCCATTGACGTTTGATTGAAAAAAGCGTACTCTGCGTACGCTTGGGTCGGTAGCTCAGTCGGTAGAGCAACAGCCTTTTAAGCTGATGGTCCCGGGTTCGATCCCCGGCCGACCCACCAGAAAAAGCCTTACTTCGGTAGGGTTTTTTCTTTTGTCTGAACGGAACGCGTTTCCTTTGCTATACTCAGAGGGTATGAACTTCGCTTTCTCGTGGGAATTCCCGGCCGCCGTCATCGGTGCTATCGCGGTTTCGATCGCGACCTTGGCGATCATCGTTGCGATTGCTCGAACGCACCACGGACCGACGCACACAGAACTCGCGTTGTTGGGAGTCTTGGCTGTCGTCAGCGTTTGGACGTGGAACACGCGTCTCGTGCTCGCTCAAAGATTTTTTCCTGATACGACGGGCGTTGTCGAAGAAAGCGTCGCGCTCAATCTTTTGAATCACAGTGATTGCGCGGCCTTTGTCGCGCAGACGGGATTAGGAAAAGACGACGGTGCGGTTTGTGCCGTTCGTGTTTTGAGCGCACGCGGGCGATACGTGTCGACGAACGCTCCTCGCAAATCATTCGAGTCACCATGCGACATCACACCGAATGAGGAAATTCGTCTGTGGTCGTTCGCTGTCGGTTCGCTTCGCGATTGGTGTTCTCGCTGAGTGCTATTCGACCGTCGCGTGTCCGCCGCGGTTCGCTCCGATTACGACGTACCATACCTGCCCCTCCGCAAAGGGGATTTTTTGCCCTTCGTCATTCAGAACCGTCGTCGGCTCGCTCGCGGATGTTTTTTTCCACGTACCGGAGAGCATTAAGCCGTCTCGAAAGACGCTTGCGGTTCCCGCTCCGATTGTCTGTAAGCCGATCAATCCTTTGCTGTGAGGGTCGGGGACGGTGAGCACGTCCATTTCAAGAACGACAACGGTACGAGGAGCGATCGCTGAACCGTCACGATCGCGCATCTGATGATTCCGTCTCCAAAGTGTGTAGCCGTCCTCTTTTATGTCCTCGCGGAATTCGATGGCTTCGCCTCCTTCGATGGGGATGATGCTGATGCGCGTCGCGGGCGTGCCTGTCGCGGCCTCACGACTCCGCGCCGTCGTATCAATCGCCTCTGTTGTTGTTGACCACCCCTTCTTTTCCATTAACTGGTTGAGCCGCAGGTTCGAAGTATACGTGTTGTGCGGAGCGTCTCTGCGCGAGTCGCGCCAGAACGTTGAGCCATTGTTGAATTCGTTGGCGTCGTCGAGTCCGAGCGTGCCGGCGGAGAGTTGCGCGAGCGCTTCGTCGCTGCCGCCGACATGCGCGTAGACAGCATCAAATTCGCGCGCCCAGCGCAAGAAATACGGGCGAGCGCTTCGTACGGGTCCGATCTCCGTCGTACTGGCGCTGCGGAAGATCAGCATGTTGCGTGTGAGTCCGCCTTCCACCGGAGCTTCCCAAACCACGTCGGCTTTCGAAACGCCAGATTGCGGCCGCGCATTCGGATGATTGTCGACCATGATCGCGACGGGGCGTGTGTGGTCGATGATGCGTTCTGGCTCAGGTACGGGCGGGGATGGCAGCGTAACGGGCGCGAGCGATCCTCGAACCCAGAGCGTGATCAAGCCTTCTCGCGCAAAAATATATCCCGAGAATTGCAGGAGAGGAACGCAGAGAAGGCCGAAGAGCAAGCCCGCAAAACCGATAAATTCTTTTTGTGTGAAGCGTCTCATGCCCACATCGTAACCTTTACGATGGGCGATTGACAATCGGTTTTTTTCTTGATGGAGTGTGCGCAGGTCATTTCGACCGCGCTAACCCTTCACCGAGGAGACATCCCATGCCGAAGCTCGTAAAAGCGACGCTTGTCATGAGCGACCACCACCTCGGCGAGGGGAAGCCTAAGCTCGAGGATTTTCCGTCTGAGAACGAAAAGGCATATCTCGAGATGCTCGAGGCGCACTTGCGCATCATCGGTCCGGACAGTGAATACGTGCACGTGATCGGTGGCGACTGGCTCGATCACCACGCGGTTGAATTCGAGGGCCGGTACGGAATTTTTCCGACGGAAGAAGCCGCGCTTGCCAAGACGCAAGCGATCATCAACGCGCACCGCGCGCACTTCGATGGCTTGGGCCAGCTGGCCGGATGCTATCCGTCGCTCGTCTTTCGAATCGTCATCGGCAATCACGATCTCGACCTCTCGTGGGAGAGTGTGCAGTCGATGATTCGCGCCGCGCTCGTTCCTGCGGAAGAAGCGCACCGCGTGACGTTTCATCGCGAAGTACGCATCGCCGAGTCAGTGTTGTTCTGTCATGGCGACCAGTTCGATCCGTTTTCGGCGAATCCGCCGGAAGAGGAAACGTTCAAGGACGACGTGATGATCAGCCGCAAGGTTATGCTGCTCATGCTGCTGCTTTCGCTTGTGCTCTCCGGTGCGCTGACGGGCGTCATGTTCGCCATCTTGCCGTATACGTTCGCGGGTATCGCCGTCGGCAGCATCTTTTCTTTCTTCGTGCTGTTCCTCATGTTCCGTTGGATCGCCGGACACCTGGCGTTTCGTTGGGGGAGCGCGAAAAGAGTCTTGAACGTGCCGATCGCTTCGCACATGAACGCCGGGCTCGGCACGAAGCTCAAGAAGTGGTTCTTTCACGGGATTGGTCGGCGCGTCGATCACGGCGACGAGTGGATTCTCGGTGTCGCTGAAAAGTGGTACGCCTTGCCGATTCTCTTGCCGATGATCGCGCTTGAAGTCATTGCGCTCAAGTTCTTCTATCTGTTCCGGCGCCCGCGCGAGCGATTCAATCCGAGCTTGATGCTCGACTTGCTTGCTTCGACGATGCACGCCGATCGCATTGAGAAAGAGCTGAACGCGTTTTTGGCGGAACGTCCCGAAGTGTGCCACTTGATCGCGGGGCATACTCACGACGGCAAGATGGTTACGGTTGAGAACGGTGACCGCACGGTCATCTATTACAACTCCGGAACGGCAATCCGTCAGATGCGCACCTTCAAGCCTGAAGTGCGTGCCGTAACGGCTTGGCCGAAGGTTGAAACGTTTTTCCGACGCGTGCTGTACTACTGGCTGCACGCGCCTTGGAAGGCGGTGGGATCAACGCTGGCATACGCCTTCTTTCCGGTCGCGATCTTCATGCTGCCGGAGCTGCCTGTCCTCACGACGCTCCGTTGGCCGATCGCGTTCGTCGCGCTCTTCCTTCTGCTGTGGTGGCAATTCGCCGCCGAGTATCGAGAGGGCCACTTCTTCCGCTTCACGCCTCCGGAAGTGCTCGAGTACGACGATGGTTCGGTGCGCGTACGTATTCTGCAATACGATCATGAAACCCGGCGCTTCCTTCTTCTGACCGGAGAAGATGCTTCGTGGGATCATTACACGGAAGGTTTAGTCGGTTGACGCTCTCGCCACATCGTTCACGAACGACGTGGCGGGGGCTTTTCTTTTTGGTCTTTTCCGGCTACCCTTGGCACAGACTATGAAAAACGAAAGCTTTCTTCTGCACCTGAAGGTCGAACACGAAACGTTCGACGTGGCGCGTCGCGAAATTATTGGCGCGGCATCCAAAGCGCAAAGCGCTTCCAAGCGCGCTATTTTTGCCGTGCTGCGCGAAGATGAGGCTGGTGCCAAGGCGCTTTTGGCCGAGGCAGAGGACGCTTTTGAGACGATTCGAGCGAAAGTGGAAAGGAATTCCCGCTTGGCACATGAAGGCTCGTATCGAGCTGCGCTCGAGGAGTACGCGGAAGCGCGGTTCATTGCGCAGATCGCGTGGAAAGGCGAAACGGTCGCTCTTGAAGGATTGGATGAAGAGACGCAAATCGCCGGACTCTGTGATGCGGTTGGCGAGACCGTGCGGCTCATGACGTATTACGTCACTTCCGGTCGCGACGCTGAAGCGCGCGAACTGAAAACGCGGCTCGATCGCCTTGTTGCTGGACTCGACACGATGGAATACTCCGGCTATCTTCGCACGAAATACGATCAGGCGCGCTCGCATTATCGGAAAGCCGAAGACATCTTGTATGAGCTTTCCCTTCGCGGACGGTAATACGCGAAGCGTGGCAGCGATCGTGCCGGCGCTGAACGAAGAAAAAACAGTCGGCGATGTCGTGCGCGTGCTGAAGGCATCGAAGTCGATTGGCGAGGTGGTTGTTGTCGACGACGGTTCTGTTGATCGAACGTCTGAGGAAGCGAAGAGAGCCGGTGCGCGCGTCGTGCGTCTTGATCATAATGTCGGCAAGGGTGGCGCGCTGCTTGCTGGCGCGCAAGCGACAACTGCTGGTATCTTTTTTTTCTGCGACGCCGATTTTATCGGACTGACTCCGGCGCATGTTGAACGTTTGCTTGCGCCAGTGAAGGAGGGGCGTCTCGTCATGTGCGCCGGACTTCGCGATCGCGGCCCGCTCGTGACGCGGGTTATTGCGCACCTGCCTCTGCTTTCCGGCGAACGCGCCCTTGAACGCCGTGTGCTCGAAGCGGTGGTGCCTCGTTTCTTAGAGGGTTTCCGCGTCGAGATGGCACTCAACTATGCATGTCGCGCGCGCGGTTGGCGGTACGGATCGATTCCGACGCTCGGTGTCGGTCAGGTTCGCAAGATGCAAAAGATTGGCTTTTGGCGGGGACTCGCTGCGTATGCCAAAATGATTTGGGAAATCGGCGACGCGCTCATCCGTGTTCGACTAGCAAAAAAAGAATTTCTGCACACATGACGACCGTATTACGCGACAAAAAAGTGACAGTGATGGGTCTTGGTGTGAACCAGGGTGGTTTGGGTGTTTCGAAATGGTTGCTACGCCAGGGCGCGCGCCTCACGATTACGGATTTGAAAGATCGTCACGCGCTCGCGGCGTCGATCGAGGAATTGGAAGCGCTGCGCGTCTCGCTTGGAAAAAAAGCGCACAAAGTTCGATATGTGCTCGGCGAGCACCGCGCTGAAGATTTTAAAGACGCGGATCTGGTCATTCAGAATCCGGGCGTGCCGCGCGATTCCGTGTTCTTGAAAATCGCTCGCAAGGCCGGTGCGCTGATCGAATCGGATATGTCGATCTTCTTCCGTTTGTGTCCGCAAATGATCGTTGGCGTCTCGGGCACTAAAGGCAAGACGACGGTCACCGCTCTTCTCGGAGCGATGCTCGAAGCCTCTTTTGGTCGCGTTTTCGTGGCGGGGAACATTCGAAAATCGGCGCTTGCCTACGTGATGGAGGCGAAAAAGGAAACGCCGATCGTTTTGGAACTTTCTTCCTGGCAGCTTGAAAGCCTCAAGGCCGTCGAGCGCAGCCCGAACATCGCCGTTCTCACGAACGTACTGCCGGATCACCTGAATCGATACGACGGCATGAAGGATTACGCCGCCGCTAAAGAATTGATTTACGCTTGGCAGCTTCCGACGGATATTGCGATTGTTCCTTACGACAACGCCTACACCAAAAAAATGGGCGCACGCGTACGCGGCGAACGTTTTTGGGCTTCGATGAAACCGATCGCGGACGAACAGAACGGTTTGTACTACAAGAAGGGGAAGGCGATTGCGCGCGCACAAGGTATTGAAACAGTGTTGTTCGAAGAGAAAGATGTGCGACTGCCGGGCGCGCACAATCTTTGGAACGCGCTTTTGGCCGGAGGCGCTGCTTTTCTGCGCGGGGCGAAACCTCTCTCTATTCGAAAAGCACTTCGTTCGTTCAAGGGCGTACCACATCGTCTTGAGTTCGTACGCGCCATCAAGGGTATTTCCTATTGGAACGACACGGCCGCCACGACACCGGAAGCCTCAATAGTCGCGATGGAAACACTTTTCTTGAAAAAGAAAGGTGTGCTTATTGCCGGCGGAGCTGACAAGGAACTGAAGTTTTCCGAGTGGGCAAAGGCTGTGAAACGTTTTGCGAAGGAAGTCATTTTGTTTGAAGGGACAGCAACACCGAAAATGGTAAAAGCGCTCAAAAAAGAAGGTATGCCAGTCGGCGAAACGGTATCGTCCATGCATGACGCTGTTCGTCACGCCGCGCGCGCTGCGGAAAAAGGGGAGTCCGTCCTACTTTCACCGGGATGTGCCTCTTTTGGCCTGTTTGTGAATGAATTTGATCGTGGTGATCAGTTTGGTGTTGAAGTGCGCGAGCTTCACACGAAGCGGTAGTCGCACTTGAGCGAGGCCGTGGGTGCGTATGAGAGTGAACTGTGGTATACTGAGGACGGTTTTTCCACTATGATTACACGAATTTCGCGCCGCTTTGCGAAGGCTTCAGTCGTCGCGCTCGCGACACTTCTGACGAGTACGTTCTCAGCGCTGGCCGTCACGTCGATCGGTACCACTTGGCGCGCGGGTATCACGATCTGGTGCTGCCGATGCCGTCCGTGGATGCAACCGCGAAACTGCGCGTGCAGCTTGTCGCTGATGGCGGCGCAGTCTTAGCTTCTGATGACTCCGATGCGACGTTCTTGATTGATGTTCCAGATTCTATCACGCCACCACCACTCGGAGACGGGGGCTGCCGGAGGCGTATGATCCGTTGGCGACCATTGATAGTGACAAAGGCTTGGTGGAAGCCGTAACGGCGCTCGGAGCGTTTTGCAAAGGAAATAAACTGATCAAATTGAAAGACGACGGGAATCCCGTGACGCAATATGGTAGCTCAGTCTATTATTGTGGTCGCGACGGAAAACGGTACGTCTTTCTGAGCGTGAAAATCTATGCGACGTGGTACGTGGACTTTTCGAACGTGTACGTGATTACGGCCCAAGAAATGGCAGCGCTGCCTCTTGGGGGGAACGTGACGTATCGACCAGGTGCTCGACTCGTGAAAATTCAAAGCGATCCGAAAACCTACACCGTCAGTCGAAATGGGCTTTTGCGGCACGTGCCGGATGAGGCGACGGCCATCGCGCTTTTTGGAACGTCGTGGAGCGGCCTTGTTGATGACATCGACGTTGCGTTCTTCTTGAATTATCGCATCGGCCAGCCGCTCGCGCCGATCGCACCGTAGCCCGTACGAGTCCTCGCGGCTCCGGCGCGTCATTCGCGAATGGCGCGCCTTGCTGATGAGGGTGTTTTTTTATAAGCTGTGCAGGCTATGTTTGCCACAATCAAGAAATTCGTCCCGAAACCGATTATCCGGCTCTATCACTGGGCTTTGGCGCTTTTGGCCGCTGCCTGGTACGCCTGGCCTTCAAAGAGACTGATCGTGATCGGTGTGACGGGTACCAACGGCAAAACCACCGTTGTGAACCTGATTGCGCGTATTTTGGAAGAAGCAGGGGAGAAGGTTGGACTCACCTCTACCGTGAATTTTCGCGTTGCGGGTGAGGATGTGCTCAACGACAAAAAAATGACGATGCCAGGCCGTTTTTTCTTGCAGAAGATGTTGCATCGCATGGCGGAGGCTGGCTGCCGCTACGCCGTGATTGAAACGTCATCGCAAGGCCTCGATCAATTCAGACATCTTGGCATTGAGTACGATGTTGCTGTTTTCACCAATCTGACACCAGAGCACATCGAAGCGCATGGTGGATTCGAGAAATACAAAACCGCGAAACTGAAACTCTTTCATCATCTCGTGAAACATAAGCGCAAGGTCGTGCCGATGCGCGGCGACGTGAAGAAAACGATCGTCGTGAATCTTGAATCGGAGCACGCATGGGATTTTCTTGACGCTCCGGCTGACAAGAAGTATGGCTTCCTGGCCGATGGTGCGGAGAAGCCGGCTGGCAACGCGGCTTGGCCGATGGCGATCGTGAAAGCACTCGACGTACAGCTCAGGCCTGATGGCTCGAGTTTTATCGTGCGCGATGCACGTTTCGATCTGAAAATGCCGGGACGCTACAATGTCTTGAACGCAATGGCAGCTATTTCCGTCGGGTTGTCTCAAGGGATCCCGCTCGAAACGATGGCGAGAGGTCTTGCGAAAGTCGATAATGTCCCAGGACGCTTCGAACGTATTGAAGAGGGTCAGGATTTTAGCGTTATCGTCGACTACGCGCCGGAGCCGGAATCGTTGCGCCAAGTCTACGCCGCCGTCGAGCGTCTGCCGTACAGGAATATCATCCATGTGCTTGGCTCGGCTGGTGGCGGACGTGACGTGGCTCGCCGGCCGATCCTTGGAGCACTTGCGGGCGAGAAAGCTGACGTTGTCATCGTCACCAACGAAGATCCGTATGACGACGACCCGCGCTTGATTATCGAACAGGTGTCTGCGGGCGCGATCGAGTCAGGAAAAAAAGAAGGGGAGACACTTTTCAAGATCGAAGATCGTCGCGAGGCAATCGCCAAAGCTGTCGAAATGGCTGCGGCAGGCGATGTTGTCTTGTTGACGGGGAAAGGTGCTGAGCAAGCGATTGTTGGGCGAGGAGGCAAAATGACGCCGTGGGACGAACGAGTCGTGGCGCGTGAACTGGTACGCCGACGCCTCGGCAAGCTACAATGAAGTCATGAGTCTTGAACGTCAATTAGGGCTGCGTGACGAGGAATCGCTCTTATCCGTCGTACGACGAGCCGCCGCGACGATGATTTTGCCGTTGTGTCTTTCGGCGATCCTCCTTCTCGCACCTCTCGTACTGCTCGTGCCGCTCTTGCGCCTGGGGTGGTACGGACAAGCTGTGATCGGCATTTCGCTTGTTGCTGGGCTTCTGGTAGGCCTACGAGCACTGCTTGATCGACAGGCATCGTTTCTGGTTGTGACGGATCAGCGCGTTATTTACGTCCGTCAGCATGGACCCTTCGACCGGCATGTCACCGAGCTTTCGTATTCCCGCATACAGCGCGTCTCCTACCGCGTAAAGGGGCTCATCCCGACGCTCTTTCGGCATGGATCGCTGATTCTCGAATCTGCGGGAGGCGAAGAACCTCTGACAATCGAACGCGTTCCCGACCCCGCGCGCGTGCAGGACTTGATCAATCAAATCCAAAGCGGCGGTCACGGTGGCTTTGGTGACATGTTGCAGTCCGTTTCCAAACTTGATCCGCGTCAGCTCGGTCTCTTGAAGGCCGAGATCGACCGCTCGCTCCGTCACCTTCCTCCAGAGGAACGCCCGTGATAGCATTCACCCTATGCGTAAGACGTCTGAACGCGCTCCACGACGCCTTGGGTGGCTGGTCGCAGGACTGGCTGTCTCGTCTCTTCTGGCTGGAGTCGGTTTTGCCCGAGAAGCGCTGCGCACCCGCCAAATCGATCGAGAAATCCAAGCGCTTCGCCAGGAAGCCGACAAGTTGCGCATCCATAACTTCCAGGTTTCTTCGCTGCAGGCTTCGCTCGACAGCGGAGAGTTCCTCGAACGTGAAGCGCGGATGAAGCTCGGTCTTCAGAAAGAGGGGGAGCAGGTCGTGGTGCTTCGGAAAGATGCTGTGAAGCCTTTGCCCGAGACCGCAGAAGGGCCCGCCGCCCGAAGTCTCGCTGAAGGCTGGTCAAACACAAAAAAATGGTGGAATTATTTCGCTGATCCGCATGCCTTCGCCGAATATGCCCGAACCAACAGCGTTGCCGGCTCGTCCGCATCCGCTCATCCATCACGGTAGGCCGCCTCGGAGCCGCCGTTTTTATGCGCTGATCATCGCAGGCGCCGCGCTTTTTTTGCTGGTGTTTGGTTTCGGTTTGTATCGCTACAATTGGAACGGGGGCGTGACGCAAATCCTTACGAATGTTTTACCGTATCCGGCAGCGATCGTTGATGGTCACGTGATACGCTTTTCCGATTATCAAAACAATCTCACCGTGCTCCAACGTTTTTACGAAGCAGAGCGCGAGCGCGCCGCACCAGGTTCAGCTTTTCCGAGCGAAGCGGAACTCAAAGCGCGTGTTCTCGATCGTTTGATTAAAGATCAGTTGGCGTTTGGGCTCGCGGATCGTTATGAAATCGTCGTGACATCGGAATCCGTGCGCGCGGCATACGACGAAACGATTCTCGATCAATCTTCGCTCGATTCGCCGACCGGGAAAGCGAAGGCAGAAGCACGAGCGGCGGAAACGCTTGATGATCTCTATGGGCTTCGACCGTCCCAATTCAAGAATCGTGTGCTGCACCCGTTTCTCCTTCGTCAAAAGCTCGAGCAGGCGATTCAGAATGACGCGGAGCTGAATGCGGAAAAGTATAAAAAAGCCGAAGCGGCCTTGGCAGAGTTGAACGCCGGCAAGGCGTTCAAGGACGTTGCAATGACGTACAGCGAGGATTCGAATGCGGCCGCGACGGGCGGCGACCGAGGCATGATCGGACGCGGTCTTTTGCCTCCTGAGGTCGAAGCGGCTGCGTTCGCGCTCTCTCCCGGCGAAACAAGCGGCATTGTAAAGAGCGCTCTGGGGTACCACGTTCTGCGCGTGATCGAGCGACAGGAATCCGGCAGCACGGTTTTCAAGGTCAAATTACAAGAAATTCTGGTGCGCCCCATCCAGCTTGATGACTATCTGGAAGCCCAGAAAAAGACGGCCTCGATTACGGTTTTCGTCCATTGAATCTTCCGAAGGATTCCGGTACCCTTGGCACGTCGCTCGCGAACGACGTGCCTTGACGCGAAAACGGCCTGCGGGTATCGTACATCGGTAGTATGCGACCTTCCCAAGGTTGAGAGACGGGTTCGATTCCCGTTACCCGCTCCATGCCACCTTAGCTCAGCCGGTAGAGCAATGCTTTCGTAAAGCAGAGGTCCGGGGTTCGATTCCCCGAGGTGGCTCCAAAAAAACCTGACTCTTGTCAGGTTTTTTTGTATACCCCCAAGTCCGTAGGAGGCATGTGATATACTGTATACATGATCCGCCTGAAGAACGTTTCGAAAATGTACGGCCCCGATATCGTCGGGGTAAAGAACGTAAATTTGCACATTCGCCCCGGCGAATTTGTTTCGATTGTCGGGCAAAGTGGCACGGGTAAGTCGACGCTCGTGAAGCTTTTGATCGCCGAAGAAAAACCGAGCGGCGGTTCGATCCAGGTCGGCGGCTGGGAGATCGGACGTATACAGGAAAAAGACGTCCCAGGACTCCGTCGCCAAATCGGTGTCGTCTTTCAAGATTTCAAGTTGCTGCCGAAGAAAACCGTTTTTGAAAACGTTTCGTTCGCGCTTGAAGTCGCGGGTGTGTCCGGTCGTCGTATCCGTGAGGTCGTGCCGCACGTGCTGCGCATCGTGAACCTGGCTGGTAAAGAAGACCGCTATCCGCAACAGCTCTCTGGTGGCGAGCAGCAGCGTGTCGTGATCGCTCGCTCGCTCGTGCATCGTCCGAAACTCATCGTTGCCGACGAACCGACGGGCAACCTCGACTCCATCCACACAGGCGAGATTGTCGACATCTTCCGTAAGATCAACGAGTTTGGAACGACGGTCGTGATGGTCACGCATAATCGTGAGATCGTGAACGCCATGCGCAAACGCGTGCTGACGATCCACGCCGGCGAAATCGTCGCGGACCACGAAGAAGGTAAATACCTCATCTAGTAGCCTCGCTCGTCGTTCCCTTTCATTCATATGCCGCGTATCTCGGCTGCAAATCGTTCAGGACTCGTCGTGATAGCCCCGCTATCACTCGCTCGCCCTTCACGATTTTCGCTCGAGCTACGCGACATCTGAATTGAAAGCTAACTCCTCGCTCAGCTGCATGTTCGTTTCTAGCGCACGCGTCATCAAATTTGCGCTCAAGGATTTCTGGAGGAATCTTGGTTTGTCGCTCATGACAATCTCGATCCTCGTCTTGACGTACCTGTCGCTTAACCTGCTCGTGATCGTGAACTTTTTCACGGATGCCGCCATTCATGTGGTTGAAAACCGCGTCGACATCTCGGTCTATTTTGGTCCGGATGTTTCCGATGATCGTATCTTGGCGGTACGCGGGGATCTGACGTCACTCCCGGAAGTAAGGGAAATCGAGTTCGTTTCGCGCGAGGCGGCGCTCGAACAGTTCAAGCGCAATCACGCCGATGAACCGGCGATTCTTGAAGCGCTGCAGGAAGTGGGGGAGAATCCGCTTGGCGCCGTCCTTGTCGTAAAAGCCAAAGACGCGGCGAGTTATGGCCCGATTCTTGAAGCGCTCGATAGCCCAGCCATCAAGGCGCTGGTGGCTGATAAAACCGTTGAAGATCATCGTGCGCTCATTGAGCGATTGACGCTCATTACCGACAAGGTACAACGCGCAGCTTTAACGCTCAGCCTTGTTTTCGCCCTGATCTCGCTACTCATCGTTTTCAACACGATCCGCGTTTCCATCTACATTCATCGTGAAGAGATCGCCATCATGCGTTTGGTCGGTGCCTCCAACAATTTCGTGCGCGTGCCGTTCTTGATTGAAACGATGCTGTTCAATGTCCTGGCGCTTGGTCTCGTGGCCGCTGCTGTGTTTCCGACACTGGGCGTTATTGAGCCGGCCGCGCGCGCCTTCTTTGACGCGGATGTCGCGATCGGCGCTTACTATCGCGCGCATTGGCTTGAAATTTTCGGGTACCAACTCGGCGCCGTTTCCTTCCTGAGTTTGATTGCCACGGCACTTTCGATGCGGAGGTATTTGAGGAAATAAAAAAAAGACCGCGCTTCAGCGCGGTTCACGGATGAGTTCGTAGAGATAGAAGAGGTTGTCAATCGATTTCGGAGCGCCGGGCATCAGCTCATCGGCGAGTTTTTCGAGCTCGACGCGGTGAAGTTCGACGCAGCCGCGCATGAGCGTTTCGAGATGGACTCTCTGAAACATCTCGCGCATAGTATCGCGTGGCTTCGGTGTGACCATGACGCGGCGCTTCAAGCGTCCGGTCTGCGTGCAAAACGTATCGACGAACGTTGGGTGATCGCCCTGGACGGCCATGACGGCGTCGACCTCGTGGCGCATTTCGTCTTCGTCGTATTCTCTGACGATGTGCGCGAGGATGCTGCAGGATCGGTCGTTCATACCGAGTTTACTAGCAGCGGCGTCGAACGCATCAGTGTGCTTCTGCATGTCGTCGACGCTGATGACGTACGACTTCGGGTTCTTTTTCCGGTACTCCAGAATGATTCGGTACGAGTCTTCTTTTGACTGGTGGCCGATCTGTAGCATCCAGTTTACGTCGATCCCGAAGTTGTGCAGCAGGAAGCGCGTCACGCGGAGTCCGAGAAAGCTCGATCGCGCCGTGACGATGTCTTGTGACTGGTGCATTCCGTCCTCGCCACAGGCGCGGGCGATACGCGCGAACGGGCCATTCTCGAGAACTTCCGTGAACAGGCGTTCTTCATGGTCGAAGTATTTCTCGACCTTGAAACCGAGGTGCGCGAAAGCATCGTCGCTGCGGCCGGATACGAGCACGCGATCGACGTCCCAGATGATGTGGACGTCGTGCCCTTCCGCGCGAAGACGGTGAATCAGCGCCTCGAGCTCACAGACCTGCTCTGCAGAACGTTGTAACTCTTCGGGCGTGCTGGGTTGAAAGGGCATGGGAACTCCTTGTCCGTGCGGACGCTTCGACGGTAGCAATGAAAAAACCGCCGGTCAATGGACCGGCGGCGGGGGATCGTAGCCGACTTCTCGCACGAGAATGCGACGTCCGTCGGGGTCTTCGAAGATGGCTGAGCGAAGCTTCTGATCGGGGTCGTAGTATTTGACCGGATCACGATCTAGATCGAGCTCGTTTGAGACGCGCAAGACCTCATCGAATCGACGCACATCGACGATCCAGAAGTCGCCTTTTGGTGGCGCGACGTGCGAGCCACTTTCCGACGGATAGAACTCGTACACGCAAAGGCCGAAGTCCACAGAATAGTGGATCGGACCCTTCTTGTGCTGCTCCTCGACGAGCACGTAGCCCAGCGCCTCATAGAACTGGCGCGTGCGGTCGAGATGCTTGACCTTGATCACGCGGACTGTTTTTGGCTGCATGTTCGCCTCTGAGGTTGCGTGCTTCTACCGTAAACGGGGAACGGAAACGCGTCAATCCACAAGAATCTCGGTGGACGGCAGTTTTGTTCGGATCGCTTCAAGGTCTTGTTGGGAAATTGCGTTGCCTCGGAGGTCGAGTCGGCGGAGGTTTTTGAGATTGCCGAGTTCGAGTGGGAGTCCCGTGAGTGCATTCTGCGAGAGATCGAGTGTCTGCAGAGATGCGAGCTGGCCGATTTCAGCCGGCACGCCGGTCATGGCGTTGTCGCTGGCATCAAGAACGCGCAAGCGCTCTAGAAGGCGAATCTCGGCCGGTAGGGCCCCCGTCAGACGGTTCCCAGAGAGGTCGAGCTCCTCGAGATCGGTTTTGGAAAAAACAGACGAGGGGACTTTTTCGAGGGTGCTGTCAGACAGGTCGAGCCGCTTGGATGCGGCGGCGGCTGGCACGGAAGGTGTTGTTGTTTGGATTCCATTCGATGGCGCCGTTTCCGCGCAACCGGCTCCGAGCAGGACGATGGTGGCGAGAGCGATGATATTGCGGGTGTTCTTCATAGTACATTCACGCTACTCCTGGAATGAAAAACAGACCAGCGAATGGTCGGATGCCGAAACGAACGTTCTGTGTGGAGTCTCCACTGAAAAGAAAATCCCCACATGTCTTGCATGTGGGGAAGCGTCACTTGTTGGTGACCGTGATCGTGATGGAGTTCGTGTTCGCACCAACCTCTCCTCCCACCTGCTTCTCGATGAATGCGCCATGCGCAAACCAGAGATAGAAGGCGACGAGCGGAACGACCCAGATGAGTGGTCTGCGTTTCCAGTCCTCTCCGTATTCGTAAAGAGTGAACATCGAGATGAACAGCGACAGTGTGTGCCAGAAGAAGATCGTCGCGCCGATCCTGTCGACCCACGAGTGGTCGTTCATGAGCATGAGCGGCGGCCCGATCAGGGCGAAGGCTCCGAAAGCGTAGGCGGCTGCCTTCCAGCAACGCGCGAACAACAGCGGCAGGACGCCGATGGCGGCAAGACCGAGACCGAGCAGGATCAGGTGTACAAGGTGCATGACGTTCTCCTGGAAATACCGCTTCGGATGGTCCGATGCGGGACGTGGAAACGTAGCAGGCATTGGAGGAAGTGTCAATGTGGGAACGGGGCTGTCGTTGCAACGAAAAAACATCCGTGGTGACGGATGTTTTTCCATGGCTCACCAGCCCGGTCTGGAACCAAATTCCCTACGGAAAACCCGGGGATTTCGTGGGGGGCATCAGACCGTTTTGGATGTCTCGGTCGGACACGAATATGGATCGATCAACAGTGGTAAAGATCGCAATAATCCGGCGCGCTATTTGCAGACCTCTCGGCATTCTCGATGTACTGTCTTAACCACTTTTGATTCGACGGATTTACCAACGGATCCTCGATGCGACTTTGAATAAAGATGATCGACCTCGGAATAATGATGTAAAAAGCTATTGAGTAGCCCAGAAACAATAAGCCAAGGAGACGCAAAACGTCATCGATCAAGCTTTTTGCAATATGTTGAGCGATTTCAATTTTCCCGTGACCAACGCCGCCCCACTGATGCTGTGCGACAAGGCGCTTAGCCCATCTTTCACGATACAGAATGAGTACCGTGAAAAAACCACCGATATATCCTACAAATATGGATTCCAATATCCAGATCGCCAGACAGATGACCAGCAGTGTCGCCGCAACTAAACCAAATTGCGATTCTGGGAATTTACGAATTCTGTCGTTCATATGTACCGAATCAGGAAAAAAGTATTTCAACCGCGATCATTATATCAGTTATCCCTTCTCATAAATAGGATATTACGAATGCGAAAACCCCGGACAGTTGACCGGGGTTTTCGTGGTGTGCCGGACCTCTCGGTCTCTCGAAAGGCGCTTGGCATGGCTCAACCCGCAAGCGTTTCTTTCAACATAGCACGCAGTGTACTCTTGCCTTTGCTAGTTTTGAAGTATTGCTCGCGCCGGAGTGCATCGTACTTATTCAGGTAGGCTTCATAAAAAATAAGTTGGATAGGCAAGCGATACTTTGTCGCCGCCACCTTGCCCGCCTTGTGAGCTTCTACACGTTTCCGCAGATCTTCTGAAAAGCCCGTGTAGAAACCGCTGTCTTTATGGCTTTGGAGTATGTAGGTGTAATACATCTTGCGCCTAGACATAACAAAACACCCTTGCTTTATGCAAGGGTGCTCCGGGTTCACCAGTTGTGCATGACGCAGTCCTTGCACCGTGCGGTGCAGGGCAAGCCCGGCGGCTCTCCCTGAACCATGCGGTTCAGGGCTGCGCCATGCACCGTACGGTGCATGGCTCGGGGACTTGGATTCGAACCAAGATTCACGGCTTCAAAGGCCGCTGTCCTACCATTGGACGATCCCCGAAGGCAGCCGCATCGTAGCGAATAAAAAGCCCTGACGCAAGAGTCAGGGATTGATCGCGTGATACGCGCCGATGGCCAGGGCGTAGTCCGCGTTGGGCGGGAAGTAAGGAGTCTTGCCGATCTTTCGAAGCATTGCCTCGAGCGTTGCTCGGACGTAGTTCGACTTGTGTGGCATGGTACCAACGATGACGACGTCGCGGATGCCGCGGAACTCCGGGATCCGCTCGAAGAGAAGCAGTCGACTGGCGAGATCGGTCGCCAGGTGCTGGATGACGCTCTTCGCGCCGCGTATGAGCTTCGTGATGGGGTCGTCCGTGGTTTCTCTTGCCGCTTTGGCGAAGCTGGCGGCCACCCACTGTTCGTAGGGCGTGCCTCGCAGCGACGGCACGGCTTCTCCGAGCATGAGGTCGTACGATGGGATGTGTTCCTTGCCTTCGAGGAGACCGTCAATGGCTTCTCCGGAGGCAATGTCCAGCATCTCAAGCAAGCCATCGATACTGCCAGCGCTGTAGGGACTGCCAACGGGGAAGTCGTAGCCTTCACCGTTCACGACCGTGAACGACATGCCGGTGCCGATTCCCACCACGATATGTTTCGTCTCGAGAGGCTTCGTCGCGCAGATCATCTGGTGCTGGGCGCCACGCGCTTGAAGGCGCAGCTCAGCCTGAATCGGATCACCAGGCCAGACGTGGTGGCGGAACTTCTCGAAAGCCTCTCTTGAGCCGTTGCCGGCGATGCAGATATCTCTGACGCCAAGGTGTTCAAGGACTGAGACCAGGCTCGACTGGCGGACCACTCGAGAAGAGAGGAAGCACTCGGCACCCCGCTCGTCGATCCAGTAGATCTTGTCGCAGGTCAAACCGCAATCAACGCCGGCTTTCTTCATGGTTGACTCCTTTGTGAAAGGTCGGTGGCGATATGGTGCGGTATGCAATGAGTTTACGCAAGCGTGGTAAGATGCCGGTATGACTGCAAGACCTGGTTTGTTTCTGCTTAAAAAGTCGCTCGTTATCGTCTGCGTTCTTGCGGCAAGTTTTTCGGCGTTTCCGATCAAGGCCGAGGTGATTCGACCAATCATGTTTCCTGTTCAAGGCGAGGCCTACTACACGGACACGTTCAATGATGGTCGTAGTGGCGGCCGCTCGCATGAAGGGATCGATATCATGGCTGCCAAGATGACGCCTGTTGTGGCTGTTATCGATGGCCGTATTCGCTGGCTCACGGAAACTGAAGCGTCCTATGGTTGGATGGTGGTGATGGAAGATTCCGAAGGGTACGAATATTCCTATATCCATTTGAACAACGACACGCCTGGTACAGACGATGGCTTGGGGGGACGCGAGCGCGCGATTGCTCCAGGTATCGAGGATGGTGCTTCTGTTACGAAAGGCCAGCTCATCGGCTGGGTTGGTGATTCTGGAAACGCTGAGAATACCGCGCCGCATTTGCACTTTGAGATTGAGGAGCCCGGAGGTTTTGCGATCAATCCTTATTGGACACTGCTCGCCGCCGAGCGTCCGGGACGTTTTGATCCAGAAGCTGCGCGGCTTGTGAGCCCTGATATTAATACGGAGAAGCAGCTCACGGTTCGTCCTGAGGCGGAAGTGCATTGTCTCTCCGGATCGCTCATCAAGTCGACGGCGGCGAGCGCGGTGTATTTCTGTGGCGCTGACGCGAAGCGTTACGTGTTCCCGAATGACAAGACGTACTTCACCTGGTACGCGGATTTTTCTTCCGTGCTTACGTTGTCAGCGACCGAGCTTGCCGCGATTCCGATCGGCGGCAACGTGACGTATCGTCCGGGTGTGAAACTGCTCAAGATTCAAAGCGATCCGAAAGTCTATGCGGTCGATCGCCAAGGCACGTTGCGTTGGGTGACGACGGATACGCTTGCGAAGGCGATGTACGGCACCGCTTGGGCCAAGCAGGTTCACGATCTTTCGGACGCCTTCTTCATCAACTATAAGGTGGGCGACCCGATCACGAGCGCGGAATAGATCCTGTCATGAATGCCTTCAGCATCATCGCCACCTTCTGCTTCTATAGCGTTTTTGGCTGGGTGCTCGATACGATCTGGCGCTCCATTCGCGGTTGGCGATATGTCCGAGGCGGATTCTCGAAATATCCGTTCAGTCCGATTTACGGCTTTGGTGCGCTTTTTGCGCTCGGCCTTGTCCCGCTTTTGGATACTCGACCGCTGTGGTTCCAATGGGCGTTCCTCGCGCTTTTTCTCGGGGCGTTCGAATATGTGAGCGGTGTACTGATCGTGAAGACACTGCACAAACGTCTCTGGAATTACACGGAGGAGCCGCTCGATGTCAAAGGTCACACGACGCCGTTCTACGCATTCGCTTGGGGAGGGCTTGCACTTCTTGTTATCTACGTCCTGCAGCCAATGCTTGAGGCCTCTTGTTCGACCTCCGTTCTCTGCGCGAAACTTCTGCAATAATTTGATGGCTATGCATGAAGAAAAAATCGTTCGATCCGAAGAGGAGTGGAAGAAGATGCTCACGCCCGAGGAATATCGCGTCTTGCGAGAGAAGGGAACCGAAACGCCGGGTTCAGGTGAGCTGTATCACAATACGGATCGCGGCACGTACATGTGTCGTGCGTGCGGCTCAGATCTTTTTAAATCCGACGCGAAGTATGATTCCGGTTCCGGTTGGCCGAGCTTTTGGCAAGCCGTCGATCCCTCGAAGATCACGACGGACACTGACACGACGCACGGCATGCTGCGCAAGGAGATTCTCTGTGCGCGATGCGGTTCACACCTCGGCCACGTGTTCGATGACGGACCGAAAGAAACGACCGGCCAACGTTTCTGCGTGAACTCGATGTCTCTGAAGTTTAAAAAAGAATAACCGTATGCTCAAAGGTTTCATTGAATTCATTCGCGAGAAAGGCGTCGTCGGTTTGGCCGTCGGCTTCCTCATGGGTGGCGCGATCTCTAAGCTTGTGACGGCGTTTGTCGAAAACATTATTAATCCGCTGGTCGGCCTGCTTCTCGGCAAAGCTGGAAATTTGGCAGAAGCCTCGGTCGTGCTTGGCACGGCAACGCTCAAATGGGGAGCGTTCGTCACAACGTTCATCGACTTTGTCATTATTTGCGCCGTGATCTATCTCGGCGTCAAAGTGCTTCGACTCGATCGCATTGATAAGAAAACAGTTTAATACGTATGGCTATGAGCAAGATCGTTCACGTCATCAAAGAAGTTTTAGAAAACGAAAACTTTCGGAAAGTGCTGTTTACAGGCGAGAAGTCACAACTTGTTGCCATGAGCATTCCGCCCGGAGGTGAAATCGGCGAGGAGACGCACGACCACGTCGAGCAGACGTTGTATTTTCACGCGGGGGAGGGCGAGGCCGTCCTTAACGGGGAGTCCAGCCCGCTGCGCGCCGGCGACGTCCTGGTCGTTACGCCTGGAACGCGTCATAATGTGAAGTGTACGGGAGCCGAACCGCTCAAAATCGCCACTGTATACGCGCCGCCGAACCACATCGATGGTCGCATCCATGCTACGAAAGCCGATGCCGATCGCGATACCGAGGATGAAGCCTTCGGTCATCACGTCGAATAATTCTTCGCTCTGTTGTATGGGCATGCTTGAACGGTCCGATAAGAAAATCCTGGCGCTGCTTCGCGTCGCCTTGGGTTGGCTCTTTTTCTACGCGGGTTTCACGAAGCTGATCAACCCGACCTGGTCGGCAAAAGGGTATTTGCTCGGTGCAAAAACCTTCTCCGGGTTCTATGCTTGGCTGACATCCGACAGCGTCATGCCGATCGTTGATTTCATGAACGAGTGGGGCCTAACGCTTCTCGGCGTTTCGCTGATTCTTGGTATTGCTGTGCGATTCTCGTCGGTACTCGGTTCGCTCATGATGGTGTTGTACTGGTTCCCGGTGCTGACCTTCCCGTACGTTGACCATGGGTACTTGGTTGATGATCACATCGTCTACGCGCTGGCACTCTTGTATTTCGCCGCTGTCGGCGCCGGGCGCTACTACGGTTTGGGGGAGCGCTGCGCTCGCCTCCCGCTCTGCGCAAAATATCCGAAACTTCGCGCCTGGCTCAACTGAGAGAAGAAGTCGAAAAGAAAAAAGCGCCGACGGCGCTTTTTTCTGTTGTGTGATTGCTGATCAGGACTTGAACCATTCACTGCGGCTCTTTGGCCAGCCGAGGAGGAAGAGCAGCGCCAGCGGTGCGCCCCAGTTTGCCCAGCGTTCGACGAAATCCCACATTGGCATGCCGACGATCGGACGAACGAGCGCTGTCCACGCGCCCCAGAAAGCGGCCCAGAGCAGAGCGGCTTTGATGGGTTTAAGAAGAACGATTGCCGCGATCAGGATGTCCATGATGCCGATCATGGTGAGGAGTGTGACGGCGGTCGTTGCATCGACGCCGGTCAGCTGCGAAATCCACTTGAGCCAATCCGCTTTGCCTTGCAGGGCGAATACGCCGTGGCCGATAAATTCGCCGGCGACTGCGACGCGCAACACGAGTTGCGCCCTCATGGAAGCGTCCATACGTTTCAAAATTATGAATCTTTAAGAAAAGATCATGCTTACGACCATCGTATCACGCGCGCACCTCGACAAGCAGGCCTGGTCTTGTGGCGCGGATCCGCTCGGCTACGGCTGCAAGGTCAAGACCTGGCGCACGGGGCAAGTCTTTCGCAAGCGTTTTCTCATATCGCATTTCCTGTAAGGCGTACCGATCGCCAGATCCCAGAGATGAAGCGATTTTCACGAGGTCGTCTTCCGTATGGAGATGTGGGTAGACGGTCGTACGGAACTCGCAGGCAATTCCGGATGAGCGGATGACGCCCATTGTTTCAATGCAGTTGTCGGTCGCAACGCGGGCGGCGGGTCCTATGACTTCGCCATAGCGGCTCCAGACATGCTTGAGGTCCATCGCGAAGAAGTCCACGAGTTTCTCTTGTATGACGCGCTCGATCATGCGCGGATGCACGCCGTTCGTATCGAGCTTCGTCTCGAGTCCCATTGATTTGATCTCCGACAAAAACTCCGGCAAGTCCGGATGCACGGTTGGTTCTCCGCCTGTGACGACGACGCCGTCGAGAAACAGGCGGCGCTCAGCAAGGCGATCCAAAACCTCTTCCGTTTCCATCTCGTTCTTACCACGTGTCGGAAGAAGTTCCGGATTGTGGCAGTAGACGCAACGGAACGGACAACCCTGCGTGAAGACGATCGCCGCTACGCGACCGGGAAAATCAAGCAGGCTCAGTGGCTGCAATCCGGCGATGCGCATATGGAGTGGTCATGTTCGGAACTTCGTATTCTTTGCGCCCCACGTATTCGCTCTTCTTGCCGACGTTCCATTGGTCGACCGGACGGAAGTATCCAACGACACGCGACCAGACTTCGCAGCGTTCCTGGCAGGTCGGGCATTCCGGCTTTTCACCTTCGAGATAGCCGTGCGACGGACAAATGCTAAAGGTCGGCGTGATCGTGAAGTAGGGGAGACGGTGGTTCTCGGCGACTTTTTTGACGAAGCGCGCGCAGGTTGTCCAATCGCGCACGCGCTCGCCGAGGAAAAGGTGGAGTACGGTACCACCCGTGTATTTAGACTGCAGCTCATCTTGATGTCCAAGCGCAGCAAGTGGATCGTCTGTGTGTCCAACGGGCAAGTGCGACGAGTTCGTGTAGTACGGCGCTTGCGGCGTTCCCGCTTGGATGATGTCGCTCCAGCGCTTCCGGTCTTCTTTGGCGAATCGGTAGGTTGTGCCTTCGGCCGGCGTCGCTTCTAAGTTGTAGAGGTGCCCTGTTTCTTCTTGATAGGCAACCAAACGATCACGCATGAACTCGAGCACCTCAAGCGAGAAAGCGCGGCCTTCTTCGGTGGCGATATCGGAACCGAGCAAGTTAAGACAGGCTTCATTCATGCCGTTCAAACCGATCGTCGAGAAATGGTTGCGTAGCGTGCCGAGATATCTTTTGGTGAACGGTAGAAGACCGCGATCGATGTTGCGTTGCACGGTGACGCGCTTGATTTCGAGTGAATTTTTCGCCAGATCCATCAAGCGGCCAAGACGCGTAAAGAACGCGTCCTTCGATTTTGCGCGATAGCCGATTCTCGCCAAATTGATCGTGACGACGCCGACGGAGCCGGTCATTTCTGCCGAGCCGAACAAGCCACCGCCACGAGCCTTCAGAGCGCGCAGGTCGAGCTGTAAGCGGCAACACATGCTGCGGACATCTTTGGGATCAAGCGCCGAGTTCAGGAAGTTTTGGAAGTAGGGGATGCCGTACTTGGCGGTCATTTCAAAGAGACGCTGCGCATTCTCCGACTCCCAGTCGAAGTCCTTGGTGATGTTGTAGGTCGGGATTGGGAAGGTGAAGACGCGTCCGCGTGCGTCGCCGGCGGTCATGACGTCGATGAAAGCGCGGTTGATCATGTCCATCTCCGGCTTGCAATCAGCGTAGGTGTACGACTGATCTTTTTGCGCAATGCGCGGACGTTTTTCGAGAAGGTCTTCCGGTACCGTCCAATCGAGCGTGATGTTTGTGAAAGGCGTCTGCATGCCCCAGCGCGACGGAACGTTCAGATTGAAGACAAATTGTTGCACGGCCTGACGCACCTCATCGTAAGAGAGGTCGTCGTTTTTTACGTACGGAGCAAGAAGCGTGTCGAACGAGGAAAACGCCTGCGCGCCCGCCCACTCGTTCTGCAGTGTGCCAAGGAAGTTCACCATCTGTCCGAGCGCCGTTTCAAAATGCTTGGGAGGAGCGGACTCGACGCGGCCAGGTACTCCGTTGAATCCCTCTTCCAAAAGCTGACGCAGGCTCCAGCCGGCGCAGTAGCCCGCGAAGAGGTCGAGATCGTGAATATGGAAATCGCCCTCAACATGCGCGCGACGCACGGCTGCCGGGTAGACGCGCTGCAGCCAATACTGGGCCGTCAGTTTGCCAGAAATATTCAGAATCATGCCGCCGAGCGAGTAGCCCTGGTTCGCGTTGGCATGCACGCGCCAGTCCGAACGGTCCAAATATTCTTCAATCGTCGAGATGGCGTCGATCTGGGAGGCGTTAGAGGTGGGCGACATAGTATTGAAGGAGATGAATAAAAAAAGCACGCGACGGGCGCGAGCTTCTAGAGCTTCTGCAGGGGACCGCTTTTAGTTTTCAGGCGTATGCGGAATGCGGTTCGGGCACGGGTCGATCATGCACAGGAGTCGATTGTACTGCGAAGCGACGACGTTCGTGATGGCGTGGCAGTGCTTGCATTTGACCTCCACCGACCCCTCGACCAAGAGGCCTTTGAAGAGCAATTTTTTACACTGCCCGCAGCGATATTCGGAAAGGCAAACGGACATACGTACGGGTTATGCACAGTCGTTCCACTAGATATAGTATCTCAAAAAAACTCTGACCACAATATGTGGTGTGGATGAAAATACGCCCCACAAGGCTCCGAAAGGGCGTTACCTTTCAAAAACCCATTCGTAGTACACTGGTGAGAGCGCTCCCAACCCCATGGATACCCAACAATTTGCGTCGTTCTACGACGCGCATGTCCGCGACATCTATAAGTACCTCTATTACCGCACGCAGCATCGCGAGACGGCCGAGGATTTGACGTCTCAGGTTTTCTTGAAGGCACTCGATAAATTTGCTGCCTACGACGAAACGCGTGGGACTTTTATCGCCTGGCTCTATCGCATCGCTCGGAACACACTGATCGATCATTACCGCGCCACGCGCGCGACGCTCGATATTGAAGACGTCTGGGATCTGCAATCCGATACCGACGTCGCACGAGACGCCGAAGCGCATGAGCGTATCGCCAAACTTCAGCCTTACCTCACGGCACTGCCGAAAGAACAACGCGAACTGCTCTTGCTGCGTCTCTGGGATGGGCTTTCGTACGCTGAGATTTCCGAAATCGTCGGCAAGAGCGAAGACGCCTGTAAAATGGCGTACTCACGCGTCGTCGCCAAACTCCGCAAAGAGGTTCCCGCCTCGATTCTGCTTCTCCTTCTCTTCACGCATCTATGATCGACCAAAAACGTATCGACGCGCTTCTTGAGGAGCTCTACGCGATCCAACCGGATCTTCGCGCGCAAGACGCTCCGCTTCGCGCGCTCGTTCAAGAGCTACTGATCTCCAAGCCCGATGCGGCGCTCGATGAACATTTCGTCGAACGCCTGCGTTCCGAGTTGCTCGCTCGCGCCTCCGCCGTTTCTCCTAAGTTCAACGTTATGAATATCTTCTCTACAAAACATCGTTTCCTTGTTCCGGGACTGGCTGTGCTTGTCCTGGCGGTAGCCGGTGCTACGGCCCTCCAAAGCATCCAGCAACCGGGGCGTCTGACATCATCCCGCGTTGCCATGGCTCCTTCTTTGGAACGTGTGAACTCGAATGCCTTCGGCAAGCTTTCTGGCAGCAACGGTGACGCTGGTTCCAACGCCACGTTCATGGCTCCGGAAACAGCGCCTTCTACGGCATCCCCGCGTCCGCAGTCCGGTGGCGGCGGTGGCATGGGCCTTACGGTCGATTCCAAAATGGTCGCGCCTGATTGGGTTCCGACGATCTATCACTACGTCTACAAAGGCGAGGCCATTGAAAACCTGGACGCGCAGATTGACGTCTATCGCCGCGTAAAAGCCGCGCCGGCCGTCGGCCCGCTTTCCGCGCTCCAAGACGCAAACCTCGGTCTGGTTGATTTGAACAATGCCAAGGACGCCTTCGTGCAATCTTTCACGATCGCCGAAAAGCGCGACCAGGGCTACGTCTTCAACGTCGATGCGCAGGAGGGTATGGTCAATATTTTCCAAAACGGAAAATGGATCTCACCGCTTTCGCGCTGCATCGATCAGAACTGCTATGAACAGAACCGCCTGAAAGAAAGCGATTTGCTTTCCGACGAAGAATCGATCCGCATCGCCGACGCCTTCCTCGTCGAGTACGGCATCTCGAAGGCTGACTACGGCGCGCCGATCGTCAACAACCAGTGGCGCATGCAATACGCGGCCATGGACTCCGCCTCCCGTTCTTCCTTCTGGTTTCCTGAAGGCATCAGCGTCGTCTACCCGGTTCTTGCCGACGGTAAAGTCGCTTACGACGAAAGTGGATATCCGTACGGCCTGAACGTGAACGTCGACGTACGCATGAAGCGCGTCCAGAGCGTCTGGAACCTCTTCACCCGCACCTATCAGGTTTCTTCGTACGCCGCAGAAACCGACGTGAAGCGTTTGCTTGGCATCGCTGAAAACACCGACAACTACGGAGGTGGATGGCCGGATAATGCCAAGCGCGTCGATGTTGAGCTCGGTACGCCGAAGATTGCCTACGTTCGCGCGTGGCAGCAATTGGGCACGACCGGTGCGGAACTTCTCGTGCCCGCGCTTATCTTCCCGATCCAGAACGCACCTGCTGAGCTCTGGCGCCAGAACGTGATCGTTCCGCTCGCCAAAGATCTGCTCGATGCCTTGCCACCTATGGTTGGTATTCCCATGCCTGTCGATGCGCCCGTCATGATGGCTCCGCCTGAGGTGAAAGAAACAAAATAGTACTATGATCGAACAGGTTGGCCGTGTTGGCCGCGCGCCGGAACGGCTTGTCTATCGCGATCTGAAGCTGGAGCGAAAGGGTTTCCTTTCGCTCTTCAGCTTTGCGCTTGATGGTTCGACGCATCGTTTCGATGGCATGGCACGCGGCCCGGCGGTCATCGTGCTTCCCGTCGACTTTGCTCGCCGCGAGCTCTATATGCTCCGCGAGATTCGTCCGCTCAAGCCGTTCGCGTATTTCGCGCGCGCGGAAGAAGCGCTTCGTGGCTTGCTGAAAGGCGCGAGCATCGAGAGTTACGAGGTTGAAGCGGAACACGCGCGTCTCTATGAGATGCCGGCCGGCATGATTGATGGGGATGAAACGCCCGAAGATGCCGCCGTGCGCGAACTGCGTGAAGAAACCGGACTCATCATCCCGACCACCCGGCTTCGACGGGTGGCTTCGGCGTTTCCGTCGATCGGTGGTTCGACAGAGCTCGTGTACCTGTTCATCGCTGATTTGCCGGAGACACACGCTCAAGATCGCGAAGAGGCGCGGGGTGACGGGGGAGAGGAAATCGAGATTTTAAAAATGGGCTGGGACGATGCTTTTGCGCTTTTGGAAAAAGAAACGCTCGGCGTTTCGTCCGGTTTGTTGCTGCGCGAGCTCAAGGTGCTGGACATGCAGAGGAAATTGGGTTAACCTCCGTACGCACTCGAAGCGGAGGAATTCGTGAGCGATCAATACGTTCTTCTGACCGAGCCACTTTTCGTTCTGGGGTCCGGGATTGGGTATGAGCGCGAGGTCTTGCTGTGGACGCCACCGACCGACGACGAAGTATCGGCGTGGCAAGTTCCGAACGCGGCACTCGTGTATCAGCTCTTCCATTGGCTGGATGTGCCCAAGGTCACTGCTGCCGAGCTCAAGAGCTTTGTCGAGCGGCGTCTGCTGACCGCGCCCAATGCGCCGCATGTGGGCTTGAGTTGCGCGTTGTTGCCAAAGCAGCGCTTCGAGCGGCTGCAGGCGCGCATGATGGAGCGCAGCGTCACGATCTTCAAGGTGTTCAAGTATAGAGAGATCGTGAAGAAGACGTCGCCTTTCGACTGGCAGACGGTCTGCATGCTGCTCTACGCGTTCGAACATCTTGATCGGTAACGCTTTGCGCGTCGCTCACGGGCGACCTGTCTTGACGGCGAGTCGGAAATGGGAGATACTCCCTGTCGATTCGCCTTTTCTTTTCAGGAGAAGAAGTAGCATGAGTGAAGATCCGAGGGCGGCCCTCTTTCGCAAAGAAGCTGACGCGAAGGGGATGACGCTCAAGATAACAGGCGATGATTGTCTGGATGTCGAAACACGGTTCACGTTCGCTTTGAAACGAGGAACGATCGTCACGTCACGTCACCCCACGCAGCTGACAGGGCTTCTCAAGCTCGCCGAGGCTGTCTGGGGACGCATGCAGGGCGATCATGCGGAGTTGATGCTCGTCAGTGCGCGGCGCGAAGATCTTCACCCGTCAGCGTCGCCAGCGAACGTCGTCTGGCAGCTGGCGGGTACGCAACCGTCACGCATCACGTTCAGTACCTGGCTCGAAGATCAGCTCCTTCTCTCCAAGGCCGTGTTGCTCAGGGGTTTCCCGTAGCACCGGCCTTTTTTGTTTGAGATGCACGCATCTGCTACGATGTGGGCGTATGGTCAAGACGCTCACCCTCTGCGTCGTCCGCAACGACACCCACATTCTTTTGGGTATGAAAAAACGCGGATTCGGCGAGGGGCGTTGGAACGGTTTTGGTGGCAAAGTTCAGCTCGGTGAGACAATCGAAGAGGCTGCGCGACGAGAACTGCAAGAAGAGTGCGGTCTCGAAGCTGAAACACTCGAGAAGCGTGGTGTGCTAACCTTTGAATTTGCGACCTTGCCGGAAGTGCTTGAAGTCCACGTCTACGAAGTGACGGCGCATCGTGGCGAACCGGTCGAGTCCGATGAGATGCGTCCTGCGTGGTTCCGATTGACCGACATCCCATTTAACGAGATGTGGCCGGATGATCGTCACTGGCTTCCGATTTTTTTGGAAGGGCAGCAGGTGCACGGAAAGTTCTATTTCCTTGATGCCGAAACCTTACTCGATTTCACTCTTCACGAGGGACTCCCTCAACCCGTATGAAAACGTACATTATCGCGTCTGCACTGCTCGTTACGCTCGGTGCGGGTTGCGTTTCCTCGCAGCCTGTTGCGCAGCCACCTGTGAACGAGCAGCCCGCACCAGCTCCGCAGCCCGCGCCGGCCGCTGTTAACGAAGATCCGGTCTACGGCCCTTCGTACAAAGCGAACATGATTGTTGTCGACAAGATTCGTCTCGGCGAGAAGATCGCGAGCCCTCTCGTGATTACGGGTAAGGCGCGCGGGAACTGGTATTTTGAGGCCAGCTTTCCGGTTGAACTTGTCGACTCGAACAACAAACTCATTGCGAACGGTATCGCACAGGCTCAAGGCGACTGGATGACAACGAACTTCGTGCCGTTCAAAACGACGCTGACGTTTTTGACGCCGGACATGTACAACATGAACGCGACGTTGATTTTCCGGAAAGACAACCCGTCCGGCGAACCGCAAAACGACGACCAGATGCGCTTCCCAGTCCAGTTTGATATCAACGAAGTCAACGCGGAATAAGAGATGCCTATGGCTGGCGAGGAACGCGCACTCTTGGTGTACGACGGTGATTGCGCTTCCTGCAACCTGTGGGTCGATCACTGGCGCACGCTGACGGGGGAGCGCGTTCAATACACTTCCTCTCAAGAGATCGCTGAAAAATTCCCGGACGTCCCGCGCGAGAAATACGCTCGCGCGGTGCAATTGATCGATGCGGACGGCTCCCGCCTTGAAGGCGCTGCGGCCGTTTTTGCCTTACATGCGAAGCGTCCAGGTTTTGGTTGGATGAAAAAACTCTACGAGGCGCCGGCCGTTGCTCCGGTTTCGGAGTGGGTCTATCGACTCGTGGCGCGCCACCGTCCTTTCTTTCTCAAACTTACGCATCTGCTTTGGGGGAAAAAGCTTGAAACGCCGCGCTACGGTTTGACGTCGCGTCTCTTTTTGCAAGCGCTCTCCGCGATCTATTTTTTCGCTTTTATTTCGTTGCTCTCGCAACTGCCCGGCCTGGTCGGGGAGCAAGGGCTGTTGCCGGCGCAAACCTCGTTGGCGGCGGCGCGTGCAGAACACGGGTTTGCGGCTGTCTGGCTTGCTCCGACATTCGCGTGGTTCGGCGCGCACACAGGAGCGCTGCAATTCATGGCTCTTCTGGGCACGCTCGCGGCGCTTCTCGCTTTTGGTGGAATCTTGCTCGCGCCGTGCCTCGCGCTCATGTGGGCCCTTTATCTGTCTCTTGTGGTTATTGGGCAATCCTTCGCCGGATTTCAGTGGGACCTGCTCTTGCTCGAAGCGGGCTTCTTGGCGATCTTCTTGGTGCCGTTCCGTCGCGCTGTCAGCTACCGGTCGCGACTTGAGACGTCTGGGACGGTACTGTGGCTCTACCGGTTTTTACTTTTCCGACTTCTTCTCGCCTCCGGCTTCATGAGGTTCTTTCCCGAAGGTGCCGGTTGGTTCAACCTCTCGTTCCTGTCTTCGTATTTTGAAACCCAACCGTTGCCAACAACGATCGCATGGTTCGCGCATCAAGTGCCGGTGGGTGTTCTGAGTGTGTTGGCGCTCTTCCTGTGCGTTTTCGAGCTCCTCGTGCCGTTCCTCTTTTTCCTACCATCGCGGGCGCGTCGTCTGGGCGCTTTGTTGATGGCTGGATACCAGCTCTTCTGGCTTCTGACCGGCAATTTCGCTTTCTTGCACCTGCTGGCGCTCGTGCTGTGTCTGCCTCTGCTTGATGATGCGTTGATTGAACGCGTGCTCCCGCGTCTTCGCGCGAAACATCCGTTTGTTCCCGCGCGCGATGGGGTGTGGCGCAGGCGATTGATCACGACGCTCGCCGTCGCGCTCGTGACGCTTGGTCTCACGCGTCTTTTTGCGATATTCACGCGCGTCCCCGCGCCAGCCTTGCTCCTCACGGCCGTCATTGCTCCACTGCGTGTTTCAAACGACTACGGTTTCTTTGGTGTGACGACAGCCGCACGGCAGGAGGTCATTATTGAAGGATCGACGGATGGTGTCGTTTGGAAAGAATATGGGTTTGTACAAAAGCCGGGTGATCCGAAACGCGCCCCGGGTTGGGCCATGGTATTTCAGTCACGTCTCGACTGGCGCATGTGGAGCGCGGCGCGGAGCGAACCGACCACGTATCCTTGGGTTGCGCATTTGATGATCCGTTTACTGCAAGGATCAGAGCCTGTTCTCGCGCTGTTCGAGGAGAATCCGTTCCCGCAGTCGCCGCCGAAGTACGTGCGTGCTACGCTGTACGCGTACCGTTTCACGACGCCGGAGGAACGTGCACGCGATGGTGCGTGGTGGCGTCGTGAAATGAAATCTTCGTATCTTCCAACTCTTTCCTTGGGCGCGCAGCCCGGAGGTGCACCGTGAGCGATGATGATGAAGATGAAAAACCCGATCAGATAGACAAATCGAAACCGCTCCTCGATGAAGCGGTCGATGATCTCAAGGCACTCTTGAGCAAGCTGGAAGACCTGAATTCACTCTTTCCCGCGACGCGCGCGTTTCTTGCGATGCAGGGCGTCGACCATGTACGCGATTTGTCGCCAGAAAAGCGAGAAGAGCTCATGGTGTTCTTGCAAGCCGAGCGCAACTCGCTCCACAAGCCCCCGAACTGACCCCGTATGCGTGGGGCGAGCGTTCGGGGGATTTTTGTTGTAGACTTCCGTCATATGCCTCATGTTGTCTTGATGGGTTCCGGAAAACTCGGCAGCGCCATTGCGCACGTGCTCGCTAAAAAACGCATCCGCGTTGAAGCTTGGGACGTGCTGCCAGGAAAAGTTCCGCGGCAAAAGCCGCTTGAAAAAATCGTGCCCGGAGCGGAAGCCGTCTTTTTGTGCCTGCCGTCCTGGTGCCTGCGTGACGCCGCGACGACGCTCGCGCCGCTTCTGGCCAAGAAAACAGCTGTTGTTTCCGTTTCCAAGGGTTTGGAAAAGGGGACACTCCTTACAGCCGACGCGCTCTTGCATCAAACATTGCCGGAAGGCGCACCGTTTGTTTTTCTTGGCGGCCCGCTTTTGGCCGACGAGCTTTTATCCAGCCAGCCCGGCGTCGGCGTCGCCGCTTCCGCCGATCCGGCGGCGCGCCGTACGATGGAGAAACTTTTTTCCGGCACGCGTCTCCGTATTGAAGCAACCGATGACGTCGCAGGGACCGTCTGGTCGGCGATCTTGAAGAACGTCTATGCGATCGGTCTTGGTATGACCGAAGGCTTGGGTTGGGGTGCGAATGCTCGCGGCTGGTTTGTCGCGGCCGCCGTGCAGGAAGCGGGGGAAATCCTTGTTGATCTCGGAGGCCGCAAGGAAACTTTTCACGGTACAGCTGGCGTCGGCGATCTCGTCGCCACGGGCTTGAGCCCGCATTCCAAAAACCGCACGCTCGGCGAAGCCTGGGCGAAACATGGCAAAGCACCATTTGAAAGCGAAGGGAAAATTTCTTTGGCGCCGCTTTTGAAGTTGCTTGGTGCGCGCGCCAAGAAACGACGCTTACTTATGGCGCTCAAGGCTACGCTTTTGGACGGCAAAAAAGCAAAGAAGGTTTTCGAGGGGTTGTTGTAAGTCATCCTACGCCACTCGCGAGTGACGTGGCCTGGCACGTCGTTCGCGGACGACGTGCCTTGCGCTGTTCGCCATAACGGACGGTACGGTGGGAGCATGCCCACCATTCAATTTTTCCAACCGGAAGAGGGTCGACGTTTTGACGGCCCGCTTGATCTGAATACGCACGTTATCCGTCATCCCGCAGCGACGTTCTTTTTGCGCGTTGGACCGGACGTGCGTGGTGATGCTGATGTGCGCTCTGACGATTTGTTAGTTGTTGACCGTTCGGTTACCGCTTTTCCGAACGCGGTCGCTGTGGTCGTGCGGGGAGGCGAATTGCGCGTTGAGCGCTTGCGCCGATCGGGAGATGAGGAAACGGAGCTTTGGGGTGTCGTGACGCACCTGATCCGTGCGCTGCCATGACAGGGCTCTACGGCTTGGTCGACTGCAATAATTTTTTCGTCTCCTGCGAGCGCGTCTTCGAACCGAAGCTCGAAGGTAAGCCCGTGGTTGTGCTGTCGTCGAACGACGGCTGCATTGTCGCGCGCTCGAACGAGGCGAAAGCGCTCGGTATTCCGATGGGCGCGCCGATGTTCGAGTGGCGCGACGTCTGCCGTCGAGGAAACGTGATCGCGCTCTCTGGTAACCACGCGCTCTATTCCGACATGTCTGACCGCGTCATGCGCACGGTCGCCGAGTTCGTCGAGGATCATGAAGTGTATTCCATCGACGAAGCATTTTTGCGTTTTGGTCCGCGTGAGGACGCTGAGGGAACTTGCCGTGCGTTGCGCGCGGCCGTGCGGCAGCGCGTCGGTATTCCGGTTTCAATCGGTCTTGATACGACGCGTACGCTCGCCAAAGCCGCGTCAAAGTTTGCCAAACAACATATCGAACTGGGCGGAGTGCTTTCGCTGCACACGCATCCGCGTAAAGACGAAATGCTTGAAAAGCTCGATGTCGGAGACTTGTGGGGTATTGGCCGCCAATATTCCAAAAAACTGATCGGTTCCGGCGTTCATTCGGCCCGCTCGCTGCGCGACCTCTCCGATGATTGGATCCTGCGGCACCTGGGCTCGTCGGGACTTCGCGTCGCGATGGAACTGCGCGGCATGCCGTGCGGTGAGTTCGCGGCACCGCGAGAGCATCGTAAGAGCATTGTCTGTTCTCGCTCGTGCGGTCGACCGATCACCGCGTTGGCAGAATTGAAAGAAGCTGTGGCGTCACATATTGCTTCTGCCGCAGAGACGTTGCGAGGCGAGGGATTGCGTGCGCGCTTTTTGACGGTCTTCGTCGGTCTTCGCAAGCAAGGCTATGGTATGCCGTATCCTTCCGGACGCTCCGTCATGCTCGAAGCAGCGACCAACGACACGCCGGAACTCATTCGCGCCGCGCATGTGCTTCTTGAAACGTTTTATCGTGACGGCATGGCCTATAAAAAAGTTGGCGTGCGTTTGACGGATTTTTCTGGAGAAGAAGCGCATCAGCTTCGCGTCTTCGGCGGAGGAGAACCTGATCCGAAGCGGCGCGCGGCCTGGGCGGCACTCGACACCATCAACGCGGAGTGGGGGACAGGAACCGTAAAGTTTGCTGCCGAAGGTGTCGCGCGCGGCTGGAAACCCAAATCCGAACGACGTTCGCCGCGGTACACGACGCGTTGGGACGAGCTCAAGATCGTGCGTTAAAAAAAAGACCCCACACGTGCGGGGTCACCAGAAGCTGAGTTGCGGCGGCGGTCCGATGGATGAAGACGTGAGGTGGTCGTGCAGCGCTTTGCGCTCGGCGGGCGAGAGCGTCATGACGGCCACCTTCCCTTCCTGGAGCGCGCTCTCCTTGTCGTCCAGCCAGCCGAAGATCATGAGTCGGCGATTCTCCGCGGCGCCGACGTTGCAGTAGACGTACGGACGAGCTTTGAAGTCGCGCGTCTCGACGCGGTCCTGCACAAAGCCGGTCTCGGGGTTCTGAATCGCCTTCAGTCCGTACACGACGCGCCGCGTCGGCACGGCGCCGTAGACGGTTTTGGCTTTGACTCTCTTTGCCATCGCATCCTCCTGCCGCGAACCTAATCGAAAAATGCCGATCTGTCAAGCGTTTGACGGGTCGTGAGACACGCGGTATCACTAGGGCAGGGAGGTATCTCATGCCCAAGATCCTTATCATCGAAGATGACGCCGACATGAACGAAGGCTATCAAGGTCTCTTTGCAGGCGTGGGCATCGAGCTCCTCATCGCAACGACGCTACTTGAGGCTTTGCGCACGTTCGACGCGAATCCTGATATCGCCGCCGTCTTCGTTGACGGACTCTTTCCTCGCAAGGAAGGCGAGTCGCATCGGCCCGAGCATGGACGGAAGTGTAACGGAGTGATTTTTCTCATCAACGCCGCTCATCGATGCCCGATGTTTGCCTGCTCAAGCGAAGACACGATCAATCAGCAGATGTTGAACGCGGGCGCGTCGGAGACGTGCAAGAAGGGAACGGCGATTCTGGCGCGGGCGCGCCAGCTTCTCAAGGACACGGCCAAGTAGCCGTGTCTTTTTTCGTACGGAAACCGATTGGCCAAAAAGGGTGGTTTCGGGCAAACTGGCAGTAGTATGAAACGCGCGTTCTACATTTTCGCGTTTACGTTTCTGGGCGTGCTCCTGCAGTTTTTAGCGCACGCGCTGCTTGAAATGACGGTGATTTCGTTGCTTCTCGACGACTTCAATCGCTACAGCCTCGGCCTTTCATGGAGTCAGTGGTACGCGGTGCATCATATGCTGAGCCTTCTTTTGCTGATCCTTGGAATTGTTTTTGGTCATCGATGGGGCATCTTTTGGTGGCAGGTGATTTACGTCGAGCAGCGCTACAAGAAGTGGAAGTGGTGACCGAAAGCATAAGAGGTGCTTCGCGCAGATATTGACACGGAGCTCTTTTTTTGTTGTTGTGCAGGCACGAAGCAGAGCCTAAGGGCGACTGCGGCGTCCTTCTCCCGTGGGGGAAGGCAACTTCCGGCCGTGGCCGGCAAGGAGTGAAGAATGTCTGAAGAGTTGAAGACGTTTGATTGGGAATGTTCTTTGAACGATCTGGTCGCGAAAAACAACGACCACGCGTTCGCGGCGCTGTTGGACGGAAAGACGTCCGACGAAGCGCTGGCCGTGTGTCAGAAGTTGTACCAGACCTACGTCGACGAGCACGATGACGTTTGTGCGCTGCGGCAGGTCGAGTACCTGCTGACGATGCAGCGCGATCTGTTCCGCGAGGCACCGAACGCCGACGCTCGGTCGGTGCAGTACGGCATGGCCGAGGCTGCGTTGACGCGATGGCGTAAGTTGCCTCGCAACAAGGAGGGTCGACCCGGCTGTCCGAGCACGCCGACGCTCTTGAAGACGAAGGTGTACCTCGCGAGCATTGCGGCGTCCGTCTGGGCGGCGCGCGAGACGAAAGCTGTGTCTGCCGCGGCCATCCTCATGGGCCTGCTGTCTCTGCCACATTTCGGCAACGCCGAAGAAAAGCTCTTGCTGGAGGTGGTGAGGGCGGTGCTGGAGCATGTTCCGCACGAACGGCTCTGTCACCACGCGGTCATCGTCATCGAGATGATGTCGCGTGCGGAGCGAGGTTCGCCGTCCGCGCGTCCGCACCCGTTCTTGCGGCCGATGCTCACCACGCTCGTGCGACGTTTGGTGACCGAATACGCTGAGAGGCCGAAGCTGCAGAACTTTGCTGTCGCACTGCGTGTCCTGAGTGCGCTCGGCGAATCAACCGATTCATCGGTGGGGCAGGCTCTCGAAGCACAAGCCAAGATGTTGATTGCGAAAGTCGATTGAACACCCGTTCGACCCTGTCTCCCAGGGTTGTTTTTTGTTTCGTCTGGGTCAAAGGGTGTACACTGTACGTAGAAATATGAAAAAACTTCCTTACGCTGTCACACTCGTTTCTGCTGCTCTTCTTCTTGTGGGCGCGGGTTGCGGCTCAAAAAAACAGATCGAATCTTTTGAAGATTGCGCCGCAGCCGGGAATCCGGTCATGGAATCGTATCCACGCCAATGCCGCGCGGACGGCAAGACATTTGTCGAGAAAGTTTCGTGGGTTCCGGGGCCAGGAGCGAATTTTCCCGTGAACGCCGAACTTGGTGAAGCATTTACGCTGCAGCCCGGACAATCGCGCGGTATCGATGGCGGCATTCGTTTGACGCTGCTTGAGATTAACGATTCTCGCTGTCCGAAAGACGTACAATGTATTTGGGCCGGTGAGCTTTCCGCGCATTTCAAATTGGAGGGTCCGGAAGACACAGCGCCGATCCAGGAATTTTCACTTGGCACGGCTCGTAACGGATCGGTGGAACTTTCTGGATTCACGTTTACGTTGAAGGACGCGTCGGAAGCACTCGCAACCGTCATTGTCACGTATTAGCGTATGTCGCTCGAAGATTTCTTTTTCTACTTGCCCGCGTATGGTTCGATCGCGCTGCTCGTGGCCGGTGCTGCCGCGTCGTGGCTCGCCTGGAGACTTCTCGCTGCGCATCGTGAGAAGCGCCGACAGTCAAAGCCTGTGGAAAACTTGCCGAAAACGTGATATACTAAACGACGTCTAAGCGTCTTTTAGCGCTTTTTATACACGTATCGGTATGATGAACGGGAAAGGCATGTGCGCCTTGCACAAAGCGGCCTGGGTCCTCGTGATCGTCGGCGCGCTCAACTGGGGTCTGGTCGGTGTCGCGAAGTTCAATCTCGTGTTCGCGCTTCTCGGCTCGTGGCCGATGGTTGAGCGCGTGGTGTACGTCTTGGTCGGTGTCGCGGCCTTCGCGATGCTTGCCGCCGGCAAGTGCTGCGTCAAAGGAAGCTGCAAGTGCGGCGACGGCGGTTGCGGCCACTGCAACATGGAAGAGAAGAAGCCGATGGGCGGTCAGCAGATGTAAAAAACGGAAACCGGTCTCTGGACAAGAGGCCGGTTTTTTGATAGGAAGTGGACGTACAAAACAGGAGACCGAAAGACATGCTCGATTGCATCAAGGCAAGTGGTTCTTTCTACGACGTCGGCGTGATCGTTGGGGAGCGCACTCGCGAAGGAATTCTCTCTGCGGCGCGCTACGCGTTGCCAATGTTGCTGGAGAAGGGCTTCGGTGGCGATGACGTGGCCATGCGGGCCGCCACGGACGGCTATGTCGAAGCGTCCGGCAACTTCTTCCCCCAGTCGATCGAGTTCATGCACGGCCTTGCCGACGGCTGCGGAATGGTTCGGCACGAACAGCTCGCAGTCGCCTTCGGCGAAGAGCTGGAGTACTTCCCGCGCGTCGAGCGCTGCTCGACGATGGTTATCTGGACGCCCGATGGTCCGGTGATCGCGAGAAACGAGGATTTCTGGGAGAGCTACTTCGAAGGGCTGGCCATCTATGACCTCACCTTCGACAACTTTCCGCGTGTTGTCTCGCTCAACTACGTCGGTTACATGCCGCACCTCGGCGGCTCGCTGACCGTCATGGAAGACCAGCCGCAGCGGTCGTTTGCCCTCGCGAACGATTCTCTCTGGCTGCCGACTCGTCACGGCATTCCCAAGCAGGTCAAGCACTTCCGAGCAGCGCTCGCGCGCGGCGTAGGGGATGCGATCAGCTTCCTTGTCGCCCAGCCCAGTTCATTGTCGGACCACTTCACGGTGGCAAGCGTCGAACGCGCTGTTTCGCTCGAAGTTTCGAATGCGGAGAACGCGGTAGAAGTCGCTCGGTGGTACGATATCGTGCCACGCGACGTAGGCAACGTCTTGACTGTGACGGCTCCGTTCTGCCACACGAACAGCGTTCGTTGGTTGGAGCCGAAGATGCCAGATCCAGCACCGCCCGGTTCGCACATGCGCTACTGGCGGCTCGAATCGGTTGCGCAGAACGATCCTCCTCGCACGTATGAGGAGCTCGAGAAGCTCTTCTCGACGCGCGATGGGATCATCCGGCGCGACAACGAGGTCAACCTGACGCTCCAGCCCAACAGCTGTACGCTGGCCACGACGATCATCGATCCAGGCAAGCGCCGCATGACGATACTTCGTTACCGGCGTGACGGCTCGCAGGTGCGCGACGTGTTCCAGCTCTAACCCGCTTATCTGAGCGGGTTTTTCTTTTGGTGGTATACTTTCAGCGATATGCAAAACCCCACTGGCAAAGGCGTATACGGCAGACTTTTGGACGCTATTCGCGAGCTTGTGTTCGGTTTGGAAGACGGTCTTGTCTCAACCATGGGCGCGGTCGCCGGTATCGCGGCTGGTACGGAAAACGCCGGTATCGTTGTGCTCTCCGGCCTCGTGATTATCGCCGTCGAAGCGCTTTCGATGACGGCTGGTTCGTATCTTTCCAACAAGTCGCACCGCGAGATGTTGGAGAAAAAAATCGCAGACGAACGTCGAGAGATCGAAACGCAGCCCGAAGAGGAAACCGAAGAGTTGCGCGTCATGTATCGACAGCGCGGCTTTTCAGAAGACGAAATCACAATCCTCGTGCGACGTATCACGCAGGACAAGGCACTGTGGCTTGAAGAAATGGTGGCCAAGGAACTCCACATCGGTATGAATGATTTGGTGGAACCGAATTCGCGCGCCATCATCATGGGAATTTCGTACGTGATTGGCGGAGCCGTGCCGCTCGTGCCGTACCTCGTTCTTCCTGTTGAAATCGCCTTGCCCGTTTCCGTCGTCGCAACGATCGTTGCGCTGTATGCTGTTGGGTATGTCAAAGGCCGCGCGACGGGGCTTAGCAGTATCAAGAGTGGGGGAGAGATGATGCTCGTTGCTTCGGCTGCGGCGCTTGTGGCCTATTTGATTGGTAAGGCGGTCGGCCACGTCTTCGGTCTCACCGTCTAGATATGGACGAAAGAGCCAAACATTTTTTCAAAGATATCGGAGTGATCGTTGCGAGTATTGCGGTCGCGATTTTTTTTGTGAGTACGGATACGGTAGCAAGGTTTCTGGTTTCGACGCGCGAGATGCAGCTGATCGGGAGCTTTGTCGCCGGCGTGTTTTTTACTTCGGCGTTCACGACGGCACCGGCCATCATCGCACTCGGCGAAATTTCAGCGTTAGGCGGATCCGCTTGGTCGACCGCCGCGATCGGGGCGCTCGGCGCCGTGTTGGGGGATTTGATTTTGTTCACGATCGTAAAAGATCGTCTTTCAGAACACATGGCCACCCATTTAAAAAACACCAAAGGGTGGTCGAGCTTTTCATTTCTCATGAGCACAAAATCGCTTCGGTGGCTTTCGTTTTTCATCGGCGGATTGATTATCGCGTCGCCCTTCCCCGACGAACTCGGCGTCAGCTTGCTCGGTATTTCAAAAATGCGCACCTCGTGGTTCGTGGTGCTTTCCTATACGTTTAATTTTATCGGCATTCTCGCGATTGCCGGCATCGCGCACCTGCTCGTCTAGAATCTATCAGCGCGAAAATTTGGTGACGAGGGCTTTGGAAATTTTTCGGACGCTTGCCTCGCTCGGGCCAGTGACAATAACGACACGTTTTGTGCTGGCGATATAAGCGCGTAGTTGCAAACGGGCTCCGATCTTCATGAACTGCTGTTGCGGTTCGACGACCCATTTTGGGACGGCAGAAACGTCGGCGACGTAGACGGCCACGAGATCAGCGCAATCCGCACAATCTTTTTTTGCATCCTTCGCGGAAAGGGTATCCGCTGTACGAAAATAGCGTACAGGAGCCAAGAATCGGTCGGGGGTAGGGACTACGGAAGTGACATTGGAAATACCGGCGGAAGTCAGGTCGTCTTCGGTTACCTCAAGTGGTGCTGGAAGAGCCGCGGAGGCAGCACTGGCGGCAAAGAGAAGGATGATGGCGATCCACGGGGTTTTTTTCATATTGTAGGCTGTGTATCTACAGTATACACTGGACATGCATTCAATGCTGTTATGGCGAACCACAAACTCAATCCATTCTCCGAAACGCTCAAGACGTTTTTTGGGCGCGATACTTCGATTCTGCGGGAGGCTTTAAAGGCAATACAACCCGCTGAACTCGGCGTGATCATTAACGGGTTGTCCGAGCGCGAGAAAATTCAGGTGCTCGCCCTGCTTGAAGACCAAAAACTCGGGCGCGTTTTGTGGGAAGTCAGCCCCCACACGAGACGCAGACTTCTTACAAGGATGTCTTCGGATCGTTTGGTGAAGCTCGTGACGGGTTTGGAATCGGACGAAGCGGCCGACGTCATTCAGCTGCTCGACCGTCGTCGCAAGGAGCGCATCATCGAGGCGCTCCGACGCCACGACCCCAAGAAGATTTTACCGCTTCTCGGTTTCGAAGAAGAGACGGCCGGCGGTCTCATGAAGTCCGAGTATTTGCGCGCGGAATCCGGCAAGACGGTCGAAGAAGTGCGTAAAGCGATTGCGGCTACGGGCAGCGGCCTGCAAAAAGCTTCGACGGTGTATGTCGTCGACGCGACGAATTCGCTGGTTGGCGCAATTTCGTTGATGCGTTTGGCAACCGCGTCAGCTGATAGTTTGATTGACGATTTGGCACACATTCCACCGACCAAACTTCCGGTCGGGATGTTGCAAGACGAGGTGACGCAGCTTTTCAGTGATCTCGACGCGGTCGAACTTCCCGTTGTCGACGCACGAGGGAAACTCCTCGGTGTCGTGACGGCCGACGACGTGCTCGACGTGTTGAAGGAATCTCTTTCCGAAGATCTTTCGCGCTTCAGCGGTACTTCTGAAGACGAGCACGTGAGCGACCCTGCCTGGCTCTCGATTCGCCGCCGCTTGCCGTGGCTTCTTGTGAACCTTGCGACCGCTGTTCTGGCAGCGTCCGTCGTCGCGCAATTTCAGGATACGATCAGCCAGATCGTCATTTTGGCGGCGCTCATGCCGATCGTCGCGGGTATGGGAGGAAACGCCGTGACGCAAACGCTCGGCGTTTCGATTCGTGCACTCGCGCTTCATCAGCTACATACCTGGGACATTTGGAAGATCACTGTTCGGCAGATGCTGGTCGGCGCAGCGAACGGCTGCTTGACCGGCGTGGTGATGGGTGGTCTGGCGTACGCGTGGACAGGCGACATTCAGCTCGCGTTCGTCATGGTGATCGCCATGACAGTGACGCTCTTCATCGCTGGACTCGGTGGGATCCTGATTCCCGTCACTATGAAGAAGCTGAAGATCGATCCGGCGTTGGCTTCGACCGTCTTTGCCACGACTCTGACTGATGTGATCGGGTTCCTGACATTTCTCGGTCTGGCTAAAATCCTTTTGACATGAAATTGCATTTCTTCGGTGCCGCTCAGGAAGTGACGGGTACGTGCTACTTGTTGGAGTCGGGGAGTCATAAAGTGCTCGTCGATTGCGGAATTTTTCAGGGCGGCGACGGCGACAGCAAGCGGAACCACTTGCCGTTCCCGTTCGAACCGGACGCGATCGACGCGATCTTTTTGACGCATCCGCACATGGACCACGTTGGTCGCGTGCCTCTGCTTGTGAAGCGCGGCTACCGTGGGCCTATTTTTACAACGTTCCCGACAGCCGATCTCACCAAGTTGCTGTGGAAGGACATGTTGTCCGTCATGCAAGACGCGGAAAAGCGTGAACATGTGCCGCCTCTCTACGACGAAGATGACGTGGCCAAAGCGGAAGCGCGGCTCATGCCGGTTGAATACGAGACGCTGGCGGAAATTTGCGCGGGAGCGATTAAGGCGACCTTCCACGACGCCGGTCACGTCCTTGGTTCGGCGTTTATCGAGTTTAACGTCGAGAATCGAACGGTCGTTTTTTCTGGAGACCTTGGCAACGATGACGTGCCGATTTTGCGTCCGACGGCGTCTCTGCCCGCTTGCGACGTGCTTGTGATCGAGTCGACCTACGGAGATCGTTTGCACGAAGACTTGCAGACACGCCAAACGATTTTGCGTGACCTCGTGAAAGAGACGATCGAAAAAAAGGGCGTGCTCATGATCCCGACCTTCGCGATCGAGCGCACGCAGGAAATCATGCTGACGCTGCATCGTCTTGCGGAGAACGGGGAAATTCCGCGCGTGCCGATTTTCCTCGACAGTCCGCTGGCCATCAACGCCACGCATGTGTATGAAGAGTACGGCCGGTATTTCAACGAGAATGCCAAAAAGGAGATGATGTCTGGTCACGAGTTATTTGAGTTGCCAGGTTTTGTCGCCACCAAGACGCCGGACATGTCGAAAAAAATTAATGATGTCGTGCCGCCGAAAGTGATCCTGGCGGGATCCGGCATGATGACGGGTGGACGCATCTTGCATCATCTCGTCCGTTACTTGCCTGACCCGAATTCAACCTTGATGATCGTCGGGTATCAGGCGCACGGGACGGTTGGACGCCGATTGTATGAAGGCGCAAAAACCGTGCGCATCCACGGTCACGATGTTCACGTCAACGCGACCGTGACCTCCGTTGGTGCCTGGAGCGCGCACGCCGACCAAGCAAAACTCCTGCGTTGGATCCAGAGTGCACCGAAGAAGCCGGAGGTCGTTCTCGTGACGCACGGCGAACAAAACGCGTCGGAAACACTCGAGCGAAAACTGAAGCGGGACCTGAACATCGATGCCTATGTTCCGGCTCCAGGCCAGATGTTCAACCTACATACATAAGAGGAAGTACAAAAATAGCCTAAAATAGGCTATTTTTGCTAATATAAGCCATTTATATTGTTATTTAGTATTGACAAAACTGTCTAAATATGCTAGACTGCTTGCATCGTAGGACTGACAGTTCACCCCGCAATTCTGGAGGATTTCTCATGAAGCCCCTGCTCATTTCGCTCATCATCGCCCTCGGCCTCTTCGCCACCACCTCGACCGCTTCGGCCGACCGCACCTTCGAGGTGAAGGACGACGTGGTGAAGCTGGTCATCAAGAAGGCGAAGTTCGTCTTCGCCAAGCCCACCACCACCCTCATCAAGACCTGTGTCGACGACGCCCGCTACGAGTGCGTCTACAAGCTGGTCGGCAAGAACCGGCGCCAGAAGGAGATCAAGATCTACGAGTACCGCGCGGACGACTACGTCTTCCCGATCTACATCACCGAGCACAAGCTCGCCTCCACCAACTGATCGCGTCGCGATCACTCAGCTCAGCGCGTCGAGCCTCCGCTCGACGTCTCTGCCAAAGCTTCCGAGTCTCTCGGAATCTCCGGCAGGGAAACGTTCCCAACGAGACACCACCACATACCACAGCGAGGTTACCCGTGCCCGAGTTCAAGCTCTACATCATTGCCGACGCGTGCGCGCCCGCCGCCCTCATGTTCGGACCGTTCAACTCTCCCGAGGCGGCCGACGCCTGGCTCGAGGAGCTCAAGGGTCGGCTGCCCGCCAACGAGTGGCACCACAAGGTGCAGACGATCAAGGGGTCGTACCTCCCCAACGCGCTCGTCTACAGGCGCTTCCAGAACATCGCCACCAAGCAGTGGTTCACGGTCCACCTCGTCGAGGTCGACAAGGACGCCGCGGTGGCCAGCACGTTCGAAGCCGCGCAGGACCTCGCCACGGTGCTCTTGCACCTGAACCTCAAGTCCGCCACCTAGTCTCACCCCTCAGTCTTCGCAGGACGCCCGCCCCCGTCCTGCTCCCGCCAAAGCTTCCGATAGAATCGGAATCTCCGGCGGGAAAATCTTCCCGCCTGTTTCTGTTCATGGGCGATCGTGCCCAACAACCCCGGCCAAGGAGGCCACCATGCACCGTCCCGATTTGATGCTGAGCCGCGAAGTGCTGCGCCCGCGACCTGCTCCGACGTTCCCGCGCCGCAAGCTCGGATTCATTCCGATCAGCTTGATCGTTGCGGGTGTCGTCGCGATCACGGTCGCAGTCATGGGCATGATGCACGATCGTTCGATGCGCCAGCCTTCCGTGGCCGGTCTGTCGGTCCCGGCTCCGTCGGCGCCGTTCGCCTGCACGCTCGAGGATCGCGAGATCCAGAACCTCGTCTACGAGCTCTCCATGCACGGCTGGATCCAGCCGTTCGAAGTCGAGGGGGTCTCGTGCGATCCGTTCAGCCAGACCTCGCCGAAGGTGCGTTTCACCATCGTCGAGCGTCCGGTGGACGAGCTCTGGATCTACTACACGACCGAGCATCGCTATCCGTGCAAGCCGCCCAAGGAGTCGTGGCTGCGCGGAGATCCGAGCGCCTGGAAGTACTGCTACAAGCGGTGACCATGTTCGAAGTTCTGTTCCTTCTCGCTCTGGTCGTCGCGCTCCTCACGGACGTGACGCCAGAAACCAAGATCGTCGCGCCCGCGCCGCCCGACGACCTCAACCTCAACTGACCGCACCTATCCGGTCATAAAAATGATAGGGTTCTCTCTGAGCGTTCGAGTGATCGAACATTCGGATCGGAATTCCGTCCGCTCCAGACGTTTTTAGGAGGTCCCATGCGCTTCTGGTCCGCCTTGTCTCTGTTCATCCTCAGTCTTGTTGCCATCGTCCACGGCTACCGCGTCCAGGAGGATGGGTACTTCGTGAGCGGCTTCATCGCTTTGTTGGTGAGTGTTCTCGCCATGGTCTATTACACCTGGGTGTACACCATCGAGACGCTCAGCGAGGAAGTCGCCAAGACCATCGCCAAGGAGAAAAGGAACATCAGGAGCCATCATGGCCCCTGAGCAAGATCAATCATGGTTCGTCGAGGACAACCATGCACAACCCGTCGGTTCTCACGGCGGGTTTTATCGTTCCCTAATATTCTTGACATGTGAGCTTTTCCTTGGTAGCCTCAACCTCGTCTTTGGACAGCCCGTTTTACGGGTAGGAGGACATCATGCGTACCCAGCTCGCTCTGCTCGTTTCCTTGGTTTTCGTGGTCTGCACCGGCGCTTGCGCCGGTCGTCAGCGCCCCCAGTCGGGCCTGCGTTCCGAGCTGCATCAGCCGCTGGCCGCTCCCGACCCCAAGGTCCAGAGCGTCCCCATCGATACGGAGATCGTCGTGCCCGAAGCACCGCACGCCGCCGCCTCGGTCGCGGCAGTCGCCGTCCCCAAGAAGATCGTGCCGAAGCGCATCAAGCGCGTCCGTTCCGCTCAGGAACAGATCAACTTCGATGTGCGGCAGATCATCAACGCGAACAACGCCTGGCTCCGCGCCGTGGGCGAGCGAGTGTACGGGACGCGTGTCCCGCCATCGCTGCCCATGAACGACGAGCTCGTCGCTGCTCTGCGCATCGAACCCAACACCGTCGAACGTCCGCGACGGTACGTCGCGAAGGCACCGCGCGCTTCCGTGAAGCACGCCAAGCCCCCGATCCCGTCCGTGACGCACGTCGTCTACAGCGCCGCGCGAACGCGCTCGTTGACACCGCTACCACCAAAGGTGCAAGAACGCGCAAACGTTGCCGCTCTTGCCGCCCTGGAATCGCCTGATCCCACGACGCTCGGCGTCGTGAGTTCCGCCCCGCCCGCTACTACGGAAGCCACATCTTCCGTCGTGCACATGTCCAACATGTCCGCGCGACGTTCCGATGTCGCGCTCACCGATCCCAAATCCTCTTCGATCGACGTGGTCGATCGCCCGCACCTGTTCGAACCGAGCGCTTCCGTAAGCGCTTCCAGTCCGTTCTACCAGCTCTACCTCCCGGCGATCATCTTCGCGGTGATCCTCGGTCCGCTCCTTGGTTACATCCTTTCGCGCCGTCCAACGCGCGTTTCGTCGTTCGATGATGACGTCGTTCGCGACGCCACCAGCACAGTCGTTACCGACCCTGCTCCGACCCACGTACTCGCCCTTGCGCACGTCGTACCTCACTCCGCCCCGACCCAGGAGGCCAGGCCTCCTCACCAGTTCCCGGAAGGTTCCGGACAGATCATCCGTTCGGAAGACCTCAACACCGGTCAGATCGCTGCCGGTGAGATCGAGGACAAGAACCTCGACGCGCCTACCCAGGCGCCACCCACGAACACCATCTACTTGAACTGACGTGGTCAGTTCCGCGCAACTTCATCGGCCCCTCCTCGCGAGGCGGCCGTTTTTTATCTCTTTTTTTGACACGTTCGCCATCTCATTCTCTAAGCTGCTATTGTTGACAAGACCCTTTAGAAGCGGTATTTTGCGTTCTTATTGATCCGTCATGAACTTCAAGCTCAAAGCACCCTATTCGCCAGCCGGAGATCAGCCGCAAGCTATTGAAAAGCTCGTGGCCGGTTTGAAGTCGGGCCAGGAGATGCAGACGCTTCTTGGTGTGACGGGTTCAGGAAAAACGTACACCGTCGCCAACGTTATTCAGGAAATGCAGAAGCCAACCTTGGTGATCGCGCATAACAAGACGTTGGCCGCGCAGTTGTGCAACGAGTTCCGCGAGTTCTTCCCGGAGAACGCTGTTGAGTACTTCGTGTCGTATTACGACTACTACCAGCCGGAAGCTTACGTGCCGTCGAGCGACACCTATATCGAGAAGGAATCGATGATCAACGAAGAGATCGATCGACTTCGACACGCTTCGACGCAGGCACTTCTGACGCGCAAGGACGTCATCATCGTTGCTTCGGTTTCCTGCATCTACGGCTTGGGTGCGCCGGAACAATATGAAAAAACCGTGCTTCATTTCAAAACAGGGGAGCGCATCACGCGCGAAGGCGTTTTGACGCGTTTTATCGAGATGCAGTTCGAGCGCACGACCGCCGATCTGACGCGTGGCCATTTCCGCGTGCGCGGTGAAACGGTCGAGGTCATGCCGGCGAACGAAGAGATGATCTATCGCATCGAGACGGGCATGGGCGAGATCACGGGCATCTATAAAATCGATCCGCTGACGCGTAAGCGTGCCGAGCGTGTCGAAGATGTTTGGATTTTCCCAGCCAAGCACTTCATTACGAATGCTGAAGATCGGACACGTGCCTTGGCACAGATGGAAATTGAAATGAAGGCACAGCTCGAGAAGTTCCGCAAAGAAGGAAAGCTGCTCGAAGCAGAGCGTCTTGAACGCCGTACGCGGTTCGATATGGCGATGATGCGCGAAGTCGGCTACTGCCACGGCATCGAGAACTATTCGCAGATTCTTTCCGGACGTCCGCCGGGTGCTCCGCCGGATACGCTCATGTCGTATTTCCCGAAAGATTTCTTGATGGTCATCGATGAATCGCATGTCACGATTCCGCAGATCGGAGGCATGTCGGCGGGGGACGCGGCGCGCAAGAAGACGCTTATTGAATACGGTTTCCGTTTGCCGAGCGCTGCCGATAACCGCCCGCTTGCCTGGGCGGAATTTGAATCGCGCATGCCGCAAGCCTTGTTTGTTTCGGCGACGCCTGGGAAATACGAATACGCAAACAGTGACCAGATCGTCGAGCAAATCATTCGCCCGACGGGTCTTGTCGATCCTGAAGTCATTGTGAAACCGGTTACGGAAGACCTGAACACTGGTTACAAAGGCCAGGTTGAAGATTTGATTGAGCGCATCAAGGGCCGTATTGAAAAAGACGAGCGCGTCATGGCGACGACGCTCACGAAAAAAATGGCCGAGGATCTTACGACGTATCTCGAGACGCTCAAGATCAAAGTGAAATACATTCATTCCGACGTCGAGACGCTTGATCGCATCCAGATTCTCCACGAGTTTCGTCGTGGCGTGTTCGACGTCTTAATCGGCGTGAACTTGCTGCGTGAAGGTCTCGACTTACCGGAAGTTTCGCTCGTCGCAATTCTCGATGCCGACAAGGAGGGTTTCCTCCGTTCTGAAACGTCGCTGATTCAAACAATCGGCCGCGCCGCGCGTAACGTCGGTGGCCAAGTCGTGCTGTATGCCGACGGCGATACCGGTTCGCTCACGCGCGCGATCAGAGAAACCAATCGCCGCCGTGAACGGCAGATGGCGTACAACAAGGAGCACAACATTACGCCGAAGACGGTGAAGAAAGCGATCACGTCGATGTTCACCGAGATTGAGAAGTCTCGCGAGAAGGCCGCTAAGCGTAACCTCGAACTGGAAGCCAAGGCTGAGAAACGCCCGCTCGAAGCCGTGTTGAAGGAAAAAGAACTGCAGATGCGTGACGCCGCCAAATCGCTCGAGTTCGAACTCGCGGCGCTCCTGCGCGATGAAATTCGCGAGCTCAAGAAGAAGCAGGCCGAAGCGGAGGCGAAGCCGAAGACCGCCAAACCGCGCCGCGGGCGCTAACCCCACCGACTATGCAAGAACACATCGTCATCAAAGGCGCGCGCGAGCACAACTTGAAAAACGTTGATCTCACGCTGCCGCGCAACAAAATGATCGTCCTGACGGGCGTCTCCGGTTCGGGGAAGTCGAGTTTGGCGTTCGATACGATCTTCGCTGAAGGCCAGCGCCGCTATGTTGAGTCGCTTTCGGCGTATGCGCGCCAATTTCTCGGACAGATGCAGAAACCGGACGTCGACGAAATCGAAGGTTTGTCGCCGGCGATCGCCATCGATCAGAAAGCCCACTCTTCGAACCCGCGCTCGACGGTTGCGACCATCACCGAAATTTACGACTATTTGCGCGTCCTGTACGCCCGCGTCGGGCGTCCGCATTGTGTTACCTGCAAAAAAGAAATCCGCAAGCTGACACCTGAAGAAATCGTGGACACGGCCGTTGAACGCACGAAGGCGATTCATTCCGAGCAGGTTGCCGAGAACAAATCGATCAGCGGCAAAGAGTCGCTCTTGAAGAAAAAGAAAATTCATTACGATCACCTTAAAGTGCTGGCGCCGATCGTGCGCGGACGCAAGGGCGAGTATCTGCAGCTGCTGAACGATCTTTATACCGCGGGTTTTGCCGAGGTGCGCGTCGACGGCAAGTGGAAGAATTTGCGTGAACGTATTTCGATGGCGCGTCACGGTACGCACACGATCGAACTCCTCGTCGACCGCGTGCCGCTCGGTTGGCCGCTCGAAAACAATAAGGGCTTCCGCAGCCAGCTGGCGGAAGCCGTCGAACAAGCGCTCGATCGCGCGAATGGTGTTGTGACGTTCGTGTATTCCGACGGTTCGGAGCACGTGATGTCATCGGAATACGCCTGCCCCGACGATGGTTTTTCGTTCCCGGAAGTTGAACCGCGTCTCTTCTCTTTCAACAGCCCATACGGCGCCTGCCCGACCTGCCATGGTCTCGGGACCGAATCCGTTTGGAGCGAAAAGGCTTGCCCAGAGTGTGACGGCGCGCGTCTTCGCAAAGAAGCGCTGCACGTTTGGCTCGGTGGTAAAAAGAGTATTCTTGACGTCACCTCGCTTTCGATTGACGAAGCGGCGGCGTTTTTCAACGGTCTCAAGCTTAACGACACGGAAAAAGAAATCTCGCTGTCCGTGCTGAAAGAAATCACCTCGCGCCTGCAATTCATGCTGGACGTTGGCTTGAACTATCTGACGCTCTCGCGCAAAGCCGGTACGCTCTCGGGCGGTGAAGCGCAGCGCATTCGTTTGGCGTCACAGATCGGTTCAAAACTCGTCGGCGCTCTCTATGTGCTCGATGAACCGACGATCGGCTTGCACCAGCGCGATAACGCAAAGTTGCTCGAAACGCTGACGCACCTGCGCGATCTCGGCAATACGATTATTGTCGTCGAACACGATGAGGACACGATTTTTACCGCCGATCATCTTGTCGACTTCGGTCCAGCCGCCGGCAAGCACGGTGGTCGCGTCGTGGCGCAAGGTTCGATGCCGGACGTTCTGATCAAAGGCCCGCACAATAAAGACTCGTTGACCGTCAAATATTTGAACGGCGACTTGAAGATCGCCGTACCGCGGAATCGCCGCACGAAGGACAAAGGCTCGATCCGCATCAAAGGCGCGTCCGAGAACAACTTGAAGAATATCGACGTCGAGATTCCGCTCGGCAAGTTCGTTTGTCTCACGGGTGTTTCCGGCTCCGGAAAATCGACGTTGATGGAAGATGTTCTTTGGAAGTCGCTCTCCAACAAGCTCAACGGTACGAGCTATAAGCCGGGCAAGCACAAACAAATCCTCGGCCTCGAGCACCTCGATAAGGTTATCGTCATCGATCAATCGCCAATCGGCCGCACACCGCGTTCGAACCCCGCGACCTACACGGGGTCTTGGACGTACATCCGCGAGCTTTTTGCGTCGACCGCCGAGGCGCGCATGCGCGGCTACAAAATCGGACGCTTCTCGTTTAACCGCCCAGGCGGACGCTGCGAGAACTGCGAAGGCAACGGCCAAATCGCGATTGAGATGCATTTCTTGCCGACGGTCTATGTTCAATGCGACGTCTGCAAAGGCCGCCGCTTCGACCGCGAAACGCTCGAAGTGAAGTACAAAGACAAGTCGATTTACGACATCTTGAAAATGACCGTCGAGGACTCGTGCGAATTCTTCCGCGACGTTCCGTGGATCTACGACAAATTGAAGTTGCTCAAAGAAGTCGGCTTGACGTATCTCGAACTCGGTCAGAGTGCGACGTCGCTCTCCGGTGGCGAAGCGCAGCGCGTGAAGCTTGCCTCCGAACTCTCCAAGCGCCAGACGGGACGCACGATCTATCTGCTCGATGAACCGACGACAGGTCTTCACTTTGCCGACATCGATAAGCTGCTTGAAGTGTTGCATCGCCTCGTGAACTACGGCAACACGGTTTTGGTGATCGAACATAACCTCGACGTCATTAAGACGGCTGATCATGTGATCGACCTTGGACCCGAAGGAGGGGATCGTGGCGGTGAGGTTGTCGCGAGCGGCACTCCGGAGGAAGTCGTGCGCAGTGCGAAGTCGTTGACTGGAAAATACTTGCGGAAGTACCTGAAATAAAAATCCGCGACCGAAGTCACGGATGCGAAGCGAGATGTGGTGGGGTCACGAGCAGAGCTTGTTCGACCCGCGGGTCGGCGTGGAGGCTCACAATGGTGGCAAGCCGGATTGGAGCAAGGTTCAGCTCCTCCGCGGCTTGCAGGAACTCCGGTAGGAATGATCCGTCGCGGATCGTCTTTACGGAGAAGCGCGGGTGCGGGTGGCTAACGACGCGGCCATCGTGCACGACTTCGTAGGAGATCTCGACGAGCGCGTATGGCCATGTTCCGTAATAGCCGTCGTTCTGTCCGATCTCCTTGAGCATGGACGGCTTGTCGACTGGTCCACCCTGCGTACCATCGGAATAGTGGAGACGGGTGAAGATCGCCGCGTCCCTGCGACAGAGATCGTTGATCCAGATGCTGCGCAGGATGACCGGTCCGAGACTGACCGCGTGCTGGCAGTCAGGCGTGTGGCACCGCTCGTCATCGCGCATGTGGAAACGATCGCCGATGCTCTCCGGGATCGTGCGTGAAGGAAGCTTTGTCACGGGACACCTCTTGGTCATTCGTTGTCCGTGTTCTAGCAGATGGAGACGTTCGTGTCAATAAAAAAAAGCGCCGAACGAGGTCGGACGCTAGTTGGGCAGATGCATGTGCGTGACGATGCGCTCGACGATGAACTTCTGCGAGACGCGCAGACGCTTGGCCAAGTGCCGGAGGCTCTCGGGGCGCTTGCCGTCGATCAGTGCCTGCACGTCGTAGACGTAGTGCATCCAGTGAATGTGCTTGCGCGGCTTGTAGACCGCCACCTCCACGTAGAGGTGCTTGTCGCCGCCGTAGCCGTAGTCGAGGTTCACCATGCGACCCCTGGGTCGTCCGCAGTCGGCCCCGATGTCGACGGACTTGATCACGACGGGGTGCTTCATCGGTCCTTGGAGCCGCGTGTCCTGACAGGTGAAGTACTTCTCGTCAGCCTTTCCCGTTGCTTGTTCGATCTGCACGTTGTTCCTCCGTCTTGGTGATGAGCTTGAATTTTCTACCACACAAAAGTCGTTTCGTCAAGACCGTGTTATCATTTTTCCATGCGCTTGCCAGACACGCTCAAACTCAAAGAAACCGACATCCCTGAAACCCCCGGCGTCTATTACATGAAAGACGCTGCGGGCAAAATTTTGTATGTCGGTAAAGCGGTTTCCTTGGCGCGCCGCATTCCGCAATATTGGCAGCGTCCGCATGGTGAGCATATTGAGAAGATGGTGCCATCGATTGCGGAAATCGATTGGCAAGTCGTGCCGACGGCCATCGAAGCTTTGATTCTCGAAGCGAACGAAATCCGAAAGCTCAAGCCGCCGTACAACGTCATTGGGAAAGATGATTCAAGTTTTTTGCACGTCGCAATCACGAACGAACCCTACCCGAAGCCGGTTTTGATTCGCGGCTACGAGCTGGAGGCCACGCCGAAAAAGAAATTCAAATACGTTTTCGGGCCCTACACGTCATCGACGTCGATTCGCGCGGCGCTTGAACTCACCCGCAAGCTGTTTCATTGGTCTGATTGCCAACCGAATCAGAAGCGCCCGTGCTTCTACTATCACATTAAACTCTGCCCCGGCGTCTGCGTTGGAAAAATTTCGCGCCGTGACTACGCGAAAATCATTCGACGCTTGGTGCTGTTCTTTGATGGCAAAAAAACGCAGATTTTGAAGGAGACCGAACGGCAAATGAAATCTGCGGCTAAAGCGGAAAACTTTGAAGAAGCGGCCAGGCTTCGCAATCTTTCGTTCGCGCTGACGCATATTCAAGATATTTCGGTGCTCAAGCGTGAAGAAGATCCACGCGAGGCTCGCGAACTTGGTATCAATATCTTCGGGCGCATCGAGGCCTACGACATCTCGAATATCATGGGGCAGCAAGCCGTCGCCTCGGGAGTCGTTTTTGTCGAAGGCTTGCCGCGCAAGAGTCTCTACAAGAAATTCAAAATCAAAACCGTCGAAGGTGCGAATGATATTGCGATGATGAAGGAGGTGTTGCGCCGCCGTTTCGCGCACGCTTCGCCGGGCGACAAGAACGAAGAGTGGAAGCTCCCGGATCTTCTTGTTATTGACGGTGGAAGGGGGCAGGTCAACGCCGCGATGGAAATTCTGATGCGGCTCGGCTTGAGGATTCCGACGATCGGCCTGGCGAAAGGCCCTGATCGCAAACAAGACGTCGTCGTGTACGGCGAACGGACGCCGGAACTTGTTCGCGTCGTGACGCGGTACAAGAAGATCTTGCAGCACGCGCGCGACGAGGCGCATCGGTTTGCCGTGAGTTATCACCGCAAGCGCCGGGCTGAAAAATTTCTCGGCCGGAGCTGACGCGCTTCTGCCGATATAAAGAGTTGTTAACATTTTAAAAAAAAGAGACTCCGACATGAGTGTGGGAGTCTAAAGGAAAAACGTGTGGGCCTAGCAGGGCCGGAAGCGACTTACTGGCCGCAGGTGGTGTGCGGACCAGGAACGTCGATCCGAACGATCTCGCCCAGGCCGCTTTGCGTTCCGACGCCGTAGCCACGGTTCGAGACGAAGAGGTCGCCTTCCGGGCCGAAAGCCATGCCGGTGGGCAGCGTCAGTCCTTGCGCGACGACCTGCAATCCTTCGTCGGTCCACCGCAGCACACGACCGCTGGCCGTCGTCAAGAACGGCGGGTACGGCGTGTTGCCTGTCGAGGACTCGAGTAAGTACAGCTTCCCGGCGCAGTCGAAGGCAAGATCCATGACGGTCGTGAGTCCTGTCATGAGGTGCGTCACCTGGCCGGCGGGCGTGACCTTGAACAGGTGCGCCTGACCGTCAGGATACGGCAGCTCGCCGAACGTGCCGACGTAGAAGTTCCCATCCTTGCCGTGAGCGAGCGACGTATAGGTGAGCTGACCGATGAGCGAGAGGTCTGCCACGCGCGTGACCGTGCCATCGAGCTCCGCCTTGAGCAGCTGCGCGTGGTTTCCTTCCAGCACGTAGAAGCTGTTGCCGACGACGACCGTATCGGTCGGAACGCCGTCCGGGGCCGTATCGTCGTCTGCTGGCCCCGCGGTCGGGTTGGCGAGGATCCAGGCGCCGAGGTCGACGACCAGGGTGCGCGCGCCGCCGGCGTCCATCCGGTAGATGCCCTTCGGCTGGTCGGCCGGATTTCCGGTCGAGCAGCCGCCGCCTTGGACGACGACGTACGGCACTCCGCCCATGAAGACGATCTCCTCGGGCCCGACCACCTCCGAACCGGTCCATGGCGTGGTCTGCCCCGAAGGAAGGCCGTCGCTGAACGTGCTGCGCACGCCGTCGACGCCGATCTTCGACACGCGGCCCGTGGGGCCACCCGTGATCGGCCCGAGAGGCTCGGGAGCCTGCTCGCAGAGGCCGACCGTGGAGTTGGAGCCGCCGCGTCCCGCCTCGGCGACGAAGAGTATGTCTCCGTCGAATGCGAGGCCGCGTGGGTTGTCCAGGTTGGTCGTGAAGACCGTGACGGGCGCCGTTAGCGCAGGATCCGTCGTCGATGTGTCGGTGTCGTCCGAGCCAAGCGCGACGCAAGCGCCGAGCATTAGCATGCCGACAAGGGTGAGTCGCCGTTTCATTCCTAATATTTCCATCCGAATCCTCCTGAGCTTTATGCGGTACACACGCGTTCAACGCGAACGCGTCAGCACCGCCAGGAGGTTTTACGCTCTCCTGCAAAAAGTGTCAAGCCCCGCAGGACACTCAGATTTTTCCGGCTGTTTTTTATCCCCAATTTCCGGTGGGGAACAGGGTTGTCTTGTGGTAAAAAGTGGGGTATAATACCTGCATCGTGGTGGGAAGTGGGGAAAACACAAAAAAACGTTATGTTTATTGGCGAGTATCGACATTCGATCGACGACAAAGGACGCCTGGCGATTCCGGTGAAATTTCGCGGGGATCTTGAGTCTGGCGCGATCGTCACGCGCGGCCTCGACGGCTGTCTGTATGTCTATACGCCTGCCGAGTGGCAGAAGTTGGCCGACAAACTCGCCGCCATGCCGATGAGTCAATCCAATTCTCGCGCCTTCGCCCGCTTGATGCTGGCCGGTGCCATGGATTGCGCCATCGACAAGCAGGGGAGGATCGTCCTGCCCGATTACCTTCGTTCGTACGCCGGTCTCAAAAAGAACACGGTCGTGGCCGGTTTGTATAACCACTTGGAGCTCTGGGACGAAAAAGCTTGGAACACCTACAAGCAGAAAACCGAGAAGGACTCCGGCGAGATTGCGGAGCAGCTCGGTTCACTCGGCGTGTAGTATGCCAGGCCACATCCCCGTTCTCCTTGAAGAAGTTCTTTCGAACCTGAATCTCAAACCGAACGACAGCGTCATCGACGCGACGCTTGGCGGAGGCGGACACGCCTCGGCGCTCCTGGAGGCGACCTCACCGAATGGTCGGCTCCTGGGGATCGAATGGGATGCGCGCACGTTGGAGGAGACTCGCAAAAAGCTTGAAGGTTACGGCTCCCGCGCCATGCTTGTCCGCGGAAGCTATCGTGACATCGAGAAGTTTGCGGGGGCGTGCGCCTTCCCAGAAGTCTCCGGTATCTTGTTTGACCTCGGGTACTCTTCGTTCCAAATTGACGATCCGGATCGTGGCTTCTCGTTCCGTTTCGACGGACCGCTCGACATGCGGTACGACGTCTCGGGTGACCTGACCGCGGCGGATATCGTCAATACATGGCCGAAAGAGGAACTCGTGCGCATCTTTCGCGACTACGGAGAAGAACGCGCGTCTGGCCGCATGGTCGCCGCGATTCTCCAAGCTCGCGAACACGTTTCGATCACCACAACCGCGCAGTTTGCCGCCATTATCGCTTCTGCCGTGCCGGAGCGCACACGCTGGGGCAAGCCGAAGATCCACCCCGCGACGCAAGCATTTCAAGCGCTGCGCATCGCGACCAATGACGAGCTTGGAAACGTCGAAGCCGTGCTGCCACAGGCCGTCCGTCTGCTCAAACCAGGAGGCCGACTGGCCGTCATCAGCTTCCACTCGCTCGAAGATCGCATCGTCAAAAACTTCTTTGAAGAATCGGAAGAACTTGAGGTTTTGACTCGCAAGCCGATCATGGCGGGAAAGAACGAACTCGAGATCAATCCACGCGCCCGCTCCGCAAAGCTGCGGGTTGCGATCAAACGCTAAAACCATGGCACGCAAATTCCATCATCGCCACGTTCCGCAACTTGCGCGTAAAACGCGGAGCGGTTCGCGTACGAAGCCGATGGCTCTGGTGCTTGGTCTCCTCGTTGTGTTGTTCGGTGCGGGATACCTCGTACAAATCAATATTGCATCGTCCAAGGGGTACCAAATCCGCTCGCTTGAAAATCAGATTTCGGAGCTGAAAGAGCAGAGCGAGCGCCTTGAACTCAAGGTTGCGCAAGAGCAGTCCGTTCAGGCAGTTGAAAACAAGGTACAGAGCATGGGCATGGTGCCGACGCCGAACGTCGAATACATCGCCGTTACGGCGCCAACCGTGGCACAACGATAATTTGAAAAAAGAAAAGACCCGGACATCAGGATGTCCGGGTTTTGCGTTGTCGCAGGACGCTGTACGTCTGCGTCATGAACGAAACGCCACCAAGCGCAGTGGCGGCGCTGAAGACGACGAGCGCTGGCATCTCGAGCGCCATACCAGCTGCCAAGAAGACAAGGAGCGTGATCGACAGGATTTCTCCGTAGACTTTGAACTTGCCCCAGGCATTCGCTCCTGGCTTGAGTCCCCAGCGCCACTCAACGAGGAGGCGCCCGAACGTCAGCATGAAGGCGAAGGCAATCGCTAGCCAGATGATGGCGTGGGGGAAGACCCCCCAACCGAGCGGCAGGAGCGCCGCGAAGTAGCGGATCTTGTCGACGAAGGGGTCGATCTTCTTGCCGAATTCCGTTGGGCCGAGACGCAGTGATTCCGTTCGATGCGAGCGGAGATCAAGACGACCGGCAGTGTGCAAGCGCTGCTGATAGCGCGCGAGGGCGCCATCAAGCCAATCGGTCAGCGAGCTGATCGCGAAGAGAATGGCGCCCCAAGCGATGTAGCCGCGCAGGAAGGCGACGATCATTGGAAGAGCCAACAGGCCGCCGATGATCGTCACGACGTTCGGGGGTACACGGGCAAAGGCACCCGCTTGTCGAAGGACGCCGTCGGAGAAGCGACCAGCACCTTCGAACTCGCTTCTCTCGTACCATGGACCGTTTTTATCGCTCATGCGTCATCCTCCAGCCGCGAAGCGGCTTTTCTGTATATACCATCCTGACCCTTTTGACAAGATGGCTGTTTCGTGTTCGGATAGGGGTAGGAGGCGACATGATCGAGAACCGTGATACGTTCTTTGCCCGTTTGCAGACATTGCCGTGGAGCGCGGTCTTGTCGGAGGACGAGATCGATCGCATCGAGCTGACCTACGATCTCGCGAAGAACGCGCATCGTGGCCAGACTCGCAAGGACGGCGAACGGTACTTCGAGCACCCACGCCGTGCCACGTTGACCGTTCTGGACGACTTGGTGATCGTCGAAGCGCGGGTCGTGATGGACGCGCTCCTGCATGACACCTACGAAGACTGCGCCAGGTATCTGAAGCCGTCGAAGATCCGCATTGTCAGCGGGCCCGATGTCGCGAGGGATATCCGACTGCTCTCGAAGGTTCCCAAGGAGGGCAGCTTTGATCGACTCATGCTGCATGCGGAGTGGCAGCCGCTCGTCGTGAAGGGTTGCGATCGGCTCGACAACTTGCGCGGCCTCGCTCACATGGACGACGCGTTCAAGTTGAAGCAGCTTCGCGAGACTTCCGAGACGTATCTGCCGCTCTTCCGGCGTTTGACCGAGTACGACGCGCCGATGCGCTATCGCCCCGCCTGCGAGAAGCTCTACAACCTCCTCGTCCAGGCGTACAATGCGACGGCGATCACGATTGGTGTTGCGGCACAGCCCGACTTTCAAGGAGTCGTTCCATGAAACTCGATCGCATTCGAGACCTCCAGAGTCTCTATCCAGATGGACGCCGCGTCAGGATCGCTCCGAAGTCGGATGAGATTCGCGCGAAGATTCCTGCCGGTGTGACTGAAGGTATTGTTCGCAGCGTCGTTCCCATGCCGTCGAACGCGGAAGCGCCCGACCAAGAAGCCCCACCCCTCGAACGCTTCGGCGTGCAGGTGGAGTACGAGCTTCCGTCCGGACAGATCGACCGCATCATTCTCGACATTGCTGATGTCGAGGTGCTCCCTCACGACTCCTCGTGAGGTTTTTTGTAAGAAAAAAGCCCTCGCTAGAAACGATGGCTCTGGAAGAAGGTTTGGCGACGGCGCAGAAGGACTTTCATGTCGATCGCGCAGCGCGGGCAGTAGTTGAACGGAAGGTGCAACCCATCGTCGTCGACGAAGCACGCGTGCGGAGCGACCTCATTCGGCGACGGGAGCCGCACGTACTCGGTGACGAGCGCGGCGTGTGCCATCCAGTCGCAGCAGAGCGGCGGCTGATCGATGGGGCCGGCCCACGGCGTGTGCGTGATGGTGCTGTCGATCTTGTACCGATCGAACGGGCAGCAGCTGATCGCGAGGCGCATGAGGCCGCGCATCTGCTGCTCGAGTCCGAGGTTCATGACGAGTAGCGTCCTCTCCGACATGCCGGGGCGGCGCAGCATGATGAAGCGTCCGTCGTCGCTGCCAGTGAAGATCTTGCCGATCGACACTTCGAACGACTCGCACCAGCAGGGGTCGGCGGCCGGCTGCTTGAGCAGTCCGATGACCTCCTCGGAGAGAAAGTACGGATCCGGCTCGTTCTCGACCGTGACGGAGATGTCCGGGTAACCGTCATCCTCCTCGTCGGTCGACGTGTCCGGGACGCTCGGCTTCTGCACCGCGGTTCGCGCGCTGCGCTGCGAAGTCGCGCGGCGATGCATGGCATAGCCGCTCGGTGAAGGGGTCGGGACCGGCACAAGCCGCGTGGGCTTCTCGATCTCTCTCCGCTTCGCTTCGTTCGACGTGCGTTCGGCCATGAAAGGCTCCTGTTGGAATGGGCGTCGGCTCCTGACCTTGCTACGGCCGACCGCGCACGATACCCTAAAGACACCTGATTGTCAACGCTTCATGATCCTCCGCGCTTTCTTTTACGGACTCCTCTTTGCGGTCGCTACCACGCCGATCGTCCGTTTTTTTGCGTTAAAACGTGGCGTGGTCGATCGACCCGACGGGGGACGCAAAACCCACGAAAAGCCGACCCCGCTTCTTGGGGGGCTTGCCGTACTTGCCGCGTTTGCCGCGACGGTGTTTTGCCTTCGTTCCAACCTACTTGGCGGGTTCCTTCTTGAAAAACATCTCCTGGGATTGTTGGCTGGTTCAGCTCTTCTCGTCCTCGGTGGCATCTTGGATGACCGTTACCGACTGCGTCCCGTGTTCCAGATGCTCTTTCCTACGTTCGCTTCACTCGTTGTTATCGCCTCTGGTATCGGCGCCGACTTCGTCACGAATCCGTTCGGCGGACTCATTCGTTTGGATCTTTGGAATGTCACCTTGTTCCAGTCCGGCGGCGTGCCGTATCAGCTCACCTTTCCCGCCGATCTCTTCACCTTCGCCTGGCTCATGGGCATGACCTACACGACCAAGTTACTCGACGGTCTCGATGGTCTCGTTTCAGGGCTCGGTGTCATCGGTTTCGCAGTGATCGCACTTTTGAGCATTACGCCAGAAGTCGCGCAGCCTGAGCTCGCGATTCTCGCCATGGCGGCTGCTGGCGCACTTGGCGGTTTTCTCTTCTTCAACGCGCGCCCTGCTTCGATCTTTTTGGGCGAAGGGGGATCGACACTCGTCGGTTTCCTGCTCGGCGCGTTTGCGATTCTCTCAGGTGCCAAAATCGGCGTGACGCTCCTTGTGCTGGCCGTGCCGATTATGGATGTCGCTTGGACGATCGCACGCCGACTGGTTGCTCGTACATCGATCGCGCAAGGAGACGCCGACCATCTCCATTTTCGCCTTGTGCGCGGAGGCCTGAGCCCAAGCCAAACCGTCGCGCTCTTTTGGCTCTTCGCCGCGGCCTTTGGTGGCGCAGGGCTCTTCATCCGCGGACGCGAAAAATTGCTCGCGCTCGCGATCCTTGCGATACTGTTTCTGTTGACCACGTTTATTCTTCGACGCCGCACGCATGGAGGCTCAACCGAACAACGTTAGAAAAATTCCATTTGCCGCGATTCTTGTTGGTCTCGTTGTTGTCGTGGCACTCGGTTTGCGCGCGCGCGACATGTGGGTCGCGAGACGTCTTGTCCTGGCGGAGATCACGCTCCGCGACAAAACGTTCACGGTCGAGATCGCCGATACGGAGAAGAAAAAAGAGAGGGGACTCGGCGGACGAGACGTGCTGGCCGTCGATCATGGTATGTATTTTCCGTTTCCCTCGGCGAATTACTGGGTTTTTTGGATGAAAGATATGCGCTTTCCGATCGATATCCTATGGATTCGCGATGGCGTTATTGTGGATATCGATGCTTCCGTGCCCGTGCCGACGAGTGAAGATCTTGAAACCTACAGTCCGATCGAGCCAGCTGATGCCATACTCGAGTTGAACGCCGGTCTTGCGGCCGAGATTGGTGTAAAGGCAGGTGATCGTGTGGATGTAGGCTCCGCTCAAAAATAAAAGCGCACAGCGGAAAGCTGTGCGGCGAGATCCTGTTCAGCGCCTGACTTCAGACGGCCGGCCGGCCTTGTCGTTTCCGTAGACCTTGACGACGAAGGGCCCTTCCGTGTCCCGGCCGTAGATGCGCATGACGCCGCTCCCGATGCCGAGTTGAACGCGCAACATCTCAAGGGATCCGTTGAGCGCTGCGTTGCTCTCCGATTCACCGCTCTTGAACAAATGCGTCGACACCCTGCCGACGTGATCGGTGTTCACCGTGATGACGGCATACGTGCCGTCATCGAACTTCACCGGCTGAAGACGCTCATTCTCGCGCATCTCGAACGGTTCGCCGAGCTCTGTGATCGTCCGTTCTCCGTGACGAAGACCAGTACGAGGCACCTCGTGGCCATTATCGCCGTTTTTTCTGCTTGTCATCGCTATCCTCCGAAGGTGTGTTGCGTATCTTGTAGCAACAAAAAGCGAAAGCGTCAAGGCGAACCGGTCGAGTTGACTTCAAGGCGCATGGAAAATAGGATAAGGGCAACCTGAACGTTCGGGAGGTGTTCCTTGAATAATCCCACGACGGATGAGTTGCGCGCTCTGCTTGAGAGGGTATGGTGTCTCGAAACGCGTTCGAATGGGTGTACGGGACCTTGGACACCGGAACGTCCTTCGATGGGGCAATGCGTGCCGACCTCGTTGATCGTCCAAGACCTATTCGGCGGAATCATTCTGCGCACGAATGCAGATGGGAAGCATCCCCATTACTTCAATCGGCTGGCTGGCGGAACGGAAGTCGATCTGACCCGCGATCAGTTCCTGCCGAACACGGTCTTCGAGCCCCCGTGGGAATTTCGACGCCAGAACATGCTGCATTCTTCGGGCGCGATCGAAGCGGGGATCATTGGACAGTACACCCACTTGTGCCGGCTTCTCGGTTTGCCGGCGAGGACGTGAATCATGCGCTTTCTTGAACTGCTCTTCGTTGCCGCGCTCATCTTGTACACGACGGCTATCTGGGCGGATCGCATCAAAGGCGAGCTGCACGCGTGGATGGTCAAGGTGTTCATCTTCGGCTTCCTCTGCGACGTGTTTGGTACGATCCTGGTGTGCGTGACCGTGACTGGTGCCTGGCATCCAACGCTGCACATGCTGACCGGCACCGCTTCGCTCGTCATCATGGCACTACATCTCGCTTGGGCGATCATGGCGATGAGTCGCGGCGAGCGCTCTGAGGCCTGCTTCCGACGCTGGTCGATACCGGCCTGGCTGCTCTGGCTCGTCTCGTTCCTGTCCGGTGCCTTCCTACCTTAACCTCCATGTTTTCGGAGGTTTTTTCTTTCCTCTCATCTAACCCACCCCGGCCTTGACGCCTCGGGGAGACCCTGATAGAGTGGCCTCACTTTCAGATAAGCCAACCTCTATGTACGCAGTCATCGCCTCCGGCGGCAAACAATATAAAGTTAAGGAAGGCCAGACCGTGAAGGTCGAAAAGCTCTTGGCTGACGAGGGTTCTACCCTCGAACTCCCGGTTCTCCTGGTTTCCAGCGAGGACGGCAGCGGCCTCAAGCTCGGCACTCCGACCGTCGACGGCGCCAAGGTTACGGCCAAGGTTCTCGAGCACGGCCGCGCGGCCAAGATCCAGATCGTGAAGTACAAGCCGAAGAGCCGCTACAAGCGCGTCAACGGTCATCGCCAGCCCTTCACGTCCATCCAGATCGAAAAGATCGCCTAAGAACAATCCTCCGACATCGTCGGGGGATTTTTCGTTGACGGAGCATCGTACACTTCCTACACTTGTGGCATATGGTCAACCAACTCGAAGCAATCGTCTTTGCAGGAGGCACGCGCGAACCGATCGATGATGTGCGTGTCATCACCAATCTTTCAACGGGTCGATTCGGCATCACGATTGCTAGAGCGTTGGCGCGGCGTGGTGTCCGGGTGACACTCGCAGCTTCTACAGGTGTCGTAGAACCCCTCGACGATTTTTCCGGCGCGCCCGGTTCCTCGGGGCAGCTCGTACGTTTCGCTTCATATGCCAATTTGGCCGAGGTGATTGATGGTCTGGCAAAAGGAGCTGCGGGCATCGCGGCGCTCGTCTTCATGGCCGCGGCCGTTTCCGATTTCAGCCCTGTGCGTTCCGAGGGCAAGATCTCGTCAGATCAGGAGGAAATTACGATCACGATGCGGCGCAACCCCAAACTCTTGGCGCGCTTCCGTGAGCAGTTCGGCCTCGAAGCGTACTTGGTCGGTTTCAAACTGACATCAGGCCTCAGGCGCGAGGAGATGTTGGAGAAAGCGCGCAAGCAGTTAGAAGCCTGTAAGCTCGATCTGGTTGTCGCGAATGATTTAAAAAACTTCGAAAACGAAAACCACCCGGTCACGCTTTTGACGCCGGGTGGGGAGACTGTTGAACTTGTTGGCACGCGAAACGTTGTTGCTGAACAGCTCGTAGAAGACGTGCTTGCTCGAGTGGCTGGGCGCTAGCGCGAGGAAATATCACGCCTCCCGACCAGTGCGTCCGAGAGCGTGACTTCGTCGGCGTACTCGAGGTCGGCACCACGGGGGAGGCCGCGTGCTAGGCGCGTCACGCGCGGCAGAGAAGCGGCGTAACGGCGGGAAAGATAGACCATCGTGGCTTCACCCTCGATCGTTGGATTGACGGCTAAGAGCAATTCGCGCACCGAGCCACCTTGGAGACGCTGATCAAGACCGTCGATACCGAGCGTTTCCGGTGTCACGCCTTCAATAGGAGAAAGAAGTCCGCCAAGCACGAAATACTTGCCGCGGTAGGCGCCCGTACGTTCGATTGCGGAGAGTCCCTGCTGGTCAGCAACAATACAGAGCTCGTCATCACGGCGTGACGGATCGCGGCAAATGCGGCAGGGATCCGATTCCGAGACGCTGCGACATCTCGCGCAGATGATAATAGAACGCTCCAACGCGAAAATGGCGTCGCCTAAGCGCGTGGCTGCTTCGCGACCGCGGCCAAGCAAATGAAACACGAAACGTTCGGCGGTTTTTTCGCCGATACCGGGGAGCTTTTTAAACTCCTGAATCAGGTTTTCGATTGAAGCCGGAAACCGCGACATTGCTTAGTTCAATCCCGGAATGTTCAAGCCACCCGATTTCTTCATGGCTTCTGCCATGGCGCGCTGCGCTTTTTTGACCGTGTCGTTGTAAGCCTCCTTTACGGCTGCTTCAAGTTTGGCTTTATCGGAAAGCAGTTCTGGATCGATCTTTACATCGGTAACTTCTTGGTTGCCGTTCATGGTGACGGTGACTTTGCCCCAAGCTCCGGATCCTTCGACGGTGACGTCCTTCAGGGTGTCCTGGATTTTCTTGGCTTGGTCGCGAAGATCTTTGATCTGTTTGAGCTTGCTGAACATGGTCATAGGTGGTGATTAGGCTTCGATGGCGGTCGGGCCTCCGAAATCTTTTTCAAGATTTTTGAAGCTAGCGCGGTTTTCGTCAAAGAAGAGTCTGCAGACGCCGGTCGGACCGTTACGATGCTTGGCGATGTGGATTTCAGCGACGTGTCGTTCCTCCGGCGCCAAGTCTTCCAAACGGTAGTTGCGGTCGGCGGCCTTGCGGTAGATGAACATGACGACGTCGGCGTCTTGTTCGATGGAGCCGGATTCACGCAAGTGCGCGAGTTTCGGAATGGCCGGCTTGCTCAGTTCGACGGCGCGCGAGAGCTGTGAGAGCGCTAGAACCGGTACGTTCATTTCGCGCGCCAAGCCCTTGAGCGAACGGGTGATGCCGGCGATTTCCTGCACGCGGTTTTCGATCTTCGTCTGCGACTCCATGAGCTGGAGATAGTCGACGACGATGAGGCCGAGTTGCCCGTATTGTTTCTGGAGACGCCGCACCTTGGTGCGGATTTCCATGATGTTGACGTTGGCGGAGTCGTCGATGAAGATCGGCGCTTCGGAAAGCGTACCGAGTGCGTGGGCGATGTGCGGAAAGTCGTCGTCACCCGGTTTGTCGGACAAGCGTCCGGTGCGCATCTTCCACAAGTCAACGTTGGCTTCAGCACAGATCATGCGATCGACCAATTGTTCCTTCGACATTTCCAGAGAGAAGATGCCGACCGGCTTTTGCGAGCGCACCGCGACGTTGCGGGCGATGTCGAGTGCGAACGATGTTTTACCGCAAGCCGGACGGGCGGCAAGAATAACGAGGTCAGAGGCTTGGAGACCTGCCAGAAGGTTGTCGAGCGATTTGAAACCGGTCGGCACACCGCGCAGCTTGCCCTTCTCCTTGTGCAGTTCATCGATGCGATCGAACGCCGCGTCGAGGACGCTGCGGATCGGAACGAAGTTCTGTTTGAGATGCTTTTGCGAAACACCGAAGAGTCTCTGCTCAGCTTGGTCGAGCAATGATTCGACGTTATCTGTTTCGCCGCCATCGAAGCCCATGCGAGCGATTTCGTGCGACGCGGTAATGAGGCGGCGAAGCGTCGAATCGCGTTGGACGATTTTGGCGTAGTGGAAAACGTGCGAGGCGGTCGGCACGGCTTCGGCAAGTTGCGCCAGATACGTTTGCCCGCCACAACGTTCGAGCTGGCTCGCTTCGTTCAAACGATCGGAAAGGGAAATGAGGTCGATCGGTTCGGACTTGGCATAGAGGCCAAGCATGGCGTCAAAAATCGCGCCGTGGCTTTCACGGTAAAAATCTTCGGGCGTGACCATGTCGGCCACGCGCAAAATTGCTTCCTTATCGATCAGGATCGAACCAAGGACGGCAGCTTCCGCGTCGTAGTTGTGCGGTGGGACGAATTCGGGTTTGCGGTCGCCAGAAGCTTGCATAGTGGCACTATCGTACGTGATGGGGCTAGCACCGTCAAAGCGAAAAAACGGGCCTGGAAGGCACCGTTCAGGGGTCGGTTATGAGCCTGTGGATAAGATCGAACAGGCTCGAATCGTACAGAGGGGAGCGGTGGTACCACGGACCATAGTGGCACCAAGCCGGGTTGAGGTCAGGCTGCCTCGGTCGGACGAGCAGATCGTTCGTGCCGAAGATCGCTTGGAAGTCCCACGCGCGCGGTTTGTGCAGAAATGAGACCTGCTTCTTGAGCGTGGGGCTACCCGGACGCATTTCACGAATGCTGGTGCGAAGGAGCGGATCAACGAGCCACCCAAGCTCTGCGGACCATGCTCCATGGAACGGTGTACCGAACGTAATGACGCGGCAGACGATCTCTTCGGGGTTGTCGTACACCCGAATGATCGACTGCATCATCGAAGAGACGCTGACGAGCCCGCCTTCCGACCAGCCGACGAGGGTGATCGGTTCATCCAACTTCTCGCGAAGCTTCAGGATGTCTTCCGCGAGATGCCGGCCATGAAAGTTGATCGGCTTGCGATAGAGGAACGGGGCGCGTGGCCAATCATGCGTGTCGACGTCGCACTGACGCAGGGCTTCTTGCAACGGGCGGAGCGAGAGCTGCCCACCAAGGAAACCAGGCACGAGCACTGTCGGAAAACGTGGTGTTGAGGACACGTGACACCTCCGTGAGAGCCTTCCTCCACGGTAGACCTACGCCGCTTCGAAGTCAAAATATGGTAGAATAGCCCTATATGTCGAACACCAAGCGTCCGTCGCGCTTCGGGTCGGGTTTCCGCGCTTCTTTCGTGCTATTCGGCACGATCGTCGGTGCTGGAATTTTTGGTTTGCCGTTCATCGTGCAGCAGTCGGGGTATCTTCCTGGGCTCTTTTGGATGATCGTCTTGGCTGGAGCCGTGACGCTTACGCACCTACTCTACGCGGAGGTTGTGATGGCGACGCCTGGGCAGCATCGCTTGGTCGGATACGTACGGATTCATCTTGGACCGTGGGCAGAACGACTGGAAGCATTTTCTTCGGTCATCGGTTTGTTCGGATCAAGTTTGGCCTACTTGATTCTTGGTGGCTTGTTCGTGTCACAAATTTCAGCTTCATTTTTTCCCGTCTCTGCATTTTGGGGATCGCTTCTGTTGTTCGTTTTCGGACTCATGGTTGTGCGGAAGGGGACGGCGTTTCTTTCCGGCGTCGATTTTTGGATGACGCTTATCGAGATGGGCTCGATCCTGCTTCTCACGTTCATTGCCGCGACGGCCGTCAAAACAGAACATCTCGTCACGATGCACCTCGATCGCGGATTGCTGCCATACGGTATCGTTTTGTTCGCCTATGGCGGATTGACCGTCGTTACGGAAGTGCGTGAGATCGTTGGTGGTGATCCTCGTAAAGTCCGTCGCAGTGTCGTAGCAGGAACGCTCATGGCCGTTGGTTTGACGATTGCGTTTGTGACGGCGGTTGTTGGTGGGTTGGGCCCGGAGACGACACAGGAGTCGATCGGTGGTCTTAGCTTGAAGTTTGGCGGCTCACTGCCGCTTCTTGGTGCGATCGCTGGTCTCTTCTCGATCCTGACGTCCTACATCGTCTTTACCGACTATTTGAACAAGCAATTCCGCCAAGACTTTGGTATTCGACCTTTTTTGGCGGCCATCGCAGCGGTTGGCTTACCGTTTCTCCTCTACCTCGTCGGTATCCGCAGTTTTGGCCGCATTTTGGAGCTTGTCGGAGCCGTCCTGATCGGTGTTGAGGGCATGTTTGTGGCCGTGATGTACTTGAAAGTAAAACGCGAAAAACGACCCGGTGTGCTCAAGGTTCCAAACGGGCTCGTCTATTTCCTGATGCTGGTATACGGCGCGGGTGCTCTCTACGCACTTTTTGGTCCACGCTAATTGGAAGAACCCTTGACAAAACAGGGTTTTTTTGATAGGTTCGGTCTCAGTGAGATTGCCCTTTTTCTCGAGAAGTACCACATCAACCCAAGGCAAGGAGGCTGACATGATCGGACAGCGAAGCGAGCCGGCGACCTTGCCGGACGATCCAGAAGAGCTCAAGAAGCTCCTGTTGGCCGAACGGGCATCACACGATGCGTCGAAGCAGGAAATCAGCCGTATGACGGCCGAGTATTGGGAGCATGCTATGAATGGCATGGTTGCCAAGGGACTCAAGGCCGCGACGTTCCTGGCACATCCGCACGGCAAGATCTTGCGCTGCAGCGATGCAGCGGAACTCTGCGGTTCGGAGGAGGAGATGGGTGGCAGCGTCTACTCGGTCATCTTCGATCGTCTGCGCGATCCCCGTGACTTCTACGCGTCCTCGAGTGAGGACACGGGCGTTCATCGGGTGCCGAGACTTTTCAGCGAAGAGCTTCGCAACGAGCTCGGAAAAGCGTTGAAGACGGAACCGCCGGCACGCGGTCGTTCCAGACGGCGCACGATCCAGACGTTGTTTAGCCGCACGGAAGTGGCGGTGCTCGACTCGCCCTCGAAGGGTCCGATCGACGTGATGGTCTCGATTGCGTACGGTCTCGACCACAACGAGCACGAGTGGTTGCACGTCTCGCTCATCGACGTCGATGCGGTGAGCTGTGATCCGCTCACGGGTCTGCGATACGTGAAGACGCTCATGCGTTCGGTGTCGCGCGATATCGCGGAGTGTGAACGCGCTCAGCATGGCGGTACGCCATGCGTGCCGGTCTCGGTGATCTTGTTTGACGGCGATGGCCTGAAGAAGGTGAACGACACCTATGGGCACTACGCCGGCAACCAGGTGATCCAAGCGATGTCGCGCCGCGCGAGCCGTTTCTTCTCGCGTCCAAGCGATCTGCTCACGAGGCAGGGTGGCGACGAGTTTGCCGCCAAGCTGATCGCGGGAGCGGAGGCGGCGCTCGCACACGGTGAGAAGATCCGTAAGGCGGTCGGTGGCGCACCGATTCCCGTGCGACTTTCTCCTGACGATGACGAGAGAATCATGCTCGACATGACGATCTCGGTCGGTGTCGCGACCTACGAGGCTGGGCTCACGGCTGAAGCGCTTGTCGCGCGCGCCGACCAGGCGCTCTATCACGCGAAGCGCAGCGGTCGCAACCGCACCTCGGACAAGATCTCGGCTCTCGTGAAGCCATAACGCACAACCCTGCACCATCCGGTGCAGGGTCTTTTCATTTGTTGCGGTTTCGTTTTGCGAGATCAAGCGTTTTCTTGAGCAACATTGCCACAGTCATGGGGCCGACGCCTCCGGGAACGGGCGTAACTGCGGAGGCGACTCCTGCTAGGCTCTCCGCGTCCGCGTCGCCGACGGTTTTTTCGTCAACGCGCGTGGTACCGACATCGATCACGATCGCGCCCTGCTTGAGCATCTTCGCCGTAAGCGAGCCGGGCTTTCCAACCGCCGTCACAACGACGTCGGCCGCGTTCACGTCCTCTGTCGGTTCAAGTCCTCGGCGCGAAAGCATTGTTTCAAGCGGTACAGAGAAGATGGCGCTATTGGCAAGCACACAGGCAAGGCCGTGATCCGGCGTGGCGACGGTATCGAGTAAAAGAGAAATTGCTTCGATGAGACCGGGTGCCTCGCCTGTACCTTCAAGATAGGCGCGTAGGTTTTCAGGATGAAAACCATCGACATCCTTGCGAGGGGCGATTGCGTTCATAATCGCGTCCGTATCGAGGTGTGGAGGGAGCGGCAATTGCACGAGCATTGCGTCAATGTCGTCGCGGTGATTGAAAGCTTCGACGGCGTGCATTACATCCTCTTGCGAAGCGTCTGCGGGAAACACGCTGAGTTCAAAAAGAATACCTACGGCGGCGCAGGCTTTTTCTTTCAAGCCGACGTACAGCCGTGAAGCGGGGTCGTCACCAACAAGGATAACGCCCAAACCGGGCCGTGCGCCGAGGCGAGCGACCTCTTCAGTGACCATGGTTCGGATGTGTTGCGCTTCTGCGCGACCGTCGATCAATTTCATGCCTTTGCGTTCCATTCGGGATAGATCGGATGAGCCGCAACCAGCGCTCCTACGGCGGCAAGCACTTCGGTTCGCGCGCTTTCGTCGTTCGGTTGCCTGAGCGTTTTCGCGATCAAAGAGCCGATGATGCGCATATCATCTTCGTGTAATCCGCGTGTCGTAAGCGCGGGTGTACCGATGCGCAAGCCCGAAGGATCCATGGGTTTGCGAGGATCATAGGGGATCATGTTCATGTTGGTGTAGATCCTGGCGGCGTCGAGCGCGTCCACCGCGGATTTGCCGCTGATACCGAGTGCTGTGAGGTCGGCGAGTACCATATGGTTGTCGGTGCCGCCCGTGATGATCCGTACGCCTTCTTGTTCGAGCGTGGCGGCGAGTGCTTGAGCGTTCTTCACGACCTGTTTTTGATACGTTTCAAATTCGGGCTTCAAGGCTTCGCCGAAAGCAACCGCCTTGGCGGCGATCACGTGTTCGAGCGGTCCGCCCTGCATGCCCGGGAAAACGGCGGAATCAATTTTTTTCGCAAAGTCTTTTTTGCAAAGAATCATGGCACCGCGCGGTCCACGGAGCGTCTTGTGTGTCGTCGTCGTGACGACGTCGGCATAGGGCACCGGGTTGGGAAAGGCCTTGCCTGCCGCGAGGCCGGCAAAGTGGGCCATGTCGACCATGAAGAAGGCGCCGACTTCATCGGCGATCGCGCGGAATGCGGCGAAGTCGAGTGTGCGCGAATAGGCGGTAAACCCGGCAACAAGGATTTTTGGCTTGGTTTCGAGCGCAATCTTGCGGACCTCATCCATGTCGATGAGATGGGTGTCTTGCCGCACGCCGTAGTGCGCGAACTTGTAGAGCTTGCCGGAAAAATTCACCGGCGAACCGTGCGTCAGGTGTCCACCCATCGCTAAATCCATGGCCATGATCGTGGCACCCGGTTCGGTCAGCGCCATATACGCCGCCATGTTGGCGGGAGAACCGGCGTGCGGCTGCACGTTGACGTGTTCGGCGCCGAAAAGCTGTTTGGCGCGCTCAATAGCGAGCGATTCGACCTTGTCGACGACTTCGTTACCGCCGTAGTAGCGTTTGCCCGGATAGCCTTCCGAATACTTATTGGTGAGCGGAGAGCCGAGTGCTTCCAAAACTGCTTCCGAAACAATATTTTCAGAGGCGATCATTTCGAGACCTTCTTGCTGCCGGCGTGTTTCGTCGTGGATCAGGTCAGCAAGCTCTCGGTCATCGGTTGTGAGATGGGGGAGCGTCATGGGTTTTTTTGAGAAAAAATTCTCACGCATCGCGTGAGAAGCAGTCAGTTCGCGAGTCGAAGTGTGTACAAGATGTAGCTCTCCTTGCCCTTGGCGCGATTCTTGTTGTCCAGGTGGACGAGGCGTCTCGTCTTTCTTGCGGCAAAGAGCGTCATGTCAGAACCGGACATATCGATGCTGGTACGCGTGCCTTTGGGACGATCAGCGACGCCGAAGTCCTTGCCAGCCGGCAAGGCTCTCGTTTTGACCTTGCTGGGCTTGGACGAATAGAGCACGAAGCGCACGAGCTTTTTCCCGACGGTTACCGCCAGGAACAGGTCTATTCCGGTCTCGTTTCTGATTCCGACCATCACGGCAGGCTCCTTTCCTGGGGCTGCGGCTAGTATACGTCATGTCGCAAAAATGAAAAGCCGCCCGTTTCGAGCGGGCGGCCGTTGCAAGCCGTATCAAACTAGTTGGTCATCGACGCGTAGAGCTCGGAATACTGCGCCGCAATCTTGTCCCAATCGAACTTTGCCAGACGTCCCGTAGCAGTTTTCGAGAGATGTTCCGCGAAGGCGTGATTCGACAACACGCGCGTTATGGCTTCCGCAAGTGCTTTCGAATCGGAAGGGGGAACGAGCAATCCGCTCTGTTCGTGCTCGATCACGTCGGGGATGCCACCGACGTTTGTGCCGATGACGGGTACGCCGAGTGCTTGTGCCTCGAGCAAAACGATACCCAATCCTTCGCCCAAGGACGGCAAGATAAAGACGGCAGATTGCGCGACCTCGGTCATGGCTTCAAGGTTCGGCTTTGCGCCGAGGAAGTGAACGATGTCTTGCAGGCCGAGTTCGGTTGTATGGGCTTTCAACGGTGCTTCAAGCGCGCCGCCGCCGACAAGAAAAAGTTCGGCATCGGCAATGGAGTGCCTCACGATCTTGATTGCCTCGATCAGAAACGGCAGGCCTTTTTCCGGCGAGAGACGCGCGACGGTCACGACGCGGTTCGTCTTTTTTTCATGCCTCGGTACTTTGGCGAGGTGGCCGAAATCGACGCCGTTTGGAATCGTTGCGGTTTGCTTCGCACCAAGTTTGGCGGCGCGCATCGTGAGTGCTGTCGAAATACCGATAACGTTGGTTGGCGACGTGTGAATATGCTTCCACACAAAACGCGGAATCTTTTTATTCTTCGCGGGCATATCCAAATCACCAGACTGCAATGTCAGCAGCGTCGGTTTTGTGCCACCAAAAACGCGATACCACCAAAGGGCGATGCCGGCGTAGGACTCCATCACGGCGTGCACGAGATCGTGCGGTTGTTTTAGCGACCAGAGCGGTGCCAGGAGGGGGAACAGGAATTTGTCCCATTTCTTGCCGAAGCCGAGACGCACAATCTCGTAGCTCGAACCGTCTTCGAATTTTTTTATCTCGCGCGCAGGCAACTTGGCATCGAGCTTGGCGGTGACGACGCGAATCGAAAAACGTCCAGCCAGGCGGCGGACGGTTTCAACGACCATCACTTCCGCTCCGGAGACGAACGGTTCGTAAAAAGCGGAGTAGAGGAGGACGTGTTTACGCGGCGTCATGCTTCGTTTTCATGTACTCGTAGGTTTCGCGCAAACCGGCTTCAAGCGGCGTTTCCGCTTTGCAGCCGATCAACTCATGCATCATTGTGACGTCAGGCGTGCGATATTTGATTTCCATCTTGCGCACAGGCAAGTATTCGATCTTCAGGTCTTTTCCAGAAATCGAAGCGACACGTTCCGCCAGTTCTTGGATCGTTGTCGGTGAACCTTTGCCGACGTTAATCGTTTCGCCGTTCGTCGAATCCTTGAGCATCGCCGTTAGGATCGTGTTGATGTTGTCCTTGTAGAAGACAAAGTCGCGTGTGGCCGAGCCGTCACCAAAAATTTGGAGTGCTTCTCCTTTGAGAGCCCGGTCGAGGAAGATGCTGACGACAAAGCCGTATGGCGAGCTCTCTTGGCGCGGGCCGTAGACGTTGAAGAAGCGTAATGCGACCGTTTTTAAGTCGTACTGATGGAAATAGTGATAGGTCAGGTTTTCGCCAAGCATCTTTACGATGCTGTACGGGTCGCGTGGACTCGGATTCACCGGGCCATGCTCGCGCGTCGGCAGCACGACCGGTTCCCCGTAGACTTCAGAAGAAGACGAATAGAGGATTTTTTTGACCTTGCGATCTTTGCAGAACTCGAAGATCGCGCGAATGCCGTCGATGTCTTTCAAGACGTCGAGGGGGCGCTCTTCGACGCGCTTCACGCCGCAGAAGGCGCCGAGATGAAACACGTACTCGGGTTTATGCGCATCAAAGACGCGATCGAGTGTTTCCCAATCGTTGGCGTTGCCGTGCGTAAACGTAAACGCCGGGTTGCCTTCGTGCTGTGAGAGGTTTTCGCGCTTGCCTGTTGAGAGATCGTCAAGAACAACGACGCGTGCGCCGAGTTCAAGTAATCGATCGGTCAGGTGGGATCCGATGAATCCAGCGCCGCCCGTGACCAGAATGCTGGCTCCTTTATACGCTTCAAACATATGGCGTTAGTCTAGCCGAGGCACTCGATTTTTACCAGTAGCCACAGAGTGAAATAAAAAATCCCCCGTTCGCTCAAGGGTCTCAGATACCCTTGTCTTTCGGGGGTGGGGGAGAGGGGTTCGGCGGCGGCGCGCCTTCGGTGGCAGGCTTCACGATCGGAGCCTCCTTGGGGATGTCGACCTTCACGCCGTCGAACACGTTGCGGTCGAGCTTCTTTCCGACGTCCGTCGCGGCATCCTCGGCAGCCTTCTTCTGGGCGTCGCGTCCGCCCGGAGCCGCCTTCTTGATGGCGTCTCGGACTTCCTTGGTGGCGCCGCCCTTGTCGTCGCCAGTGGCCTTCTCGGCGCGCTTCGCCTTGTCGGCGTTGTCGCGCTTGATGCGGTGTGCCTCGCGGCTGCTGGTTCCCTTGGGGATCGGCTGTTCCTTCGGCTTGACGGTGACGACGACTTCCTCAGGCTTGATCGGCAGCTTCTCCTGTTCGCGAGGATCGCCGCCACTCTTTTTGTCATCGGACATGGCACGACTCCTTGTATGAGGCCATGAACGCGAACAGCTTGACATTTCAAGGGAAAAGTGTAAAGCTGCGGCAGTATCTGGTTCGCTACAAACAGATCGAATGAGGGGAAAGCGACAATGAAACGCGCCAAGGTTTTGATCAATCCACGCGAGCTTCGGAAGTCTGTGCACCTGGGGGCAACGCTCATCACGAGCGGTCCGCAACACATCCCTGCACTGCCATCGACGCCGTCAGAACTGGTCGTCGAGGTGAAGCGCATCACCTTCCACGAACAGCCGGATGAGCAGGCCGCGATCGTCCGTCAGCTCCTCCGCTTGGAGCGGAACGGCAAGACCGCGATCATCGCGATGACCAAGAACGCGAAGGTGCGCGAGTGCTACGACCAGAGCCTCCTCTGGTGGGGCTGGACACTCGTCGCGAGGGGCGACGTCTTCACTGTTCAGATGGTGGTCTTCCCGAAGCCTGCCCGGACCGATCTCGTGGGGGAGGTCGATCAAGGCAGCGTCTACGAGGTTTCCACCAGCAAGATCACGCCGTGGGACGGCAAGATCCATCTGGACGACCGCGTCGCCGCCTGAACATCGCTCAGAAGGACCCGTACGGGCCCTTTTTCATTTGCTTGAAAAATAGGCGTCAAACGGGTAGGCTAGGCCTACCATGGCACTCGATCTCGGACACGTGCATCGTATTCATTGTGTCGGTATTGGCGGCATCGGCGTTTCTGCCGCCGCTAAGTTTTTGCGTTTACAAGGAAAGGACGTGAGCGGTTCCGATACGACGCGTTCCGTCGTGACGGCTGATGCTGAGCGCGCCGGTGTGCGCGTGGTGGAGCCACTTGCCGAGAACATCACCCCAGACATCGATCTCCTCATCTATACGTCCGCCGCGCCGGAGACGCAGCTTGAACGCCAAGCGGCGGCTGCCTTCGGTATCCCGCAGTTCAGTTATTTCGAATTCCTCGGATTGTTGTCCGAGGGGTACAAAACAATTGCGATCTCCGGCACGAATGGAAAATCGACGACAACCGCGATGCTTGCGCTCATGCTTGAGAAAGCGGGCCTGGACCCGACCGTCATTGTCGGAAGTCGCGTGCCGAGTTTCGAATACGGAAACCTCCGCGTTGGAAAAAGCAATCTTTTTGTCGTTGAAGCTTGCGAATATCGCGAGCAGTTCATGAGTCTCTCTCCTTCGATGGTCGTGGTCACAAAAATCGTTGAAGATCACCTCGACTATTACCGCGATCTCGCGCATATCCAAGAAACCTTCAAGGCGTTTGCCGCGAAGGTACCAGCAGAAGGATCGCTTATTTGGAATGCGGATGACGCGGCGAGCCGCGAGACATTCAGCGGTTTCGAGCAATCAAACGGAACATTCGGTTTTTCAAAAGAGGCAGAGGTGCGCGCCGAACAGCATGAAACCGCCGAGGGTGTTCAGCGGTTTGATGCTGTCTTTAAGGACGGTGTCGTTTGGCACGGTTTGGAGATGCATGTTCCAGGGGCATTCAACGTCTTAAACGCGCTTGCGGCGATCGCTGCGGCGCGTTCGCTTGGAGCGAGCGAGGTGGCCGTGCGCGAGGCGCTGGCTTCCTTTGCCGGTATTTGGCGTCGCTTTGAAAAAGTTGGCGAGCGATATGGTGCGCCTGTTATTTCAGACTATGGACACACGCCCGACGCGATCGAAGCGACGCTGAAAGCTGCGAAAGAGTTTTTCCCAGGGAAGAAACTGATCGTTGCCTTTCAACCGCACCATCACGACCGCACGCGCAAACTCTTCGATGCCTTCATTCCAGCCTTTGATGCCGCAGACACGCTCGTCCTTTCCGAGATCTACGGCGTCGAGGGACGCAAGGAGGGTGAGAGCGAGATCTCCTCGCGGCAACTGGTGGAAGCGGTCGAAGCGCGCGGGAAGGTGTCAGCCGTCAGCTACGCCGCCACGCCCGACGAAGCTCTGCGTCAACTCGAGGCGCTTGATACGGAAAATGCTATGATGCTCATTATGGGCGCAGGCGACATCTATTCCATCGCGTATCCACTATGCAGAACATCCCGATGAAACCGCTCGATTCGTTCCTCTTGAAGCTCGTTCGCTACGGCTTGTTCGCGGTGTTCGCGATCCCGTTTCTTGTTTGGCTGAGCCACCTCTATCCGTGGGTGACTGGCAAGATCTTGAGTTTTGAAATTATCGTCGCACTGCTCTTCCCGTGCTACGTTCTGCTCGCCTTTCGTCGCAAAGAATTCCGTCCTTCCAAGTCGCCATTCCTCTACGCGATGCTCGCGTATTTTGCGATCGCGACGCTCTCGATGCTCTTGGGGGATAACGTGAACCGTAGTTTCTGGTCAAAGCCTGACCGTTTGACGGGCTTGTTCTTCCAATACCATCTCCTCGCCTTTTTCCTGATGGCGGGCGCGACCTGGCGTAAGGTTGTCGTGCAACCTGTGATTGCGGCGACGATTTCAGCAATCATTCTCTCACTCCACGCGCTCATCCAGGTTGCGCTCCCGGCTGCTGGTGCTGTTGACGTGCGCGGATCCGCGACGCTCGGCAACGCCAGCTATCTCGGGCAGTATCTCGTGCCGCACCTGTTCCTCGCGGCGTGGTTGGTGCTCCGTTATTGGAAAACATCGATGCGCTGGCTCTGGCTTGCTGCCGGTGCGGTGGTGATGTTCGGCATCATCAGCACGAAATCCAAAGGCGCACTCTTGGGTGTGCTGCTTGGCGTGCTCGTCGCCTCACTCATCGCGGCGGTACGCGGTGGTAAACGCGCTCGGAAATTCAGCTTGATCGGGCTCGGACTCGTCGCCTTGGCCGTTGTCGCCTACCTGATCGGTAACCAGGTGTATCCGTTCAAACGCTGGTTGTACGATGGACGCTTGTCGATTCAGTATTTCCAAGAAACGAGCAACTCTCGTAAACTGCTGATCGAAAACGCCATCAAGGGTATTTCGCAGCGCCCGCTTCTCGGTTGGGGCCCTGAAAACTTTGAGAGCGGCTACTACTACAACTACAATCCGAAGACGCTGGTTTTCGGCGAGTACGAAACGCGCCAGGACCGTCCGCATAACCTCGTCCTGGAGATGCTGCATAACCTTGGCGTAATCGGCTTCCTGGCCTACGCGGCGGTGTTTGCGTTCGCGGTGCGCTTGGCTGTTTCCAAAAAGCGTGAGGATTGGGTGCTTGGTGGTGGCTTGGCTGTCGCTGCCTTCTCACAAGTCGGCACGAACCTTTTCATTTTTGAGACGCCGATGTCGTACTTGGCGCTCTTCTTCATGTTCTCCTTGGTTGCGGCCGATGCGGCCTCGCACGAGGAGCGCGAAGAGGGCTCTGATGAATCGACGCAAGCCGCGGTACCGCTCGCGCTTATCGTTGGCGTGCTGAGTATCTGGTGCCTGTACACAGTTTCAACGACGATCCGCGCCGCGAAGATTACGGCACAGATGATCATGGCCTTGTCCCAACAAGGTCGTTCGGCCGAAGAGTGGAACGGCATGCTTACGGAATTGCGTAAAAATGAATCTCCGTTTTACGAACGCCATATTCGCGCTACGACGTCGCATCTGAGCCAAGCGCGCGGCGAATATCTTGATGGTCCGTATCTTCCGATTTTGATCGATCTGGCCGACGATGAATATCGGCGCTTCAAAAATCGCAATGACTACGTTCAAGCGCTCGTCATCTCATCAGCGTACCTGAGTTTCGGGCCGCGTACGCCTGAACAACAGGCTGCGCTCGAAGATGCCGCCGCCCGCGCGGCCGAACGTTCGCCGAATCGGCACGAAGTCGAAATCATTCTGGCGCAAATCGCCTGGGAAAAGAATCAGCTCGATGAGGCGGAAAAACATATCGTCCGTTTCCGCGACCTTGATCCGGGAAACATCCTTGGCGATGCTTGGTGGGTGCGCTGGCAGCTAGAGTTCCGTGACCCTGTCGTAGCAGCCACGTATTTGGCGCAGAAACCGGAAATGAAGAACAACCAAGACGCTTGGGATCAAGTCGAATACGGCACGTTGCATCTGCTCAACCAGCGCCGTTGGAAGGATCTCGTTGCCTTGCAGAAAGCTTCCGTTGAAGCGAAGTCTCGCAACGTCCAATGGGACCTTGTCGGCGCGATTGGTGCATGGGCGCTCGGTGACAAAGCAAAAAGCGATATGATTATCAGCGAGGCGCGCGCTCTCTATCCAGAGAAACTTGATTTGGTGGAAGCGATCGCCGGCCAGCGCGAAAGTATCGTTACGAACGGCGGCTAAGCGAACGGTAGAGCGCCAAAACGCTTTCTGTCATCACGGTTCCGGAGCGGCGTTCCGCAATGCGCGGGGCGCCGCTTTTGAGTTCTTGGTAGAGCGTGCGATCTGACAAAACGTCGCGAATGGCACGGCGAAGCGCTTCGCGGTCTCCAGGTTCTACAAGAATTCCCGTCTGACGATCGTTGATCAGTTCCGGCAAGGCGCCGACACGCGTAGCAATGATGGGGAGTTCTGCTAGCGAGGCTTCAAGAATCGTCCACGGCATTCCTTCTTTCGTGGAGGGGAGCACGAAGATGTCAAAGCCTTTCAAAAGCGTCGCGGCGTCTTTGATAGCTCCAGGCAGGTGCACGCGGTCCTTGTGTGGGAGCGCCGCATGAAGTGTTCGCAAGCGCGGCATCTCGGGGCCGTCGCCCAGAATGACAAGGTCGAGGTTCGTGAACTCTGCGGCCACGCCTTCGAAGGCCTCGAAAAGCATCGGTAAATTTTTTGCGGGATAGGCGTTGGCAATCGTGCCGAGTACCAAGTGTCCGAGACGCGTACCGCACAATTCCGCGAGTCGTGCGTGGGCGGCGTCATGCTCCAAGAAATCAACTTCGTCTCGATCGATGCCGAGAGGGATAACAGCCAGATTCTCTCTCGTCGCCAGTTTGTTGCGCAGAGCGACGTCCCGCTCCATGTCTGAAAGCGTGATCGTGGCGGTTCTTAAACGAGCGGCAATCTTTTCGCTGAGGAGAAGTGTCAGACGAAAAAGCGCGGAGCGGCGTTCGAGGAAACCCCAGCCGTGCGCCGTGTAGACGACGCGTGGTCGGTGCTTCGATCGCCACGCAGCGATAGCGCCAAGAAGCCCGGCCTTGCTGCTGTTGGTATGAAGAATGTCATACCCTTCACGATCGATGAGGCGACGCAGAGTACGTACGGCGAACAAGTCGCTGATGGGGGAGATGGGTTGCCGCAGCTCTGGAATCTCGATCGTGCGGATTGTTGATGGCAACGAGGAAAACAACTCGCTTTTTGGTGAATGACCGGCCGCAACCGTCACGTCAAACTCCGCCGAGGCCGCTCGGGCGAGGCGAGAAACATAGCGCTCGGCACCTCCCCACGCAGAGGAAGTCACGAGAAAAAGAAGTTTTTGGCGGGTCGACATGATTGACGCTTAAAAAGCAGGATAGGTACACTATACACGCATGAAAGTCGTTTTTGCTACCGGCATTTTTCCCCCCGACATTGGCGGCCCCGCCACCTCGGTTTCAGCGTTGGCTGAAGCCTGGAGCGCGCGCGGGCACCGGGTTACGGTTGTGACGTATTCAGAGCACGAATCTGACGGGATTCGCTCCGCCTATTCCGTCGTTCGTATTCCTCGCGCTCAGGCAGCTTGGAAGCGTTATGTGAACTTCACTCGCGCTGTCTGGCGCGCTTCGGATGAATCTGGTCCAATTTTTGCGCAGGACGCCATCGCTTCCGGCTTGCCGGCACTTTGTGTCGCGTGGCTGCGACGCCGCAAACTCATTCTGCGCATCGCTGGGGATTTTGCCTGGGAACAGGCGCAGGTAAAATACGGCTACGGCGACTCGCTCGAAAAATTTCAAAACGACTCAAACGTTCCGTTCGTGCCGATGTTGTTGCGTGCCGTGCAGCGCTTCGTGTACCGACGCGCGGATATGGCGATCGCTCCGAGTCGATACCTTGCCGACGTCTTGCGCGGTTGGGGTGTTCCGGATCGCCGCATTCGCATGATCAACAACGGTGTGCATCTGCCGGAGGCTGCAGCACAGCGTGGCAAGTTTCCACATCGCATCGTTGCCGCGGGACGTTTGGTGCCGTGGAAAAATTTTGACGTGCTGCTCAAAGCGCTGCCGCGCGTGCTCGAACGTTTCCCCGATGCGGAACTCTTTATCGCGGGCGATGGTCCCGAAATGATGCGTTTGCGCGCACTCGCGAGCGCACCCATGCTTGAACAGCGCGTGACGTTCGCGGGAAAAATGGAACGAGAAGCTCTTTGGAAGATGATTGGAGAAAGCGGCGTCTTTGCGCTCGTCAGTTCCTACGAGGGTTTTTCGCATCAACTCGTCGAAGCTTCGGCCTGTGGCGCGGCTGTTGTCGCGAGTCGGGCTGGAGGGAATACGGAACTTATTGAAGACGGAAAGAACGGGCTCCTGGTCGAACCGGGGGACGCGAATGGTCTCGCCCAGGCCTTGATCCGTTATTTGGAAGACCCGTCGTTCGCCCGCGCCTGCGCGGACGAAGCCTTGAAAGATTCCGGGCGTTTTTCAATCGAGCGCCAAATTGCGGAAACGTCGGAAACCGTCCTTGGAAAGCCAGGGCTTCGCGTCGTGCTGGTGAGCCGCGATGGGACGGTCGTCGACTCGTCCTCGCGCACGGCCGCGCGCATGCGTGCGTACGGAGAACGTGTTGATCACTTGCGCGTCGTCAGTCTCGCCAAACAAGAACCAGCTTCGGTTGAGCTCTCCGCGCGCGTGCATGCCGATGTTATCGATGTGCGCGGCTACCCGCTGCCATGGAGTCTTGTTCGTCAGGTACGTGAAGCGATCGTGGCCGAGCAGGCGACGCTTGTTGTTGCGCAAGACCCGTTTGAAGCGGGAATCGTTGCTGCCGCGGCTTCTTACGCCGAGCAGGTTCCTTTTGTTGTCGAAGAGCATGGCGGGGTCTACCTGTCTGACCATTGGCGGCAGGAAACTTTAAAAAACAAGCTTCTTTTTCCCCTCGGACTTCGCGTGCTCAAGCGCGCGTCGGGTATTCGCGTTGTGAGCGTGAAAATTGAGGAAGATTTGCATCAGCGCTTGCCCGCCGCTTCGATTACCAGAATCCCGGTCTATACCGAACCTCGGGTTTGTCGATCGAGCGCGCCCGCGCATGTGTTTGGCTACGTTGGACGTTTTGTGCCGCAAAAGAATCTGTTCGGACTTCTTGAGGCCTTCGCTATCGTCGCGAAAGCGCTTCCACAAGCGAAGCTTATTCTCGTGGGTGCTGGTCCGTTGGAGAATGCGCTACAGGCACGCTCGTTCGTGCTTGGAGTGTCAGGACGCATTGAATGGGTTGCGCACACGGAAAGCGTCGATGCCATTTATGAGCGCATCGGAACACTCGTACTTTCTTCGTGGTACGAAGGTTGGGCGCGTGTCGTGCCGGAGGCAATGTCGTGCGGCATACCAATTGTGATGACTAACGTCGGCTGCGCGAACGAGCTTCCGCGCAATGGTGTCGAAGGCTACGTTGTTCCGGTTGGAAACGACGAGGTTTTGGCCAAAGCGATGATCGATATCGTGCAATCCGGAAAACATGGCTTGATGGGGGCGGCCGCCAAACGACGCGTTGAAACATCGCCGACGCCGCAAGAGCTCGGTGATCGCCTCGTTGATTTTTGGAAGCGACACGGTTCCGCCTAGGCTTCTACGTCGTAGAAGCCTTTTTCGTTCTTTGAAAACTCGCGAATTTGTTCAAGAGGGCTCACGCAAAGGTCATTCGGTTTCAAGACAAAAGGAGCAATGTGCTCGTGGACGAGCAGGAGGCCACCGACGCAGCGCACGAGCCATTTTCCGTTTGGAAAGACTTCAAGAACAGTTCCGGCGCCTAACGTGGCTTGTCCATATTCGATCGTGTCCGTCTCAAAAATGGCAGCGCGCATGATCGTGACTTTTTCACCGCGTACGTACGTGAAAGCTCCGTTGAAAGGCGGTGCGACGGCGCGAATGAAGCGTTCGATCTCTACGAGTCCGGTGCGCCAGTCGATCAGGCTGTCTTCGGGATTGCGTTTCGGATAGAACGTCGGCATTTCGTCGCTTTGTGCTTTCAGCGCAAAACTCCCATCGCAAAGCGCGGCAAGATTTTTGGTGATGAGGCGTTTCATCGCCAAGGCGTTTTTGAAATGCATCGTTTCGGCGGTGTCTTCCGGACGGATCGTAAATTTGAACGTGTCCAGTACGGCGCCGGAATCGACGCCGGCATCGTAGCGAAAAAGATTGGTGTAAAACGCGTTGCGGCCTTCCAGAATCGACCAGTTCATGGGTGAACGGCCGCGTCCCTTCGGCAGGTTCTCGGCGCTGCCATGCATGCCGAAGGCTCCGATACAGATGAAATCGAGAACATCGGCGGGAATCAGGCGCTGCCAGCCGATCACGAATGCCAAGTCGAGTTTCATGCCACGGATCGCTTCGATGTCTTCCGCGTCTTTCAAGGTATAGCTGCGCGCGACGTAGCAGGGGATCCGGTTAGCTTCGGCGAAAGCGCGCAGATCTTCATAATCGGCAACCTCGTTTTTGGCAGCAAGCTCAGGGGAGATCGTAATGAGATGCTGGACGCCTCCCTGCGCCAAGAGCGCCTCGATCATGAAGCGCGTCGTTTGCTTGCAGCCGAAGATGGCAATCTTCGCGCTCATGAAGAAATGCGACTACGATACGGGATGCAATTGTCCGCGACATGCGTTTGGAAGCGGTTGGTGCGCTCGACGACGAAACGATCGAGGAGATCCACGTTGTCTTTGGTGTTCGAGAACATCCACCAGAGCGGATGAATGAGGAGATGAATGGCTTTCGTTTGCTTCCATTCTTCCGTTTCGAAAGGGTGCCCGAAGCGAAACATGCCTTGGGAATCGGAAACGTATTTGATGTCTTTAAAGTATTTGTTCTGGTAGGTGTGCTCGACGCCGCAAAGAGGCGCGTCGCAGCTTTTTAAAAAATCGTTCGGACGATGGACGCTCATGACCGCGACCGGCACGCCGAAATACGATTCAAAAAGCGTTTTCTCTTCAAGAAAGCCTTGCTCGATGTTCTCATAGTGCGTCGGATCGAAATGGATGCTGACGCGGTGTCCACGGGCATGAATCGAGCGAATGTATTCAGCGTTCGCTCGCGAAAACGGATTGTAGGAATCGGAACGCATCAGGAAAAAATACGTCGCTTTCACGCCGAGCGCGTCTTCCGCCAGCGACATATCGTGCGCCAGCTTCACGTCAAAATCGACGTCGTGACGCACAATCAGTTCTCCGGGGGCACCCGTTGCTTGATCGAAAAAAATCGGGCGATACCCGTTGAGGGTGAAGCCTTGGAGGAGTGCGGGATATTTTCCGAGATAGCTTTCCATGTGTTCAGTGAATCGGCAGGCTGATGACGTGCTTGGCCGCGAACTCGGAATGCGGGAGCAGCTTGTGCTTTCCGAACAATCCGATATACGCCTGCTGCCTGTATACCGGGGTTTCGTAATAGATTGCGGATGGAATGCCTTCGCGTTCCAATGCTTGGGCAAAGGCCTTGCGATTGCGGACAGTCAGCGTAAAGACGTTATAGGTATGCCCGGGCTGCTCAGGCATCGCAAGTACGTCCGGATGTTCACGAAATTTTTTGAACCACGTTTCGGCTTGAGAACGGCGGACGTCGAGATCTTCCTCCAGCCACGTCATTTTTTCAAGTAAAACCGCAGCTTGGATCGTGTCGAGTCGGCTGTTGCCGCCGATGATTTGGTGCACGTATTTTTTCGGCTGTCCGTGGTTCTTGAGCAGCTTAAAACGTTTCGCGACCGCCGATGAGCGAATGGTGACAGCGCCGCCGTCGCCAAAGCCGCCAAGATTCTTGGTTGGAAAAAAACTGAAACACCCGACATCGCCGAAAGTGCCCGTACGCTTGCCGTCGTGCTTCGCGCCATACGATTGAGCGCAGTCTTCAACGAGTTTCAGGCGGTATTTCTTGCAAAGGCGCACGATCGGCTTCATGTCGCAGGCGAGTCCATAGAGATGTACGACAAGTACGGCGCGCGTTCTCTTGGTCATCTTCTTTTCAATCTGCGCGGCATCAATATTGAATGTGCGCGGATCAATGTCGACAAGAACGGGTTTCGCGCCGACGGTCGCAATCGCTTCAATGGTCGCGAAGTAGGTGAAAGCCGTCGTAATGACTTCATCGCCCGGTCCGATACCGAGTGCCTTGAGACCGAGGGTAAGCGCGTCGGTGCCGGAGTTGCAGGTGATCGTCTCGACGCCAAAATAGTCCGTCATGCGGCGCTCGAGTTCGGTGGTTTCGGGGCCTCCGATAAATTGTTCAGACGCGACGACGCGTCCGATGCGCGCCAAGAGGCGATCGGTCCTCTCTTTGGAAAGTTTTTGCGAAAAGAATTTCATGCGGATGTGGGTCCATCGTAGGTAATTTCGTCGTCGCCGAGTCGGCGCGGACCGCGCACGGTTTCACGTTCCTCAATAATTTGCGCTAGGAGTCCTGGGAGGCGTGCCAGCGCAAAGATACCGCGCATCGGTTCGGGACCGAAGCCCATGTCGAGCAGAACGGCCGCCATAGCTCCGTCAACGTTGAGTGGTAGAGGTTTTTTCGCTTCGATGTTCAACGCAGATTCCACGCGTTCGGCGAATGCTGAATATGGACCGTAGACACCCAAGGTTTTGGCGTGCGCGAAGAGCGCTGCGCTGCGACGGTCCTTCGCGAGCAACTTGTGCCCGTATCCGGGCAAGCGGCGGCTGTTGGCACGGGCGCGAGAAACGACGCTGGTAGGATCCTCCTGAGCTTGCGCAAGGAAAAAACGGGCCGCATCCTCGATCGCACCGCCGTGGAGCGTGCCTTGTGCCAAGATGCCGGCGGCCAAGGCAACATGAGGATCGTTGCCGGAAGAAGCGACCGCGCGGGCAGTGATCGAAGAAACAGGCGCGGCGCCGTGATCGATCGCGGCGACAAGTACGGCTTCAAGCATGGCGGCTTGTTCTTTGGTCGGCCAACTTTCGCGCAACAAAAGCCACGTGACTTCCGTAAACGACCGCGTGCCGATCAAAGAGATCAGGTCGTGGCCGCGAAGGATCTCGCGTTCCTTGGTGACGTGAGAGATGCGTGTGTGGATCTTCATGCGTGGACGGTCGGGTGAATCAATTCTACGAGATCTTCGAAGCGTTCGGCAACCAAGGCTCCGGCGTCCTGGAGCGCCGCCATTTTCTCACGAGCCGACTGTCCTTTGCCGACGATCGCACCGGCATGTCCGACAACGGTACCTGATGGAAGCGTTTCGGCGAAGGCTCCTCCGATATGCACTGCGAGCGGCTTCGTGAAGCCGCCGTCCTGCAGTAAGGACACGATTTCCCGTTCGTAATTCACGCCCTGTTCGGCGTAGATCACGACGGCTTTCGTGGTCGGGTCGGCTTCCATTTCCTTCAGCACGTCAGCGTAGGTCGTGCCGATCAAGAGTTCGCCTCCGACGTGGACAGCGGTGCTCTGTCCAAGACCGGCCTGGCGCACCAGCCAAGAAAGCTCGTTGGTCATGCCGCCCGAGCGCGAGATGACGCCGATCGGTCCAGGCGCGTAGATTTCATCGACCAAAGGCCCGCCGACGACTCCGAGGCGACCGATGCCAGGGACGAGGCAGCCGAGTGATCCGGGTCCGATAATCCGCGCGCCGCGTTCGCGCGCCGCAGCGAGGCAGTAGGCTGCGTCTTTGAGCGGCATTTTTTCCGTCATGACGTTCACGAGCGTAATGCCAGCTTCCAGCGCTTCAAGGATTGCGGCTTTTGCGGCGGCAGGCGGAACGTAGATTGCCGAGACAGTGGTTTCGGGAAAAGACGTAAGCGCGTCACGGACGGTTTCAAAAACTGGCGCGCCATCGGCGACGTGGCCGCCCTTGCCCGGCGTGACGCCGCATGGCACGCGCGTGTGATACGCCCGCATGGCCGTGAGTGCCCGCAAGCCCTCCTTACCGGTGATACCCTGGATCAACACCGAAGTGTTTTCCGTGAGCAAGATACTCATAGCATCAACGCTTTCATGCGCGCCACGGCATCGTTCATCGAGGTCTCTTTGCCAAAAAGTTCGATCTTCAAACCATTGCGTTCCGCGCAGGCGCGCAGGAGTTCAAGACCTTCGCGTTCACGCGGGCCAGCGCGGCGGACCACGATCGGATAGGAAGGCTTGAGGGCATCGAGCGCCTCGGCAAGACCCTCGAACGTTTCCTTGATGTCGGTGAAATTAGCGATGCCGCCGATGATCAGCGCGCCGCGCAGATCCGGCTTCGACAACACGAGCGTCGCGAGTTCGCGGACTTTTTCTTTCGGTGGGTTCCCGGAATATTCAGCGTAATTGGCCGCATGGAGTCCGGCACGCTGCATGGCATCCATGTTCACGAGGCTGGCGCCGCCGCCCGAAAAAAGCGTGGCGATGTCGCCGGAGAGCGGATGAAAGGACGCGCCGAAGGCCGAGTGATCATGCACGGCGTCATCGAGCGCGACTTTCGCATCGAGCGCCACGAGCGTGCCGTCAGCGCGCTCAGCAACGGGGTTCACTTCGATCTGCCTCGCATCTTCTTCAAAAAAAGCTTTAACGATTTTCTCGCAAAATTCCGGCAGTGCTTTGGCGATCAGGCCCAGCTCGCCGAAAATTGTCTCGAGCGAGCGGCGAGGATCGCGCGGATCAAGCGGAAAGGAACGAACGTCGTCGCGCGTCTCGATGCCGGAGCCGCCATGTCTGCCGACGAGCAAAAGCGGACCGTGCACTGCGACATCGTAGACGCACGAGACGTACAGTTCTTGCGTCGAGACGATATGTTCCTCGAGAAGCGCGCTTGTCACGGGTTGGCCGTTCAGGCCGTCTTTCAACCAGCCGGACACGGCCTTTTCGACGTCGGAAACGGATTCGCAAAAAACCACGCCGCCGTGCGCGGCGCGGTTCCCCGCGAGCACCTGCGCCTTGGCGACCCAGCAGCCACCGAGGCTCTTCGCGGCTGCTTCGATCTCTTCGACGCGTGAAAGGAGGATTCCGGCAGGAATCGCGATGCCGTGCTTTGCGAGAAGCGCCTTACCTTCGTGCTCGTAGACGTTCATACTCTTCCTTCACGCGCCGCACGAGCTTTTTGAGATTGTGATGTTCAACGACGATCGAGCGCAGCGACTCTCCCATGCGCGCGCGGTCTTCGGCCGACAACGAGAGGCAGCTGTTGAGCTTTGCCGCAAAGTCCTCGGGACTCCATTCGTAGAAAAGGTACGGCAGCCACTCCCCGAGGTACTCGTTGAAGACGGGTGTGCAGACGAGTGTTGGAACGCCGCATGACATCGACTCAAGAAAATTCTTTCCGGCGCCGCCGCCGCGCTGCATGGCGACAAACGCCGCTGAACCGCACAAGTAGGGGAGAATCTCCCGGTTCGGCACCGGGCCGACGAATTCAAATGCGTCCGACAATCCTGCCGCCGCGATGCGCTCTTTGAGACCGGCGACGTAGGTGACATCGGCATCGGTGAGTGGGCCGCCAATCATTTGCACAACGAAATCGCGTCGCCCGTAGTTGTTTCTCAACAACGTGCAGGCTTCGACCAGCAAATCGTATTCCTTAATAGGGGAGAGGCGACCGACGCTCAAAATAACTTTCCGTTCGGGGACGCGCGTCGGTACCGGGCAGCTGAAGAGATCGGGATCGACGCCGTGGCCGACCGCCATAAACTTGGGTGAATCGCTGCCACGGAAGCTTTCCTTTGAAACAGAGACAACGCCGTTGCCAATCCAAAGTGCCATGAGCCGCAGCCAGCTGCCTCCTTTGTGCGCGAACCAGAGCAGTGTCGTTTTGCCCATGAGGCGCCAGAAGAGTCCGCCGAGCGTGACGTACTCCGAGTTCATGTGCACGAAAACGCAATCGTACTCCTTGCGCAGGCCGAAAATATATTTGTAGAAACGCCAAAGATACTGCAAGCGCGAGCGGTGTTCCTCTTTACCCAGCGAGTGCACGCGCACGTTCGCGGGAAGATCGTACGCGCCTTTTTTCAAACAGATTACCTCGACGGATTCGAAGACTTCCGCGAAGCGTCTGATCCATTGGTGGATGGCGCCGAGGACGTCGTCGTTCTTGTCGACAATTTGCGTGATGATCAGGAGCTTCATGCGAGTCGCACTATTCCGCTTTCGAGACGATAGGCCTTTTCGCAACGCGCACAGGATGCCGCATTGTTCTCAAACGCGAGTCTTCCACCACATTCGCAAATCCAGCCGATCGGTTTGGCCGGCACGCCGACGACAATGGCGTAGTCGGGGACATCCTTCGTAACAACGCAACCAGCGCCAATGAGCGCGTGCGCGCCAATCGTTGTGCCGCAAACAATCGTCGCGTTGGCACCGATCGAGGCGCCTGTCTTAAGTAGCGTCGGTGACCACGAGCCAAACTTCGGGTAGTCGCGCTTCGGATATTTGGCACGCGGCACGAGATCATTCGTGAACACAACGGAGGGGCCGACGAATACGAAATCCTCGAGTGTCACGAGATCCCAGACGTCGATATTCGCTTCAAGCTTCACACCGTTACCGAGTACGGCTTTGCCGAAAATCGTGCAGTTGTGGCCGATACCGCAGTTCTCTCCGATCCTGGCGCCGCTCACGACCTGGCTGTGACGCCAAATTTTGGTACCCGAACCGACCGACGCGTCATTGGCAACGTCGGCGGTTGGATGGATCGTTACGCCGTCATGCGGCATACGCGGTATAGAGGGAATCGACGAGCTCGACGGAGGGCAATGTTTCGATCGGGCGCACGCCTTTGCCTTCGAGGAGGTCGAGATAGACGAGGCGGTGCAAGTTTTCGTACGACAAATTATCCTTCGACGAGAAATTGTAATCCTTGCCGTTCACGACGAAGCGGCGCTGCTGGTTGGCACGATCTCGATAGATGCCGACCGTCCAGGTGCAGCGGTAGCGCTCGCCTTCGATCACGCCCTTGCCAACCAAGTCGTTTAATTCCGTCGTCGTCACTTTCGTCGGCGCTCCGAAGATGTGTTGGAGCAGATCGAAATAATGGATGCCGATGTTGTAGAGGGGGCCGCCAGAGCGCCTGTTGTCGCCTTTCCACGTGCGGAAATATTTCTCGTCGCGATAGACGGAGATATTCATGTCGATCTCGAAGGTACCGCCAGCAGCGACCTGTGCGCGCAGTTCATGCACCATCGGATGATGACGCAGCTGCATAACGGTGAACACCTTGTCGAAACCGGCGAGCGATTTGACCGATTCTGCGGAAATGCCGAGAGGCTTCTCACACAAAACAAGCTTGCCGGCCTCGGCCGCCATGCGCGCCATCGGCACGTGCAGGTCGTTCGGGCCGAGAATCACGATGCAGTCGGTTTTCGGGTTGTCCATCACGCCGGTTTTCCAGCGGTCTTCGCCGTACGCGGTATTCACCACGTCGATCAATTTTCCACCCAAAGCTTCAATCGCTTCGGCGTGTCGTGGCATGATGAAACCGGTTCCAATGAGGCTGAAGTTCATACTTCGGCATTATCGGCGCGAAAGGCGGTTTCGTCAATCAGATCTAGGCAAAAACCGTTTTTTTTGGCAGGATAGGGTTGATGAATATCGCCTACGTCGCCAACGTCCGCCTGCCGACTGAGAAGGCGCACGGGCTGCAGATCATGTCTATGTGCCGCGCGTTCGCGAGGAACGGCCACAAGGTGCGGCTCGTCGTTCCGAAGCGTAAGAACATCCACGATGAATCACCGTGGGCGTTTTACGGTTTCCGTGAGGAGTTCGAAATCGTGCACGTGCCGATCTATGATTTTATTTCGCATGATCGTGTGCTTGGTCGCGTCGCGTTATGGCTCAACACGCTGCAATTCCTGATTGCTGCGCGCCGCACTGTCCGACGTTTCAAACCGGACGTCGTGTATGCCCGCGAAGCGTGGTATGGGAGCTTGGCACCGGAAGTGCCGCATGTTTTTGAAGCGCACGACTTTACCTCGCGCGTGACGCCGTTGCATCGCCGTTGGTGGAAGCGCGTTGCGCGTATTGTGACCGTTACGAACGGTCTCAAGAAAGTTTTTGCGGCACAGGGCGTGCCGGAGGAAAAAATGACCGTTGCTCATGATGGCGTCGACGAAGCGACGTTCGCCGTGCGTGATACAAAAGCGGAAGCGCGCGCTATCCTCGGATTGCCGAGCGAGAGTTTTCTTGCGATCTATACCGGACATTTGTACGACTATAAAGGTGCAGACGATTTGTTAGAGGCTGCGGTCTCTGTACCGCAGCACGTCAAAATTCTCTTTGTTGGCGGACGCCCAAACGACCTCGCGCGTCTGAAAGCGCGAGCAGCCGAACTTCGAACGACGAACGTGCTCTTCGCGGGGCAGGTGCCGCACGCCAAGATCCCGACGTATCTTCGCGCCGCCGATGTCGCCGTGCTGCCGACGCGCGGAACCGACCGTCACGCGTCGGAGTTTTTGTCGCCGCTCAAATTGTTTGAATATCTGGCGGCCGGCAAGGCTTTGGTTGCGACCGATCTTCCGTCGGTGCGTGAAGTATTGTCAGGCACGACTGCACTTTTTGTGCCCCCGTCTGACCCCGCGGCCTTGGCAAAAGCTTTGAGCACGCTCGCAGAGTCACCAGCGCGCGTAGCTTCTTTGGAGCAGGAGAGTTTGCGGCTCGCTGCCACGCATACCTGGACGCGTCGCGCGGAGAGTGTGCTCGCAGGCCTGAAAGCTTCCAGAGAGGCGCAGCCTTGGTACGCGCGATATCGCGTCGAGTTGCTCTGTGCCGTGCTGGCTTTCGCTCTTCGGTCGCTGTACGTCGCATACGTCCCCCAACTCAATATTGAAGGCGGCGACGGTACGATTTACCTCAGTCTGTCCGATTACGTGCGCGGCCTTGTCGAGACCGTTCCGAAAAATGACCTCCGCTTTTTCCCTGTCGGGTATCCGTATTTCTTGGCGGCGATCCGTGGCATTTTTGGCAACGATCTTCTCTGGATCCGTCTTGCGCAGTCTCTGCTTTCAGCTGCGACTGTCTTCGTTGGCGCACTTGCCGCGCGTCATTGGCTCGGCCGTAAAACCGGACTCCTTGCGGGAGTCCTGCTCGCCACCTATTCACCGCTTGTTCTTGAAAGCGGCATTATCTACACCGAGACGCTCTACACATTCCTGCTGACGAGCGCAGTTGTTGTCGCTGTTCTGGCTGTGCAACACGAGCGCCTGCGCTACGCCTGTCTTGCTGGTTTTGGTTTTATGTTGGCGGGCCTTACGCGCGAGCTCGGTTTTTATCAAGCGTTGTTGTTTGGTGGCTGGGCGCTTCTTTCACGGCGTTCGTGGAAGCTCGCGGCGCTGCTCGTGATCCCTACACTTCTCGCGTTTGGTGGGTTGTCTTTGCGAAATACGGCTATTGCCGAAAAGCACGCGCTGCGCGAGCAGCCGCTCGTTTCGAAAAACTACGAGCAAGCGCTTTTTGAGCCGACGCTCCTCGAGTTCTTGTTCTCGCCGTCACGCTGGCATTTCTACGTCGAAGGCACGTATCTGTATTGGCGCTTTCCACATCGTTTGGGCGACGTTGGAGCAGGGGAGCCGGTCGAGGATAAAACGAATCCTGATGGCGATGTCGTGTACCACCTGAATCCCAAGGCTGGATATTTCATGGCGGTGCAACCCATGCGCCAGGTGATCGTCAAATGGCTCTTGGTGCTCACGCACTGGTTTGTCCTGTTTCTTGCCGCCTATGGTTTCTGGCGTGGGAAGTTCTCGCGAGAAGTGAAAATTGGTTTCGCGCTCGCGATCCTCTTCGCTTTCGGCACGATCATGCTCGGCGGCATGCATCGTTTGCAAGCCTTCGAGGGGTTCGAACCGCTCGCGCGCTATCGATTCCCAACCGAGCCGCTTATTCTTCTTCTCGCTGTCGCCGGCGCACAGGCGCTCGAGCTTCGCCGCAAGCGCTGATATGGATTCTTCAGAGATCAAAGGTTTCTACGAAACGTACGGCGATCGCATTGTCGAGAAGCGTCTCAATTCGCCGTACCCGCTCCGGAGGTACGCGCACCGCATGGGCTACGAAACAATTGCAAAGTTCGTGCAACCAGGCGAAACGGTTCTCGATGCCGGTTGCGGTGAAGGCGTGCTCTCGTGGTACTTGGCTGAGCGCGGCGCGAAGGTGACGGCAATGGATATTTCCAAACCCAACGTCGAGAACGCACGAAAATTTTTGGAAAAGAAGGGTGTGCAGGATCGCGTGACGGTTTTGCTTGGAGACGCCGAGAACTTGCCGTTTCCGGACGCGAGCTTTGATTGGGTGATTTCTTCGCATGTCCTCGAGCACCTTCCTGATTTCGACAAAGGTCTTTCAGAGATTCGTCGCGTCACGAAGAAGAAGGCGATCGTCGCGCTTCCGACCTGTCTGAACCTGTCAGGCGCATCTCAACTTGGTGGTGCGGATTTCTGGAAACCATCACTGCGCATGTTCAAGGCGCTGCCGCTCGGTCTGCTGCGTATCCTTGCGAATCTCGGACGTGAAGGTGTTCAAGAAGGGTATGCCGGCATCGGCGATCTCCCACATATCTGGAGATATCCGTGGGTCATGCGACGCCGCTTGGAGCGCGGCGGTTTTCGCGTGGTACGTTTCGAGGCCGGTACGCTTGTGACGCCCTATTTCAACTTCCTTCTGCCGCTCGTGAAGATGCTCGATAAAGGAAAACACCTGCCGATCCTGCGCGATTTTGGTTACGGCTCGGTCGCGGTACTTGAAAAACGCTGATACACGTATGCCTCAACTTGATTCGAAGATGTCTTCACCGGATTTCGTACGCGCCGTGAACTTGGCGTATCACGAAGAAGAAGCCGCGAACTACGACAGCCGACACCCAGAGATTTTTACGGACGAACTTGGTCACTGGAGCCGCATCGCCGAAAGGATCGGGGCGCTCAAGTCAGAGCTCAAGCGACCAATCAAGGTTGTTGATCTTGGAAGCGGTACGGGATTTGTGCCGCTGCGTTTGAAATCCGTGCTCGATCAGCAGGATGAAATCGTCCTGACGGATTTGAGTCCGACCATGCTTGATCGCGCGCGAGAGTCCTTGGCGGCCGCGGGCTTTGCGCCGCGCGTGTCGTATCTCGTGTCGGGAGCGGAATCACTCGAACTCGCGCCGGAATCCGTGGATGTCGTGACGATGAATTCGTTCATCCATCATATTCCGGAGACGAATCGCATTTTTGCGAGCGTTCGTCGGATGCTGCGCCCGGGCGGCATTGTCGTCGTCGCGCACGAGCCGAATCTTCTTCACTTTAAGCATCCTGTCATCGGTGGACTCGACCGGCTCATTCGCCTTTTGCGGAAAGCACGGTCGAAGAAAAAGAGCGGTGCTCCTTCGGCAAGTCCGTTCATCGATCGCGTGAACGCTCGGTTGCTAGAAAACGGCACAATCGAAAATTCGCTTTCAACGGAAAAAATTGAATCGATCGTGGACATTCATTCTCCGACGGCGGGGCGGTCTGTCGACGCCGCGCGCGGTTTTGATCCGCGAGAGATCGCGAGACAGCGCTTCTCTGGGTACGCGGTGCTGGATTTGCAGACCTACCGACACTTCGGAAAACTGGATGTCGCCAAACGCCCGCGTCTTGCTCAAGCACAGCATCTGCTTGAAAAACTTTGGCCGCTTGCTGGCGCCATGTTCTTGCTCATCGTACAAAAACCGCGGGCCTGAGGCTGCGTCTCAACGCCCTTTTCGTTTCAAGACGCTGTAGATCGTTTTCAGTACGATCGCGACGTCGAGCGCGAGTGAGCGATGCTTCAAATAGTAGAGATCGTGGCGAAGTTTCATGAGGTGATCATCATGCGTGGCGGCGTACGGGGCTGAAACCTGGGCCCAACCGGTCAGCCCGGGGCGCACAAGATGTCGTACAGGAAAAAGTGGAATTGTTTTCGCCAGCTCGTCTTCAATTTCCGGGCGCTCCGGACGCGGTCCGACAAAACTCATTTCGCCGCGCAGAATGTTCCATATCTGGGGAAGTTCATCGAGGCGAGTGGCGCGCAAGAATCGTCCAAGGCGCGTGACGCGTGGGTCGTGTTCTTGTGCGAAAGCGGCACCATTTTTTTCGGCGTCGATGCGCATCGTGCGAAACTTCACGATCGAGAAGGGTCTGCCGCCTTTTCCAACGCGCGTTTGGCGGTACAGAATCGGTCCGCGATCCTCGATCCAGATCGCGGCGGCAATCACGGGGGAGAGAAGAAGCGTCGGCACGGCGAAAAGAACGCCGCACAGAATGTCGCCGAGATGCTTGACGTGCTCGTAGATCGAGTCGTCTTGATTGGCGAGATTGTCGATGATCCATCGTTCATCAAGCGCGGACTCTGGTACCGAATGGCGGATTTTTTCGTAAAAGTTGGGAAGATCGACGATGGTGATCGCTTGGAAAAATTTCCGATACAAACGCGCCGTTAAGTCGGTGCGGCCTTGCATCGTCCGAGCCACAACGATCACGTCACTGGCAGGGAGCGTGCTTCCCGTCATCTCTGGCACGATGCCGACGGACGTGTAACCCAGGTGCGGGTTGCTTTGGAGAATATGATTGAGCGTTCGCGACTCCTCATCATCGCCGAGGAACAGCACGCGCAAGTGGAAGCGCGCCTGCGAGAAGAGGTGCATGGTGAACATTCTCCAGCTCAAAAAGAGAATGGCAAAGACGCCGAGCACGATGACAAGATTTGTTTTTGGTGTGATGCCGACGCCCGGCGTGAAGTAGAAGACGGCCATCGAAACGAGAAAGGCGGCAACAAGCGCTTCTGCCGCGCGGCCGAGTAATTCGATACGGCTGCGCAGGGCGTCAAAGTCGTACAGGCCGACGATATAGAAAATCGCGAGCCACAACAGGAAGACGATCGTGAAGGGTTGCACGTGATTCGGCCACTCTAGGGTGAGCGCGGTGCTCCCGTAGCGCAACGAGAGGGTCAGAAGTAATGCCGAAAAGGCTGCAAGCAAGTCGCCTGCAGCAAGGAGCGTCAATTTAAATCGGCGTGGATCGCCGTTCATAGCGACTCTAGGATAGCCTTTTCAGGCTTGAAAAGCAAGGTTGTAGGGAGTACGCTTTCGGAGATACCGCGCATGAAAGTCGCATTTCTCACAACGACGCTGGAAGAAACGATCGGCTGGGGTCGTTACGCCGCCGGTTTTTTGGCGGAAGCGCGTCGCCGCAATGGCAGAGAAAACGTTGTCGCGCCTAATCCAGCGCGCTTGCGTTCATCGGAGATTCGTTGGAAGCAGCCGTTTCTCGCACTCCTCGACGCCCTTGTCCTGCAAGAGGAAGTGAAAAGCTGTGACGTTATTCATGCGGCGACGGAGCCTGTGGCACCGCTCGCGATGATGTTGTCGTTTTGGACGGGGAAACCCTACGTCCTCTCGGCGCACGGCACGTATTCGGACGCCATGACGTATCCTTGGTACTTGCGCTGGCTGTACACGCTTTCTTTCCGCAGGGCCTCGCGGATTCTCGCGGTGAGTCGGTACACGGCTGAGGTTGTCTCGCGTACCTTTAAGGCTCAGGCTGTCGAAATCGTTCATGGTGGTTTTTCGATCGTCCCACGAAGTCTTGAGAAGAGAGCTCTCAGCGCTGATCACCGCGTGTTGTCCGTGGGCGCCATCAAGTCGCGTAAAGGTTTTCATACGTTGGTTGAAGCTTTCGGTCTCCTGAAGCGAAAAGATTTTACGTTCAAAGCCGAGTGCGTGGGTCCGAAAGATTCTTCGTCCTATGTTGAGCGTCTTGAAAAACGCGTGCGTGAACTCGGGCTTGAAGAGCGGGTCGTGTTCCATGGGCGTGTGTCTGAAGAAGCGCTGCAACGCTTCTATGCTGATACCGACCTTTTCGTACTGCCTTCTGAACACAGCGGCACCGCTTTCGAAGGACTCGGTCTCGTGTACCTCGAAGCGATGGCGCAAGGCGTACCCGTCATTGGTTGCCTTGATTCGGGCGCGGAGGACGTCGTGCGCGACGGAGTGAATGGCAGGCTGGTTACGCCTGGTGATGCCGAGGCTCTGGCCGCCGCGATCAAAGAAATTTTTGATGATCCTGTCGCCTGGGAAAAAATGGCAACGGCCGCTCCTGAAAGCATCGAACGCTTTCGTTGGGAGAATGTGGGTGCCGACATGGACGCTGCTTACAAAACCGTCGTGAATGAGCGCTCATGAAACGTGTGCTTTGGTTTGGATTTTACGATCATTCTTTTCCGCGCACGCGCGTATTGATTGCCGAGTTGCGCAAGCGTGGAATCGCGGTCGATGAATGCCGTGTTGATCCGAAACGCTCACGCCGGAAATTTTCCGAGATTCTCGCGCTTAGCAAATCATATCGCGGCGTGTCCTATGACGCGGTTGTCGTGGGGTACCCGGGCGCGAACGTCGTTTGGCTCGCGAAACTCCTGTTCCGTGCGCCGGTGGTATATGACGCTGGCTTCTCCGTGTATCAGTCGGAGGTTGAGGAGCGCAAAACATGTAAGCCGCATAGCCTACGTGCAGCGCTCTTGTATGCAATGGAGTGGGTGACAATCCGTTTGGCGGACGCGGTCGTACTCGACACGCGGGCGCACGTGCGGTATTTCTGCGACCTGTTTCGCGTGTCCGAGAAAAAATTTCTTCTTGTACCGGTTGGAGCCGACGCCGAACTATTCACGCCGTCCTCGGAAGCGTCTCCTTCCGACGGTGTTTTCACGGTGCTGTTTTACGGATCGTTTATTCCGTTACATGGCGTTGATACCATTTTGGATGCGGCAACGCGGCTTCTTCCGCGCAAAGATGTTCGTTTTCGTTTGATTGGCAACGGTCAAACCGCCGAACGCATGCGACGCTTGGCTGATGAGCGCGCGTTGACCAACGTTGTGTTCGTCGGTAGTCTTCCACAGACATCCAAGGATAGCGCGAGCGTGCTCGGAGAAATTCGGAAAGCGGACGTGCTCCTGGGAATTTTCGGCAGCGGACGCAAGGCGCAGATGCAGGTTCCTCTCAAAGTGTTTGAAGCCATAGCCTGCGGCAAACCGGTCATCACGGCTGATACGCCCGCCGTGCGCGAGCTCTTGTTGCCTGGCCAAGACGTATGTACCGTGCCGGCGTCTGATGGAGCGGCACTGGCTGCAGCGATCTTGCGTCTAAAGGAAGACGCGGCGTTACGCGTTTCGCTTGCGGCGCATGGTCGCGCGACGTTTGAAAAACGGTTCCAGCCGGAACACCTTTGCGACAGCTTTCTTTCTGAAATGACACGTCATTTATTCTGATATGTGCAGCATCGCTGGCTTGGTCGGAGTGACCGGCATCGAAAAAATGATCAAGGTGCAGGCGCATCGCGCGCCGGACGAAAGCGGTGTCTTTAAAGACGGACCGCTTGAACTTGGCATGGGGCGTTTGAAAATTCTCGATCTCACCTCGGGCGGTCTCGCGCCGTATGAGGAGGATCATTTTGTCATTGTCTACAACGGTGAAATTTACAACTACGTCGAGTTGCGTAAGGAATTGAAAAGACTCGGTTGGATTTTCCGCACGACCGGCGACACGGAGGTGTTGCTCAAGGCTTGGCGCGAGTGGGGGATGAACATGTTTGATCGCTTGAACGGCATGTTCGCCTTCGCGATTTACGACAAGCGTCGCAAGAAGCTGGTCTTGGCGCGAGATATTGCTGGTGAAAAACCTTTGTATTTTTATCGCAAAGGCCGAGCGTTCGGATTCGCTTCCGAGGCCAAGGCACTTCACAAGGTGCTGCCGCTCAAGGAACGCGATGACGAGCATTTTCACGTATTTCAGCACATTCATCACAAGACGCTCTGGGAGCATGTCGAGGTGCTGCCACCTGCGCACGTTGCCGTTTTCGATATCGCGACGCGCGAGCTGCGCGTCAAACCGTATTGGACGTTCAAGCCACGCGAAATCAAATTAAAAACCGCTCCCGAGGAACTTGAAGCGCTGCTTGAACATGCGGTAAAAATCCGCACGCGCAGCGATGTTCCTTATGGTTTGTATTATTCGAAAGGCATCGATTCGTCCTTGATCGCTAGTTTGTATCCTTTCAAACACAAATTCTATTTCGACGACACGAAGGATTGGAAGCAAGATTTTTACGCCAAGATCGACAAGATCGCCTGGCACCTCGATTTCCCGGTCGGCTCGCTGTCGTCGTATCCGCTCTGGAAACTCGCCGAGCGCGCCACGAAAAAAGTGCGCGTCGTGCTTTCGGGCGAAGGCGCGGATGAAATTTTCGGCGGCTACATTCGCTACATGCCGCTCGCGCGCGAATGGGAGATGCGTCAGCGCTATCCTTCGTACACCTACCTCTTCAATAAATATTACCCGGCCTACCTCGACGGCTTCGCACGCATCACGGCGCGTAAAGATTCGCTCGAGTTGGTGCGCGAGACGATTCGTCCGTATTTCGAAATGTTCGAGGACCCGGTCAACGCCATGGGTTTTGCCGATTTCAAATTGGTGATGCCGAGCCTGCTCCAGATGGGTGACCGCATGGCCTCGGCGCACAGTCTCGAGAACCGCTGCCCGTTCCTCGACCGACGCGTCATCGAATTTGGTTTCAGTCTGCCTTCGGAATTGAAAATCGCCGGTCTTGATCAGAAAGTCGTTTTGCGAAAAATTCTCGCGAAGCGCGGCTTGTGGGTACCGCTTCGTAACGAGAAGAAGGGTCTGACGATCAAATTCAATACCTGGTTCGGCAAGAAGGATTGGGATCGCGGCGCCTATTTCAATCTCTTGATCGAACGCTGGCGCAAGGCATTTAGCCGAGGTTGACACCGGACGTTTTTTCGGAGAGGATCGGCGCGGAGGAATCATGACCGCACCTGACAAGCAGTACACGTTCAACGCTTTCGACGAGAAGTGGAGATGCGCCCGCACATGGGCGACGGCAACTGAAGCCGACTATCGCCAGTGGTACCTGACGCGCTACGGCTACGGCACGCTCGAAGGGCTCGCCACGTTCTTGGCCGGCAAGCGTCGGATCCTCGAAGCCGGTTGCGGCCAAGCGCGCGACAGTAAGATGTTCGCGGAGCTGAACTCGACGGCGGTGATCATCGCGATGGATCAGAGCGTGAATGCGCTCGAAGTCGCGATGGAAAACTTGAGCGAGTTCCCGAACTGCGCGATCATGCGCGACGACATCACGTCGTTCGCGTTGCCCGAACCGTTCGACTTCATCTCCTGCGACCAGGTGATGCACCACACGCCGGATCCGGCCGCGACACTTCGGCATCTCTACAGCCATCTGGCCGTCGGCGGTACCTTGAACTTCTTCGTCTGCCGCAAGAAAGGTCCGGCGCGCGATCTCGTCGATGACCTGATCATGGAGTGGGCCAAGACGGCCACCTTCGATCAACTCTGGGCTTTCGCACAAGAGGTCACCAGGTTCGGAAAGGCGCTGCACGGACTCGGCATCACGAACGTCACGTTCAAGGGCGTGGTCTATCCCGATCTGCAGCGCTTGGTGCACAACCTGCTCTTTCGTTGCTGGTACAACCCGAACATCGACTTCGATCTCTCGATCTCGTCGAACTTCGACTGGTTCTCCGGGAATCCGCGTTTCGACGCGGAGGAAGTGCGTGGCATGATCATGACCTTGCCCGAAGGGTCGTTCGAGGTCACGCGCTTCTACGAGGACGACCCGTCCATCTCTGTTTCGCTGACCCGCCTCCGTTGACAGGGGTGGGTCTTTTTGTTACGTTCGCGCCATGAAAGCACTTGTGACAGGTGTTTCTGGGTTCATTGGTCCACACATCGTCGAAGCCTGCCTCGCAGCAGGCATGGAGGTGATCGGTATCGACAAGAACGACTACCCGTACGAACGGCCCGAAGGCTTCTCTTTCACGCAGATGGACGTTCGCGATCTCACGCCTGAGCGGATGCACGTCGACTACGTCATCCACCTTGCGTTCGTGACGAACATTCCATTCTCGATCGAGCACCCGCTCGAGACGACGCGCGACAACATCGACATGACCGCGTTCGCGCTCGACTGGGCGGCCAAGACCAAGGTCAAGAAGTTCGTCTTCTCGTCGACGGCCTCGCTCTACGGCAACAATCCGCCGCCCTGGCGGGAGGACATGCCGTCCGACGCGATCGAGCCGTACTGCTGGCAGAAGTTCTGTGGCGAGGCTGCCTGCCGTATGTGGGCGGCACGCTACGGACTGCCGACGGTTTCGCTGCGCCTCTTCCAGGTCTACGGCGAGAACCAGCGGCACGACACGGCCTTCGCCAAGTTCTTCAATGCGAAGCGCACCGGCAAGCCGATCGAGCTGATCGAGACGACGGCGCAGTCCACCTTCCGCACCGGCCAGCGCGACTTCATCTACGTGAAGGACGTGGCCGAGGCCTTCGTGCGCGCCTGCCTGTCCGACAAGGTCGGCAAGGGCGAGATCGTGAACGTCGGCACCGGTATCGTTCGCACGATGGAAGATGTCGCCAAGGCGATCTTGGGCGACGACGGCAACGTCGTCTTCAAGCCGCAGCGCAAGTGGGAAGTCGAGCGGCACGAGGCGGACATCACCGCGGCGCGCACCCTCCTCGGGTGGGAGCCGAAGGCGACGGACGTCCTCGCCTGGCTTCGGCACCACGTGTCCACCTTCTGAGAACCCGTACGAGCAAGGAGAACATCATGGAGCTCATTCGCAACAAGGGCTGCCGCATGTGCGGCACGAACACCTTCAAGACCGTCATCGACATGGGCGTGCACCCGCTGGTCAACAGCCTGGTCGCCAAGGAAGACCTCGACAAGGAGGATCCGCGGTTCCCGCTGGTGGTCAAGCAGTGCATGGCCTGCTCTCTGGTGCAGCTCGTCGAGATCGTCGACGCGCACGACATCTACAAGGGTCAGGACTACCTGTTCTACTCGTCGGACATGCCTGGTCTCTCGAAGTACTTCGCGGACTACGTGGTGCAGGATGTCATTCCGCATATCGATCCCGGCGACTTGGTCGTCGAGATCGGCAGCAATGACGGCGTCCTGCTCCAGCATCTGGTCGAGGACTATGAAGTTCTCGGCGTCGATCCCTCGACGAACGTGGCGCTTCGCGCCATCCGGAAGGGGATTCCGACCGTACCACTCTTCTTCACCGAAGATCTGGCGCGGCAGATCGTGAACGAGTACGAGGGCAAGGCCAAGGCCATCGTGGCCAACAACTGCATCGCGCACCTGAACGGCCTCGATGACCTGATGCGCGGCGTTTCTCGGCTCCTGGCCGACGACGGCGTGTTCATCATCGAGTGTAACTACTGGGGCGGGATGGTCGTGAACGGCAACTATTCGTTGATCTACCACGACCACTACAGCTACTTCTCGGCGCATGTCTGGGAGAGCTTCGCTCGGAAGTTCGGGATGCGGCCGTTCGACGCCTGGGTCACTCCGGCGCAGGGCGGTTCACTCCGGCTCTTCCTCTGCAAGGACAAGCGTCTGCCCACGCAACGCTACATGGATCTTCTGAAGCAGGAGAGCGTGAGTGGCCTCAACACGTACGCGACGAGTCTGCAGTACGAGGCCGACGTGCGCGCTGCCGCTCTGGCACTGCGCGACGGAGTCCTGGCACTCAAGGCCGACGGCAAGACGATCGCCGGCTACGGTGCTGCGGCCAAGGGCTTCACCATCCTGACCATGTCCGGCATCGGCGCGGAGCACATCTCGTACTTCGTCGACGACTCGCCGGCCAAGCAGGGGAAGTACACGCCCGTCGAGCACATCCCGATCATCACGCGCGCCGAGGCGGCTGCGAATCCACCGGACGTGTTCCTGGTGCTCGCGCCCAACTACGCCAAGGTGATCATCGAGAAGGAGCAGGCCTTCCTCAAGGCCGGCGGCACGATTGTCGTGCCCTTCGGTCGCGACATCCGTGTCGTGACCATCGATCAACCCCTCTGACCGTCCCAACTTCGGGACGGTTTTTTTATTGTCGAAGCCAATCGCTTGACCTACACTAGGGACATGTCTTCACCAACCCATCTCACGACGGCATTCGGCGACCGTCTTAAAAAAGACGAGCCGCTCGCCAAGCACGTGCATATTCGGATCGGAGGTCCGGCAGATTTCTATCTTGAAGCCAAAAGTTCCGAAGAAATCGCGCAAGCCGTCGAAGCGGCTGTTTCCGACAATCTTCCATTTGCGATATTTGGCGGGGGATCAAACACCTTGCCGAGCGACGAAGGTTTTCGCGGACTCGTCATCCAAGCGGCAAACCGCGCATGGCGCATCGAGGGAACGCGCGTCATTGCCGAGGCGGGTGTTCCTTCTGGTTTTCTCGCTCGTAAAACCGCCGAAGCTGGTCTGACAGGACTCGAGTGGGCGGTCTCGCTGCCGGGAACCATCGGGGGAGCCGTGCGCGGCAACGCCGGCTGCTTTGGCGGTGAAATCAAAGATATACTCGTTTCCGTCGACGTGTTGCGCGTTGCTGACGGTCGTGTTGAACGCAACGTTTGTAAAAATGAAGAATGCAGTTTTGCGTATCGCGAATCACGTTTCAAACGGAGCCACGACGCCGTGCTGTCAGCGGAGTTCATGCTTGCTTCGGCAACGAAGGAATCTTGCCTCGCGAAACTTGAGGACGTGCTCTCAAAACGCAAGGCGGATCAACCCAACGAGGCGCCGTCGGCCGGCTGCATGTTCAAGAATTTTGATTTTAAAGATGAGGCCGAACTTGCCAAGCTGAAAGAACATGTCGAAGTACCCGACATGTTCGTGCGCGCCAAACGCTTGCCGGCAGGCTGGTTGATCGAGCAGGCAGATCTGAAAGGGAAGACAATCGGCGGCGCCCAGGTCTCCACGAAGCACGGAAATTTCCTGCTGAATCTCGGAAACGCGACCGCCTCCGACGTCTTGCAGCTTATTTCGCTCATCAAGATGCGTATTCGCGACGACTACGGACTTCAGCTGGAAGAAGAGGTGCAGCTGCTCGGATTTTGACAGCGAGACGTTCGGGCAATTTCTCGAAGAGTGCTGCCCTTGCGTGGGACAGCCTTTTCCTTTAAAGTAGAGCCACTAAAACAGGCTGTTCCCTATGACCATTGATCGCATCAAAGCCACCGGAATCGAACTGACCGACGCCATTAAGGACGCCGTCGAGAAAGACCTCGCCGCGCTCGCACCGATGACGGCGCGCTTCGGCGAAGCCACCTCCGTCGATGTCGAAGTCGGCAAGACGACGAATCATCACCACAAAGGCGATATCTTCCGCGCCGAGATGAATTTGCATATTCCCGGTAAGACGATCCGCGTCGAAGAGACCGCTGAAGATCTCTACGCCGCCATCAAGGAAGCCGTCCGCACGCTCGGACGCGAAGTGGTCAAAGAAAAGGAACGCCACGACTAATACCGCATGTCCCTCTTCCGGAAGATTTTCGGCGATCCGAACGCTCGCGCGGTCGCCAAGCTCCAACCTATTGTCGAGAAGATTAATGCGCTCGAACCCGAGACGCAAAAATTGTCGGACGATGGCTTGGCCGCAAAAACAGGCGAGCTGAAAGAACGTTTGAAGAACGGCGCCACGCTCGATGACGTGTTGCCGGAAGCTTTTGCGTTGGTGCGCGAAGCCGCGCGCCGCACGCTCGGACAGCGCCACTATGATGTGCAGCTTTTGGGCGGCATGTTCTTGAACCAAGGTGGCATCGCTGAAATGCGTACCGGTGAAGGAAAAACGCTTGTCGCCACGACGTCTGTCTATTTGAACGCGCTCGAAGGCAAAGGTGTCCACGTCATCACTGTCAACGACTACCTCGCGCGTCGCGACGCCGGTTGGATGGGTCGCGTCTATCATCGCCTTGGCCTCTCGACGGCCTGCATCAACCATCAATCCGCCTATCGCTACGACCCGCAGTACAAAGCGACGGTTGTTGAAGAAGGCTCCGCACTCGAAGTGAAAGCCGACACGACCGCCGCCTTCCACGTCGACATGGACGAACTGCGTCCCATCGGTCGCAAGGACGCGTATCTCTCCGACATCACCTACGGCACCAACAACGAATTCGGTTTCGATTACCTGCGCGACAACATGGTGACCGTGCCGGAGCAGGCCGTGCAGCGCGAGCTTCATTACGCCGTCGTCGATGAAATCGACTCCATCCTGATCGACGAAGCGCGCACGCCGCTCATCATCTCCGCTCCGGCCGAGGAATCGTCTGAGCAATATTATAGTTTTGCCGACGTTGTTCGCCCGCTCGAAGAGGGGAAAGACTACAACGTCGACGAAAAAATGCGCGCCGTCGCCTACACCGAAGACGGACAGAACCGCGTTTCGCAATCGATCGGCAACGATCCGTGGAAGACGTCCGACATCATGACGATCTATCACTTGGAAGCGGCACTCCGCGCCAAGGCGCTCTTCCATTTGGACAAGGAATACGTCGTGCGCGAAGGCGAAGTTGTTATCGTTGACGAATTCACAGGACGCCTCATGCCGGGTCGCCGTTATTCCGAAGGCTTGCACCAGGCGATCGAAGCCAAGGAAAAAGTGAAGATCCAGCGCGAAAGCCGCACGCTCGCGACCGTCACCTTCCAGAACTATTTCCGTTTGTACAAAAAACTTTCCGGCATGACCGGTACTGCGGCCACGGAAGCCGAGGAATTCGCCAAAATCTACAAACTCGAAGTTACGGCGATCCCTACCAACAAGCAGCCGCAACGTCTCGACCTGACCGACCGCGTCTACAAGAACCGCAAGGGCAAGTTCGCCGCGGTGGCGCAGGAAATCAAAGCGCGCCACGCCAAGGGGCAGCCCGTTTTGGTCGGTACAATCTCGATCGAACAGAACGAGGAGCTTTCGCATCTCTTGGAACTCGAAGGCGTACCGCACCAGGTCTTGAACGCCAAAAACCACGAGCGTGAAGGTGAAATCATCGCGCAAGCCGGACGCAAGGGTGGCGTGACGATCGCGACCAACATGGCTGGTCGCGGCGTCGACATTATTTTGGGCGGCAACCCGTTCGACGCGGCCAAGGCCGCGGAAGTGCGCGAACTCGGCGGTCTCATGGTGATCGGTACCGAACGCCACGAATCGCGCCGCATCGACAACCAGTTGCGTGGCCGCGCCGGCCGCCAAGGCGATCCGGGCACCTCGCAGTTCTACGTCTCGATGGAAGATGACCTCATGCGTATCTTCGGTTCCGAGCGCATGAAGAATATGATGGAGCGCCTCGGCATCCCCGACGATATGCCGATCGAGAACGGCTTGGTCTCGCGCTCGATCGAATCCGCTCAGCACAAAGTGGAAGGCCACAACTTCGACATCCGCAAACATCTTCTTGAGTACGACGACGTGCTCAACAAGCATCGCGAAGGTTTTTATCGCCGTCGCCACGAAATGTTGCTCTCTGGAGGCGATATTGTTCGCACTCGCGTCTTTGAGATGATCGAGCGTGAAATCGAGCAGGTCGTGCTGTTCCACACCTCAAACGACAATGAGTCGGAGTGGAACCTCGAAGAAATCTACGAAGTCGCCGCAACGATCTTCCCCGTGCCGAACGAAGCGCGCGTGAAGATGGACGGCATCCACGTCGCCCTCGAATCGAAAGGGGACAAGCTCGCCGGGGTTCATGCTCGCACGGCAATCATTCAGTATCTCGTCGGCATCGCCCGTGCACAGTTCGACAAAATCGAACGCGAGCTCGGACAAGATGTGCTGACCCAGGTCTGCCGCGGTCTCTCGCTGCGCGCCATGGACAATTTCTGGATCGAGCATCTCGACGCCATCGATCACCTGCGCAAAGGCATCGGCCTGCGCGGCTACGGCCAGCGCGATCCGCTTGTTGAATACAAGAAGGAAGCCTATCGCATGTGGAACGAGCTTCTTCATGCTATCGAGCGCCAAATTGTCTACGCCATCTACAAAGTTCAGGTCGCCGCAGCGCATGCGCCGTCGCTGCTTGATCGCGGAAACCTCACGATGAGTGCGCCCGCCAAAGAGGGTGACCGCAAACTCCTCGCCGACGAAAACGGCGACGCCGACAAAAAACCCGCCACGGATATCGACCCCGGTCTTCCGAAAGTTGGCAGGAACGACCCGTGCCCATGCGGTTCCGGAAAGAAATTCAAGAAGTGCCACGGGGCATAGTTCGCGAACAGAAGACCGACGGTTGACAAACCGTCGGTTTTTGGTATCGTCGAAGAGGGAGGAATTATGCGGATCATCACGTTGAATTGCTGGTGCGGACGCGCGGTCGATCGCTTGATCCCGTTTTTCGAGCACTATCGGACGCGCACCGACGTTTTCTTCTTGCAGGAGATCTTGAACGGCGACCAGCGCGAGATCGATCGGCGCCATCCCGGCGCCGGCTCGTACGCCGACCTCTTCAATCTGATCGCCGCCGCGCTGCCTGGTTTCCAAGGGTTCTTCGCGGGTTTCGAAGATCCGGATCGCATGAGCAATGCCGTCTTCGCGCGCGATTCGCTCTCGATCCACGACATCTCTGAGCACGTGGTCTACGAGCCGAAGAATCCTGTGCACGAAGGACACGTGATCACCTCGAGCCGCAAGCTTCAGACGATCACGCTGGACGTGAACGGCCACTCCGTCCTGTACGGCAACTTGCACGGCCTTTGGGTCAACGGTCCTAAGACGGACACGCCGGACCGCCTCAAGCAGTCGGAGAAGGTCGTCGAAGTCTTCAAGGGGCACGCCGGGCCAAAGACGCTCGTCGGCGACTTCAATCTGCTGCCGGACACGGAGTCCGTGCGGATGTTGGAAACTCACGCCGGGTTGCGCAATCTGGTCGTCGAGCACGCCATCCCTTCCACGCGCACGCCGCTCTACCGTCACTACGACAATCCGAGCGAACCGAACTTTGCCGACTACGTCATGCCCTCGCATGATCAGCGGGTGAAGGGCTTCAAGGTTCTGCCGGATGTCGTGTCAGACCACGCTGCGCTCTACGCCGAGTTCGCTTAGAACCGGCGTTTTTCTTTTAAAAATCATGCCCAATACGCTGCGAATCTTGCCATTTTAAAGAAAACCAGCCATAGTACGAGAGACATATGGAGCAGTACTTCAAAGAAGCGATCGACCTTCAGCACGCGATCTTGCGGGACAAAGTCCTGCTCGACGCGCTGAAAGAGAGCGTTGCCCTCATCGAGGGTTGTTTGAAGCGTGGTCATAAACTGCTGATTGCCGGCAATGGCGGCAGCGCGGCGGATGCGCAGCATTTTGCCGCCGAGTTGGTGGGCCGATTCAAAAAAGAAAGGAAAGCCTACCCTGCCCTCGCGCTGACCGTTGATACGTCGATTATCACAGCCTGGAGCAACGACTATTCGTTTGAGTCGGTCTTCGCGCGCCAGATCGAAGCTTACGGTAACGCAGGAGATATTTTTATTGGCATTTCGACGAGTGGAAACTCTTCAAATCTTCTCGCGGCCGTGAAGGAGGCGAAAGAAAAAGGAATCTTCAGCCTGTGTCTTTTGGGCAGAGGCGGCGGCGCTCTCAAGGACATCTGTGACAAGGCCTTGATCGTTCCGTCCGACAACATTCCGCGCATTCAAGAAGTGCACGAGATGCTTCTTCATATCATTTGCGAAGAGGTCGAGCGCGGTCTTGTCGGTGCGGAGGCAGCGCATGAAAACACTCTTCATCACGTCCTTTCATAGCTTTATTTCGAAGAACATCCTGAACACGGATGTTCTGAGAATCCTGGGCGGCGCGTCGGATCTGCGCGTCGTGATTTTCGTGCCGCAAAGCAAAGTCTCTTTTTTCGAGCGTCATTACGCGTCTGAAAACGTTCGCATCGAAGGCGTCGATGTCGCTACGATCACCGAATCAAAACGCAACGTTTTTTTCAGCCGCCTGTTCTTTTTGATGATTCGTTCGCACTACCTTTGGTACAAGAGAGTGGAACGGAGGGACGCGCAGCCGACACTTTTGGCGTGGGTAAAGTACGTCGTCTATTCCGGACTCGTGCGTGTCCTGAGCGGTTCTCGCGCGCTGAATCGTCTCGCACGTTTTGCATCATATCGCTTTACGCCCAAAAATATTCTTGAGGCGCACTTCGCGCGTTATCAACCGTCGCTCGTTTTTTCGACTGACGTGTTCGACCCCGTCGACGCGCAATTTTTAAAAGAGGCAAAGTATCATCATGTCGCGACGCTGGGCATGGTTCGTTCATGGGACAATTGTTATAGCAAGGGTTTGATGCCCGTGTTGCCTGACGCTCTTTTGACGAACAACGAACTGATTAAAGAGGAGGCGGTCACGCTTCATAACTATCCCGCCGAACGCGTCACCGTCGTAGGCTTGCCGCAGTTCGATGCGTTTGTTCGGGAGGAGCGGATCTCACGCGAAGCATTTTTCAAATCGATCGGAGTCGATCCAAGCCAAAAGCTCGTCTTGTTCGCTCCCGCCGGTTCTATTTTGTCGGACACCGATTGGCAGACCTGTGAGATTTTGGAGAATGCGCGCGCGAAAGGGGAGATTCGTCATCCCGTGCACTTTTTCGTCCGAAACCATCCGGGACACCCAGCAGATCTCTCTCGCTTTAAGGAGAACCCTCACTTCACCATTCAAAATCCCGGCCAGATATTTGATACCAACTCCAAGAACAACGAGCTGGATCCGCGCGATCAAAAAGAGCTCGCCGATCTTTTGTATCATTCCGACGTGGTGTTGTTTGTCGCCACAACGCTCGGACTGGACGCCACGGTCTACGACAAGCCGCAGATCATGATCGATTTCGATGGCTACGAAAAAAAGGACTACACGAAGAGTGTCGCGCGCTATCACGACGAGGATCACATGAAGAAATACATCGCGACCGCTGGCGTGCGCGTCGTGCGTGACGCGAAGGAATTGATCGATTCGATCAACGCGTATTTGGAGAATCCTCAAATTGACTCCGAAGGCAGGGATAGTATAGTGAGGGAGCAACTTTTCAAAATCGACGGAAAATCCGGAGAACGCGTCGCAGAGCAGATCTTGAAATCCTTGAGTGCTTCTTATGGCAAAGAACGAAACAACCAAAAAGAAGTTTGACCCTTCTCTCATCGAACCGCTCGACGGTTCGCCGATGATCAGTGCGAACTGCTGGAACGCGGTTCTTGAAACTGTCGATGAGCGGGCGCGAACGGAAAAGCGCTTGCGCTGCCTTGAGTGGGGAGCTGGAAACAGTACGATCAGTTTGGTGCGCAAAGGTAGGAAGATGGAAAACGATTTTGAATTTGTTTCGATTGAACACGAAACGAATTTTTTCCACTGGCTCGCAGAGTCTGTCCTGGCAGAGTTCTTGGACGGCTCCAGCACGAATTTGAAAATCACCTGGCAGCCGCTTGCGGGCGCCGTCATTCCCTTAGCAAGACTTGGAGCGACGTTGAAAGAACACCGTGCGCTCGAGTGTGCGTCGCTCAGCTGGCAGATTCTTTTGGGTAACCGAAGACTGCAATACATCGACGGCTTCCGGCCGCAATTCGATTTTTCCGCGTTCAAGCTGTTCAAACAGGCGGCAAGATTGCTTTTGATGAAAATGGGCTATGCCCTGTGGTTGGTAAAGAGCGTTGCGCGGTCGTTTATTTCAAAATCAGCCCCTGCTCAGACGCACAAACTGGCTGCGCCCACGCTCGTACTGTCGGGTGCGTCCATTAAGAAAGGTGCCTTCTTCGAACATTTCGAGGAGAATCCTGTTCCCGGCTGCCTCACGATAGAGCAGTCCGGTGCGCGCGTGGAGTTATGGCACCTGCCCGCGCTGGAAACGGTCTTTTGGAACAAGGGGGTTCTGCTGGATGGATCGATCAAGCAGCTGTTCGAGTACGTATGCGTGCCGTTGAACGGCTCGTTCGATGTGGTGTTCATCGATGGTCGTGCTCGTGTTTCCTGCATCAAGCGAACGCATCGAGATAAGCTTCTGAAAGACGGCGGCTCGTTGTTCGTGCACGATGCCTTCCGTGCCGAGATGGCGGAAGGTTTCCGGTTGTTTAGCCCTTCGTTTTCGTTCATCCGCGGCTCAAACACGACGTTGAATGGGCAGTCGAGATGCGAGGAGAAATTCGGTATGCCCTTGGCGCGCGTCGGCGATGATCTGCGCACGTTGCGTTGGGAGATCACCCAGGAAATGTTCACGTATAAGAATTCTCGTTGATATGCCGCGCCCAAAATTCCTCCAAAATTTGATGAAAGGACCCCGACGCTTTGAAGGGGGATTGGTGTTGAATGCTTTTGGGTATCACGCGCTTCGTATCCTAGGTTTCAAGATTGCGTATGCGTTACGAAGGAAAATTGAATCACAAGACGCGAACGTGAAGCGGGTTGCAGAAGAGGTTTTGCGCGACGGCATTGTCGTGCTTCCAAACTATTTTTCTGAAGAGGTTTTTTCGAAAATTAAACGCGAAGCGGATAGCTTGAACCTTGCGACGGTCAACGAACGCGCGCCGCGAATTTTGCGCAGCGTTATTGTCGCTGACGGTCGACCGACTTCAAACGAGACGCTTGAGACGTATTTCGCGAAAAACGATTTTCTTAACGGCGTCGCGGCGACGGTGCTCAGAAAAAAGATTCTTTTGACACCGACCGTACAAGTCGAGAGGAGCTGGTACGCTCAGGAAGACCTAGGCAAAGAGTCCACGGACAAGGCGGACAATCTGCATTTTGACGTCAGTTATCCGACGGTCAAAGCCTTCTTGTATCTCAACGACGTCAGCGCGGACAACGCCGCCTTTTCTTACGCCAGAGGCTCGCAAAAAATGACGCTCGCGCGTTTGTGGATGGAATACAAAATGAGCGTCAAATTTTGGTTGTGGGACAAAAAGAGCCGTGAGACCATTACGCCAGAAGTGAGCCGCGAATTTCTCAAGAACAACGGATTTGAACTCAAGTCGATCGTCGGAAAAGCGAATACGCTACTTATCGTTAATACGATGGGTATGCACCGCAGAGGCGATTACGCCATGACGACCCCGAGAGAAATGGTGAATGTGAGCTACCGCGTGCTGGAGACGTTCAAATTCTTTCTGCGCGAGCTTCGTCAAAAACGGTAGATCCTAGCGGCGGCGAAATTTATCGAGTGCGATGTGCAAATCTTCCGGCGTGTTGATGTCGCCGTCAAAAAATTCGTCCATGACGAACAGTTCCACTTTGTCTCCGTAGAGGTTTGAAGGTTCCTCGTACAGATTCGAAGGTTTCAAAATGTAAGCGATGTCGTTTCTCGAGTAGCAGGGCGGCAAGTCTTGGCTTCGCGTCCTGATGCTTTTGAGCGAGACGCCGTCAAAAAGCACGACGCGTCCCTCTTCGTTTTTCCGCAAGATCCAGTGTGGGTTTCTGTTGGCGCGCGCTTCGGATACGGTCACGACGGAATCCGCCGCAGTTTCTTTGAAACGGGTGATGGCTTGGTCGAGAACTTCCGGCGTACGCAAAGGGTTCGTGGGCATGAGCAGCGCGATTGCGTCAGGAACGTACCCTTCGTTTTTTTTGAGCCACTCGAGCGTGTCGATCAGGACAGGTTCAATACCGATCGTGTCCTGCGCCAGCGCGGCCGGACGCAAAAATGGCACGTCAGCACCGTGTGCCATGGCGATCTCTTGAATCTCCGCGTCATCCGTATTCACCAACACCCTGGAAATCGAGGGTGTTTTCAGTGCGGTTTCAATCGCCCAGGCAATAACAGGCTTGCCGTCAAAATCAGCAATATTCTTTTTGGGAATACGTTTTGAGCCTCCGCGCGCTGGGATAATCGCTAAAACTTCCATACGATCCGATGCTACATGATCGCCATTATTCCTTCAATATAGAAAAAAGCCGCATACGAGTTGTATGCGGCCGTCGTGAGTCTCACATGTTCAGGATCTTCTCGATCTCTCCGTTGTCGGCGTAGGCGCGCGCCTCGAGGAACTGATCCATGGGCATCGCGCCGAAGTAGAGCGGTTCGCCGTGCTCGTTGTGCATCACCTTGGTGGCGTCATCGAGCTCGAGGATGTACTTCCGCAGCGCTTCGTCGCAAACGGGTTCGCCGTCGGCGCCGAAGGTGAGACCGAACGTCTTCGCCAGGATGTCCTTGGCCGCGGGGTCCTTGAACATCGCGGTGCCAGGGTAGGCGGTCGCCGTGAACATCCGGGCGTTCACCGAGGCGTATGCCGTCTTGTAGACGTCGCTTCCTGGCGTGAGTCCCTGCGTGTACAGCTCGCGCTGCCACTGGATGAACGCGACGCTGGTCTTGAGATCCGCGAGCGTCTCGCCGGGGTAGCCCATGATCCAGGTGCAGTTCGAGTGGATGCCGAAGGTTCGACAGTTGCTGATACCCTTCACCATCGTGACGGGGAACTCGTAGGCGCGGCCGTCGATCTTCATCGGCGTCAGGCCGTACTTGAGGATGTGGCCACCCTTGTTCATCCGACGCAGCATGGGATCGCTGGCGCTTTCCGCGCCGAAGCCGATGTAGACGCAGCCGGCCTTCGCCATGAGCTCCGCCCGTTCGTCGGCCGCTTCGTCGAGACGCGTGTGCGTGCCCCAGCGAACGCCGAGTGCGGCGTAGGCGCCGACGAGCTGCTCGATCCGCTTCTTCTGGACCGCGAAGTTGTCGTCGGGATGGCCCATGAAGTCGATCTTGTACTTGTCGACGCGCTGGCGAACTTCTTCCACCAGCTTCTCGGCCGACCGCACGCCGTAGTCGCGCTCGCCCTGGGCGCCGCGAAAACAGAAGTTGCAGGCGTAGGGGCAGCCGCGGCTGCTGACGGCAGTCAGACTGCGTTCCATCGTGAAGGGCGTCGCCGAACTGTTGTTCGCGGCGGTGCCCCAGACGGGCGTCGTGATGTACCACTCGAGAACGGGGTTGCCGAACACATCTTCTTCCAGAAGATCCCAAGCCGCGAACGGCAGGATGTCCAGGTCGGACGCACGGTTGCCTTCGTAGAGAAAGAGTGGCCGGCCGTCCGGAGCGGTTCCCATGTGGTACGGGCTCAGTCGAGGAGAGATGATGGCCTTCGAGACCCCCAGCTCCTTCATGAGCTTCACGTCGCGCGCACAGATGAGCATGATGTCGTCGCCTTCGGAGTGGCCGACCGCGTCGAGTTCCGGAATCCAGCCGAAGAGGCCGGTCCGAACCTCGGTCGCGAGTCCGCCGCCGGAGATGATGAAGGCGTCCGGAACAAGGTTCCGGCAGATCTTCGCGACGTTCTCCTGCCAGCGCAGCGTCGTGATCATGCCGGTGAAGGCGATGATGTCCGGCGCGCCGTGCTTGTGGAAGTGCGCCGCGAGCAAGTTCTTGGCCTCTTCGTACGTCAGGTGTCTGCCGTTGGGCAGTCCCGCCGACGCGACGTCCGTGATGCGGTACGCGTTCAAGTCGACGATCGTCGGATCCGCGCCGTACTGGCGCAGCCGCGCGGCCAGGAGACCTGGTCCCTCGGGCGGCGTGTTGGGCTTGGCGGTCTCGCGAAGCGGCATGTTGATGAAGACGACGCGAACGCCGAGCAGATCGTCATACGTCATTCCGCTGACCAGCGTGCTCGGATGGGCCTTCTGCGTCTTCAAAACGGTGAGTCGGGTCATGCGATCTCCCTCCAGGAGCGTTGTGCAAGGATCTGGGCGAAGCGTAGTGTTTTTTTGCCGAATTGTCAAGGTTTTCATGGGACGAAACGCCGGATTTTACGGTTTGCGCAGAGGTGTTATGATGCCCCCATATGAAGATCGAGTGGAAAGACATCTTGCTTTTGGTTTCGGATTTCGACGGCGTCATGACCGACGGTCTTGTTCTTGTCGACCAGGACGGGAAAGAGTCGGTGCGCTGCAGCAGGAGAGACGGTTTGGGCGTCGCGCTTCTCGCCGAGCAGGGAGTAAAAACGATCGTCATCTCGAAGGAGCGTAACGGCGTCGTTGCCGCTCGCTGTGCAAAGCTCAAGATCGAGTGTTTTTCCGGCGTCGATGATAAAATCCAGCTCTTGAAAAAAGTTTTGGAAGAAAAAAGCGTTGATCCCCGGCAGGCCTGTTTCATCGGCGATGACGTCACCGACGTCGATTGCATCCGACATATCGGTATCGGTGTCGCGGTTGCTGATGCGATGCCGGCGGCGAGGGAGGCGGCGGACTACGTGACGCAGGCGAAAGGTGGAGATCACGCGGTTCGGGAAGTGTGCGATTTGATCTGTCATGCCAAACAAGAACATGCATCTTAATCTGGAGGGCGCGACAATTTTTGTTTCGGGTTCGACGGGCGGCATCGGCTACGCGATTGCAGATTCTTTTTTGGCTGAAGGTGCGCGCGTCTTGATCCATGGAAGAGAGGAGGCAAAGTTGAAGATCCGTTTGGCGTCGCTGATTGAAAAATATCCTGAGCAGGTCATGGGCGTCGCGGCGGACCTGACGGATCCGAAAGGCCGGAGCGCGCTGTTCGACGAAATTCATAAAAAAAGCGGCCAGCTCGACGTCGCGGTTTTTTGCGTCGGCAACGGCAACGTCGCTAAGGGGCACAATCTGAGCCAAGAGCAGTGGGATGAAATTTTCGCGCAGAACTTTTTCGCCAACACCCTCACGGCAACGACGCTCATGCCATTGATGAAAAAAGGGAAGAGCGCGAGTTTGTGTTTTATTGGTTCAATCGCGGGACTTCAATACCTCAAGGCCCCGACGGGATACGCGGTTGCGAAGTCGGCGCTCGATACCTACGTGAAGTGCGTGGCGCAAGAGCTTGCCGCTGACGGTATTCGCGCGAATATCGTGCACCCCGGGAACATTCTTTTTGAAGGCGGTCGGTGGGAAGAATTGCGAAAAGAACGCGGTGAAGAGACGGAAACGTATCTTGCCTCAAACGTCGCGATGAAACGTTTCGGCACTCCGGAAGAGGTAGCGGCGGCCGTTGTCTTTCTCGCTTCACCGAGAGCGTCGTTCATCACGGGCGCGTCGATCCTTGTAGATGGCGGGCAGGTAAAATCATTTTAAAACCGAGGCTAGAGAACACGCCGTGCGTCGCTACTGGACGAAATGCCCTGCGCGCGCTATATTCTCGTGTCAGAGATTTTCTTAGAAAGAAAGGAACTAGCCATGGAGCTTTCAGGATCAGCGACAATGGAGGCGTTTACCCTTACGGGTAAGGTCTACGTCATCACGGGTGGAGCGGGCTATCTCGGCACGCAGCACGCCGAAGCAATTCTCGATGCGGGAGGCAGTGTCGCGCTTTTTGATATCTCCGAAGGCGTTTTTGAAAAAGCGAAGCAACTTCAAGCATCGCGTAAGCAGCCCGTACGCGGCTATCGCGTCGACATCACGTCAAAATCGGACATCGAGAAAGCGGTCAGCTCGGTCGTTGCCGATTTCGGCGGGGTTGACGGGCTCATCAATAACGCGGCCTGTAATTCAGAAATGGATCGAGGCGGCAGTGGCTATCGTGGTGAGTTTGAAAACTTGCCGCTCGAACAGTGGAACAAGGAAATCGAAGTTGGACTCACGGGCGCGTTCTTGATGGCTCAAGTTGTCGGTCCGTTCTTGGTGCAAAAGGGGAGTGGCGTGATTTTAAACATCGCCTCCGACCTTTCCGTTATTGCTCCTGATCAGCGCTTGTACCGCAACGAGGAAGCGCCGGACGAACGCCAATCGTTCAAGCCCGCGACCTATTCAGTCACGAAACACGCCTTGGTCGGCCTGACCAAATATTTGGCGACCTATTGGGCCGACAAAGGCATTCGCGTCAACGCCATTTCGCCGGGTCCCGTCTATAAGGAAGGGGCGGATCCCAAGTTCGTTCAGCGCATCAGCAAATTAATTCCGCTGGGAAGAATGGCGAAGTACGACGAATACAAAGCCGCCATTGTTTTTCTCTGCTCCGACGCGTCTTCGTATATGACGGGGCAGAACGTGATCATGGATGGAGGGCGAAGTGTTTGGTAAAAACCAGATCGGCATCATCCAGGGCCGCCTGACGGCTTCGGACGGAAAACTCCAATGCTTTCCGTATGGGAAATGGAAGGAGGAGTTTTTTATTGCGCGGTCTCTGGGATTCGACTGTATTGAACTTATTGTCGAAAGAAAGGTTGGTGCGCCAAATCCGCTTTGGGAGACGGATGGTGTCCGCGAACTTCTCGCGGTTTCAAAAGAATCGGGCGTGCGCGCTTTTTCTTTGTGCGACGATCAGATCATGGACGCAGGACTGCTTTCCGCTGAAGGTCCTGGGGCTGCCGTGTGCTTTGAGACGCTCGTGAAACTTCTTGGTCAACTTAAGCAGCTCGGCGCGACGAGATTAATTTTGCCGTTTCTTGAGGAGGCGAGTGTGAAAGAAAATCGCGAAGGTTTCCTGGCCGTCAGGGGATATTTGGAAAAACTCGTACCGATCGCGGAAGACTGCGGTGTCGAGATAATGCTGGAGAATGATCTTCCTACGCCGCTTTTGAAGGAGCTTGTCTCGACGACGGCTGGCAAAATCGGCGTGTGCTATGACACGGGAAACAGGACGTGGTTCGGCTTTACTCCAGGCGAAGAGATTCTTGAATTAGGGTCGCTCGTCCGGCACGTGCATATAAAGGACAAAGCCGCTGACGGAAAAAATGTCATGCTTGGCACGGGTGCGGTTGATTTTGCTTCCGTCTTTTCCGCGTTGCGGAAGATCAAATACGATGGCCCACTCATTCTTGAAACGTCGCGCGGCGACGAAGATGTTCAAGCGGGGCGCGAAAATATCGCATTCGTGCGACGTTTTCTTGGATAGTACCGAAGTTTTTTAACGCGTCTTACGTACCGTGAGTACGGGTCTTGTCAATTCCATTTTAAAGTGTTAGGGTCGCACCAAGGTCCTTACAGCTAGGAGCAAGACATGACGAAGGTGAAGATCGGCAACTGCAATGTTGGTTCCGGTTCCCCGTGTTTCGTGGTCGGCGAGATCGGCATCAATCACAACGGCGATCTCGCGATCGCGAAGAAGCTCATCGACGCCGCGGCCGACGCCGGCTGTGACGCGGTGAAGTTCCAGAAGCGATCCGTTGACGTGGTCTACTCGGCTGAGGAGCTGGCCAAGCCGCGGGAGAGCCCCTGGGGCAAGACCAACGGTGATCAGAAGCGCGGTCTCGAGTTCGATCTGGAGCAGTACGCCGTCATCGACGCGTACTGCCGCATGCGCGGAATCCTGTGGTTCGCGTCCCCCTGGGACGAGGACAGCGTGGACTTCCTCGAGAAGTTCGATCCGCCGTGCTACAAGATCGCGTCAGCGTCCCTGACCGACGACGGCTTGCTCCGGCACATCCGGTTCAAGAACCGTCCCATCATTCTCTCGACGGGCATGTCCACGATGGACGAGGTCGACCATGCGGTCGCCCTCTTGGGCAGCACGGACCTCGTCCTGCTGCACACCGTCTCGACCTACCCGGCGGAGAACAAGGATCTGAACCTCCGTACGATCCAGACGCTCGCCAAGCGCTTCCCGCAGCTGCCCATTGGCTACAGCGGTCACGAGCGCGGCACGACGCTCTCGGTCAACGCGGTCGCGCTCGGCGCCTGCATGATCGAGCGCCACATCACGCTCGACCGTACGATGTACGGCAGTGACCAGGCCGCGAGCCTGGAGCCGACGGGCCTCAAGCTCATGGTCGACAAGATCCGCGCGCTCGAGGAAGCCCTGGGCGACGGCGAGAAGATGGTTCTCCCCGCGGAGGTCGCGATCAAGGCGAAGCTCCGGCGCAAGTAAGCTCTCAAGTATGGGGAGGCACGTGTAGTGCCTCCCCGTTTTTTTTATTCGCGCAAGCGCCTGAACAAGATAATCGAAGCGGCGGAACTCAGTGCGTTGCCGAGAATGAAGGCATAGACTGCACCCCAGACTCCGTACGGCGGAAGCAGGAGGAGAAGTAGAATGATGCGTGATCCGTTGACGAAAAACTTAAGAATGTAGAGCTCCCTCTGCCTTTTCTGCGCGAACATCGTTTGCGAAAAGAGAACAGCTGGATGAAACAGATATCCGAGTGCGAGCGCTTGAGACACGGTCACGGCGTCGAGGTACTGCGGGAAGATCCAACGGAAAACGAAAGGCGCGGCCGCGATATAGGCCGCGATAATGACGGCGTACGCCAAGAAAATTCTAAGAGATTTGTCGTAAATCGTGGCTCGGATGGTTTCCAAAGACGACGAACTGAGTTTGGGGAAGATAAGCGTCGTTAGCATTTTTGAAACGACCTTCAACTGCGCCGGCAAGCTGAAGCCGATGCTATAGATCGCGAGCGGTACGGCGCCAAGATAGTGGTAGATCAACACCTTGTCCGCATGAAAGACGATGATGCTGATGATATTCAAAACGCTGACATGCTTCCCGTAGCTGATGTTCGAATAGTCCACCGTGTTTCCCGGCTTGTACTTCTGAAGGGTACGAAGGTAGAGAATGCTGCTTGTCGCCGCGTGCGAAAGAAAATAGGCGAGCACGATCACGATGACGTTGCGGGTGATGAGGATTGTCCCCAAGAGCGCAATGGCGGGAACGACGCTTCTGAAGATGCCGTAGATCGAATCGGTCTGAAAATCTTTTTTCCCACCCAGAAAGGAGGAATACAAAGAAGTGCTCTCGATGATAGGCAAGAGAGCGCCAGCGATTAAGAAAGAGATCGCGACGATCCAGTTATTTTGGATGAAGTAATAGGTCGCGCCGACCAGAGCGGCGAGAAGTACGAGCACGCTCCATTTCAGCTGCACCCAAAAACCCGTACGGATCATGCCTTCAAACCCTCTGGCGACGGCTTGAGTAACGGCGATGCCCATGCCGCTGAGAGAAAAGGCCGCGAGGATTCCCGCCAGAGAGAGGATGTATTTATAGTCCCCGTACACCTCCTTTGGCAGAAGGTTCGCGAAAGCGACGGCAAGCAAGAGTCCTGAAACCATCGAAACGCCCTGGCCCACCATGAGCCAAAAACTACCCTTCGCAAGGTAGAGCATGTCGGTTTTCATGTATTTCTCGCTCCAGCGCAAAAGGCGCACGATGCGGTCTCGTAGGATATCCATGAAAGGAGTATGCCACCGAAGGTCGAACGTTCCAAGGGTGACGTTGCTGTTCTGTCTCATCCGCGCTAGGATTTCCGCGCGTTCATTTTTGCGGCGCACAGAGGAGGTTTCATGAACTACAAATCGGAAACGATCGCTGCCTACGACGCGTACCCCGATCGCTTCGATCAAGAGTTCGAGCAGCACATGCTTCGGCACAACTCCGAGCACATTCGAAGGTTCCTCGCCGCGCTTCGCGGCCCGCGTGTTCTTGATCTCGGGTCAGGACCAGGTAATCACGCGGCTGCGTTCGTACACGCTGGTTGCGACGTTCTCTGCGGAGACCTATCTGTCGCCATGATCGAACAGTGCCGGAAGAAGGGTCTTGAGGCGGAGGTGCTCGACCTTGAGACGTTCGAGCTCGGTCGTCGTTTCAACGGTGTGTGGGCCAACGCGTGCTTGCTTCATCTGCCCAAGAAGCAGATCCCCGGCGTTCTTGATCGGATCAGGCGTCATCTCGAACCGACGGGTGTATTCGCTTGCGGTGTAAAAGAAGGGGAGGGGGAGCGTTTCGAGTCCGACGTCGACTACCCAGATACCCAACGCTTCTTCAGTCGCTACACCGACGAGGAGTTCCGTGCACTGCTCGCGCCGACCTTTCTGGTCGAACACTTCGAACGCACGTCCTCGCCCTCTGGCCGCACCGTCTTCCTCAAATATCTCGCGCATCCGCGGCACTCTTGACGCTGTTGGTCACCTCCGCGCTCCGATGGTAAAATCTCGCCATCGGATTTTTTATCCCCACCCGCCACTATGCCCAGCCTAGAAGAAGTACACGGCCGTTTGCGCGTCAAAGCTCGCGAAAAGAGCGAATTGCAGAAGGCGTTCAAGGATGAACTCGCCAATAATCCTCGGTACCAGCAGATCTCTGAACAGCTCAAGGTCTTGAAAGAAGAGAAGAAATCGATCGAGAACCAGGTTTGGGCGGCTTCCTCGGCGGACGCGCAGAAGCTCGACTTGCTGGCACTCGACATCAAGTCGGATCGCGAGATGCTCTCCGAATTGGCGCTCAACATGTACGTTAAAGGAGAAACCGTGCAGATCGTCGACGAGTATCAGGCTCGCTGGGTTCCGAAATTTGCCGTGACGTTTAAGAAAGATGACGAGACGCAGGAGGAGCGTACGTCAGCCGCCGCTCAAGTCCCTGAACCGGATTTTGCGGCCTAACGATTCGTCCTCCGTATGGAAGAAAAATCGATTCAAAAATTGAACGCGGCGATCTCCGTCGTGTTTATCGTGGCCGCGCTCATTCTCTTCGGTGTCGCGCTCAAAAATCGCAACGTACCCGAGCCTTCTCCGGAAACTTCCGCACCTGCGCCTGCGCAAGAAACGCAGCAATACCAAGATCTCGCCGGCATGCGCCAGCTCGAACTCGCCAAGGACTTCGCGAGCTGGACGCCAGGCGCCAAAGTCGAACCTGAAAAAACCCGTAGCGCCAACTTGGTCGTCCTCGGCACCGTCAGCAAGGCTTTTTTGACGGTCAAAACTTCGGTCGACGGTAAGCCGCTCACGAAATACGAGAGTGTCTTCGTGAAGTTGAATGACGCTGGCGGACATTTGTTTCGCCCACAGTCACTCGCGACTCCGGGATCAGACGTGACGAGACTTCTCTTCTCTTTGAATGAGGTGCCCGTGCTTCCGAGTATTCCGTACGACGAAACACGAACGCCGTCCCAGGCAAATTTGCTCGACGTGTTGGAAGACGGAAAAATCGTCAAACTCACCGCTTTCATTTCTTCGCTTCGTCCCGCGTTGTTCGATGAGCTCTCGCTTTCCTATATGTGCGCCGAGGGTTCCGATTGCAGCGTGTCACTTCGTTAAAAAGGTGAGGTGGATAACCGACCTGGCGCTTCGGCGACCGGGTCGGTATTGTTTTTCTGTTCCCCAAGGAGGAGTCGATGGAGAAGTTTCATGAAATCGAATTGCGGATTTCGCGCTGCCTGACGCGCTTCCGCCGGCTCCGGCGGAACAACCCCAGAATCCGTCCTTTCGTCGTCGAGCTGCTCGGTACGCCGAAGTCGGGCAAGACGACTATTGCGGAAGCGATCGAACACACGCTCAAGCGCAACGACGGCATCGTCACGGCGCGTCCCGAAGGCGCGACGGTTGTCGATCGCGTGAAGCGCGACACGCCGCACTACAACCTCGAGACCTGCCGCTACGCCCTTTCCGAGGTCACGCAGCGATTGGAAAGCGATCTCGATCTCATCATCCTCGATCGCGGCCTCATGGACGGCATGATCTGGATGGAGTACTGGCAGAAGAGAGGAGATCTTTCTGAAGATGACTATGCCAAGGCGATCGCCTTCTACGGCATGGAAATCTTTCGTGATCTTTTCGACCTGCACGTCCTCCTGGTCTGCGAGCCCGAAGTCGCCATGCAGCGCGAGCTCGCCAAGCGCCGCTCCAAGAAGGATGGCGACACGATGAATCTCGGCACCATTCAGAAGCTGCGCGGCTATCACGACAATCTCTGGACTCGTCTGGACGGCAACAGCGACCATCGCATGTCGATGCACGATTCTTCCAGGGAAACTTCCGAGGAGACCCTCGACGTCGTTCTCGCACACATGGCTGACGTCTTCGAACGTCGTCTCGTCGGTCTCAAATAACCCACGATGTCGTGGGCTTTTATTTTATGTTAGGGTGGAAGCGCTATGAATCCTTTGCGTATCGGCATCGATTTCGACGGCGTTTTAGCAGATCATCGCTTGCACAAGCTTCGACTCGCGAAGGAGCACGGTTTCGCGCTCGACGCTTGGCAGACGAATTCAAACGTCATGCGCAACTTTCTTCCTCTCGAAGCGTATGAGAGTGTACGCACTATTTTGTACGGGGATATGACACACGAAGCTCCACCGGTCGCGGGCGCTCTCGAAGCAGTTGCACGATTGCCCGGCGAGCTTTACGTCATCACGGCGCGTCGGAGACCGAGCGTGCCAGCTTTAGAGTGGATGAAAAAACATGGAGTTGCAGAGCGTATTCCGCCCGAGCGCGTGCGCTTTTGCGGAAATAAGGAATCCAAAAACACGACCTGCCTCGAACTTGGTATTGATCTTTTCATCGATGATCAGCTTTCTTTGTTGGAGATCTTGCCGCAGAGCGTCACGAAGGTTCTGTTTGACAATGACGGCATTGCGGCGAAGCTGTCCGTTCCCGGAGATATTCGTGTGGTAGGTACATGGGAGGAATTTTCTTTGCTTGCCACCAAGCTCGCGAATGAGAAGGTGTAAAAAAAGACTCCAATGCATGGCATCGGAGCCGAGGATCACTTCTTGCTTTTCGCGCTCGCTGCGACGCGCTTCTGGTCGCGTCGATCAACGATCTTGAGCGTGATCGCGCCGAGTAAGGTCGCTCCTCCACCGAAGGCGAAGGGAACCCAGTGCGGCGCATAGAGAAGGGCCGGAAAGCTTCCGGCGACGGCGAGACAGGGGAGGAGAAGCAGCCACTGACGCTTCACGAAGGCGGCGAGCAGACCGTAGAGGCTGAGGATGCCGGCTGCTCCGAATGCGGAGCCGAGCGCCACCCAACCGCCAATCGCTTGCGTCTCCGTCGACACTGCGGATGTGAAGACGAGCCAGTCGTTGCGCGAGAGTCCCAGGCCAACCGCCACGGCTGTACCGAGCAGCGCCGCGAGTATCCAGAACGTGATGAAGAGCTTCTTGAACCCCCTTCCGTAGTTCTTTCCGACATCCGGAATGACGTATGAATTCGGATCCCTCATCGCGGCCTCCTTGTTGTTGCGCGTTGTGTTAGTCTAGGCCTCGTAAAGCTCAGTGTCAATATTCAAGGGTGTTTTGCCCCACGTTGCCTTTTTCCGCGCGCTTCTTTATACTGCCTCCGTATTGTGGATTGTTCGGACGTTCTGATCTGATTTGACCCAGATTTTCCCGTATGACTACTCGCAGCGGCCGGTCGTTTTTTTACTACGTGTCTGTTCCGTTCATCTGGCTCGGCAAAGCGCTCAGCCGGCTCGTTAAACCCTCGCCTCGCGGCAAAGTCCGCTGGGCGGTGTTGACTGTGCTCGTCCTCGCTGGATTGGCCGGGTTCTTGTCGTATCCGAACGTGTGGGACCGCGGTGCCAATGTTTGGAACGCTAAGGTTGTCGAGGCGTACAAGCTTCCTGGTGCGCTTAAGATTCCTCACTTCAAGAACGTTCCGTTCCGCCTTGGTCTCGATCTTCAGGGTGGCACGCACCTCGTCTATGAAGCGGACACGAATGATATCGTTCCGAACGAGCGCGATGCTGCCATGGAGGGTGTGCGCGACGTCATCGAACGCCGCGTCAACGCTTTTGGCGTCGCCGAACCGATCGTGCAAACCAACAAGTCGAACGACCGTTGGCGCATTATCGTCGAGTTGGCTGGCGTGAGTGATGTGAGCCAGGCGATCCGCATGATCGGCGAAACGCCCATCCTTGAGTTCAAGGAAGAAAACCCGGTGGAGAATATTCCTCTTACTCCGGAACAGCAGAAAGAACTCGAGAAGAAGAATGTCGATCTCAAAAAACAGGCGAATGACACGTTGCGCAAGGCGCTCTTGAACCCGAACGACGCTTCGCTTACGTGGACGAAACTCGGGCTCGTGGGCGAATCGCAACAGCCAGAACTTTGGAAGTGGGCCGACACACATCGTGGCGCCAAAATTTCCGGCACGTTGGTTGAAGATCCGCTCGGTTGGAACGTGCTGCGCGTGAACGCACGCGATGCCGCCGCCAAAGAAGTGCGCGCAAGCCACATCTTGATCTGCTGGGAAGGCGCGCAAGGTTGTGGAGAGCCGCTCACAAAAGAGCAGGCTTTGGCGCAAGCGACCGCCCTGCGCGGTGAGTTGACGGTCCAAAACTTCGGCGAAAAAGCCAAAGCAAATTCAACCGACGGTTCGGCGCAAACGAACGCGGGTGATCTTGGTTGGTTCAGCGAAGGAGCGATGGTGAAAGAGTTCCAAGATGCCGCCTTCGCTCTCAAAACGGGAGAAATTTCCCAGCCGGTCGAATCTCCCTTTGGCTATCACCTGATCTACAAGTCCGGAGAACGTCCGCTCATCCGTTACGACGTGGACCGCATCTTCGTCGAGAAGGCGACGGCGGCTGATGTTGCGCCGGAAGCGGATCCATGGAAGAACACCGGTTTGTCCGGCAAGCACGTGCAGCGCGCCCAGGTTGAGTTCGACCAGACCGTCAATCGTCCGCAAGTGCTCCTGACCTTCAACGAAGAAGGGAAGGAACTCTTCGCCGAACTGACGAAGCGCAGCGTCGGAAAGCTGATCGCGATCTATCTCGATGGCGAACCGATCTCCATTCCGCGTGTCCAGCAAGAAATCTCGGACGGCAACGCTGTGATCTCCGGAGACTTCGACGTCAAAGAAGCAAAACTTTTGTCGCAGCGCCTGAACGCCGGAGCGCTCCCGGTTCCGATCAAGCTGCTCTCGCAGCAGACGATCGGTGCTTCGCTCGGTCAGGATTCTCTCGCGAAGAGCTTGCACGCCGGTATGATCGGTTTCCTGATCGTCGTGATCTTCATGACGCTCTACTACCGTCTGCCCGGCTTGATCGCCTCGCTTGCGTTGCTCATGTATACCGGCTTCAGCTTGGCAGTCTTCAAGATGCTCGGTGTCACCCTGACCTTGTCGGGCATCGCCGGCGTTATTCTGTCGATCGGTATGGCTGTCGACGCCAACATCCTGATCTTCGAGCGCATGAAAGAAGAATTGAAGAATGGACGACCGCTTGATTCGGCTATCGGTGAAGGTTTCAAGCGCGCCTGGACGTCCATCTACGACTCGAACATCTCGTCGCTCATCACCTGCGCGATCCTCTACACGTTCACATCGAGCTCCGTGCGCGGCTTTGCCGTCACGCTGGCGCTCGGCATCCTGATCTCCATGTTCTCCGCAATCACCGTGACGCGTACGTTGCTTCGCTTGGTCGCGCCGTGGACTACCAAATATCACTGGCTGTTCAAGTAATATGTTGCGCATCACGCATCACCGCAGAATCTACTACACGCTCTCCGGACTCCTGACCGGCCTCTCTTTGGCCGCTTGGCTCGTCTGGGGTCTCAAACCCGGTATCGACTTCACCGGGGGATCCTTGTTGGAGGTTGAGTTCTCCCAGAACCGCCCAAGCGTCGAGCAGATTGTTGAGATCGCAAAGGCAAACGTCGAAAGCGAAGAACTGACCGCGCAGCCCTTGGGGGAGAGCGGCATGGTTCTCAGAATGCCTCCGATCGAGGAAGCTGCACATCAGAAACTTTTCGCGGGGCTCAAGAGCAGCTACGAAAAGGACGGCACCGTTCTGGTTGAGAAGCGCTTTGAGTCGATCGGTCCCCTGATCGGCGAAGAGCTTCGGAAAAAGACGATCTACGCTGTCGTCGGCGCCATCTTGGCGATCATGCTCTACATCACCTACGCGTTCCGTAAGGTTTCCCACCCGGTCGCTTCCTGGAAGTACGGCGCCTGTACGGTCGTTGCCTTGGCTCACGACGTCGTGATCCCGGTCGGCGTCTTCTCGGTGCTCGGTCACTTCTACGGTGTCGAAGTGGGCGCTTGGGTCGTGACGGCGCTTCTGACGGTTCTTGGTTTCTCGGTCCACGACACGATCGTCGTGTTCGACCGCGTTCGCGAAAATCTTTCGCATGGACGCCGCGAAAGCTTTGAGGATGTCGTCAATGTGAGCTTGAATGAAACGCTAGGTCGCTCGATCAATACGTCGCTTACGGTGCTGTTCGTGCTTTTCTCCGCCTATTTCCTTGGCGGCGAATCCATTCGTAACTTCATCTTGACGATGATTATCGGTATCTCGGTCGGCGTCTACTCATCGATCTTCCTGGGCAGCCCGCTGCTCGTCAGCTGGCACCTCCGCGATTCCAAGAAGGGCTAAGAAAAGGGAAAAAAACACCCTTCCAAGAAGCCGAAAAATATGCTACGCTTCCGTTGATTACGGAAGCGTCGCTTTTTTCTTTGTACATGCCTCAGATCGTCTTGGACTTGTCGCCGCTCTACGCGCTCTTGGACCAGTCGCCACTCCAGATCGCCTGGACGTTTTTCATGTACGGCGGTTGGATCCCGTTTGCTTGGATCCTCTGGATGGGTTTTTCGGAAATCTGGATCGGTTCGCGGCAGGACAAATACGCCGGCACGATCAACTACGTCCTCTTGAGCGTCAACATTCCGAGAATGAACGAGCAGACGCCGAAGGCTGCCGAGCATATTTTTTCGCATCTTGCCGGCACGTTCTCCTCGCCGAACTTTAAGGAAAAGTGGCTCATCGGAAAATTTACGCCGGGTTTTTCTTTCGAGTACGCCTCGATCGATGGCTATACCCAATTCATCGTCCGTTCTCCGATTCAGTTTCGCGACCTGATCGAAGCCTCGGTTTTTTCCCAGTATCCGGACGCAGAAATCAGCGAAATCGCCGACTACACAAAAAACGTGCCGCTCAAGCATCCCGATCCGGAGTGGGATTGCTGGGGCACGGAGTTTACGCTCGCGAAACCGTCGGCGATTCCGCTGCGCACCTACACGGAATTCGAACACACGCTCTCGCAAGAGCTGAAGGATCCGCTTTCGACGTTACTCGAAACACTTTCGCGTCTCAAGAGAGGGGAGCAAGTCTGGATCCAGATTCTGGTCTATCCGCGCGATCAAACGTGGATCCAGGAATCAATCAAGGTTGCCAACAAAATGAAGGGCCGCGAGGTCAAGAAAAAACCTCCAGCGTGGCAAAACCTTGTCGAAGAAGGCTTCAGTCTTATGACGGTTGGTGTCAGCCAGATCGTCGGAGTCGGTGCTGAGGAAAAAGAAAAGAAAAAAGAGGAGAGTCGCGTGCCAAACCTTTCTCCAGGCGAGAAACGGTTGCTTGAAGGCGTCGAAAACAAGATGTCCAAGTTCGGCTTCGGTGTAAAAATTCGTTTTGTCTACGTTGGCAAGCGCCCCGTGTTCCGTAAAGGACCGATGATCTCGATGGTGCGCGGCGCCTTCGGCTTGTTCGGCTCACTCGACGGCAACAGTCTGAAGAACTATGGTAAAGCGGCTCCGAAGTCAGATTACTTCTGGCAGAGGTGGAGCACGGAAGAGAAGAAGACGAAAATTATTTCACGGTTCTCAAGCCGTTCGGGCGAGGGTGCTGAGAAATTCATTTTGAACGTCGAAGAGCTGGCAAGCCTGTGGCACTTCCCGCAGATCCTGATCAAAGCACCGCTTCTGAAAAAGGTTGATTCCCGCAAAGTCGAACCGCCGTTCGCGTTGCCCGAGGCGCCGGACGTCTTGTTGCCGACTGAAGAATAGAGCCCTATGCCGTTTACCGCGCCGCCCTACAATCACGATCACGAAAACGAAGTCATCCCGTTCGCGGAAACGAATTTTCGCGGAGAGAATCGCAAGTTCGGCATCAAAACCGACGACCGGCGCCGCCACGTCTACGTCATCGGTAAGACGGGTATGGGTAAGACGACCCTGCTCGAAAACTTCGTCATGTCCGACATCTACGCCGGTCACGGTTTGGCGTACGTTGATCCGCACGGTGACACGGCTGACAAAATTCTCGATTTCATTCCGCCGTGGCGCATCAACGATGTTGTCTATTTCAACCCGGCCGACATGGAGTTTCCGGTCGGTTTCAATATTCTTGAAATTGCCAACGAAAACCAAAAGCACCTCGTCGCATCCGGACTCATGGGTGTTTTCAAGAAGATTTGGCCGGATGTTTGGTCGGCGCGCATGGAGTACATCTTGCTCAACTGCGTCTTGGCGTTGCTTGATACGCCCGGCTCGACGCTCTTGGGTATCAGCCGTATTTTGGCAGACAAGGATTTTAGAAAAAAGATCGTTGAGAACGTCAAAGATCCAGTGGTGAAGGGTTTCTGGGTCAATGAATTCGCCAAGTACACCGACAAGTTCGCCTCGGAAGCAATCGCACCGGTTCAAAACAAAGTCGGTCAATTTTTGTCGAACACCGTCATCCGCAACATCGTCGCGCAGACGAAGTCCACGATCGACATTCGCAAGATCATGGATGAACGGAAAATCCTGATTGTGAACCTGTCGAAAGGCTTGGTCGGCGAAGACTCGAGCAAGCTTCTGGGCGGCATGCTGATTACGCGTCTGCAGCTCGCGGCCATGGAGCGCGTCGACATGCTCGAAAAAGACCGCCAGGACTTCTATCTCTACGTCGACGAGTTTCAAAACTTCGCGACGGAATCTTTTGCGAACATCTTGTCTGAAGCGCGTAAGTATCGCTTGGCGCTTATTACGGCTCACCAATACATCGAACAGCTCGAAGAGGAAGTCGCGGCCGCCGTCTTCGGTAACGTCGGCACAATCATCTCGTTTCGCGTCGGCGCCAATGATGCCGAGCATCTCGCGAAGGAGTTCGCGCCGGTCTTCGTCGAAGAAGATATCATCAACCTCGCGAAGTACGAGGTGTATCTCAAGCTCATGATCGACGGCGTGGCCTCTTCGCCGTTTTCAGCCAAGACGCTTTCACCGATCGCGAAGCGAACGGATAGTCGCGAAAAGGTTGTGAAGGCATCGCGTGAGCGCTATGCGTTAACGCGCGTCGATATTGAAACGAAGGTGAATACCTGGGCGGGTTTCGATGAATCGACGGGTACGTTCACTGGCAAATCGGCTTCCGAAGGCGGTCCGAGCACCTCGGCAGGGGAGGCACCGCGAGAAAATTCAGATCGTCAATACAAAGCGAATTGCTCGCGCTGCAACAAGGAGTTGCATTTGAAGTTCCCGCCCGATCCGAGTCGGCCATTTTACTGCAAAGAATGCTTGCCGTTTGCGCGCGCCGAAGCGTCCGCTGCTCCAAAGCCACCTATGCGAGCTGTGAGCGCGCCGTCTTCAGCGCCGCGACCTGTTCAGAAAACGACGGCGCCCGTTCCATCTCCAGCGCCGACGCCCGCGCCGGCATTGGCACCCACGCCCGCCGCGCCGCGACCCCCGAAGGTCGAAGCGCCGAAAGCGGCTCCGAAGCCGGCCGAACCAGCAAAAACAGACCGACCTCTTCCGCCTCCCCCGAAGCCTGGAATGTTTGCGGGGAAGATTCGTGTGGTGACCGGCGCACAGGAGCAAGAGACGCTCACCCCTCCAAAACCACCAGAATCCGCGACAGCCCCTCTGCAAAAGCCAGCCCCGCCTCGTTTACCACCTTTGAGCTTAAAACCACGCGTTTGAATACCTGCAGGTTGCGAGTCTGTAAGTTTTTTGTTGTACTTCCGTCTTATCTAGTGAACTCGATCGCGTAATGGAATGGCTGAAAGAGGCAACGCTTCTGCGCAGAATCCGGTCGGGAGACGAAACGGCGTTCGTTGAGACGTACGAGCTTTTCGGCCCGAAAATCTATCGACACGCCTTATTTCGCACCAGCTCGCCAGAAACGGCTGACGACATCATGAGCGAAACCTTCGTGCGCGCTTGGGAAACCATTCGCGTGAAGGCGGCTGAAATTCAGCGTCTACGAGCCTTTCTCTATCGGGTCGCGGACAACCTCATCATCGATCATTACCGTCGCAACGCCCGCTCCGCCGTCTCGATGACTGACGAGATTGAGGAATCCCTGCAAGCCCCGGGGGACCCGCACGCTGAGATCGACCGCTTGCTGAGGAGTGAACGACTGGCACAGGAACTCGCGCAAATGAGACCCGAAGTCCGCGACCTCCTTGTGATGCGTTACGTCGACGACCTCTCGATCGAAGAGATCGCAAGCGTGACCGGAAAGAAAAAAAACGCCGTCTACGTCGCGCTTCATCGCGCCGTCAAAGAATTGAAACTCGCATGTCCTGCAATCCCAGAGAATTAAAAGAACTCCGACGCTTTCCGGTTCCGGCGAGCGCTCTTGAGACTGGTCGTGAACGGTTGCGTATCGTCATGGCGGAATTGCCGTTCGTGCCGGGGACGAGCCGTCGATTCGGCATTTTTATCTGGAAGCCTGCCATGACCTTCGCGTTGGTGTGTGTGCTTGTGCTTTCAAGCGGGGGAGTCGTCATGGCTTCTCGAGGCGCTGTTCCTGGCGAACGTTTGTACCCGGTGAAACTCGTTTCCGAGGGCGTCCAAGAGCGTCTGGCAGTTTCGCCTGCGCGGAAGTTTACGGTACAAGCCGCGCACGCCGCGCATCGTTTGGAAGAGACGGAAAAACTTATCGTCAACAAGAAATTGATCGAAGAGGATCGTGACGAGCGCATCCAAACTGCCTTGCAAGGTTATGAAGATCACCTTTTCACGATGAGTGCGCTTGCGGTGCGCTTGTCCGTAGATCCGCCAAAGCTGAAAGCGGGTGACCGCGCGCTCCAGGCCGCTGAGCGTATGTTCGACCGGCACGCCGAGCTTGTCGATTCGGCGACCGTCACCCAACTCGTCTTGGCCGAAGCGGTGCTTGAACCTATCGACATGACGCTTGATTTGCAGAACGAAGTGCTTGAGGCCAGGATGAATCGTGGTCGAGAGCGAGGTGACGAAAAAGACCACGACGAGCTCGAGGAACGTCATCATGTGCGCTCCGAAAAAATTCAAAAGCGTTTGAGAACGTTCCAGTTTGAGCTTGAAGCCGTAAAAACACTTGAAAACATTCCAAAAAAGTGATATACTTTCTCCGGAATATGCCGGAAAAAGTTTTATCTTTGAAAGCCGTCCTCGCGTCATCCGCCCTGTTTTTCTTGTTGGCCTCGCCGGCCGACGCTTTTCAGCCTTCCACATTCGATACGGACGGGGATGGCTATGATGATGCGACCGAAATGGCATTCGGCTATACGCCGTACGGCGTAGGTCGCTTGGATACGAACGATGCGGACAGCGACCATCTTTCAGATGGCGATGAGATTATTTTTGGAACCGACCCGCTGTTGCAGGATTCGGACCATGACGGCTACGAAGACGGTGTTGAAGTAAAATCGGGCTACGATCCTGCCAGGGGCAATGAAGCGCGACTCAAGAAACGCATCGTTATTACGCTCGCGTCACAGACGTTGACGTATTCGATTGGTCCGAAAAAAATTGAAACATTCTCCGTTTCAACCGGACGTCCTGGTCGCCCAACGCCGATTGGAACGTTCACGATTCGCGACAAAATGCCGAGGGCGTGGTCGCGGAGCGCTAAGCTCTGGATGCCATATTGGATGCCGTTTATCGGTACGACGTATGGCCTGCATGAGCTGCCCGAGTGGCCAGGAGGCAAAAAGGAGGGCGAGGACCACCTCGGCACGCCGGTTTCTGGCGGCTGCGTCCGTTTAGGTGTCGGACCCGCGAAAACACTCTACGAGTGGGCTGAGGTCGGTACGGAAGTCACGATTTCAAAAACCTGAGGCATGAAAAAAATTCTGTTGGACGAAAAAGAAATCGGTCTTGATGGAATGGATTTTCCGATTCTGATTCATGGAAGCGACGGCTCAGGTGCCTCACTGTACACGATTTCGCTGGCTGCGGCTGCTCATGCGGAGGGTGAAAATCTGCTTTTTCTTTGCGGATTCCCGATGGCCGAGAAAGAATTCGATACGCAGGTTGGCGCGTCACATCCGCGCGCGCACTTTTTTACCAAAGAACATCTTGAAGAATTTAAGGCACGTTTGGAAAGTACGGAGCAAAACGTTCTCTTCGTAAAAAACGCGGAGCTGTTTGATGAGGATTTGATCAACTCGGTCGTGCGTCACCAGCGCGCCGTCATTTCGGGGGATATTGAACGCTGTGCGGCGAAGGCTCTGCTTCTTGCTGCGCAATTTCCGACGAGAATTCTTTTTTCAAAGCTTGGGACGGAAGATGTTCCGGAACTTCAAAAATATCAAGCTTTTTATACCGGGAGCGGACGGAACGGTCTGACTTCACTCGCTTGACGCTGTCTATGTACGAGCTGCGCGACCCCATCCACCAAACGATTGATTTTGATGAGCGCGAAAAAGCGGTTATCGATCACCCTGTTTTTCAGCGCATGCGCTACGTGCGACAGCTGGGGTTGTCGTATCTGGTCTATCCTGGATCGACGCACGATCGCTTCAGTCACATGCTGGGCGCCATGCACATTGCGGGACGCGTCTGGGATAACATCGCGAGAGTCAGCGCGGACGTGCTCACTCCGATGTATACCAAGCGCGATCTCACGTACTTCCGTACGATTCTTCGTTTCGCTGCCTTGCTCCACGACGTTGGTCATGCGCCATTTTCGCACGTTTCCGAAAAATTAATGCCGAAGTTCTCCGCGCTTGAAACGCCGCGGGAATGGTATCGCGCGTATGATCTTGATGCTCCAGCGGAGCACGAAGATTATTCGGTCATGATGATTGCGGCGCTTGGGCGCGATCGCTCCGTGCCGATCGAGCCGTACATGGCACAGGATATCGCTTCGCTTTTGCATCACGGCATCAAACCATCGGCGCGCTGGAATAAAAAATACGGCGGCAAGAAAGGCGCAATCCACGATCTGCTCAGCTCGCTTATTTCTGGCGAGCTGGATGTCGATCGTATGGACTACTTGATGCGCGATGCCTACTTCACGGGAGTGGCGTACGGTTTCTACGACATGGATCATCTGATTCGAAACCTCGGCGTCACGCTCCTGAACGGACGTCCGACGCTGACAATCGACTCGACAGCGATGCGCGCTTTTGAGGATTTTCTCCTCGCGCGCTACCACATGTTCCTCCAGGTCTATCATCACAAGACGACCAACGGTTTTGATCATTTCTTGAAACAGGCTTTCATGCGACGCGAGGTTCAGATCCATGTGCCTGGCACGGTTGCCGGCTATTTGGAAATGCGCGACAGTACGTTTCTTGAAGCGCTGTTCATGGCGGCGAAAGATCCCAAAAACGTCTGGTCACGACGCTTCGCAGAACGTGAGCCGGCCAAGCGGCTCTTCACGGCAAGTGGTGATCATCCGGAGTCGCGCGTCACCATGCGAAAGCTGCGCAAGACGCTGACGAAAGCGGGCGTGCCTTTTTTCACCATCAACTCACATCAGTATCTTTCCAAGCTCGATGCCTTCCGCAAGTTTAAGAAAGCGGGGGACGCACGCATGTATGTGCGCGAGAAGTCCCTTAGTCGGAAAATCTACACGCCCGTCGAGCACTACAGCGCGCTTCTCAAGAAGTACAACGAGGTCATTGATATCGTGAACCTCTACGTCTTGCCTGAGCACGAAGCGAAAGCGTTGAAAGCGATTGGGATGTAAGGCTGGACACGTCATTCGCGAATGACGTGTCTGGACACGGAGCGTTTTGCGTGCTAGAGTCGCGTATCACTATGAACCTCGTAAAGCTCGCCAGCGCATTGGAAGGCCAACCGGCCTATCGCGTCGCCCAGGCGGCGGAACTCGTGTTTCGCGGCCTGATTTCCGATTGGGACGAGGCGACGTCGCTCTCCAAGGATCTGCGCGCCAAGCTGAAGGCAGAGGTGGTAATTTCGAGTGTCGAAAGCGTACGATCTTCCGCATCGATGAAGGGGGATACTCAAAAGGAAGCGCTTCGGCTGCATGACGGACAAATCATTGAAACGGTGCTCATGCGCCATGAGGATGAGCGTGCGACGGTCTGCGTGTCGTCTCAGGCCGGGTGTCCCATGGCCTGTGCTTTTTGCGCGACGGGTACGCTCGGTTTGAAACGCAACCTCACGTCCGAAGAAATTATCGATCAGGTGCTGCACTTTGCGCGCCGTTTGAAAAAAGAAGGTGAGGCGGTCACGAACGTCGTCTTGATGGGAATGGGCGAGCCGCTTCACAACTACGATAACGTCATGGAGGCGCTCAAATCGCTCAACGATCCGAAGGGATTCGGTTTTGGCGCGCGACGTATGTCGATCAGTACTTGCGGTATCGTGCCGGGAATTCTTCGGTTGGCCGACGAACCGATGCAGGTGAACCTCGCAATTTCGCTCCATGCGCCGAATGATGAATTGCGCTCCAAGCTCATGCCGGTCAACAAAGCGTATCCGCTCGCGAAATTGTTTGATGCGATTAAAACGTACGTGCAAAAAAGCGGACGAAAAGTCATGTTCGAATATCTTCTGATCGACGGCGTCAACGATTCGCCGCAGATCGCCGACGAATTGGCCGACTTGCTGATTCGCGAGAATCCGGAAGGCAAGAATCGTCCGACGGGTCTGTATCACGTAAACCTCATCAAGTACCACACGACGGACGTTTCTGCCTCAGCCGCTGAACGGTTCGGTCTGCCGATCGATCCGAAGTCGGGCACGGGCACATTTCCGTCGTCTCCGGTCGACCGACGTAAGGCCTTCATGCAGGTGCTCGAGGAACGCGGAATCTCGGTCACGCATCGCATCACGTTCGGTGAAGATATCGACGCGGCCTGCGGACAACTTGCAAACAAAGAGGCCTAACAGCTAAGGTGCCGTTAGGTCTTTTCGTTCTGAGAAGGCTGTTCAAGATAGGAGGTACTGATGGCTGCGAGACACCCTCGGGGCCGGAAGGCTCCCAAGCGCAAGCATGGCCGCTACAAGATCCGCGGCAAGTGGATCACGGTCGAGTACTTCAGAGGATACGAGCTTCGGCACACGCAGCCGGATCTCGACATCTTCTTCTGGAACGGCGACGGCAGCCTGATCGGAGAGTCCGTCAAACGGAACACGCTCTGGCTCGACGTGGCCTACCGCGCCGAAGAGGCGTTCATGGTGCGGGTCTACGAGATCCAAACCATGCGCAAGTGGAGCAAGAGCGGCGACAACAAGCGTTGTCCGCCGTATCAGCACCAGCGCGAGGAGTTGAAGCAGAAGTTGTGTTTGCCCGGACCGGTGCCGGACTTTGTCGTGAGTAAGACGCACGACGAAGCTCGGCAACTCGATATCTGGCACGTGCGCGGAGACATCATCCGCCAGTACCACGACCCGCACTTTGTCTTCGGCGGTCACGACCTGGTCTATGCCTACGTTCCGAAGCGGACGGTCTTCATCGACGTCTGTCAGGACGAGCGCGAGATCCCATACAGCTTGCATCACGAGATCGTGGAACGCGAGCTGATGGAGAAGGGTTGGACCTACAACCGAGCGCATGCGCGAGCTATCCGCGCCGAACTCACGGTTCGACTCGAGGAGTATCGATTGAAGAATCCACCGACTCCGAAGCCGGAACCACTACCTCTGGTCGCGATCGGCCAAGAGACGGATGCTGGTTGCGGTCCCACGAGCGAGAAGATGCTGCTCGACTTCGATGACGTGCTTGATCCGGATACGGGAAAGCCGTTCACGGAGGAGAAGCTCATCGTGCTCAGCGAGTGCGATCCCGAGCTTGGCACGGATCACGCTCCGCTCGTGAAGGCGACGCAGAAGATCGTCGGTGACGCCTTCACGCATGGTGAGAGCGGCACCATCCGCATGCTGCGCCGCGTCGTTCTTAAGGAACGTCGGCCTGTCATGGTTGGTTGGTGGAGTGGTCCGCACCATACGTCCGAAGAGGTGCGCGCTGATCCCGAACTGGACGAAGGGCATTATTGCGTCGTGAAGCACATCACGCGCACACATGTCATTCTCGCCGACCCCTGGATCATCGACGATGATTCTGAGGAAGGCGGCGCTCCCGGCGACAACAAGATCCCCATCAAGGAGTTCTTGGAACGCTGGTACGACATGGACGGTACCCCCACACCCACGGACCCCGGCTTCCACATCGTGCGCGGCTGGTTCCTCTTCCTCCACGCCAAGCCCCTCAAACCGAAAAGCGACTGACCCCCCCTGCATCCACCGGTGCAGGGTTTTTCTCTTGCTTCATTTCGGCCTCTGTGTTACCTTTTGCCCAAGAACGTATGCGAAAGACCTCTCTGAATGTTATTGGCATCATGGGCCTCGGCATGGTTGGCGGAGCTCTTTTTCGGTATTTCGAAAAAAACCGCGGCCTTGTTCCGGGCGAAACCCTGGTCGGCTACGACCCGATGAAGCCTGGCTACCAGGATGTTGAACCGCTGCAGAAAGCCGAGGTTGTCTTTATCGGTGTTCCAACTCCGTACCTCACGGGTGAAGACGGAAAAATCGGTTTTGACGAGTCGTATGTCCGCGCCGCTATCGAAGCGCTTCGTGATCCGAAGATTGTCGTCATCAAGTCGACGGTGCTTCCCGGTACGACCGAACGCATGCAGAAGGATTACCCGCAACACAAGTTCCTGTTCAACCCGGAATTCCTGACGGAAATTTCCGCGGATCAAGACATGAATTACCCCGATCGCCAATTGATCGGTACGACGGAAGAATCGTATAACGTCGCGCTCGACGTCATGCATCTTCTGCCGATGGCTCCCTTCGAACGCGTCATGCGCGCCCGCGAGGCCGAGATGGTCAAGTACTACAGCAACACCTGGTTCTCGACGAAGGTCGTTTTTGCCAACCAGATGTACGACCTCTGCCAGGCGCTTGAAGTCGAGTACGACGTCGTCAAAGAAGGTGCCGCCGCCGACAAGCGCATCGGACGCACGCACCTCGAAGTGTTTCACAAAGGTTATCGCGGTTACGGTGGTAAGTGCCTGCCGAAAGATACACGCGCGCTCATCCAGCTCGGCGACCAGCTCGGCGTCGAGATGGCGCTTCTGAAACGCGTCGAGGAACTGAACAATGCGCTCGTGGAAGCCCGTGCTGAAAAGAAAGTGGCAGAGCAGGCGCAGGAAAAAGCGCCGCAACCGGCATGAAACGATAGACCTTGAACGGTCTATTTTTTCATGCTAGCCTGATGCGTTATGTGGCAGAACACCGGCAAACCTAAAGTACTGGTCGGCATGTCTGGCGGCGTGGATTCTTCCGTGGCCGCGTCGTTGTTATTGGATCAGGGCTACGACGTGGTCGGTGCCTTCATGAAGAATTGGTCGGACACCAAGGATCCAAAGACGGGGGAGTGCGCTTGGAAGGAGGAGCGCCGCGATGCGATGCGCGTGGCCGCGCAACTCGGCATTCCGTTTCTGACGTTCGATTTTGAAAAAGAATACAACGAAGTTGTCGTTGCGTATTTGTATCGTGAATACGCCGCCGGACGCACGCCGAATCCGGACGTCATGTGTAATCGCGTCGTGAAGTTTGACCTCTTCTTGAAAGAGGCGCTGAAGGCCGGCGCTGACTTCATTGCTACGGGTCACTACGCGCGCGTCGCCAAAAAAACTGACGGTTCGTTTGCGCTGCTTGCCGGGCTCGACCGTGCCAAAGATCAGTCCTACTTCGTCTTTTCGCTCGGGCAGGAGCAATTGAAGCATGTGCTCTTCCCCGTTGGCGATCTCGATAAGCGCGATGTGCGTGCGTATGCGCGCGCTAAGGGTCTCGACACGGCCGAGAAAAAAGATTCCCAGGGCATTTGTTTTATCGGCCAAGTTGAAATTCGTGATTTCTTGAAGCGCGTGTTGAAACCAAAACCTGGTGACATTGTAACGACTGATGGAAAAGTGATCGGAAAACATGACGACGCGCAGGCGTTCACGCTTGGACAGCGCCACGGACTTGGCGTCGGTGGCGGCGTACCGTATTATGTTTCCGGAATTGACGTTACGAATGGCATCGTTACGGTCGCAGAGGGCGCCGATCACCCGGCATTGTTCAAGCAAAAACTTGAGGCGGGGGAGTGGCATTGGGTTTCCGGTCATGCGCCCGTTACGCCACTGTACGCGCGGGCCCGTATTCGCTACCGCCAACCACTTCAAGACTGCGAAGCGCACGCCACGAAAACAGGATACGAACTTCGCTTCGCCAAACCGCAGCGCGCCGTCACGCCAGGACAATTTGCCGTGCTCTACGACGGCGACGAGGTACTCGGCGGCGGCGTCATCGAAAAATAAAAGAGCTCCCAAGCGGGAGCTTTATTTGTAACCAATCTTGCGGAGCATGACGTCCGGGTCCCAGCCCTCGGGCGCGGTGCGGCGGGTTGCGATGCTGTAGAGATCGTTGCCGATCTTCTTGGCGGTCTGGCCGCTGTCGTGCAGATGCGAGACCCAGTCCTTCGGCCACCAGTTCGGATCACAGCTTCCTGCGCCCATCATGGCACCGACCATTGCTGCGACCGTGTCGGTGTCACCACCAGCGTTGATCGCTTCAAGCACGGCGGCCGTTGGTTCGGGATCCTCGCAGTGGCGGTACCAGATCGCGATCGCGAGCGGAATCGTCGTCAGTGCATCAGCAATATCTCCGCTCCCGAACGCCCAGAGCGCTTCCGGATCGCCGCTCAATCGCAGCGCGTGCTTGAGCGCGTCTGAGAAACGTACTTCGTCGACGTGCTGCAAGCGGTAGAGGTGCTCGGCTTGTTCGACGCGTTCGATCAACTGCAGAAAGATACCTTCGGGGCTGTAGGACAATCCTCCTGCGACGATCCAAGCAACGGCGTACGCGGCGATCGAGCAGACAGGATCGGCATGTGTCATTCGCCCGTACTGCATGATCGTTTCGAGCGCCACTCCGTTGTCGAAGCTGTTGCGCAAGCCCAGGAAGAGTGCCAGCGCCGGAACCTTCATTCCCACGCCATTCCCGCGACTCTTCCAAGCCCGATGCGGCGCGGGGTGCGCCGGATTGCGCGGTATCGCCTTGGCCCAGAGTTCTGCGTTCTTCAGGTTGCCCTTGAAGTTCGGCGGCTTGATGATGCCACGTGCCCGCGCGCGGTACCACTTGTCGTGTTCGAAGAGTGAAAACTTGGTCGTGCCGCCCCAGCCCGCGACGTCGTTCCACAGGGCGTAGAGGTGATGCAACACCTGCAGCTCGTGATCGTAGGTGCCAGCCTGGATCAAGGCGTCGGCGGTTGCGTTGAAGAGCTGGCTGTCGTCCGTCGTCGAGCCCGGCAAAAGATCGCGTGTATCCGGAAGCTTCCGCGGCAGAACGAGGCCGGGCATGGGTCCGGTAATGCCGGTTCCTCCAGTGCCAGAGAGAATCAGTTCTCGTGACAGGCATTCCACGGGCATGCCGAGCGTATCGCCCAAGTGCAGGCCCGTAGCACTATTGATCACCCGCTGCTTGATGCGCATGGAAACCTCGTTTTGCAGGAGTTGGTGGAAAGAGCGAAGGCTTGACCCTAGCATCAGAACTTGACCGCGTCAACGTAAGATTTTCACGTCTCGCTCGTCGATATGCTACAGTAGCTCTTGAAGAATATTTCTCATGCGACGCGTCCTTCATTTCGCCCGCCGCAATAAATTCCTGATTCTCGCCACAGCACTTCTTATGGTTGGTGCGGGTTGCGTTGGCGCTGCACGAGAAGCGGGTGATCAGCTCACAGAAGACGCTTTGAAACCAATCACGGTACCAGTTGATGCATATCAACGTGCTGTCGATGCGGCTTCTGCGACGGAAACACTCAACCGCGCACGCATCGACCAAGCTGGAGGACTCGGTCAATAAAAAAGCCCAGCCGAACGGCTGGGTTCTGTGTTCTACGGACCGCAGTCCTGCGCGACGTAGGCGCAGCTCGCGGGACAACCGATGGGCGGGCTGCTGTAGCAGACGCCGTCGGCCGGGCAGAAGAAGGGGAAAGAGGCGGGGCACTCTTGGAAGATGCCGTTGCAGCAGTTGGCCCAGCTGCTGTTGTTGCCGCAGCGCCAGTTGTTGCCGTTGCAGACAAACGCGTAGCCGGAGCAGTTGGTACCGGGTGTCCAACAGACGTTGTCGCCCGGGCAATCGACGGGGAAGTTCGGGTTCGTGCACGTGCCGCAGTCGCCCGGACAGCTCGTCGAGCTCTCGCCGCTCTCACAGGAGCCGTTGCCGCAGACCGGGCCGTTCTGGCCGCAATCCGCGGGACAGTTCTGGGCGTTCTCGCCGTCCGATGATCGGCAGAAGCCGTCGCCACACGGGTCGTCGGACGCACAGTCCTCCGAGCAGTTGAACTCGTTCTCGCCGTCGGCGATCTCGCAGACGCCGTCGCCGCAGACGTAGCTGCCGTCATCGTCGTCGCTGGGACAGCCGGAGAGGAAGATCGTGAACGCCAGGCACGCGAACGGGAAGATCGAAACTCGCATTCCGTAGAAAGATCGCATAGCACCTCCTGAGGGTTGAGCGGGAACAAGATGTCACACGAAATCGTTTTTGTCAAGAAACAAAGAGCGCACCCGGACGGCATGAGCGAGAGGCTCTTTGCCGCGCGGGTGCGCGTGTTGAGGCTTACAGCCGGCAGGAGAACATGGGGAAGTAGCAGGAGTTGCCGGTGCCGTATGCGCAGTCGCTTCGGTTCACGACGCATGCCTGGCTGTTGGGACACCAGTACGGCGTCTCGACGGGGCACCAGAAGATGTCCGAGTCGTTAGGGCCGCTGTCACAGCAGTTCCAGGCGACGTCCGCCGAGGGGCAGCGTTCGCGGCCCGAGTGACAGACGTTCGGTGGGACCGGCAGGTCGCAGTCGGTTCCGGCGACGTTGCACTCGATCGCGTCGCCCTCGCAGTACACGGGATGAGCCGGGTCGTTGAGGCAGACGCCGCTGCAGTCCTCGCTGCAGTTGCCGATGTCCTCACCGGGATCGCAGATGCCGTTGCTGCAGGTGCCTCCGGTGCTCGAGTCGGGCATGGTGCCCGCGTCCGGATCCGGATCGGTACAGCCGCTGGTCTGGGTGCAGTTGTCGTCGTCGTTGGTACAGGCGACGACAGTGAAGGCAACGAACAGGGAGAAGAGAGTGGTCAAGGTGCGCATGGAAACCTCCGGATGGACGCTTTTGTTTCTACGCCCCTTCCGGGGCTCTTTTGCCCCTCATGGGTTAGAAACAGGCTATCACATTTCAGGGGTTTTGTCAAGATTCCGCGGTGGTCAGTGTGAATAAAAAAAAGCGCATTGGAGTGTCAGTCCAATGCGGAAGGGGTGGGGTGTTTAGAGGCAGTCGCGAATGGCGCAGGCGTCCTCGACGTCCTTGACCGTCCAGGTCACGCTCTCGTGCTTCGAGACCATGTTCTGGCCCGAGCCCGTGTCGGCATGCTCCATGCCGAACGCGTGGCCGAGCTCATGCTCGACAACGCCCTGGACCATCCAGGTGCATGGCCAGCCCACGGGCGTGCCGGGAAGATGACAGCTGCCGTCGGGGCTGTCGCTGAAGAGAACGATGTCGTCGTTCTCGTCGAACAGTCCGGCCTTCTTCTGCTCGACCTTGTAGGTCTGCCAGAGATCCTGGCCGTAGGCGCTCGGGTAGCCGTCGTACACGATATAGAAGCAGTGGCGGCCGTCGCCGATGTCGCTCTCGTCGTAGACGTTCTCGTCCGGCAGGATGCCGGCGAGATGGAACGGCTTCGCACCGGACACGAGCGTGATCTTGGAGTTGATATCCAGGACCCCGTCGTCGATGTGCTCGAGCTGAGCGGGAAGCCAGTCGCCGCAGGCATAGACATCGGCAGTGCGGCCGTTCTGGATCTCCTCGTACCCTTGGTCGCAGCCAACCGAGAGTGCCATCATGCACAGAGACAGAATCAGGGTGAGTGCCTTCATGGTGACCTCCTGGCCTTATGGCCGCGTTGTGGGTTGTGTTGTGGAGAAAATGAGATGAGCGCACCCCGCTAGGGGATGATGTGGTGTATGCTAGCATAAAATAGCGGTTTTGTCAACCTGTAAGCCCTCGCGCAGGCCTTGCCAACCATCCCGAAAACCGCTACAGTTTTTCACTGAGAACCCCCATGACAACCAACGAAATCCGCGCAAAATTTTTGGAATTTTTTAAAGAGAAGGGTCACGCCGTGATCCCGTCGGCTTCTTTGATACCCGAAAATGATCCGACGGTGCTTTTTACGACCGCTGGCATGCACCCGCTCGTGCCGTACCTTTTGGGGGAGAAACACCCGGCCGGCACGCGCCTCGTCGATGTGCAGAAGTGCGTTCGCACCGGTGATATCGACGAAGTCGGCGACAACCGCCACCTCACCTTTTTCGAGATGCTCGGCAACTGGTCGCTCGGCGATTATTTCAAGCGCGAGTCGATCACGTGGTCGTTTGAATTCCTCACCTCGCCACGCTGGCTGAATCTCGATCCGGGACGCATCTACGTCACGGTCTTCGAAGGCGACGCCGACGCGCCGCGCGATTTGGAATCCGTTTCCATGTGGCAAGACGCCTATCAGTCGCGTGGTATCGAAGCGCGTTTTAACGAGCGCATCTTCGCGTATCCGAAAGATAAAAACTGGTGGGGTCCCGCCGGCATGACGGGTCCGTGCGGTCCCGACACCGAAATTTTTTGGGACACCGGGCGCACACATGACATGCGTTACGGTATTGAGTGTCATCCGAACTGCGACTGCGGACGCTTCATTGAGATCTGGAACAACGTCTTCATGGAGTACAACAAGACTCCCGGAGCCACGTTCGAGCCGCTCGCACAGAAGAACGTCGACACCGGTATGGGTCTCGAACGTGTTGTCGCCGTGCTTCAGGGCAAGTCGACCGTTTTCGAAACCGAAAATTTTGGAACACTGCTTGCAACGGTTGGTAGCATCAGCGGCAAGAAGTATGGCGAGAGCGAGGAGCACGATCGCGTCATGCGTATCGTCGTCGATCATGTGCGTACCGCTGCGTTCATGATCGGTGACCCGCGCGGCATCACGCCGTCGAACGTCGATCAGGGCTATATTCTTCGTCGCCTGATTCGCCGTGCCGTTCGCTATGGACGTCAGCTCGGTATTGATGGTTTCTTCACGTCAAAAATCGCTGAAAAAGTCATTGAGCTGTTCCGTGACGCCTACCCGGAACTCGAAAAGAACCGCGACCGCATCATCGGCGAACTCGACGCCGAAGAAGACAAGTTCATGCGCACGCTGCAAAACGGCCTGCGCGAAGTCGAGAAAGTCAAAGCGCAATTCGAATCTTCGCCATTCATTCCAGGCGAGACAGCCTTCTATTTGTACGAATCGTTCGGCTTCCCTAAGGAACTTACGGAAGAAACGATCGGCAAGAAAGTCGACGAATCGGAATGGGAAAAAGCGATGAAGGCGCATCAGGATTTGTCGCGCCAAGGTGCCGAGAAAAAATTCAAAGGCGGCCTCGCCGACCATTCGTGGGAAACGACGCGTCTTCACACGGCCACGCACTTGCTGCACAAGGCACTGCGTATGGTGCTTGGCGAACACGTCGAACAAAAAGGTTCCAATATCACTGCCGAACGCTTGCGTTTCGATTTCTCGCATCCGACGAAAATGACGCCGGAGGAAATCAAGAAGACGGAAGACTTGGTGAACGAAGCCATCGCGCGCGACTTGCCCGTGCACTTCCAAGAAATGACGGTTGACGAAGCGAAGAGCGGGGGAGCCATCGGTCTCTTCGAAGATCGCTACGGCGACAAGGTGAAAGTGTACGTCGTTGGTGATTATTCAAAAGAAATCTGCGGCGGCCCGCACGTGCGCCATACGGCACAGGTCGGACGCTTCAAGATTCAGAAAGAAGAAGCGTCCTCTTCAGGCATTCGCCGTATCAAGGCTGTTGTCGAAGCAATTCTGCCCGACGGTTCCTCACCGACCGCTGCCGAAACCGAACCGGCCGGAGCCAAAGAATAATATGAAGACCTATCTCGTCACTGGCGCCGCCGGTTTTATCGGCTTCCATGTCGCCAAACGCCTGCTTGATCGCGGTGATGCCGTGATCGGCGTCGACAATCTCAATGACTACTACGACGTTTCTCTGAAGGAAGCGCGTTTGGCGCAACTTACTTCGTATCCGAATTTCCGTTTCGCGAAGCTCAACATCGCCGACCGCGCTGGCATGAAAGCGTTATTTGAAAACGAAGCGTTCGAGACCGTCATCCATTTGGCGGCGCAAGCGGGCGTGCGTTATTCGCTTATCAACCCCGAAGCGTACATCGACTCCAACCTGGTCGGTTTCGGCCATATTCTCGAAGGTTGCCGCCAGAAGAAAGTTGCGCATCTCGTGTACGCCTCTTCCAGTTCCGTGTACGGCGCCAACACCGTCACGCCGTTCTCCGTGCAGCACGGCGTCGACCATCCGGTGAGCCTCTACGCGGCGACGAAAAAATCCAACGAGCTCATGGCACACTCCTACAGCCATCTCTACGCGCTGCCGACCACCGGTTTGCGCTTCTTCACGGTCTACGGACCATGGAGCCGTCCGGACATGGCGATGTACAGCTTCACCAAAGCAATCCTGGAAGGAAAACCGATCGACGTATTCAATCACGGCAAAATGGAGCGCGACTTCACCTACATCGACGATATTGTCGAAGGCGTCGTCCGGGCTGCCGAGCGCATCCCGGCTGCCAGCGAACTTGTGGAAAAGGATCGTCACCCCGGTATCAGCCACGCGCCGTATCGCGTCTACAACATCGGCAACAATCAACCGGTCGAGCTCGGTCGCTTCATCGAGCTGCTCGAGGAGAAACTTGGCGTCAAGGCCGAGAAGCGCTACCTGCCCATGCAGGCAGGGGACGTTTTGGCGACCTATGCTGATGTGGACGACTTGATGCGCGACGTGGATTTCCGCCCTTCCACGCCGCTTGAGGAAGGCATCGAAAAATTCGTTGAATGGTACCTTGCGTACCATAAACCGCCGACCTCCTAAAAAACGCTGAAATCAGCGAAAAAAAGAAGGCTAAAACGCTTTTTTGGCTGAAACTCGCCCTCCTCTTGACGTGGATAAGCTCTTTTGTTAGACTTTCCGCAAGCAAAGTCCCCACCTGGCGACTTGCGTCCTTTTTTGGTTCGGATTAGACTATCCGACACTTCACTAATTCTTGCCCAGTCGTTCGCGAACGATAGGGCTTGGCGAGCAGAATGCAGAATAACGGAACAGGGGGAGTGGGGAAGGATTTCATCGAAGCCGCTGGCGTCGTTGAAGAACTTCTTCCAGCGACGACCTTCAAGGTCAAACTCGAAAGCGGGCACAGTATCCTGGCTCATCTTTCGGGGAAAATGCGTATGAACCGTATCCGGCTCCTGCCGGGCGATCGCGTCAAAATCGAAATGACGCCATACGACTTGACCAAAGGCCGCATCGTCTACCGTTTCTGAACTCACCCGCTCACGAACTGCCGTAAAAAGAAATCCATGAAAGTTCGCTCGTCCGTCAAAAAAATCTGCCGCGATTGTACCGTGATCCGCCGAAAGCGCCGCGTGTGCATCATCTGCAAGAAGAATCCTAAGCATAAGCAGCGCCAGGGCTAATTTATACACTTATGGCACGTATCGCAGGCGTTACGCTCCCGAGCAACAAGCGCGTCATCATCGCCCTGACCTACATCTACGGCGTCGGTGACACTCAAGCGAAGGAGATCATCAAAAAGACCGGCGTGAATCCCGACACTCGCGTCAAGGATCTCGCGGAAACGGAAGCCAACAAGCTTCGCGACCACATCGAAAAAACGATGAAAGTCGAAGGCGAGCTCCGCCGCGATACGCTGGCTCAGATCAAGCGTTTGAAGGAGATCGGTTCTTACCGCGGCTCCCGCCACACGAAGAACCTCCCGCTCCGCGGACAGCGCACGAAAACGAACTCGCGCACCACGCGCGGTAACACCCGCAAGACGATGGGCTCCGGCCGCATCAAAGCGGGCATGAAGACCTAAATAAAAAGGACGTAAACCTTTATGGAAGAAACCATGAACGCCGTCGCCACGGCCCCGGCCGAAGCGACGACAGAAGAAGGGAAGAAGTCCAAAGCGGCACCGCGCAAGAAAACGAAGAAAGCGGTCCGTCAGGTCTCCCATGGTCGCTGCTACGTGCAGGCGACTTACAACAACACGATCGTCACCTTGACCGACGCGAACGGCAATGTTCTCGCTTGGTCCTCGGCCGGTAAGGTCGGGTTCAGCGGTCCGAAGAAATCCACCCCGTACGCCGCATCCATGATCATCAAGGATGTCACGGAAAAGGTGAAAGACACCGGACTCAAGGACGTCAACGTTTTCGTCAAAGGCATCGGCTCCGGTCGCGAATCCGCGGTCCGCGCGTTGAACGCCAACGGCATCAACGTGTTGTCGATCAAAGACATCACTCCGATTCCTCATAACGGATGCCGGCCGCCGAAGCCGCGCCGCGTGTAACCTATGGGACGCAATACCGAACCCAAATGCAAACAGTGCCGGCGCGAAGGCGAGAAACTCTACCTTAAGGGTGAGAAGTGTCTCGGTCCGAAGTGCCCGGTCACCCGCCGCGCGTTCCCTCCGGGCCAGCACGGCCCGACTTCCCGCGCCAAAGTTACGCCGTACGGCGTGCAGTTGCGCCAGAAGCAGAAGGCCAAGCGCATCTACGGCCTCATGGAAAAGCAGTTCTCGAACTACTTCGCGAAAGCCGCCAGCCGCCCCGGCGACACCGGCGTCTTCCTGAAACAGTTCCTGGAAATGCGTTTCGACAACATCGTTTTCCGCCTCGGTTTCGCCAAGAGCCGCGCCCAAGCCCGCCAGTTGGTCGGCCACGGCCTGCTCACGGTCAACGGCAAGTCGGTCGACATTCCGTCGTACCAGCTCCGCGCCGGCGACATCGTCTCCATCAAGGAAAACAAGATCAACAAGGGCGCGTTCAAAGAAATCAAAGATCGCCTTTCCAAGCACCAGGCACCGGGCTGGCTCACGATCGAAGCAGCCAACGCCACGGGCAAGGTCATCAACCGTCCGACGGCCGAAGAGCTCGAACAGAGCTTCGACGCCAAGCTGATCGTCGAATTCTACTCTCGCTAATCCTTGGCCCGTCCCGTCGCCGCGCGGCGATTGCTGATCTGTCGCGCCGCGTGCCGCTGGACTCCAAACAACTATGGAAGACATCCTTCTTCCGTCGAAGATCGAAATTGCTCCGAGCGAGCGCGACAACGAGTCGGTGCTCGTGATGGAACCGTTCTTCCACGGCTACGGCCACACGGTCGGCAACGCTCTTCGCCGGGTGCTGCTCTCGTCCCTTCAGGGCGCCGCAGTCATTGCCGTGAAGATCAAAGGCGCTTCGCATGAATTCCAGGCCGTCCCGAACGTCAAGGAAGACGTTCTCGAGATCATCCTGAACCTCAAGCAGCTTCGCCTCAAAGTGTTCTCTGATGAGCCGGTCAAGTTGACGCTTCACGCCAAGGGCGACAAGAAGGTCACGGGCAAGGACATCCTGCCGAACTCCGACGTCGAGGTTGCCAACCCGAACCTCCACATCGCGACGATCACGGAAAAAACTGGCGAGCTCGAAATGGAGATTACTGTGGCCAAGGGCCGCGGCTATGTCCCGACCGAAGAGCGAGGCAAGGAGAAAGCGGAACTCGGCACGATTGCCGTCGACGCGCTCTATAGCCCGATCCGCTCGGTTGGTTACAAAGTGGACGACGTTCGCGTCGGACAAGTCACCAACTACGACCGCTTGACCCTCACGATCGAAACCGACGGCACTGTGGACGCCGACGAGGCCATCCGCTCTTCCGCCAAAATCTTGATCGATCACTTCGCTCTCCTGACTGGCGTCAACGCCGGTGAAGCTCCGGCCAAGGCCGAAGCTGAAGAAGAGTCCGAAGACACCGAAGAAGAATCTGAAGAACCCTCCGCTGACGGAGAAGAGAAGCCTAAGAAAAAGAAGGCTTCCAAAAAGAAATAAGTATGCGCCACCGAGTTAAAGGAGCCATCTTGAGCCGAACGAAAGGGCCGCGCACCGCGCTGCTCCGCAATTTGGCGACCTCTGTCGTCTTGTACGAAAAGGTCAGGACCACCAAGGCAAAGGCGAAATTCGTCCGCCCGTTGGTCGAGAAGGCGATCACGATCGGCCGCGCCGGAACGCTTGCGTCCCGCCGCCAGCTGCATACGATGTTCACTCTCGAAAACGCGATCAAAAAGATCGTCGAAGAGCTCGCCCCGAAATACAAGGGTCGCGCCGGCGGTTATACACGCATTATCCCGCTCAAGCGCCGCGAAGGCGACGCTGCCGAGATGGTGCAGATCGAATTGGTGTAAACCTATGCCGAGCACTACCATTACCTCCAAAACTGTTGAACTCGACGCCGCCGGACAGTCCGTCGGACGCCTCGCAACCCAGATCGCACGTATTCTGATCGGCAAGCACAAAGCGACCTACACGCCGAACATCGACTCCGCCTATACGGTGCGCGTCAAGAACGCGAGCAAACTGGTGCTTACGGGCAACAAGACCGAGTCGAAGCTCTACTACCACTACTCGCAGTATCCGGGCGGCATGAAGACGCGCGCAGCCAAAGACCTCATGGTCAAGGATCCGGGTAAGGTCCTCCGCTACGCAGTTGACCGCATGCTTCCGAAGAACACGCTGCGCGCTCGTCGCATCAAGCGCCTCACGATCACCAAATAAGCGCTATGACGACGAAGAAAGAAACGACAAAAAAAGCCGTCACCAAGAAAGTCGCAAAGGCTGACGCGCCCAAGAAGCACCACACGAGCCATGAAGCTACGGGTAAGTATGTGTATGCCCTCGGTCGCCGCAAGCGCGGTGTCGCCATGGTGCGCATCTATCTGGGCGGCAAAGGCGTGATCACGGTGAACTCCAAGCCGATGAAGGAATACTTCCCGGTCGCGGACCTTCAGGACGCTGTCCTGGTGCCTCTCAAGGCTGTCGGTATGGACGCCACGACTGATATCGTCGCTTCCACCCACGGTGGAGGCATCCGCGGCCAGGCCGACGCCGTCAAACTCGGCATCGCCCGCGCCCTCTTGGTCCACAACCCCGATTTCCGCGCCACCCTGAAACCCCTCGGCGTCCTCACCCGCGACCCCCGCGAAAAGGAACGCAAGAAGTACGGTCTCAAAAAGGCTCGCAAGAGCCCGCAGTGGGCAAAGCGCTGATTTCAAATCATCGCAACGAAACTCCGCCGAAAGGCGGAGTTTTGATTTTAAGAAAACAAAGAGCGCACCCGGGAAGGCATGAGCGAGTATGCTCTTTGCCGCGCGGGTGCGCGAGTTACTGTTGCTTGCGTCGGGAGATGGCCTGCTCGATGCGGGCCTTCTCTTCGCCGAGGAGCTGCAGGTCGTACTGATTGAGACTGGCGAGCCACTGCTCGATGCTGTTGTGACGGTCTTGCCAGCAAGCGGCGAACTGGTCGAGGTCCTCGTCCAGAGCGTAGCGCCGATAGAAATCGCCGACACCCACGAAGCGATGCTCCTGACCGGTCAGGCACTCGATGTGGCCGGCGTGACAGGCCTTCGCCGCTCCATGGCGCAACTCCGCGATGGTCATGTAGTGAACTTCGTTCTCCGGTCGTTCCCGGTAGTTCAGCTCGATCTCCTCTCCTCCCCATGGGCGCACGATGCGCCGGATCACCAGCTTGCCAGGTTCTGGAACCCACTTGTCTACGTGCTGCGTCATTGAAACTCTCCTGACGATGTTTAGACGAGAATCGGCTCTTCGAAGTTGTAGAAGCGGTGCTCCTTGAGCAGGTTGGTGGCGACATCGTCAGCCAGATTGTGGTTGATCACCATCTGGACTGCCATCGTACGCGCGACCCGCGTGCCGCCGAGGATCACGATCTCGGGTTCGCTGTGTGGCTCGATCTCGTAGTCGAACGGCACCTTCGACTTGAGCTCCTCCGCCAGGGTGTTGGCGACCGCGACGGTCCGGTTGTAGTGGGGCGGAGTGATCCGTACACGGATGCGAGCCTTGCTGGTGGGCGTGCTCGCCTGGAGGATCCAATAGGTAAACTCGGTCTGTGCTGATGACATGGTCGATACCCCCTCGGTTCTGACGGTCTGGAACTTGGTGTTTTGACGGTTTGTGAGCTTGGGAATGAGCTATTCTGACGTGTTACGTTAGCATACGTTAGGCGAAAAGTCAATCCTGTAACGGCCAAGCGTTAATTCAAAGCCTTGTTTAAAGAAAAAACCCTCACGCTCTGGGCGGGAAGGTGGTGGAGGCGTGGTGGAGGAGCGAGCCGTGCTGGGCCTGATTCAGCTTGAGTAGAGCGGCTTGCTTCCTGCCTTCGTCGGTCAGCCAGACGCGGCTTACGGTGCGCTGCGCCCAGCCTCGGACTTCGAGTCCGGTGATGTCGCTTTCGATCGCTTGGCGCAAACGAGCGCGGTAGTCGGGACCGCTTCCGAGGCGATAGACGCACCGACGCGCCATGCTGTAGCGGAACGCGATGTACGCGTCGACGAGCTTCTCGAGATCGACCTGCTGCCAGCCGGTCGCGTGCAGGTGCAGGAGTACCGTTTCGAGCATTTGTTCGGTCGTCGTGGCGATGAACTTCATCGGTTCCTCCTGGGGGGGGTCTGGATTGAGCTTAACGGGCTGGAAGCTGCTGGGTCAAGGTTGATTTTTCCTATCGACTCTGTCACCCTAAACCCGTCCAAAGGGAGGTATACATGAGTTCCAAGATCAGATTCGATCCACCGAAACCAGTCGTGGGCCATCCGGTCGAGCTTGTCGAGCTCAACTACGCCCGCGACAACTACATCTGGCTCATCACGGTACGCTTCACGGAGTACGATCCGCCGGTCGAGACGCAGCTGCGTTACGACGTGAGCAAGGGGATCACGATCGATCTTCCGGTCATGCCCCTGGGCGCGCGGCAGACGCTTCTCGACATCCGGGGCGAGACGCCGTGGGAGGGGAATCCGCTCTCGGAGCTCATCGACGCGTCTCTGCCTGATTCGTAACCGCCGCTTCTCGCGTGCGGTTTTTTGTATGCGCGACGTAGGGTTAGTGCGGCGATAAATAGATCAGCAGTCCGATAATGGCTCCGGCGGCGACGCTGTTCATAGTGGAGGAGATCAAGATTGCGAACGTGCGGCGGTGGATAGCATAGACGACCCAGGTTAGGCTGCTCACGAGGATGATGGTGAAAGTCAGGAACGATAACCCCTGCACTTCGTGGGTCAAGAAGGCTTTGATGACTTGCGGATATAAGGCGAAGCCGGAAAGCAGCCCGTTGGCGTAGGCAATACGATCAACGAGGTGTCGATGGTCTTCAAGTCTTCCTAAAAGTTCAGAGAGTTTTGGCATGAAGTAGTGCTTCCATCGTAGTGTATCACGTTGCTAAGTCTATTTGATTTTCCGGTCTAATTCCGGCAAAATACCCTTGATATGTCCGTCGCCCGGAATACCGCCACGTTGCTTGTCGCTTCGATCCTGCAGAAGGTGATTGCCTTCGTGTATTTCGCGTTGATCGCGCGCTGGGCGGGGGTGGAGAATACGGGCACGTATTTTTTTGCGCTCTCGTGGACCTTGATGTTTTCGGTCATTACCGATCTTGGCCTCACATCCGTCTTGATCCGCGAGTCGGCTCGCGATCACGCGCGCGCGGAATCGATCATGAACCAGATTCTGACGCTCAAGGCACCGCTCATTTTCCTGGCGATGCTTTTGTCGGTTGTCGCGGCGTGGGTTTTGGGCACGCGCGGCGAGGCGCTCATGATGGTTGCTTTCGGCGCGCTCGTCTTGGCACTCGACGGCGTCTCGCTCATGTTCTACGGCGTGCTGCGTGGGCACCACATGCTTTCCTACGAGGGAATTGGTCTCGTCATCGGCCAAACGATGACGCTCGTGATCGGCGGGTACGTTCTCAAAACGGGTGCTCCGCTTCAGATGCTCATGCTGGCACTCGTGGCTGGCAGCGCTTGGAACGCGTTCAATTCCTGGCGCGTCGTGCGGAAGAAGTTGAATCTTCGTCCTTGTTTTGTTTGGGACCGCGCTTTGGTCGGCACGATCGTACGCTCGGCGATCCCGTTTGCGCTGGCGGGCGTCTTCGTAAAAATCTACACCAACGCCGACGTCGTGCTGCTCACCAAGTTGGCAGGGGAGGAAGCGGCCGGCCTCTACAGCGTGCCGTACAAGCTCACGTTTGCCTTCCAGTTCATTCCGATGGCCTTCACAGCGGCATTGTATCCTGCGATGAGCCGTGCGTACGCAGAGGACAAAACACAGCTTGGTGACTTGCTTCACAAGGCACTCTGGTCGCTCTCCGTCATCGTGGCACCGCTCGTGGCCGGCATCGTGGCGCTCGGTCCCGAGATCGTGCACATGGTCTATGGCGCAGATTACGCTTCGTCGATTCTGCCGCTTCAGATTCTTGTCTTCACCTTGATCTTCGTCTTTCTTGATTTTCCGATCGGCTCACTTTTGAACGGCTCCGATCGCCAAGCGACGCAGACGAAACTCATGGGCGTCGCGACGTGCATTTCCGTGGCGCTGAACGTCGCTTTGATTCCGGTGTATGGCGTGATCGGCGTCGCGATCGCTTCGCTCGTGAGCCACTTCGTGCTGTTCACCGGCGGGCTCTGGGCGATTGGAAAGTTTCTCGACTGGCCGGCCGGCCATTTCTTGTGGCGTGCCGTCCGTATTGCCGCCGCAGCGGCAGCGATGTGTGTCGTTGTCGTACTTGCCAAGGGCTCTCTGCCACTTGTTGCTTCGATCGCGCTTGGTGCTATGGCGTACGTCGTGTTTTCTCTCCTGTTCCGCACGGTTGCCGTTACTGATGTGCGCGAGTTACTCGGACGTGTTTTGAAACGCGCGGTATGAAGACGCTTCTTGTCACCTACGAATACCCGCCCGATCACGGCGGCATCGCCAGTTATCTCGGCGGCCTCTTCGGCGCGATGGAGGACGTCACGGTTTTGAAACTCAAACAACCAACCGCGCCTCTTGCTTGGCTTTTGGATCTTCCAAAAATATTTCGTGCGTCGCGCAAGGCTGATGTCATTGTTATTTCGCATCTCTTACCGCTTGGCACCTCTGCCATGGTGCTCGGCAAGCCGTATGTCGTGATCGTTCACGGGCTTGATCTGCGTCTCGCGCGCAGCAAAAAAATGCTGGCGTCTCGCGTGTTGAAAAATGCGAAATGTGTCGTAGCGAATAGTCTCTCAACCGCCAAGGCTCTTCCAGAGTTTGGTGTCAAAACGGAAAACGCTTTGGTGCTGACACCAGCCATCGATGCGTCGTGGGACGCCTACGCTTCAAAATCACAGACGCAAGGTCTGCAAAAGACTGTGCTCGCGGTGGGGCGTTTTGTTCCGCGCAAAGGGTTCGATCGATTGATCCGGATGTTGCCGAAGCTGCGTGAAGCGTGTGGTGACGTAATGCTTCTTTTGGCCGGCTCTGGGCAAGAAGAGGAGAGGCTTCGCGCCCAATCGGAGAAGCTCGGCATGGCTTCGCACGTAAAGTTCATTATCGCGCCCGATCAAGCAACTCTGGCCGCGCAGTATTGGGTCTGTGACGCCTTTGCACTTCCGGCCCGCGATTCGAAAGACGACGTGGAAGGCTTTGGAATCGTTTTCCTGGAGGCCTCGCTCTTCGGTAAGCCGATTGTCGCTATGCGCACGGGCGGCACGCCTGAGGCCGTCCAAGACGGTGTGACGGGGCTTTTGGCTGACCCTTTGTCCGAGCAAGACTTTTTGGATAAGCTGACTCAGGTTCTGAACGAACCGGAAACCGCCGAACGGCTTGGTATGGCCGGACGTGCGCGTGTACTCCGCGATTTTCAGTGGAAGGATCGCGCTGAAGCGTTGAAGAAGAAGTTGTCATGAAAAAAATCTCCGTCATCATTCCGTGCTACAACCACGCCGCGACGATCGAACGTTGTTTGGAAAGTATTTTTGCGCAATCGCTCGCGCCATCCGAAGTTATTGTCGTCGACGACGGCTCGACTGACGCGCTTGATGCTGCGCTCATGCCGTTTCTTGGCAGGGTCAAATTGGTGCGTCAGGCGAATGGTGGTGGCCCTGCGGCAAGAAATCGAGGTTTCCGTGAATCGACGGGCGAGCTCGTCATGTTCTGCGACGCCGACGCCTTTCTTCGCCCCGACGCGCTTGAAAAGCTATTGTTCGCGCTCGAAGCATACCCCGATGCGGCCTATGCCTACGCCTCATTCAGGTTCGGTTGGAAAAAATTTCCACTCGGCCCGTTTGATCCGGAGCGACTCAAAAAACACAACTACATTCATACAGGCTCGCTGATCCGTCGTGAAAAATTCCCTGGGTTCGACGAAACGCTCAAGCGCTTCCAGGACTGGGATCTTTGGCTTACGATGCTCGAAAGGGGAGACGTCGGCGTCTGGGTGCCGGAACTTCTGGTGCACGTGCACGTGTCTTCCAAGCGTGGTGGCATCTCTACCTGGCTGCCGAAGCTCATGTACCGCCTTCCGTGGAATCTCCTTGGGTGGAAGCCCAAACGCGTCGCTGAGTATGAAACAGCCGCCGCTATTATCCGCAAAAAACACCGACTTGCATGAGCCGCGCTCCCGACCTCTCGATCATCACCGTCAACTGGAAAGTCGCCGATCTCGTCGGCGAACTATTGGGTTCCATTGACGCGAACAAAGAAAATCTCGCTCTTGAAATTTTTGTCGTCGATAACGATTCAAACGATGGTATCGAAAACGTCGTCGCGGCCTTTAAAAACCGTTCAGGCATTCCGATCACGCTGATCAAAAACGACAAGAACCTTGGTTTTGCCGCGGCAAACAATATCGCGATTCGTCGCGCTTCCGGCCGGCACGTGGCGCTTATCAACCCGGACGCTCGCTCGACACGGGGTGCTCTGGGTAAAATGATCGTCTGGATGGACGAACATCCGAACGTCGGTGTGGCCGGAACGAAACTCTTGAACGACGACGGCTCGATTCAAGAATCCGTCCGTCGCTTTCCAGGTCTCCTCGATCAAGCGATGATCCTGCTCAAACTCCAACACCTCTGGCCGAAGGCGTTTCCGTTTCGGAAGTACTTGATGAAGGGTTTTGACTACGCGAAGGAGCAGGATGTTGATCAAGTCATGGGCGCGGCATTTTTCGTGCGCCGCGAAACGTTCAAAAAAATCGGATTGCTCGATGAAGCTTTTTTCATCTGGTTCGAAGAAGTCGATTTCTGCAAGCGTGTGAAGGATGCCGGGCTTCGCGTGGTCTATGCGCCGTCCGCTTCGTTCATCCATCGTAGAGGTGCGAGTTTCGCCAAGGCGATGACGTTCAAGAAGCAGAAATACTTCACGAACAGCATGCGGATCTACTTTGCGAAGCATCGCGGACTTTGGACGACGCCTCTACTGGCCCTACCAATGTGTTTCGGCCTTCTTTCAGCCGCTCTCTTTTCCATATGGACATCCGTTTTCCCGAAGCGGTAACCCGGCGCTTGCCGCTCTTCGTGTTTTTCTTTTGCGCGGCGCTCGAAGCGCTCTCGTATTGGGGTTGGCACGCGCCGGAGATTCGCGTCTCCGTGCTCGCGATGCTCGCGATCGGTGCGGTGGTTCTTGCGTTTCTCGACCTGCGTTGGCTCTTCGCGCTGGTTCTTGTTGAAATGGTGATTGGCAGTCACGGGCGCCTATTCTTCGGAGAGCTTGGTGGCTTCTCGCTATCGCTTCGCATGGCCCTCTTTGCAATTTTGGTTCTTGGGTGGCTGGCGCACGCGGCGCGTGGTTGTGCTCGCATTCTACACTTCCGCCACGCGCACGTGACGGCTCCTCTGCTTCTCCTCATTATTGCTATTACGTTTTCCGTTCTGCGCGGCTTGTCGAAGGGGGCCTCTTTCGGCGAAATCTTTAGCGACGCCAACGGCTACGCCTTCATGTTGCTCGTCCCAATCGGCCTCGACCTCTTCGCCGACCGCCAAGCGTTTGCTTGGCTCCTACGCGCACTCTCCGGCGCCGTCGCCTGGCTCTGCGTGAAAAGCCTGCTCCTGCTCTATTTCTTCTCTCATAACTTCGATGGCGCATGGCTGCGCGACGTGTTTCTCTGGCAGCGCCGGTTCGGCCTCACCGAGATCACGCATCTTTCGGGTGGTGCGGTGCGCGTTTTCGCTTCTTCCGACGTTCTGCTTTTGCCCGCGCTTTTCTTGGGGGCGCTGCTTGCTTGGGAGTACCGAAAGCGTTCCGCACTTCTCTGGACAGCGCTCGTGGCGGCGGCTTTTCTGCTCTCAATGTCACGCAGTTTCTGGTTGGGCGCGCTCGTCGCCGCGACCTTCATGTTGCCGGTTTTTGTGCGTTTCGAAATTGTCCCGTTTGCGAAACTTGGACGTCTTTTTACAGTGACGCTCGCCTCGGTCGCTCTTGGCGCGCTTCTTCTCGGCGCGACCGTACTCTTTCCACTGCCGAAACCGGTACAGAACGCCGATGCCTGGAGCGCGTATGGTGGACGCGTACTGAACGCTTCCGACGCGGCTGTTTCGAGTCGTTGGAATATGATTGGGCCGCTGCATGACGGCATTTCTTCTTCACCAATTCTCGGCAGCGGTTTCGGCGCGCAGATCACGTATCAATCCGACGATCCGCGCATGCACGACCTCTATCCCGGCGGCAAAGTCACGACGTCCGGTATTGAGTGGCAGTATCTTGAGATCTGGTTGAAAATGGGTGTACTCGGACTCATCGCCGTCATCTGGCTTTGGTGGCGCACCGGACTTTTCTTTTGGAAAACACTCGAGACGGCCCAGGGTTCGGACCGTCTCGTTGCTGCGGGCTTTATGTTGTCGTTCCTCGCTTTCGTCGTCGCAAATATCTTCACCCCGTATCTCAATCATCCGCTCGGCTGGGGTTTCCTAACGATCATTATTGTTGGTCTGCACGCGGCGCAGGAGCACGAAGTACCCGGACATCACGAGCGCCCTAGGCCAGTGTCGCTCCGATAAAATCAGGATAGCCGTTTAAGAAGGCTTTTGCATCCGTCTCGTTTTTTCCTTCAAGTTGCACTGTTTTCAAAATCAAGGAGCCGGTGCCGCAATTGATCGCGAGCGTGCCGTCCGCAAGTTTGCAGGCGAGAGACGTTTTTCCGCTGGCGTCGCACGGCGCCGTCGGGTGGAGTACGGACGCTTTTTTGATCGTCAGTTTTTGCGCTTTGTCGCCACGCGTCCAAAAAGTGAAAGCTTCCGGCCACGGCTGCATGGCGCGAACAAAGCGTTCGAGCTCTGTCGCCGACTTTGTCCAATCGATACGGCCGTCTTCGCGTGAAAGAATGCCGCTGTAGCTGGCTTTGGCGTTGTCTTGTGCTTGAGGCGTGAGCGAACCAGCAAAATACGCGTCGAGCGTCGGTACGATGATGTCCGCTCCCAGATGAGAAAGTTTGTGGGTCAAGGTCGCCGTGGTGTCTTCTTCCGAAATCGCTAGGCGCGCGTAGTCCAAAATCGGTCCTTCATCCATTTTTTCGTTCATGATCATGACCGTCACGCCGGTTTCCGCGTCGCCCGCCTTGATGGCGGCTGAAATCGGCGAGGCACCGCGATAGGTGGGCAAAAGAGAGGCATGGACGTTGATGCCGCCGAAGCGCGGAAGATCCAAAAGTTTTTTCGGAAGGATCTTTCCGTACGAAACGACAACGTAGGCGTCGGCGCCGAGTGATTCAAAATGCGAGAGCACTTCGTGCCCGCGCACGGACTCAGGCTGTACGACGGTGAGCCCGAGGGCGAGCGCCGCGCGTTTGACGGCTGGTGCGGTCAGTACATGTTTTCGGCCGACGGGACGGTCGGGCTGCGTCACGACTTGGAGGATGGAAAAATCTTTTTCCGTTTGAAGGCGTTGTAAAACAGGAACAGCGAAATCCGAAGTGCCGAAGAAAACAATTTTGTAAGGTTTCTGCGACATCGGGTGGGGGATTATAATTGAACCTCGTGAATTTCTTTGGCGCGATCGACGAACAGGACGCCGTCGAGATGGTCGAGCTCGTGTTGCAGCACGCGGGCAAAGAATCCGCTGGCGTCATGCGTGACCGGCTTGCCGTCGCGGTCGAGACCTTTCAAGGCAAAAGCTCGGTGCCGGCGAACGATGCCCCATTTGCCAGGAACCGACAAGCAGCCTTCTTCGCCGTCTTCCATACGCCACGATTTGCGTACCATGACGGGGTTGATGACGATGTAGGGCTTCTTGCCGTCGACCGCCACGAAGACGCGAACCCACCGCCCGACTTGCGGGGCGGCGATTCCGACGCCATCGGCCTTCCACATGGTCTCAACGAGGTCGTCGAGCCACTTCTGGAATTCCGGGGTCTTAATGATGGTGGGGTCGACCTCTGTCGAGCGAGTCCGCAGCTGCGGGTTCGGCAGGGTCACGATTGGCAAAAACATGCGCAAAGTTTAGCGAAAAAAGCGGGTCATGTCAAGCTGCTTGTCCTTCGGCTTTTTACCTTTTTTCTTGGCTGCCGGTTTGGCGTTTTCAGACTTCGAAAGCCACATGAAGAATTTGCGGGGATTACGCACGTTCACGTCCTCGGTTTTGAGTGAGGAAAAAGCGGTGCGTGCCTGCGGAACGCCCAAACGCCTGATGACGGCCAGGTAGGCGCCAAACTTTTTCCGCTCTCCAAAATAGGCGCTGATCTCGGCGGCCAGGGCATGCGCGTCGCTGTGGATGTAGCGCTCTTTTTTTGCTTCGACGATTTCAATGCCGGGCAAATGCTCGTTCTTTTTCTCACTCTTTTTTGCCGGTTGGGTGACCCTGCGACGGATCACGCCTCCGATGCCTTCCATGCTCATGAGAGGAGATAATGCGCGACCAGAGAGCCGATGCCGAATGGGCTCTCGTAGCTCAGGATCTCCGGTGTGGCGTCGATGGTGTCCAAGATGCCCGCCAAGATCGTCAGCGACGGCAAGGCACACTGAGCAGCCTTCTCCGCGAGCTGTGGTTCGAACGTCACGAAAGCCGAAGGCTTCTTCTCTTGGAGGAGTGTCAGAATTTTCTCATCAAACTTCCTGCCGAACGGCGAGTAACCGGCTGGAGAGGTGCGCGTGAGTCGATGCGAAAGATCGATGGAGCAGACAATAGCTACCCGGCGATCGGTATGCATCAAAACTTCTTGAAGCGCTTGGCCTAATTCAAAATGCGCTTTCGGTGGCAGAAGCGATGGAGAGATCGGTAAAATTGTGACGGGGTTGATCTTGGCGGCGAGATAGGTGAGAGGCACAACGATGCCGTAATCGAGATCGACATCAGAGCGCAGCATAAACGGCACGTCACGGTCCTCAAGGTGTTCTTTGACTGCGCTCGTCAGCCGCATGTCCGAACGAAACTCCATCGGGATTTCAAAAATTCCGAACTCCTTGAGATTGGGAACGTAACGCTCGCGCACCTCCATGGTGAAGTGATCCTCTTCAACGCGACCGTGCGGAGAAATCACGACGATCACATCTGGCTTGGACGCGATCAGTTCCTGCTCCAAACGATGAAGCGCGGTGATCGTCTTTTTAAGTTTTTTGAGATGCTCCTTGCCAACCGACGGCAAGAGTACCGGCGAGTGGGGGGCGATCGAGGCGAAAACGAGCGCCATATTATCGTGCCAGGGCTGTCTGCGCCGACGAAGCTGTGGGCGGAAGGCCGGTAACGGGCTGTCCGATCGGGTGGAGCACCATGACCGACTCCGTTGTCCAAATGATGCGCTTCCAGGAATAGCCAAGCTGCTCGAAGGCTTCACCCGAAGTGATCGGACGGCGCTGGCCGTTTGAAACGACGTAGACGGCTTTGTTCGAACCGACACTCGTGATCAAATCGCCATCCTTGAATTTCAGAGGCTCGGCGGTTTCATATTTCTCGAGTGTCTCCGGTGAAACGACAGAAATTTTCTTGGAAGGGTAGTCTGCCTTCATGATCGAGGCGTCGATGATCGGTTTTTTCTTGCCGTCTTCCACAAAGTAGACGCCGCCGGTTTTTTTGTTCTGAAGAAGCGCACCTGTCGGATAGGCGCTCTTGAGCGTGATCGCGTCGCCGTCGGCGTACGGTTCTAAATCCAACGCGTCCACGTCGTCGATCTCTTCAGGGTTGAAACCGATCGCGCGGAAAACTTGCATCGATTCGATCGGACGCTTCTTGTCGCCGGAAAGAAGATAGACCGTTCCGGTGTCGGGATTGCGGACGAGCGAGTAATCGGCGAAGGCAATATCAGCACCGCTTTCGAGGCCGGAGAGTACGGTATCGGAAACCGGGATAACCTTATTCTTGTCGACGCGCGTGTAGAGCGCACTCTTGCTTGCGAACTTGCGTTTCAAGCCGCCTTGAATCAGGTAGACCGTGCCGTCCGATGCGGAAAGTGCTGAGCCGTCCGGATACCCCATCGAGAACCAGCGATCCCAAATACGACGCAGCAAGCTGTTGCCGTGAAGATGCGGATTATAGGTGTAGACGATTGCAGTTGCCGTGTTCGCCGGCGTCAGTGGTTGGCTGTCGATCGTGGTCGCGCGGCCAGGAAAAAAACCAAACGTACGTCGGCTACCGCAGCGATCGGTTGAATCGCGGTAGAAGCATTCGACGAAAGCGGCGGCGTTGATGATTTGCGAAGTAAAGCCACGGGCAGGGTGTGAGGTGTCGCAGGTTGAGCCATCAGGTCGTCCGTACCCGGCCGCCCAGTCGATCTGGCACTTGCTCGGGTTCTTGTCATCAACGAGGCTCTGCTCCTTCTGAATGAGTGCGAGAAGGAATTTCGGGTTCACGCCCATCGACTTTCCGTAGTAGTCGATAATGTCGCCTGGCTTCTTCATGGAACCGTCGAGATCCATGAAAGTCATCTTGGCGAGGGCACCGCCACGGGATTCCAAAAACTGCTGCGAAAAACCGGCCGGTACATTCGTGTCCGTCAGGTCGTCGTCGGAGAGAATATAGGCCGGATTCACCTCGGCGGCACGCGTAGGAATCGCGGGTGCCAGGAGCAAAAACGACAGGAAAATCAAGAGAAATTTCTTCATACAGTGACACAATTCTACCACGTGCGGCACCCCGTTGACAATCGGGGAAAAACGAGCTAGCGTGCGTGCAGATCACAAGGAGATCACCATGCCCGGTCCGCTCGAATGGGGTTTCATCTTCGCAGCTCTTTCCGTCGTTCTTGCTCTGATCACGTGGAAGCTCACGCAGTACCACCGCAACCGCATCATCAACGCCCATCTCGCGCAGCGCGGCGTCTTCTATTTCACCAAGATGAAGAAGGGTGAGAAGATCTGGTGTCGCATGGAGCGCAGGCACGTCTACGAGATCGAGTTCCTCGGCCTCCAGAACCACTACCGGATCTACAGCCTCAAGAAGCTCGTCATGAATGAGAACGGCGAACAGCACGTGGAGAAGATCTACGAGCAAGTCACCTTCAGGCATGCTGAGCTGGAAATCGCGCATCGGTTCTGTTGCAACGAACCGGGCCCTTGGTCGACGACGATTGTCGAGATTTCGCGAGCGAGGCTTCGCCCGGAGTATCGACAGGAGACCGCGTCTCAGCACACGCACACGATGTACCCCTCTGAGCAGGCCTAGCAGGTCTGTTTTTTTGTCCGTTGCTGAACCTGAGCCGCGGCGGTACACTGCGTCTATATGGGAACCCACTCCTCTTTTCGTATTGCCCGCGCCGCCGCGCTCGTTTCCTTGAATATCGCCGTTGCGTTAACCGTGCATGTTGCCTGGTCGGCTTGGTTGCCGTCTGCTGGCGCTGCGCAAAAAGCGATTGCGCCACTCAGTGAAGAAGAACGGATGATTCAGGTGATCGCTAAGGCGTCGCCCGCCGTCGTTTCAATTTTGGTACAGCAGGAAGGACAACAAACGTTAACGGTCTCGATCGGCGACGATATCAAAGTCGCGGCGCCGACGCGTCCGCTGGTAGAAGTGGGGAAGGGGACAGGCTTTATCGTTACGGCAGATGGTTTGATCGCCACGAATCGCCACGTTGCATATTCGCGCAGCGCGATTCTGACGGTTTTCCTGTCGGATGGACGTTCCTTCAAAGCACGTGTCGCCGACATCGACCCTGTGAACGATCTTGCCTTACTTAAAATCGAGGCGAAGAATCTTCCAACGCTTGCTCTTGAAGCCGACGACGCCTATCGCCTCGGACAAACGACGATCGCGATCGGCAACGCGCTCGGTAAATACGCCAACACGGTCACGCGCGGCATTCTTTCGGGCGTGAACCGTGAAGTGGAAGCGGAGAATAACGTGACGGGTGCTACCGAGCGTCTTGAAGAATTGCTGCAGACGGACGCGGCGATCAACTCCGGAAACTCCGGCGGACCGCTTTTGAACCTCGACGGCAAGGTCATCGGTATGAACACGGCGGTTGAACATAGCGGCCAGGGCCTTGGCTTCGCCATTCCTGTTTCCGAAATTCGCAAGGTGACCGATTCGTATCGCGTCTACGGCGCGATCGCACGCCCACGTCTCGGCGTCCGCTATTTCCCGATCACGCCGGAGTTTCAACTTGAACACAAGCTCGCGTACTCTTACGGTGCTTTCATTGGTACCGACGAACCGGGGCAAGCCGTCGTGCTGCCGAACAGTCCTGCCGGTGCGGTCGGTCTCATGGCTGGCGACATTATTTTGGACGTGAACGGCAAGAAGCTTGAAGGAAAGATGACCTTGGCGAAAGCGATCCAATTGTTGAGGGTCGGTGACGCGGTGAAAATGAGCGTCGCGCGGGGAGATGTGCTTCTCGTGCTGACCGCTCGTCTCGACGCGCAACCGCCCTACGCCAACTAACATGGAAGCTCCGCGCGCCATCCTACAGGCTCCGACCGAACGCTGGCATGCTCCCATTCACGCGTGCAGCTGGTTCGTGTTTCTCGGGACCTCGTTGGTGCTCGGATTGTATTTCACCGCCCCGGTTCCTGACTGGGCGGGGATGATCTATGTATCGTCGACGAAGGCTGCTCCGCCCGTGGAAGAGCCAAGCGCTGCACAGCACGTGCCGATGCCGCAAGAGGTTCGTGGAATCTACATGACGGCTTCGAAAGCGGCTTCAAAGAAGTCGCGTTCCGAATTGTTCGCCTATCTTGAGCGCAATCGCATGAACGCGGTCGTGATCGATATCAAAGATGCGGACGGGCGCTTGTCATTCGTGCCGACGCGAAGTTCGCTCGCAACCGCCGCGCCCGAAGAAGCGACGATCAAAGATCTCGACGCGGTTTTACGAGAAGCAGGGGAGCGGAATCTCTATCGCATCGCGCGCGTTTTCGTTTTTCAAGATCCTTCGTACGTTGAACGATTTCCTGGCGAGGCCGTGCAAAAAACATCCGGAGGCGTGTGGGCTGACTACAAAGGTGTGACCTGGGTCGACGCGGCATCGAAAGCGGCGTGGCGCTACAACGTCGAGATCGCCCGCGAAGCCTATGCGCGAGGGTTCGACGAAATTCAATTCGATTACATCCGTTTTCCAAGTGACGGTGACATGAAGTCGATCGTCTACGCGCAGCACGACGAACAGCGTCCGAAGCACGAAGTCCTCCGAGATTTTTTCCGCTTCATGCACGACGAGCTTGAAAAGAAGCAAGGGATCCCGGTTTCCTACGACCTCTTCGGATACGTCACGTGGTACATCGACTACGATCTCGGTATCGGACAGCTCCTTGTTGATGCGCTGCCTCACGGCACGGCGGTCTCGGCGATGGTGTATCCTTCTCATTATGGGGTGGGAACGCTCGGGTACCAGAATCCGGCTGATTACCCGTATGAAATTGTCGCTGATAGCCTAAAAAAGGCGAATCGCTTGTACGCCCAGCAAGAAAAGGAGTGCGATGAGCTTGCACAAGGCGTGAAAAGCGCGACGTCGACCTTCCTCCTGCCTTGCAATACGCCGCTCGCGCATCATCGTCCGTGGCTCCAAGCCTTCGATATCGGCGCGGTCTATGATGCCGACAAGATCCGGGCGCAAATCAAAGCGACGCGCGATCAGGGTGGAAAGGGATACTTGCTCTGGAACGCGCGGAACGTCTATCGAGACTTTGATCTTGCGGCGACATCCACGGCGTCGTTGTAAGAAACGATCGAGCCTCACGTCTATACTGAATGCATATGACACTACGTACTCGCCTCGCTGCCGTCGCTCTCGTGAGCTTTTCGTTTTTTGGCGTCGTTTCTTCGGCGCGCGCCGAGGGGCCTCTCATACTCGAAATGTTCGACGGGCGTTTTTACAATCCTGCCTCCGGGCTTTCCGCTGAATCTCCAGGAGCGCTCTTGAAGCTTCTCGATGCGGGTTCTGCCCCAGCGCCGGTCGTCGAAGCACCAGCAACGCCTGTTGTTACACCTTCGAGCGAACCCGTAGACCCTGCCCAACCGGCTCCGACGCTCGAAAACGCCGTCCTCCGGGCGCGCGCCGCGCTTCAAGAACGCGTCGATACGGCCGAAAAGAAAAAACCGGATGTCGTCACGAGCTATGACGTCTGGGTTGATGTTACCTTGGCCGTCTGGAATTCACGCACGAACGAAATTCAGTATCTCGAAGCCAGCAAGAACGGTACGAAACTCAAGTTTACCGAGACACCCGATGCGTACTCGGTCAGCGTGAAGCGCAGCAACGGCGTCAACTCGACGTTCGTTGTTGATACGGGGGAGCGCGTCGTCGTGGCCGTTCGCTATCCGATTTTCAAATCCATCTCGGTTTCGAAGAAAAAGCCGAAGTACGAATTGCACGACGTCGTCTATACGCCGTATTCCGACGGTTTGCACACGGCTGAAATGGCCGCGTGGGGTAAGAACGTTCTGCGTCTCGAAATCAACGCGGCTTACGAAGCGCTCCGTTCGACTGGCGTTCGTTCACGCGCTTTTCCCGACCGCTTGATGGCTGATGTTGTCGATCCGCATCTCGTTGAGGGTATCGCGATCATCGAACACGTCGGTTTGGGCGCACTCTCTGGTCCGAATGCCGAAGAGGCGATGGACGCCTTCTACGTGACGATGGGCGGCAACCAGGACAAGGCCTACATCTACGCGCGTTCTTCCGCTGGCGCGCTCGGTCTCGTGCAATTCATTCCGAGTACCTACGCCATGATGGCCAAGCGCAAGGAATTGAATCTCATCACGGACTTCACCAAAGGCATGTCGGACCCGGTCAACGCCATCAAGGCACAGATCGCCTATCTCGACGCAATTCTCGCCTCCATGCCATTGGCGGTGAAAGACATGCATTACGTTGATCCTGCGCGCGTAGATGAATACTTGGCGGCGTCCTACAACACTGGCGAGACGCGCGTAAAGCGAGCCATCAAGCAGTGGGGCGACGAGTGGTCCGAACCGCATACGGCTGAGATCGCGGCTTTGGCGAAAAAGAAAGGTGCCAAGAGTGCAGCGGTGAATACAATGAAGAAAGGAACGCTTCTTCCGGAAACCGTAACGTACGTAAAAAAACTCCGGCAGGCGCTGAAAGTGCTCAGCCCGCCGGAGCTTCCGACGACGTGATTCTTATTTGACGACGTTCTGAAGTTGGAGCTGGAACGCGCGCTGTACGTTCTCGGGTGACAGGAGCTTGAGGGAGGAGGTATTCACCTGCTCCTTTTTGCAATTCGAGGTTGTGAGGCAGCTGTCGAAGCAGCCGACGATTTTACCGAGGCACTCGTTGACGCAAGCGGTGTCCGGAACGTGGCAGGTTTTGCCAGCTTTCGGATCTTCACAGGTCACGACTCTCGGAGGGCAAGCGACGAAGCACTTTGCCGAAGTGTCTTCCGTACAGCCGTTCGTTTTAACGCACGTGTCGAACGTTGTGGTGTTGCAGGAAAGTGACGTCGCGTCGGTCGTGGTGGTGGTCACAGCCTTCGGCGCCTCGGCCATTTCAGCAATGATGGGCGTCACTGCAGCTTTGAGTTCGACCGTCGCCTCTGTCGGTGCCGCGGCCAAGCCTTCTTGCAAGAGTGTCTGAGACGCCGTTGTCGAAACCGTGATCATTTCCGTCAGCGATGTCGAGAGTTCCGTCGTACTGGCCTTTGAAGCTGTTACAACAGCGGAGTCGACAAGCGACAGCGATGCTTCAGCGGAGGCGATCGATTGTTCAATCTTGCCTTCGGAGCTCATGACGGCAGATTCGGCGGCGCGCTCTTCGGAAACAGCGAGTGTCGTCTCGACTTTCGACTCTGTCGAGAACGAGAGAGCGATCGCGATCGAGTCGATCGTCTTATCGAAGAAGCTGAGCGGGCTGTCTGGCAAGATGCCAGCGGTTTCGAAGGTCGCGTCAGACAATGCAGCGGCGGAAACCGGCAAAGCGAGCGCGATTCCGAGTGCGGCGATTGCGGCGGCGGTAATTCGCATAAAAAGAATAATGAATATCGTTCTCAGGTTACCACGCGAGAAGGCTGTGCTACAATGCGGACATATGCGGAAGCTCCGCTTTTTCGTTGCCGCGACGTTTTTATTGTTCGGCGCGCCTTTCACGGCGTCGGCCGCGAGTTCGCTGATCAAGGGTTCGTCGCCCGCGGTCTACTACGTCGATGAAGGCAAACGCTACGTCTTTCCAAACGAGAAAATATATTTCTCGTGGTATTCGGGTTTCTCGGACGTGCGGCAAGTTTCCGACGAAGAACTCGCGTCGTATCTGATCGGTGGCAACGTCACCTATAAACCGGCCTCCCGACTCGTGAAGCTGCAAAGCGACCCGCGCGTGTTTGCGATCGGCGCCGGCGGCCGACTTCGTTGGCTTTCATCCGAGAGCGCAGCGCGCGGTTTGTATGGCGATGATTGGAATAAAAAAGTTGATGATCTCTCCGACGCCTTCTTCTTCGCCTATAAAGAGGGGGAGCCAGTCGCTTCGGCGGCGGATTTTGATAAAGCGGGGGAGCAAGCGATCGGTTCCATTGCCGATGATTTGGCGGCCAGGAGCGGCACGCCGGTTTCATTGGAAGCTACGGCGGTCAAAACCGGGTTATGGAGCGATCCGAGTGTCTGGGGCGGCGCACGTCCTGCCTCGGGAGCGCGCGTGACGATTCCATTCGGACAAAAGGTCACCTATGACATGGAGAACGGGCCAACCTTGAAATCGCTCGACGTGCGCGGCGCTCTTGAGTTCGCGCAGGATCGTTCGATGCGTCTTGCCTCGCGGCAGATCACGGTAAGCGGCTCGATGTCGGCCGGCAGTGCTGGCGCGCCACTACGTGCCGATAAGCGCCTCGAGATCGCTCTTACGGGTGCGGCGACCACGGCGGTCGCGGATGATGGACTTCTTATTGATGGAGGCACCTTAGCGCTCTATGGCGCGGATGTCGGCTTTGCCTGGACACGCCTCGCGTCACCTGCAGAAACGGGCGCGACGAGTATCGTACTTGTTGCACCGGTTGCCTGGCCGGTCGGTTCCGAAATTGCCATTTTGGGAGCAAGTAATGAAGAACAGGAAACGCGCGTGGTGAAAGCAGTCGATGGTGCGACGCTGATGCTTGATCGCCCGCTCGAAAAAATACATCGCGCGGAAGAGGGGTTGCGCTCTGAGGTTGCGCTGCTTGATCGCAATATTGAGATTCAGGGGGTCGGCAACGGTTTCGGTGCCTACGTGCGCGGTATCAATCGCGCCTCGATCGCGCTACGTAACGTCGAACTCTCTTCGCTTGGTCGCAAAGGCGTCGCGGGACAGTATCCGCTCATGCTCGACGGCGTGACAAACCCGATCTTTGCTTCGAGCGTTGTTAAAGACGCGGGAAATCGCTGTGTCACGCTCAGGCAAACAACTGGCGCTGAAATCAGTGACAACGTCGCGATCAACGTCTACGGTCATTGCTTCGCGACCGAAGATGGAGCGGAAACAAACAACGTGTTTTCCGGAAACTTGGCGGCGCGCGTGCGAGGAGGTGCTCTGCCTGGCGACGGCGCGCCAGCGGCGTTTTTGTTTCGTCACCCAGGCAACTCCGTGGAGCGCAACGTCGCGGTCGGCGCCGACGGTTTTGGTTTCTGGTATCTGCTTTCCAATGACGCGACAACGAACGCCGGTATTCGACTGCATCCTCGCGAGGCGAAATTGGGTTCGTTCATAGATAATACGGCAAGGAGCAGCGCCAAAATTGGTTTGTACGTCGACAACGGCAAAGGGAGCGGAGATTATATTCCGGAATCCAAGGCTGTGTTCTCCGGTCTGACGAGTGTTATGAGCGGCGAGCGCGGATTCTGGATTCGTGGCGTGAATCTTGAGGTAACGGACGCGTTCCTCGCAGAGAATCCGATCGGCGGCACATTCGCGGCCTTTGGTGCCTCGTTGAAGAATTCAAAAGTGATGGGAAGACTCGAAGGATCATCTGAGGCGACTTCCGCGCGATACGGTTTTACTTTCGATGACGGTCCGATCAGCGTCCAAAACGTGGCATTCTCGCATTTTACAGGCGGTGCCTCGGCTCTTGGTTTTGAAGAGAAAAACGAAGAACTGCCGGATGCACGCAATAGTTTCAGTGGCCTGACGTTCACGGACGCCGATGCCTGGCACGCGGCAGATCCTGAGACGGCGGGAGATTTTATGGCGATGGCGCGCGATCTCGACGCGGGGAATGTTGTGGCAATGAATTCCGTATTCCTCGGACCTTCATGCGAGAAGATGAAGGGAAACATGCGCCGCTGTTCCAGTCCGTTCGCGCAACTTGAAGTGGTGCTGCGTGGCGGCTTGAGTAACAAGAATGTCATCTTTACCGAACTCGGCAACGACGCCGCGGTTACGCTCACGCCAGGAGCGGCTTTCGATGGCGAATACGCGTACGCTACGGTGGCGGAAGGGGGAGCCTATCGCGTGGAAATTGCTTCGGTGCCCGTGCTTGATATCAGCTACAATGGTTTGACGCTGCCGCTTCTCGTGCGCGTACCCTCCGGTCTCGGTTCCGTCGTGCGCAAGGATGGTGCGGTGTTGGAGAAGAAAGAAGTAGCGGCGCTCACGATTGGAAGCTGGGCGTACGACGCCACGACTTCCGAAGCCGTGCTTTGGCTGCGCCCCGGCGACGATTTCGAATTGACGCGTTAACGCTATGGTTCGCATTCTCCTTCATCTGTTGATTCTCCCGGCGATGCTTTGGGTCGAGCATCGCAGCGTTACACGTCTCGCGCCGCATCGCGCGATGATGCTGTGGTATCTGCTCGGCGTACCGCTCATGCTGCTTGAAGCCCTGGATTCCGATCTGTCCTGGAAATGGCTTTTCCTTCAAAGTCTCGTCTCTGCGTTCTTCTTTCTGCCGGGCGTCTACGCCGCGTTTCGTTTGGCAAAGGCACGCGGCGGCATCTGGCTGCCTCTGCTCGTCTATCTCGCGTTTTCTGTCGGTGCCAGTCTTCTTGCTGGGCTCGCGCTCGCACACACACCGTTCGCGTTCGGAAAGCTTTAAGACACGTGCTACACTAGGTGCGTATGGCCTTGCGCTACGATTTCTTGGGCATGATGAGGAATCGCGTCGGCGCGGAAGGTGTCTCTCCGGAAGAACTACAAGCTATTGCTGGATGGTTGGAGGCCTCACGTCGCGCCCTCTTGGATCGGAAAAAAGCCGGTGAGCTCGGTTTTTTCGACGTACCCAAGAAGCGCCCGAGCCGCGAAGCCATGTCTTCGATCCTTCGCGCGCTCGATCCAGAGATCGACACGCTTGTCGTTGTCGGCATCGGCGGATCATTGCTCGGCACGCAGGCGGTGTATGAAGCATTGAAAGGTTTGGAAACGCTGAAACGCGGAGCGCGCGCCATGAAACTCGTCTTCGCAGGCGACGCCACCGATCCTCGTGCTGTGCGCGACGTTTTTGAAAGCGTTGATTGGAAACGCGTGGCCATCAACATTGTTTCGAAGAGCGGTGACACCATCGAACCGATGGCGATTTTTACAATGCTGCGCCATGAACTCATTCGTGCGGTCGGCCTTGAAAAGGCGATGAAGCGCATCATTGCCACGACGGACGCAAAAAAGGGGACGCTCCACGATATCGCCGCGCGTGAGGGATATTCCACGCTGCCGGTGCCGAACAATGTCGGCGGACGCTTCTCGGTCTTTACCGAAGTTGGCGCGTTTCCGCTTTTGGCGGCGGGTATCAACATTGATGAGTTGTGGAAGGGCGCGGCGTCTGAAGATGCTGATTTTTGGAAAGCCTCACCGCTCAAATCCACGCCGATGGTCTACGCCGCACTTCAGTGGTTGTTGTATCGCCGCGGAAAAACGATTTCGGTTTTCATGCCGTATGCCAAACGCCTAACACTCGTCGGGCAATGGTATCGCCAGCTGTGGGCGGAGAGTCTTGGTAAGAAAACCGATCGCAAGAAAAAACGCATCGACGTCGGTCCGACGCCCGTCGCGGCCATTGGTCCGGCCGATCAGCACTCGCAGATTCAACTGTATAACGAAGGTCCATCCGATAAGATCGTGACGTTTGTTGAAGTCGACGATTTTGACATCGATGCGCGTTTGCCGGAGCCGTGGTCTGACATCGAAGGCGTTTCGTATTTCTCTGGACACACGCTGCGTAAAATTGTGCATGCCGAACGCCAAGCCACAGCAGAAGCGTTGACGGAAAACCGCCGACCGAACGGCACGCTGCACCTTCCCGACCTCACCGGGCGTTCGCTCGGCGCACTCATGCAGAGTTTGATGATCGCGACCGCCGTGGCGGGCGAACTCTTCGACGTGAACGCTTTCGATCAACCGGGCGTCGAAGCCGGTAAAAAACACATGTACCGTCTCCTCGGCCGTAAAGGCTTCTCAGATCGTTTGTGAAAAACGCATCCGCGCGGCCGACTCTGTTTACGCTTATGGCGCGCCTCACGGCTGCAGCACGGCAAAAACTCGGCGAACGGCGCCGAGAGCTGAAGACGCGCGACGGCGTTGAAGAACGCTTGGTTGAGGTGAAAAAAGGGGAGTGGCAGCTGGAGTATTGGCGCGAAAAAGAAAAACTAGAAGTAATCCCGCTGACATGAATCGAAAAACATTTCTCGTGATGTGCGCGCTGATCGTCGCGTGCGTCGCCGCAAGCCTATTTTTCTACCCGCAATTTCCCGAGCGCTTTGCGTCGCATTGGAACGCGGCAGGGCAGGCTGATGGTTGGATGTCAAAATCGTTCGGTGCGTTTTTCGTGCCTGGCATGATGCTTTTCTTCATTGGCCTCTACGCGCTCATTCCGCGCATTGATCCGCTCAAGAAAAATCTTGGTGCCTTCCGAAAAGAGTACGACCTTTTGTGGCTTGCGCTCACCATATTCTTCGCCTACGTTCACGGTATCACTGTGCTGTGGAACCTTGGCGCGCGCTTCGGCTTCGTTCGCTGGATGACGCCGGCCTTTGCCGGGCTGTGGTACGTTCTTGGAATCGTTCTGAGTCGTGCCAAGCGAAATTGGTTCGTCGGCATCCGCACACCGTGGACATTGGCCAGCGATATCGTCTGGGATAAGACGCATGAATTCGGTTCCAAACTGTTCAAGACGACAGCACTCATTGCGCTTTTTGGCCTGCTGCTGCCGACCGAACTGGTTGTGTGGTGCATCTTGATCCCGGCGCTCGTTACGTCTCTTGCGACGATCGTCTACTCTTTTGTTGTTTGGAAACGTTTGCCTCTTCCATGAAATCTGTAGGTTTCCTTTTGATTCACGGCGCGGGACTCGGTGCTTGGGCGTGGGATCGCGTCACGCCGCTTTTGAAGTACCCGGCTCTGGCCGTCGATTTGCCGATGCGCGGGGATCCAAATAAAGCGATGAGCGCCTTGAAACTTGAAGATTACGTCCAGGCGGTTGTGGACGCCGCGGCTGCGTTTCCTGTCGAAAAAATCGTTCTTGTCGGCCACTCGATTGGCGGTGAAATCGCGCTCCGGGTCGCGACACGTATGCCTGAGCGCGTCGCCGGTATCGTCTTCGTAAGCGCCGTCATTCCGCAGCCTGGCAAGGCCATGGTTTCAATCCGTCCTTGGCTGGAACGTTTCTTCATGCATCTCACGGCCCGTTTTGGAGCCCTTAAACCTCCTCCGAAGGTCGTGCGCACTCGGGCCGCCAACGACCTCGACGAAGAAACGATCTCACTTGTTTTGAAGAAGTATTCCCCCGAGAGTCCGCGGATCTTTCTCGACAAAGCGGAATGGTCGCTGCCTGAATCGTTGCCGCGTTGGTACGTCAAAACGCTCAATGATCGGAGCGTGCCACCGCTCTTGCAGGACACGCTTCTCGCGCGCGTCTTGCCGTCGCGCGCCCCAACGATCGTTTCAGGTCATTACCCGATGCTTGCCAAGCCAGCGGAGCTTGCTACTATTCTGAATGATTTTATTCTTCATTACGCGCTCGCATGAATAGCATCGTCCACTTCGAGATCCACGCAACCGAACCAGAGAAACTTGGCGAGTTTTACAAAGCGCTTTTTGGTTGGGAAATCGTAAAGTACGAATTGCCCGGCATGGAGTACTGGGGCGTCATCACGGCAGAAAAAGGCGCGCCGAATGCCATCAACGGCGGCTTGGTGAAGCGCGGTGTGCCCGCACCGTCTCTTGGCGCGACTCCTAGCGCGTTTGTTTGCACCGTCCAAGTCGACGATATCGACGCCATGATGAAAAAAGCGGCCGAGCTTGGCGCAGTCGAAGCCATGGCAAAATTCGCCCTGCCCGGAATGGCTTGGCAGGGGTATATGATCGATCCGGACCATAATATCTTCGGCCTGCATCAGGCTGATCCTAACGCCAAGTAATCTTTTCCCATGTCATACGTCGACGGTTTCGTACTTGTCGCTTCGAAAAAGAACCTTGCGGCGTATCGCCGGATGGCTACCCAAGGAGCAAAAGTCTGGATGAAATACGGCGCACTCGCATACTACGAATGCGTCGGCGATGATCTGCATGCGAAACATGTGACGTTGCCGTTTCCGAAGATGGTGAGCGCCAAAAAGAACGAGACGGTCATTTTCTCCTTCATCGTCTTCAAGTCGCGCGCACACCGGGATATGGTCAATGCAAAAGTGATGAAGGATCCGTCCATGAGCGAAGAGAACTGGAAGGATAAGCCAATGCCGTTCGATATGAAACGCATGGCGTACGGCGGCTTCAAAGTCATTGTCGAGGCGTAATGTTACGTTTCGTTTGTTCGGCCGTAGACATTGGTATATGAAACACTACATTCTTATCGCAACAGCGATCGTTGTGATGGGTGCCGGCTGTATTTCAGCTCCTGAAACGCCTGTGGGCGCGGGTGGAGCCGCAGGCACACAGCTTGAAGGCACACCGCCCGTGAACGACACGCCGGACGCCAAGATCATGGCACCACAGCGCGCTGAGGACGCGGTCTACGTCATCGATGGCAAGCCCGTGACGCTTCGTGATGGCAAGGCGCAGATCTTCTTGAATCCTGGCATGGCTTCAAGCGAGACAGTCCGGATTTTCGGTACGCCGGTACGCACCGATCTGGACGGAGACAGCGACGCGGACGCGGCCGTACTCTTGGAACAAGACAAAAGCGGTTCGGGTCGCTTCTACTATGTCGCCGCGGCCATCGCTGAAGACGGCTACGTCCAGGGCACGAACGCAATTCTGCTGGGCGACCGTATCGCTCCGCAGACGCTGGAGACTCAGGGCGGCCTGATCCTTGCGAACTTCGCGGTGCGCAAGCCGGGCGAACCCATGACCACACAACCGTCAGTTGGTGTGACCGAACGCTTCCGCATCGAAAATGGCGAACTGGTCAGCGTCAAACCGTAAACGCGAGAACTCCCCGAAAGGGGAGTTTTTGTGTAGGATAGCGCCTGGAGGAAACGTGAAGATCATTCTACCGAAGACGCGCGTCGAAATTGATCCGAACTACGGACCATTGTTCTATCTCATGGGGCCGATTCGCGGCGGTGGCGATTGGCAACGCCATTGCTGTCGCATGATCGAGTCGCGCATCCCGAACTTCTATGCCGCTGTTCCATGTCGCTGGACGGAGTTCCACCCGCTCTACAAGTACGGTGCGACGGGAACTCCCGGTGCCTTCGCTCGACAGCTCAACTGGGAGCGGTACTACATCGAACTGGCCGCCAAGACTGGCTGTCTGCTCTTCTGGCTCCCTGCCGAGCATCACGCTGCCAAGCATCCCGGACCGGAGCCGTACGCGATGGATACGCGCGGCGAGCTGGGGGAATGGCGCGGACGCATGATGCACGAACGCGGACAGCGCGTCGTGATCGGCGGTGAGCCAGCCTTCCACGGTATGAGCCAGATCCAGCGCAACTTCAGCTTGGCGCTCGGATACGAATTTCCGATCTACCCGTCGCTCGATGCGACGATCACAGCTGCTATCGCGGCCCTCTCTCCCACCGCTCCCTGAAAAGGGAGTTTTTGCTATACTGAAGCCATGAAAACCGCCAAAAAACGCTGCACCTGGCCGGGCGAGGATCCTCTCATGATTCTGTATCATGACACGCAATGGGGCACTCCTGAGCACGACGATAAAAAGCATTACGAAGCTTTTATCTTGGACGCGAATCAGGCCGGACTTTCTTGGCGTACGATTCTCTACAAGCGCGAGAATTTTCGAAAAGCCTTTGCGAATTTTGATTTCAACAAAGTCGCCAAGTTCACGAAAAAGGATTTCAACCGGCTGATGAATGATGCTGGCATCATCCGCAACCGCATGAAGGTCGAAGCCTCGATCGTAAACGCGCGGAAGTTTTTGGAGATTCGAAAAGAGTTCGGCACGTTCGACAAATATGTTTGGAGCTTCGTTGGCGGCAAGCCGATCAAGAACGCCCATAAAAAAAGCAGCGACATCGGCGCGACGTCGAAAGAATCCGACGCGATGAGTAAGGATCTCAAAAAGAGGGGATTCAAGTTCGTTGGTTCGACCATTTGCTACGCCTACATGCAGGGAGTTGGCATGGTGAACGACCATCTAACGACGTGTTTTTGCTATAACAAGAAATCATGAAACTCAACTACGTCATTATCCCAATCGTGACCGTACTTACAGCGGTCATTGGCTCCCAGTTCACGTCTTCCGGTCTTGGAAGCTGGTATCGTTCGATCAACCTGCCCGCGTGGACGCCGCCAGGTAGCGTCATCGGACTCGTCTGGACAACGATCTTCACGCTTTCAACGATCGCCGCGCTTATCCTTTGGAACACGCCGAGCGCCAAAGCCAAGCTCCCGTTATTTGCCGGTATCTTTCTTCTGAACGCCGTTTTGAACGTCCTTTGGAGCTATCTTTTCTTCTCGCAACACCAAATCGGCGCGGCGATTTTTGAAGCGATCCTTCTCGACCTCACAGTTATCGCGCTCATTGTCCTCGCCTGGCCGATCTCGCGCCTCGCTTCGGCGCTCCTCATGCCCTACGCCGCCTGGGTCGCCTTCGCGTCGTATCTGACCTACTCCGTTTGGAAGTTGAACCGCTAAACCTCTTGCATAAGAAATAGCACTTCTGTTAGGACCTTTGGGTGGGGAGGGTGGATGGTCCACAAGCGTGGCTTGACATCACGCTCCGGGGGTTCAATACCCCTCCTCTCCACCACGGGTGATTGACAAATGTGTCTCTGCCGGTGTATATTCACCACGTCAAGCCACGCAAACGGTCCATCCATGGAACGAACAAAAACTCCCTTTCCGGGGAGTTTTTGCTATGATAAGACTATGAATCTCCTCATCCGTCGCGCCCACGAACGCGGAAGCTTCAAAAACCGCTGGCTCGACACGCACTATACGTTTTCGTTTGCCGATTATTTCGATGAAGCCTGGATGGGCTTCAAGACGCTTCGCGTGATGAACGAAGATCGCGTCGCGCCCGGCAAGGGCTTCGACCTCCACGGCCACCGCGACATGGAGATCCTGACCTACGTCATGCAAGGCTCGCTCCGGCATACCGACACGATGGGCAACAACGAAGTGATCAACGCCGGCGAATTCCAACGCATGACCGCCGGCAGCGGCGTGCAGCACATGGAACTCAACGCCTCGCAAACGGAAGAGTGCCATCTTTACCAGATCTGGATTCTTCCGCGCGAGCAAAACCTTCCTCCAAGCTATGAAACGTTTGTCATCCCGAGCGCAGTCGAGGGATCTGTTCGTTCGAAAATACTTATCGCTTCTCCCGACGGTCATGACGGAAGCCTCACCATCCACCAAGACGCCGAAGTCTGGCTCCAGCGCCTCGCAAAAGGGGAGCAGGCCACGATCGCGCCAGCGGAGGGAAAGGCGGCCTGGATCCAAATCGTTTCAGGCAAAATTACGACAGCTGCGGAAACGCTGGAAACCGGCGATGGCGCCGCCACAGACGAAACCGTCACCCTGCAAGCCGTTTCAGATACGGAATGCATCGTGTTTTACGTGTAAGTACGACCCCCTGCCATGCACCGCATGGTGCAGGGCTCTTGCATGAAAAACACGGGTTCTGCTAGGACCCCAGCATCGCTTTTATTCTTATCGCGATGCTATGCAAGAGTCAGCTTCCGGTACGGCGGTTGCGGAAAAGTCCTGTCCGAAGTGTGCGGGGAAACTCGTCCAGCGCAAGAGCAAGTTCGGCGCGTTCACTGGCTGTGGGAACTACCCGCAGTGCAAGCATATTGAGAGGAAATAAAGATCCAAAAAGAAAACCGGGCTTCAAGCCCGGTTTTCGATTGATGTCAGACGTTCTTCAAATCGCTCATGCGCGGCTCGGTTTGCGACAAGCTCTTGATCGAAACGGATCTGGTTCTGAGCAAACCCATCGACAGCGGTCGTAAGGTCGTCAATTTTTTGATTGAGTCGTGCATCCACCGCACCAATCTTGGTGTCCAGTCTCGTTTCTACGCCGTCAATCTTTCTGTCTACGGCATCGATCTTCGCGTCCAATAAACCGAAACCGTCTTTTACGGCTTCCAAAACATCCCCAATGGTAGGCTCTTTTTCCTGCATGATAGCGTGTTAAACTAAGTGTACCACGGCCTACCAAAGGTTCGCTTCGGCTGTCAACGCCTAAAACCACGATCGTTATGAAAATGAAAACCTACGCGTCCATCGACGCCGTCATCAAGGGCGCGCCGAAAGAGATGCAGCCAATTTTAAGAAAACTTCGCGCGACGATCCGCAAGGCGGTTCCGAAAGCGGAAGAATCGATCCGCTACGGCATGCCGGTCTTCCGACTGAATGGCAGGAACCTCGTCTACTTCATGTTCTTCAAAGAGCACATCGGCTTCTTCGCCGGCCGCGCCGGCATTGAAGCGGATGTCAAAGCCGCCAAGCCATACATCACAGGAAAAAGCACGCTGCGTTTCGAGATCGATAAACCGATTCCGTACGCCCTTGTTACGAAGATCACAAAACTTCGCGTAAAAGAGGTTTTGAAGAAGTAGTTATGCGCGACAAGCTTTCCAAAATCCTCGTCCTCGCGGCCGCCGTCTTTCTCGTGCAATACGTCTACCCCGGCGTCCTTCAGGGCGCGATTGCTCTGGCAGGGGTGGAAGTCGTCGTAGGGGAGTAAGCCGTTACCTTTCCACTCCCGTTGCGTAGGAGTTGATATGAAACGCAACACCAAAATCCTCCTCCTCGCCGGCACGGCTGCAAAAAGCCTTGTTCTGGCGTTTACGATGCTAGTTCTCAACTGAGAAACCGGTATTTTGATGACCTGAAAGGGCACCCAAAACGGGTGTTTTTTGTGGTATTCTGGGGTTATGAAAAAAGCGCGGACGGCCAAAGAGGCCAAGGAACTCGCACAAATCCCCAACATCGGCCCCGCGATGGTCAAAGATTTTGTGTTGCTTGGCATTCGGACGCCGGAGGATTTGAAGAAACAGGACGCCTTCAAGCTCTATCAAAAACTCTGTAAGAAAACTGGCGTGAGGCACGATCCGTGCGTGCTGGATACGTTTCTTGCGGCGGTGGATTTTATGAATGGGGCACCGGCGAGGGCGTGGTGGGAGTATACGGAGGGGAGGAAGGGGAGATATTCGTGGTTTTAAAAGTTACTCTTGTCGGGCCAGCTGGCACCTTTTAGTACGAATTGACAAATTATAGATATGTGGATAAACTCTGAATATAGATATATGAATTCAGGGTATGAATCCTAAGTTTAAGGCTGGAACGTGGCGCCAGCAGGATGGATACAAGTCCTTCCTGCCCGAGACCATCAACAAGCCGTTCACCTGGTCCGATCCAAAAATTGACGTTCTTCTTGCTGACGCCATGCGGTATCTCGGCGAGCTTAACGCATACTCAAAGCTGATCCCGGACGTCGATTTCTTTATTAAGATGCACGTCGTAAAAGAAGCGACAGTTTCAAGTCGGATCGAGGGTACCAAGACAAATATTGATGAGGCACTCTTGGCGAGGGAGGAAGTCACTCCTGAACAGCGAGACGATTGGAATGAAATTCAACAGTACATCGCGGCGATGAACCACAGTATCGCCGAGCTTGAGCGTCTCCCGCTTTCGATGCGCCTTGTGAAAGAGGCGCACAAAAAAATTCTCGATGGGGTGCGCGGATATAGCAAGCTTCCCGGTGAAATCCGTCGGAGTCAGAACTGGATCGGTGGTTCGTCACTTGCCGATGCGCGCTTCATTCCACCCCATCACACGGACATTCCAGAACTGCTCGGCGATCTTGAGTTGCTCTGGCACAACAATAACCTCTCGATCCCTGCCCTCATTAATGTTGCGCTAACGCACTATCAGTTCGAAACGATTCACCCATTTCTTGATGGTAACGGCCGTGTCGGACGTCTTTTGATTACGCTTCAGCTCGTCAGTGACAGAATCCTCACCAGGCCGACACTTTACCTTTCGGCCTTTTTCGAAGCGCACAAGGATGAGTATTACGATCGGCTGATGGCTGTCCGTTTGAAGAGCGAAATTGAGCCATGGATCGCCTTTTTTCTTTCTGGTGTTGGCGAAACAGCGCGTTCTGGTCGGGACACGTTTCAGAAGATCATTGATCTGCGCGCACGCTATGAACAGATGATCGAGGACGGTATTGGACCACGTCGGCAAAAAACTGCCAAAACCATGCTACGCGAGCTCTTCTCAAGGCCCATCGTTTCAGTGAAGAGTTTGGCTGAAATGGGGAACGTCACGTTTCAGTCTGCTAATGAGGCGGCAAAAGATTTTCTCCGACTCGGCCTCTTCAAAGAAACGACCGGGTTCTCCAAGAACCGCATCTTTGTACTTGAGGAGTACCTTAATCTCTTCACTCAGTAACCCGATCTCTATGGTTGAAAAAGTCGTCAACAAATCAGGGCTTGTATGGCAGATCGCGGAATTGCTGCGTGGCAGCTGGAAAGCACACGAGTATCAAGACGTGATCCTTCCACTCGTCGTTCTAAAGCGGCTTGATTCGGTTTTGGCGCCGACGAAGGAGAAGGTTCTGGCCAAGAAACACGACATGCCGGGCGGGATCGATCCCGACCCAATCTTGAAAGCGACTTCTAAGGTTGGCTTCTACAATATTTCGCCATACGATTTCTCAAAACTGCTTGAAGAGCCGAACCAGGCACCGAAAAACTTTCGAAACTACCTTAAAGGATTCAGCCCCAATATTCGTGATATCTTTGAGAAGTTTGATTTCGACCGTCAGCTTGAGCGCCTCGAAGGTGGCAATCTGCTTTACATGATTCTTAAGGAGCTAGAGAAAGTAGATTTGAGTCCTGAGCACATGGACAACCATGAGATGGGGTCTTTGTTCGAGAGCTTGATTCAACGGTTCTCTGAGCAGTCAAACGAGACTGCGGGTGAACACTACACCCCGCGCGAGGTCATCAAGCTCATGGCTGAACTCGTGCTTTCGCCAGATCACGACAAGCTCAAAAAGAAACACGTCATCAAGACTGTCTACGACTGCGCTTGCGGTACCGGAGGCATGCTTTCGGTTGCCAAGGATCGTGTTTTGGAGATGAACCCGGAAGCCGATATCTACCTGTTTGGCCAGGAGCTCAATCCAGCGACATACGCCATCTGCAAGTCTGACATGCTTATCAAGGGTGAGGATCCGGAGCATATCCGCGGCGGTGAAAAAGATCATTCAAAGGCCAGCACGCTCGCAAACGATCAGTTTTTTGGCGAGACGTTTGATTACATGTTGACAAACCCACCATTTGGCGTCGATTGGAAAAAGGACAGGGAGGCGGTTGAACGCGAGCATGACCGCGGTTATGCGGGTCGATTCGGCGCTGGTCTGCCTCGAATTTCTGATGGACAACTCCTGTTCCTCCAGCACTTGATCTTCAAGATGCGCCCGGTGCGGGATGGGGGATCACGCATCGGCATTGTGTTCAATGGCTCGCCGCTCTTTACGGGCGACGCTGGTTCCGGTGAAAGCGAGATCCGACGCTGGATTTTGGAGAGTGACTGGCTTGAAGCGATCGTAGCCATGCCCGATCAGCTGTTTTTCAACACGGGCATCTATACCTATATCTGGATCCTCTCGAACCGTAAGGAAGAGTCTCGTAAAGGAAAGGTGCAACTGATTGATGCACGTAGCTTTTATAAAAAGATGTCGAAGAGTTTGGGTAATAAACGCCACTTCATCTCTGACGAAGATCGCGCTCGCATCTCGCGTCTCTTCGACGCCCCCAAGGACAGTGAAAAATCGAAGTTTTTTGCGACGACAGATTTCGCTTATCGCCAAATCACAGTGGAGCGTCCGCTCCGACTTAACTTCCAGGCGAGTACGGAGCGTTTGGCGCGGCTTGGGACGAACGACAAATTCCTAGAGACCAAACCCAACAAAAAAGGCGATGCGTATGATCCTGAAAAGATCCTGTCTGCGCTCGCAAAGTTTGGCGACAAGCTCTATAAAAATCGCGAGACGTTTTTGGAAGACCTTGGAAAAGTCTTAGAAAAATCTGGAGCGGCCGTACCAGCACCGATCTACAAGATCATTTGGCAAGAACTCTCGGAACGCGATGAGACAGCTGATGTCTGCATGGACAACGGCCGCGTTGAATACGATTCAGAATTGCGCGATACGGAAAACGTGCCTTGGGGTAGGGACGTACGGGACTACTTCAAAAAAGAAGTCCTGCCTTACGCGCCAGACGCCGTTCTCAATAGTCTTGTGGTTGATCATAAGGATCAAGAGGTCGGTAAGGTTGGTTACGAGATTCCCTTTACGCGGCACTTCTTCACCTATGAACCGCCTCGGCCCGTCGAAACGATTGAGAGCGAAATACTGACAATCGAAAAGGAACTTCTCGAATTGCTCAAAAAGTTCTGATATGACGAAGTATCAGACATATTCAAGCATGACTGATTCTCGTCTTCCGTGGCTTGGGGAGATTCCGAAAGATTGGGGACTAAAAAAAATGAAGTTCATTGCCGAGATTACCCTCGGCAAAATGCTTCAAAACGAGAATTCTGGTACCGACGTGAGTAAGCCCTACCTCCGTGCCCAGAATATCCAGTGGTTTACCCCAGACTTAGATGATGTTAGAGAAATGTGGTTCGCAAAATGGGAACTGCATAAATTAGGATTGAAAAAAGACGATCTTCTCGTAAGCGAAGGTGGAGAAGTCGGTAGAACAGCAATTTGGAATGAGCAATTAAAAGAATGCTTCTTTCAAAATTCCGTGAATCGAGTGAGGGTTCATTCAAACCAGAGTTCCAAGTTTCACCTCTACTGCTTCTTTGCCCTGGGAAACGCGGGCGCCTTTGATGCGATTGTTAGTCGAGTCAGCATTGCGCACCTCACTAGGGAAAAACTCAAAGAAGTACAGGTACCTGTACCCGAACTTTCTTTGCAGGAAAAGATCGTCACATTTCTAGATGAAAAGACTGCCATTATCGACAGAGTCATAGCAAAAAAACATCATTTGATTGAGTTACTGAAAGAAAAACGTACAGCGATCATCAATCAAGCGGTTACGAAAGGGCTTGATCCGAATTCCAAGCTTATTGATTCTGGTGAACCTTGGCTTGGAAAAATCCCGAAAGGATGGGAAACCAGAAAACTAAAGTTTGCGGCCACTCTCAATAGCGAGGTTCTCTCTGAAAACACTGAGAAAAATTTTCTATTCAAGTACATTGATATCGGCAATGTAGAGCAAGGGTATATTAGCGAGGAGTTGCCAGAATATTCATTTGTCGAAGCGCCGTCTCGTGCACGACGCCTGGTTAAAAAAGGTGACACAATTTTAGGGACAGTTAGAACATACCTGAAGGCCGTCGCTCAGATTGAATATTTCGTCGCTGATGCTGTTGTGTCGACAGGCTTCGCGGTCATTCATTCTAAACTTCTAGATGCGAGATATCAGTACTATCAATGTTTGTCAGAAAGATTCGTCCAATCAGTTGTTGCCGCCTCAACTGGAGTAAGTTATCCAGCAATTAATCCTACTGACCTCGCGGCGCTGACTGTCAGTATTCCACCGATGGCCGAACAGCAAAAGATTGCAACTTACCTCGATCAAAAAACGTCCAAAATCAGCGAAATTATTAAGGAAATAGAGAGATCTATCCATCTGCTCGTCGAGTACAAATCCTCCCTCATTCATCATGCTGTGACCGGCAAAATTAAAATCTAGTATGCCGACCAATCTAAAAGAAAGCGGATTCGAGGAATTCATCCAGCAGTTTCTCGAAAAGACGCACGGATATCGGATCCGCGACGCCGAGCAGTACGAAAAAGAACTCTGCCTTGACCCGGAGCTAGTTTTGGAATTCATCAAGACTACCCAACCCGATAAATGGCGGAAGCATGAGGAAGTGCGTGGCGCTGAAGCAGGGGAGGGGCTTCTGTCTCGGCTCGCGACAGAGCTAAAAGCGCGCGGCACGCTCGAAATCTTTAGAGATGGTTTTTCTGATTACGGAACCAAATTCGAGATGGCCTATTTTCGCCCGGAGACCAGTTTGAACGATGAGACACGCCGCCTGTATGACAGCAATATTTTGAGTGTGACACGGCAGGTCAAATACAGCTTTAAGAATGAAAACTCCATCGATACTGTTTTGTTTCTAAATGGCCTCCCAATTTTTACGGTTGAGCTCAAGAATCCTCTGACCAATCAAACAGTCCGCGAAGCGATCAAGCAATATCGCAGCGATCGCGATCCGCTCGAAGCGCTTCTGGCCTTCAAGCGGTGCTTGGCACACTTTGCCGTCGATACCGAACAGGCCTATCTTTCAACTCAGCTGACTGGTCTCAAATCACGCTTCTTACCATTCAACAAAGGTTTTGAGAACGGTGCAGGTAATCCGCCGAATCCCGAAGGCTATCGAACCTCGTATCTGTGGGAAGATGTGTGGTCGCGCGAAAGTGTGCTCGAACTCGTCGGGCGCTTCATTCATGTCCAAAAAGAGGAAATTGAAGATCATCAGGGCAAAAAAACCCGGGTTGAGAACTTGATCTTCCCCCGATACCATCAACGCGACACGGTGCGGAGGCTCGTTGAAGATGCGCGCTCAAAGGGGACCGGTCAGAACTATCTTATTCAGCACAGCGCGGGTAGTGGAAAGAGCAATACCATCGCTTGGACGGCGCATCGACTTTCCGAACTGCACGATGCTGAGGATCGAAAGGTTTTTGATTCGGTTCTAGTCGTCACGGATCGCCGTATCCTCGATCGACAACTACGCGAAACGGTGACGCAATTCGAACAAGCGGCTGGAACGGTCAAGCCGATTCTTGAGGGTTCGGCTGAATTGCGCGTGGCTTTGGAATCTGGCGAAAAAATCATCATCACCACTCTTCAGAAGTTTCCGTATATCATTGAAACGATCGGCGATCTGCCGGGAAAGAAATTCGCCGTGATCCTCGATGAAGCGCATTCCTCGCAATCCGGCGAGGCTGCCGCCAACTTGCGCGAGGCGCTCGGCGTTTCCGACCTCGATGAGGCTGAGAAGATTGATTCTGCGGTCGAGGAGGATGTCGAGGATATGGTTTTGAAGAAAATCAAGAGTCGCAAGGTGAAAACCGAGGCGATCAGCTATTTCGCCTTCACGGCTACCCCGAAACAGAAGACTCTCGAGCTGTTCGGTATGAAGAGTCCTCTTGATAGCAAGTACTACCCGTTCAGCCTGTACTCCATGAAGCAGGCTATTGAGGAGGGTTTTATCTTGGATGTTCTCAAGAACTATACGACCTATCGGACGTATTTTGAGCTTCTGAAAACGGCTGAGGAGGATCCTAAATACGACAAGAGTAAGGCGGAGCGTCTTCTTCTTTCGTACGTCGATCAGCATGAACACGCCATCAACAAGAAAACGGAGATCATTATTGAGCATTTCATCAACCGCATCGCAGGACGAATTGATGGCAAAGCTAAGGTGATGGTGGTAACTCGTTCGCGCCTGCATGCTGTACGGTTCAAGATGGCGTTTGATGAATACCTGCGCTTGCGGAAATCCCCTTATAAGGCCCTTGTTGCCTTTTCCGGAAAGGTGAAGGACGGCGCATTCGAGTACAGCGAGAGTGAGATGAACGGCGTGCCGGAGGCGGCGACAGCCGGTACATTCAAGGGTGATGAATATCGTTTCTTGATCGTCGCTGAAAAGTTTCAAACAGGGTTTGATCAGCCGCTCTTGTCGGCGATGTACGTGGACAAGAAACTTGCCGGGGTCAACGCCGTTCAGACGTTGAGTCGCTTAAACCGTATGCGTGCGGATAAAGATGAAGTTTTTGTTCTCGATTTTGTAAACGATACCGATGATATCCTTGAATCTTTCAAGCCGTATTACGTCGCGACCGTGCTTTCGAAAGGCACAGATCCAAACGTCCTACACGATCTTGAACGTGACGTTCGTGCATTTAAATTGTTCTCGGCAGAGGAAGTAACCGATTTTTCAGACAAGTTGATGATCGGCTCAAAACCAGACATTTTAAACGCGATCTTGGATGTGGTGGTACGGCGCTGGGTAGATCTGAGGGATGATAAGGTACAAGAAGAATTCCGTACCAAATGCAGAGATTATGCACGTAAGTACGCCTTCATCTCTCAAATTGTTCCATTTGAGAATACCGACCTCGAGCGCCTTTTCATCTTCACACGCAACCTAGCAAGAAAATTACCGACGAAATACGAGCCGTTGCCGTATGAAGTATTGGAGTCCATTAACATGGAATCATTTAAGATTGATAAGACGGGAGAAACACGCATTGATCTGAGCGGCAGAGGCTCCGAATTACAACCGATGGGTTCCGGTGTTCGTGTACAAAAACCTGACGACAGAGACATCTTGTCTCGCATCGTTGATGATATCAACGAACGTTTTGGAACCGATTTTACAATGGAAGATCAGGTGATAATCAAGGGATTGGCCGAAAGTTTGGCTTCGAACAAATCCCTCGAAGGCTCTATTCGAAGTAATCCCCGTGATGCAGCCAAAATTAAATTCGAAAAAGTCTACGACGATGAGCGTATTAAGCTCGTCAGCAAGCATGTCGACTTCTATAAGAAGTTGGACCAGAACGATGCTTTGAAAAAGCATCTGGGTGAAAAACTGTTTGATTACATCGTGAGGAATCTTCCGAAATAATAAACATAGAGAAAGAAGGCCTTACGGCCTTCTTTCGTCATTCGGGTTACTGACCAAATTGAATTTTGCCTTGTTCGGGAGCTGGCTCCATCTTGATATCAAGTATATCGATTTTAACAAGTCTATTGCCATAATATGTTGATACACCAGTGATATGCACCCACTGGCCCAAGAGATCTTTCATCTTTTCTTGGCTCATGTCAGCAAGCAGCGTGCAGTTAACCGTTGCACCTTTGTTGTTTATTTTAAAACCAAAATGATTAACTGTCGCATCCAGATCGACAGAGGAAATACGACCGACCAAACCCTCCTTCTTTTCATGCGCCGTCTCCTCCACGTTTGTATTGGCGAGCGTCTCCATTTTTATTTTTTCATCCAAACCAATACCAAGCTGGCTAGTCGCTGAAGAGGACAAGACCAGCTTATCGTCATGCACTGTTAGCGGATAAGTGGCAGCTGCAATTCCCTTCAAGAAATTAGGGTCACGTAAGAGCTCCACCTTAAGAGCATCACCAATTTGTGTCTGCAGGGCCGGAGACATCTTTGATATCTCAGCTGAGGATTTTTCTTTGACAACGGTTATGGTTTGCAACACCAAGCCGCACAATCCAATGCCGACTAGATATATACCAGTATTCTTATTGACGCTCTTAATTACGACCTTAATCCTCTTGCGGAACGACCCCTTTTCAAAGGGTTCTACATAAAAAACAATGTCTCGTACAGCCAAATTTGTTCGTTTGTGCCGGATCATGCCGGCCAGCGCGATTTGCAACGCAGCGTTTATGCCAGCAAGCTCTCTAGACAACTTTTCAACTTCAATCTGACCTTCGAAGGATTGACCAAGGTAATGAAAATCAAGGTAGTCGAGTTGTGAGGCGGCACCGAGTACGGGATTCTCCATACCAACGCTTTATCACACACCCTGTATTCTATCAACTTCAAAAGAAGGCCTCACGGCCTTCCTTTGTTATCACGAAATCGTAATCTCCCCATCCTTCACCCCCACCTTCACCGTCGACTCTTCCTTAACGGTGCCTTCCAGTATCTGCAGAGCCAACTTATTCAGAATCACATCCTGAATCAGGCGTTTTAGCGGCCTCGCCCCAAAGCTCGGATCATACCCCTTCTCAACCAACCACTTCTTCGCCGTAGCTGAGACTTCAAGTGTGATGTGTTTGCTGTTCAACCGCTCCTGCACACGCGCAAGTTGGACGTCGACGATCTTGGTCAGGTGTTCTGGCTTGAGCGCATGGAAAACGACGGTATCATCGATGCGGTTCAAGAATTCCGGCTTGAAGGACTGGCGCAGGAGGTTCATGACGCGGTCGTGGAGGGTTTCGTCGGCGCTCTTTTCTTCGTCGGCGTCTTCGAAACCGATCGCACCTTTCTTTTTTCCGAGTTCCAAGATTTCCTCGGAGCCGACGTTCGAGGTCATGATGATGATTGTGTTTTTGAAGTTGACGACGCGGCCTTTGCCGTCGGTCAGGCGGCCGTCGTCGAGAATCTGGAGGAGCGTGTTGAAGACTTCCGGATGCGCTTTTTCGATTTCGTCGAAGAGCACCACCGAATACGGGCGGCGGCGGATTTGTTCGGCGAGTTGGCCGCCTTCGTCGTGGCCGACGTAGCCTGGAGGGGAGCCGATCATGCGGGCGACGGAGTGGCGTTCGCCGTATTCCGACATGTCGAGGCGCACCATGGCGTTCTCGTCGTTGAACAGGAAAGCCGCCAGCGCCTTGGCCAGCTCCGTTTTACCGACGCCGGTCGGGCCCAGGAAGATGAAGGAACCCATCGGGCGGGTTTCCTCGCCCACGCCCGCGCGCGAGCGGCGTACGGCGTCGGAGACGGCCTTGATCGCTTCCTCTTGGCCGACGACGCGCTTTGAAAGTTCGGACTCGAGGTGCACGAGCTTCTTGAGTTCCGATTCGAGCATCTTGGAGACGGGGATGCCCGTCCAGCGCGAGACGACGTTCGCGACGTCTTCTTCGTCGACTTCTTCTTTCAGGAAGCGGTGGCCCTTTTGGAGCTTCTTCAACGTTTCTTCGGCGGCCTTAAGAGCCTTCTCCGTTTCCGGCACCTGGCCGTAACGGATCTTGGCGGCGAGTTCCAAGTCGCCTTTGCGTTCGGCGATGTCGGCTTCCTGTTTCAGCTTGTCGATCTTCTTTTTACCGTCGCGGATGGCGGTGATCGCGTCCTTTTCGTTCTTCCAGCGGAGTTCCAAGCCGGAAGCGCGTTCCTTGGCTTCGGCCAGGAGCTTCTCGACGTCCTTCAGGCGTTCTTTGGCATGCTTGTCTTCTTCTTTTTCGAGCGCGCGTTTTTCGATTTCGAGCTTGGTGATGTTGCGCTTCAGAGCGTCGAGCTCCTGCGGCTGCGAGTCGATCTGCATGCGCAGCGCCGAGGCGGCTTCGTCGATCAGGTCAACGGCCTTGTCGGGCAGGAAACGGTCGGTGATGTAGCGGTGCGACAAGGTGACCGCCGCGACGATCGCGGAGTCGGTAATGCGCACGCCATGGTGCAGGTCGTAGCGTTCTTTGATGCCACGAAGAATCGAAATCGCGTCTTCCGGCGAGGGTTCGGTGACCGTCACGGGCTGGAAGCGGCGAGCCAGCGCGCCGTCTTTCTCGATGTGTTTCTGATACTCCTTGAGTGTCGTGGCACCAATGCAGCGCAGTTCGCCGCGAGCGAGCGCGGGCTTCAACAGGTTCGAAGCGTCCATGGCACCTTCGGTGCCGCCGGCGCCAACGAGCGTGTGAAGTTCGTCGATAAACAGAATGACGCCGCCAGCGGATTTCTCAACCTCTTTCATCACGGCCTTAAGACGCTCTTCGAATTCGCCACGGAATTTGGTTCCGGCGATGAGTGCGCCCAAGTCGAGTGCGACGACATCTTTGCCTTTCAATGATTCCGGTACGTCACCCGAGACGATGCGCTGCGCCAAACCTTCGACGATGGCCGTCTTGCCGACGCCCGGTTCGCCGATCAGCGCGGGATTGTTTTTGGTGCGGCGCGAAAGCACCTGGATCACGCGGCGAATTTCTTCATCGCGGCCGATGACCGGATCGAGTTTCTCGGCACGCGCGAGGCGGGTGAGATTGCGCGAATATTTTTCAAGCGCCTGATAGGTGGCTTCCGGTTCGGTCGAGGTGACGCGCTGCGAGCCGCGGATGTCCATCAAAACCTTCAAGACGGCCTCAGTTGTGACGCCCATCTCCGTGAGTAGGGAAGCGGCGTCGTTTTTCGTTTCCATCAAACCGAGCAACAAGTGTTCGGTCGAGACGTACTCATCTTTAAAACGCTCGGCGATTTTGTGCGCCTGGCGGATCGCGCGGTCGAGGTTCTGCGAAACAAAGACTTGAGCGGTGTTGCCACCCTCGGCCTTCTTCGGAGCTTCAAGCTTGGCGCGTTTCAAAACGGCCGCCGGATCGATCCCCAGTTTTTTGAAAACGGAAACGACCACGCCCTCTTCCTGGCGGAGGAGTGTGGTGAGGAGGTGGTTGGGCTCCAAGACCTCGGAACCCGTCTCAAAAGCCAGGTTTTGAGCCTCCTGGAGGGCTTCGAGGGCCTTGGTGGTAAAGCGGTTCTGTTGCATGGAGTGGATATTAGCACTCTCATGATAAGAGTGCTAATCCAGGTTGTCAAGAACGAATTTTCACCGCAAGATGGTAGGGCCGATCTACGAAACCACATGCAGGAGGTACGGGCATGCTGGACCTCAAAGATTTCTTCGGCGAACTCCGGAGCGCGGACAGGGCCGCTACGCAAGGCTGCACTTCCACGACCAGGGCGGCCATGCGGCGCGTGGAAGCGGCGATCCTGAAGGCGATCAACAACGCCAAAGGACAACTCCGCGGACATGCGGACAGCGCCTATGCGCATATCGAAAAGCGTCGTCTGGCGTGCAAGTCGTCTTCTGAGCAGATCGAACTGCTCGGCGCCTTCTGGGATGGGTTCAACCACGGCTGGAAGGCTGAGCAAGTCACTGGCATCGACGACCCCGACTTCTGGCAGGGCTACGACTTCGGGCGTCATGGACAGATCCAATTGGATGATTCCGATGACGTTTGTGAAACCACGCTCGACTTGGACCTCGATCTCGACGACGATGATGGCTCCGGGTAGCAGCCCCTCTCCATACGAGAGGGGATTTTTATTTGATGTGCTAGTATACAGTCATGCGCCAGACGATTGCGGGAGTTCCCATTGATGCCGTCACGTTTCAAGAAGCCGCCGAGCGCGCGCTGGCTTTGTTAAACGATGGACGCCAACACATGATCGTCACGCCCAATCCTGAGATGGCTGTTTTGGCCGCGCGCGATCCGGGTTTCAAAAAAATTCTTCACGCCGCCTCATTGGCTTTGGCAGACGGTTACGGTCTCCGATTGGCCGCTTGGTGGGAAAGAAAAGAAATCCCCGAGACGATTACCGGCGTCGATTTCGGGCTTGCATTAGCTCAAATTGCGGAACAAAAAAATTGTTCAGTCTATTTTTTGGGGGCAGGGGAGGGGATTGCGGAAAAAGCGGCTGCGAATATCCAACAGGTGTATCCCAAGCTTCGTTTTGCTGGAGCCACAGCTGAACGTATCCGTTGGATCGCCGGCAAGTGGGAGGAGGATGCCGACCTTGCGGCGCGTATTGCCGCAACGGAACCTGACATACTTTTTGTGGCTTTGGGACACGGCAAGCAAGAGCGTTGGATCAAAGATCATCTGCCACAGTTGCCCACCGTGAGAATCGCGATCGGCGTTGGCGGTGCTCTCGACTATTATTCCGGTCAAAAAAAACGAGCCCCTGGGTTTTTGCGGGCCCTGCATCTCGAATGGTTCTGGCGCCTTTTCACCGAACCGTGGCGCGCTTGGCGTATTTTTGAGGCGACATTTGTGTTCCTGGGTATGGTCTTGAAGAATCCGCGAAAAAGGGTACAATAAGGCGGCTATGGATGTACGCGTACGCTTTGCCCCCAGCCCGACCGGAAGAATGCACGTCGGCAACTTCCGTTCCGCGCTCTACAACTACTTGTTCGCTCGCAAACACGGGGGCGTCTTTTTCGTGCGCATTGAAGATACCGATCGTGCACGTCTTGTTGAGAATGGTGTCGAAGGAATCCTTCGCACGCTTTCGAACATGGGGCTTACGTACGATGAAGGTCCGTTCTTGAACGAAGACGGCACGGTCGATCAGCGTGGTTCGAAAGGGCCGTACGTGCAGTCGGAGCGTCTTGAAATCTACCGTTCGCATTTGAATCAGCTTTTGGAACACGGCGAGGCTTACCCTTGTTTTTGCGCGCCTGAACGCTTGGAGGAACTTCGCGCGACCCAAGAAGCCGCAAAGCTTCCGACCGGCTACGATCGACACTGCCGCGATCTCGCGCGTGAAGAATCGCAACGTCGCATCGAAGCAGGGGAGCGCGTCGTCTATCGCGCCAAGATGCCGGACGAAGGAGAAACGGAATTTGATGATGCGTCGCGCGGAAAGGTTTCATTTAAGAATGCGTTGCTCGACGATTACGTGCTGCTCAAGAGCGACGGCTTCCCAACGTATCACCTCGCCAACGTTATCGACGATCACTTGATGGAAACATCGCACGTGATTCGTGGTGAAGAGTGGCTTTCGTCGACACCGAAGCACGTGTTGCTCTACAAAGCTTTTGGTTGGACGCCGCCGCAGTTTGCGCACATGCCGCTGCTTCTGAACCCCGACCGTTCGAAACTCTCGAAACGCCAGGGCGATGTTGCTGTTGAAGATTATCTCGACAGCGGGTATTTGCCGGAGGCTCTCATCAACTTCGTGGCGCTTCTCGGTTGGAATCCATCCGACGAAAAGGAAGTCTATACGCTTGATGAACTGACCAAAGCGTTTGAACTGAAAGACGTAAACTCGGCCGGGGCGGTGTTCAATCGCGAAAAGCTTGATTGGCTGAACGGAAAATATTTGCGCGCCATGCCGCTTGAACGTTTGGCAACGCTCGCTCGTCCGTTTTTCGAGCGCGCAGGTACTTCGACCGCTTCGTTTTCCGATGAGGAGCTCGGTCGCTTGTTGTCGCTTGAACGAGAGCGGGTGAAGACGTTGTCGGAGCTTCCTGAGGCCGTTTCCTTCCTCATGGTTGATGCTCCTGAGTATCCGACGGAGCGACTGTGCTGGAAGACGCAACCGGCTGCCGAAGCGCTTGAGCGTCTGACGGCTGTGCACGGACTGCTCGACGAGCTTGATACTGCAGATTTTACGCTTGAAAGCTTGGAAACGCGCCTGAAAGCGCTTATTTCGACGCACGGGTGGGGGAATGGGGATACGCTCTGGCCACTGCGCGTCGCCCTCTCGGGTCGTGAAAAATCGCCTGGCCCCTTTGAGATCATGGTGGTATTAGGTAAAATGAAGGTGATCAGCCGCCTTACCGTGGCAATTGATCGCCTCAAGAATGTCTGAACATCCAACAAGGAGGAAGTTCTACGTCACGCCGGCTTTAGCCGCGTCTTTTGTCGTTTTTCTGGCATCCGCCGGCATGGCGATGGGAGCGGTTTCAACAAGCGACGAGTTCACCCAGGCGATCAATGAACTGAACGAAGAAATCGCTAAGAAAAAAGCAGACGCCGCCGCGCTTAAAAATCAGATGGCGGCGTACCAAAGGGCAATTGAAGAGAAGCGTAAAGAAGCGGCAACGGTGCGTAGCGAGCTCGACATCGTTCAAAACAAAATTGCTTCGACGGAACTCGAAATTGAATCGAACCGTCTACAGATCGACGCGACGAACCTCGAAATCAAACGTCTTGACTCAGAGATTCAAGACAAGACGCTGCAAATCATCCGCAAGCGTCAGATGATCGCCGAGTTCCTTCGCCAGCTCGATCGCACCGATCAGCGCACGGCGATCGATCTCCTGCTGACGGAAAAAACGATTTCAGACTTCTTCAACGACGTGCAGTTTCTTGAAGAATCACAGCGCCAACTCAAGCAGACGCTCGACACTGTCCAAGTACTGAAAATCGATCTTGAAGACCGTCAGTCGAATCAGACGGCCAAGAAGACGGAGCTTGAAGGTGTGCAGAAGGAGCTGACGGACGCCGTCGCAACACTCGACGAACAGAAGAGTGCCAAGACGGTGCTCGCAGAGCAACTGCAGACGTCGGAAACGCGCTATCGTTACGAATTGGCGCAGCTCCAGAAGCAGCAAGCAAACATTAACGCCGATATCGCGGCGACCGAAAAGAAACTTCGCAAAACGCTCGACGCTGAGAAGCTCCGTAAAGTAACGGGCGAATCGACGGGTTGGATGTGGCCGGTGCCGTCCATGACGATCACGGCGTACTTCCATGATCCGGATTATCCCTTCCGCTACGTCTTCGAGCATCCAGCTGTCGACATCCGCGCGCCTCAAGGGACGCCTGTGCGCGCCAGCCGCGGCGGCTACGTCGGACGCGCCAAGAACGCCGGCATGGGCTACAGCTATGTGCAGTTGATCCATGAAAACGGACTCTCGACGGTCTATGGCCACGTCTCGAGAATCGCCGTGAAGGAAGACACGTACGTAGAGAAAGGCGATATTATCGCGTATTCCGGCGGCGCTCCGGGTACGCCCGGTGCGGGCCCGATGACCACAGCGCCTCACCTGCACTTCGAAGTACGTCTCGACGGCATCCCGGTCAATCCACTCAACTACCTGCAGCAGTAACCCACGACAAACGTCGTGGGTTTTGCTATCGTCGGACAAGGAGGCTCCATGCCGTCTTCCAAGAGGCCCCTCGACACATGGTCCGATGAGGAACTGATTGCGCGCTTCGGAGAAAGCGCCAAAAAGATGCCTTGGCCGAAGCTCCTTGGCTACCTCCAGCGGCCCGGCTACAGCAAGCCGATGCGCGTCTACCTGATCTGGTGTTACCGCTGTCGCCTGTCGCCGAACAAGGGCTTCACCGTCACGCACGCGCACGGTCATGAGCGGCGTCTGCAGTGCGCCTACTGCAAGGAACGCTACGACCAGCTTCTGCCTGAGCGGAAAATAGGGGATTTGTTCCTCAACCCGCATCGGCATCTTCGCTTCACGATCTTCCTCTTTCTGTGCCTCGCGTTCATTCTGCGAATCGCCTCACGTTGCTGAGGCGTTTTTTTATGAAAGAAAAAACTCTCCGAGTGGAGAGTTAGCGTGGAGACCAGAGTCTTGGTCCAAGGACCCGAAGCAGGTCGTCCGTCTTGAGCGTTTTGCGCTTCATCAATTCCAGTACGAGCCGGGCGAAAGCGTCTTGGTGCTTCCTGAGGCGGCCACGTGCTTCTTCCAGTGTGTCATTCATGAAGGCACGGGCGCGCAGGGATGGCTGTGCTCGGTACATCGCAGCGACATCGAAGCGCAGGTTCACTCCACCGCGCAGGTGCTTGAGCTGCATTGATTCGTGGTGGGTGGCGAGCTTCTCGGCAAGCTCACGCGCTTCGACAAGGTCGTTGGTGAAGTGTCCACCGCGTACCTTGTTGTTGAGAAGCAGAGCTCCCGCCAAGCCGCCGAGTGCGCCGACCAGGCTGTCGTACAGCTGTGCAGACGTCTCCGTTTTTTCGAACGTGTAGAGCACCTGACCACCGAAAACGCCAACGCGTTCGATCGTCACGCTCTCAACGCTACTGACGAAGGGGGAATACCAGACGACAATCGCGTGGCCCGCTTCATGGTGGGCCGAATCAAGGTCACTACTCTCGGGGCTGGAGCGGGGAGTCGTCCTCTGCCCCTGACCGAACTGGTTGATGAGGTCTAGCAAATCAAGGAACGGATCGTTCGCTGGCGTCATCTATGCCTCCGTGTTCGAAACGTTTTCGAACAGCCGAAGTCTACGTGCCTTCTCATACCCGGTCAACCCATGGAGGGGAGCGGGTTTGGCACCCCAAGATTCCGCCTTAAGATGTGTCCGACAATATATCTTATGCGACACAAGAGCCTAAACAAAGAAAGCCGGATTGCCCGATTTGGCCTTGATCCGGCTTTGTTTGGATTCGGTCCCTCATCATGCTGCGGCGATCTTCTCCTCTGCCTCTGCCGCCCGGTTCCTGGTAGCTGGATGTTTGGACGCCAGGTCCGGTTCTCGTACGCGGCTCGATCAAGCTTGTGTCGTACATTATACCGCTTGGACCTCTCCTAGGACTTTAGTTTGAAGAAGATCTTATCGCCGAAACGGACGTCGATGTAGTCGAGATTCATGCGGTCACCACCCACCTTGTTCTTGAGAATCGCTTGGGCGTTCCCCAGCTGCTCTGGGACGTTTCCTGAGGCATCGAGGTAGATCGCCCACCCCTCAGAGGTCACAGCGCGAAGTGTTTGGGAGCTCATGCCGTCGATATGCGTCTCGGTGAGGTATGGGGCGCGGTTGAAGCGCGCGTCGAAGTGTTTGGGGAGATCAATGACCGTCTGTACGGTCTCAGGACGCACGGCTTGGTCTCGGAGCTCGAGCTTTTCGTTCTTGTCGTCGTAGAGGATCGGGTACTGCGCGCGCGTGCGTCCTTGCTGCTCGTCGAGCGACGGACCGAGCTTTGGCACTACGTCGAGTGCTTCCTCGGCCTTGTAGAGTCTCGTAACCGCGCCCTCAAGATCGACGAGACCTTGGCTACCGTCCGGGAGCTGCAAGAGTACGGCTGAGACGCGTTCTTTGAGATCGATGACGAGTGTGTGCGGCGGATGCTTCGTGACGCTCAGAGATTCAAGCACGAAACGTTCGTTCAGGACGGTTACGATGTCTTCTTCAGAGACGATGAGCAAGCTTGCCTTGGGCAGAAAGAGCCACCGGCGGCCCTTGAGGAGTTCTGTCACGGCGTCTTGGACTTCCCAGGACGGTACGCGATCGGATCCATTCACTTGGATGTCAGTAACGCGAAAGGTGGAGGAGAAGGCGATGAACCAGACCCAACCGCCCACGGCCACAAAACCGATCAGGAAGATCACGCGGCCACGCCAGCGTTTACGGTCTTCGCGTCCGCCACGCGACGGCTCAAAAAGAGGATTTGAAAATGATTTGCGCGAATAGTCGCGGCGCACGTTTCGCGCGCGGATCCATCGGCTCATACGGAGGTCTTCAAGCGGCGACGTCTCGCGTGCCGTTCCAATGCCAAGCGTACCAGTCGGTCGATCAGTTTCGGATAAGAAAGACCGGAGGCAGCCCAGAGTTTCGGATACATGCTGATCTTCGTGAAGCCGGGAATCGTGTTGACTTCATTCACGACAAACGTGCCGTTCTTCTTCATGAAAAAATCGACGCGTGCCATCCCTTCGAGGCCGAGTGTTTTGAAGGTGCGCACGGCCAAGGCTTGTGCCTTACGCAAAAGCGCCTTTGGCAGCTTGGCCGGGATCATGAGGCCGGCGCCGTTTTCGTCGAGGTATTTCGCCTCGTAGGAATAAAAATCGTGATGTGGAATGACCTCGCCGGCTACAGAGGCTTCGGGCATTTCGTTGCCCAGGACGGCGACTTCGATTTCGCGACCGATGACAGCTTCTTCGATCAGGATTTTGTCGTCGTACGAGAAGGCGTCGGCAATGGCGGCGCGAAGCTCCTTATCGTTTTTCGCTTTTGCGACGCCGACGGAGGATCCCTGATTGGCCGGCTTCACAAAGACAGGTTTTCCCAGTCGCTTCCAGATGGCCGAAAGTTTGATCGCGTCTCCCCTGCCGTACGTCAAAAAATCAGCGACGGGGATGCGTGCATCGCGCAGAAGTCGTTTGGCGACATCCTTGTCCATGCCGACGGCGGAGCCGAGAATGTCCGGACCGACGAACGGCAGATCGAGCATACGGAGCAAGCCCTGAATGCTTCCGTCTTCTCCGTAGGTGCCGTGCAAGACAGGAAAGACAACATCGATAGGACCAATCCCCTCGCGACCAGGACGGAGTGCGAGTTCTTTCGTCTTGGCAACGTTGATGGCGATTTTCTTCGGATCGGACGCGTTCAAAAGATAGGACTCCCCTGCCGCGCCCAGCCAGCGGCCGTCTTTACCGATACCGATCAGTGAAACGTCGTACAGATTTTTATCGACAGCTTCAATAATGCTGCGCGCCGACAGCAAAGAAATTTCGTGCTCCGATGAGCGTCCGCCGAACAAGATACCAAGACGGATTTTTCGTTTCTGCTTCTTCATACCAGGATACGAGGGAGGAGCGGATTAATACGCGTCACAACTTCGTAATTGATCGTGCCGAGTTTTGCCGCGAGATCATCGGCGGTGATGGCTGCGCGACCATCTTCACCAAGCAAAAGAACCTCGTCTTCAGCGCGAACGTCAGGAATATCCGATACGTCGATCATGCACATGTTCATGCAGACGCGCCCAAGAATCTTGGCCTTGCGACCTCGCACCAACACTTCGCCGATAGAAGAAAGTCCGCGGTCGTAGCCGTCCCAATATCCGATGCCAAGAACCGCGACCTTGCCGTTCTTAGACATTTTTTCGGTGAGGCCGTAACTGACAGGTGTGCCGCGCTTTACGTCCTTGATCTGCGCGATCGTGGTCTTCCAAGCAAGCGCCGGGCGCAGTTCAATATCGAGACCTTTCGCTTGCGCGTCGAGCTGTGTTTCCAACGAGGGCCACAAGCCGTAGAGACCGATACCGACGCGCACAAGATTAAAATGCGTGTCAGGAAAAAGAAGAGCCGCGGCTGTGCAAGCCGTGTGTTTCACGTCAGGACGGAAGCCGTGCGCTTCCAAAATATCGAGCGCGTTGCGGTAGGTTTCCAATTGCCCTGCAGCGTAGTCGTGATCGGTCGCGTCTTCGATGTTGGCGTAGTGCGTGGAGAGGCCTTCGAGCACCAGATTCTTGGCGCTCTTGATTGTCTGGGCGATGTCCGGAAGTTCGCGAAGTTCCGCGCCTTGGCGCGTTGTGCCGGTTTCGGCCTTGAGATGCAGATAGCCGCGCTTGCCGGTTTTCGTAGCCGCGCTCTTGGCGGCGCGCACCTGTTCAAGCGTCGAGACGGTCATGCGAAGCCCGGCGCGCACGGCGTCTTGCATGCGCCAAGAAGGCGTGAAGCCTAAAATCAAAACAGGTTTCTTGATGCCGGCTTTGCGGAGCGCCAAACCCTCGTCGACGTTATCAACGCCGAACCAGTCGAGATGCGGTTGAACGGTTTTGGCGACCAGAGCGAGACCGTGGCCGTAGGCGTTCGATTTTACGACGGCCATGACAGCGACACTGGCACCCGCGCGACGCTTAAAAATCTTGGCGTTCGCAACCAAGGCGCTTTTGGAAATCTCCACCCAAGTTTTGGGGCCTCCTTTCCCCATAGGTTATTTTCCGATGTGCGTTTTACCGCCCATCCACGGGCTCAGAACTTTCGGGATACGGATCGTGCCATCGGCTTCCTGGAAGTTTTCCATGATGGCGATCAAGAGGCGCCCCATGGCGATGCAAGTGGCATCGTTCATATGCACGAACTGCATCTCGCCCGAGTCGCGGCGCACGCGCGTGTTCAAGCGGCGCGCTTGGTAGTCGGTCATCAAATCGGACGTGTGCGTTTCGCGATACTTGTTCTGGCCCGGCATCCAAGACTCAATGTCGATTTGTCGTGAGTCGGGTCCGCCCATGTCGCCGGTGCAAACCTGTACGACCTGATACGGCACACCGAGAATTTTGAGGATGTGTTCCTGGACAGCAACGAAAAGACCCTGTTCCGCGCGCGACTGCTCGGGCAGCGAGAAAGATTCCATTTCGATTTTATCGAACTGGTGGAGACGCAGAATGCCTTTTGTGTCCTTGCCGTAGGAACCAGCCTCGCGGCGGAAGGCGGGCGTGTAGGCGACGTAGCGGCGCGGCAGCTCGGCTTCCTTAAACGTTTCGTCCATGTGAATAGGACCAAGCGTGTGCTCGGCGCTGCCGATCAGGAAGAGGTCGTCGGAAGGAATGTGATAGCGCTCATCGCGTGGTTCCAGACGCGCCATGCGTGCGAACACCTCCGGCTTGATCATGAGCGGCGGAATGACCGGCACGAACGGCGTGGACGGTACGGAAAGTCCGGCCTCTTTGATGACGACGGAAAGCAGTGCCTCGTTCGTGAGGATCGACCAAGCGAGCTGATGCAATGCGTTCTGCAGCAGCGCGAGATCTCCCTTGATGTAGGTGAAGCGTGCGCCGGCGACTTCGGAGCCGGTCTCGTTGTCGATAATACCCAGCGCTTCGCCGAGCGCGACGTGATCTTTGGGCTCAAAATCAAACGTTGTCGGCCCCCCTACTTTTCGAATGACAACGTTACCGGATTCATCGGGACCGATCGGCGTGTCTTCGGATGGAATGTTCGGCAAAGCTTTGAGTAAGAGATCGAGCTCTGCTTCCACTTCCACGAGCGCGGTTTCGGTCGCCTTCATGCCATCTTTGAGCGCGCGCATCTCTTCGACCGCCTTCGACTTCGCATCTGCGTCCGTCTCCTTCGCAATTTTCTCTCCGGCCGTATTCTGCTCGGCGCGCTTTTCTTGAAGCTCGCCGATCAGGCGGCGGCGCTTTTCGTCGATTTCCAAAAGCGCGTCAACGTTCACCGGCGAATTTTTCGCGGCGGCGCCTTTCTTTACGAGGTCGGGGTGTTCGCGGACGAAATTCAGGTCAAGCATATCAGCGGTTCAGTATCGAAGATTTGTAGCGTTCAGGTTCAAGGGCTTCCATGCGGAGGATCTTGGCTTCCAAGCCTCGTTCTTTACAGGCTTCTGAAAGTTTGTCGACGAAAGCTTCCTGGTCGTAACCGAGGCAGATCACGTCTGGTCGGATTTGGCCGAGAACGGCGTATTTGTCGGTTTCAGAGCCTAGAATCGCGTCATATCCGGCGGCTTGGACTCCCGCTTGGCGCGCGATTTCGTCGTGCAGCGGAGGCCGACCTTTTACCTTGAGCACCGTCGTGTCGCGAGCGATAACGACCGTGAGGTCGCCGTGCGCGGACGCGGAGTCAAGATAGAATTTGTGGCCAGGATGAAAACCATCGAAGGTGCCGAAGGCAAGAACTTTAGGCATAGAGCTTCTTGATCAGCGCCGTCATCGTGCGAGGCGTGAACTTCGTGCGCGCGTTTGTCGGCGCAACGAGATCGCCGTGCAAGAGCATGCGTTTCGAGTGATGGAAGTACCACTCGTTCTCCGGCTCCTTCGCGCGTACGGCCTTCGCAAGATTCGTGAGATCGATCTTCGAACTCGGCGCCGCGCGGACGTGGAGATAGCGGCGCGAGGGATGCTCGAGCACGATGAGTGCATACCCGAGTTCCGCCGAGATCGTGCTGGCCATGCCGGGCAGCATCGCCGAACGAACGGCAACGCCCTTTCCGTGCTTCGTCGTGAAAACGACTCCGCGCTTGATTGCGTGCATGGCTTCTTCGCGCTCCTTGTAAAGGCTCAAAAGCGCGTCCATCAATACGAAACCCCAACCGCACGCCATGAGCGAATCTCCGCTCGGCAGTCCGGCGATCGTCTGCAAAATTTTGGTATCGTTGCGGAAATGCCCTGGTGTACCAATCCCGCTTCCCATGTCGCCGAGACGCACGTCGTCGACCAATGCGGCGAGCGCCTTTCCTTCTGCGCCGCTCGGAAGTTTCCCTCGGCGCTTCAGATCTTTCCAAATGAGGCTCGTCGCCGAGTCTTTGAGATCGCCTTTATGCTCGTCGTATTTTCCGCGACCGATACCAACGCCGATTTTTTCGGGAGGCAGCTTTACGCCGCCAGCAGACGTCGGAACGAATTCGATCTCCGCTTTGCGCAGCGACGAATCAAAACGCTTCAAAAGCCACAAACCCGCGACGTCGTCGCGGTGCGGGAAGAGATGGGTGACGAGGGTTTTAGGATGTTTGGACATCGTCTTCTTGTACCTGCTGCTCCGGACGCATGGTCGGGAACAGAATGACTTCCTTGATGGAGTGCGCGCCCGTGAGCAGTGCGGTCAGGCGGTCGATGCCCATGCCGAAACCGGCCGTGGGCGGCATGCCGTATTTGAGCGCTTCGACGAAGTCGGCGTCGGCCGGCATGGCTTCTTCCGAACCCGCTTCTTTTTTCTGCGCTTCTTCCATGAAGCGCGCTTCTTGTTCGAGCGGATCGTTCAGCTCGTTGTAGGCCTTCGTGACCTCGATGCCTTGAACGAGAAGTTGGACCGAGGCGATACGATCCGGTTGATCGGGCTTCCGCTTGGCGAGCGGAATCATCTCGGCAGGATAGTCGATAACGAACGTCGGCTGGACGATCTTCGGGCGCACGTACGTTTTATAGAGCGCGTCGACGCACTCGCCAAAACCATGCAGGTTCTCTGCATCGATTTTCAAATTCTTTTCGGAGAGCGCTTTTTTAAGCGTCTGCTCGTCGCGCACCTGCTCGAGATCGATGCCAGTCCCCTCTTTGACGAGATCATAAAACTTTCGGCGCGGATACGGGCCACTGAAATCGAGTGTCGTACCGTCGCGCTCGACGGTCATCTTGCCGCCTTGCGTCGCCGAAACGATTCCGGAGACGAGGCGCTCGGTCAGATCCATGAGGTTCTCGTAGTTCGCGTAGGCCCAGTAGAATTCAACCTGCGTGAATTCAGGGTTGTGCTGAAAGCTGATGCCTTCGTTGCGGAAACAGCGCGCAACTTCGAAAACTTTTTCGAATCCACCGACGATCAAACGCTTGAGGAAAAGTTCCGGTGCGATGCGCAGCTGCAGATCGAGATCGAGCGCGTTGTGATGCGTGGTGAACGGTCGCGCCGCGGCGCCGCCGGCCTGCGTTTGCAGAATCGGCGTCTCGACTTCCATAAAACCTTCCGCGTGGAGGAAATCGCGGATCGTGCGGACAATCAAGCTACGCGTGCGGAAAATGCCGCGCACCTCTTCGTTCGCGATCAGGTCGAGATGACGCTTGCGATAGCGGATTTCGACGTCCGACAAACCGTGCCACTTTTCCGGCATGGGAAGAAGCGCTTTCGAGAGCACGCGCCACGAACGCGCTTCGAGCGTTTTTTCGCCGCGCTTCGTGAGGAACACGACACCTTCGGCTTCGATGAAATCGCCAAGATCAATTGCAGCGGTGAATTTTTCAAACGATTCCTGGCCGATCGTATCGAGTTTGAGATGTAGCTGGAGTTTTCCGGATTCATCGGCCAGGTCGGCAAAGGCTGCTCCTCCGTGCGTACGAACGGCGCGGACGCGACCGCAGAGCGTGACGGTCTTCTGTTCGGCGCTCAGCGCATCAAAATGCGAGACGACTTGGGCGCACGTCATCGTACGATGCGCGTTGGCCGGATAGGGATCCGTGCCTGCCACGCGCAGATTCTTCGCTTTGTCTCGTCGAACGATTTCCTCTTCGAGCATATCAGCAAGTGATGTCCAGAATTTCGTAGGTCGTCGTGGAGCCGTTTGGCATGACGTTGTCGAACTTCTCTCCTTTTTTGCGGCCAAGAAGCGCGGTGCCGATCGGCGACTCGTTCGAGATCTTGCCGATGGTTGGATCGGATTCTTTGGGACCAACAATGTGATACTCCTTTTCCTTCTCACCGGCTTTGCAGCGCACGTGGCAACCGACGTTTACGACTTCCGTAGAAGTGGGGGCAGAGACGACAGCGCGCGCCAAGAAACTTTCGAGCTCCTGAATGCGCCCCTCCATGAAGGCAAGCGCGTCTTTGGCATCGTGGTACTCGGCGTTCTCGGACAGGTCGCCCAAGTCCTTGGCTTTGGCGATGCGGTCCGCGATCTCAAAACGACGGACGCTTTTGAGCTCATGAAGCTCCGCGCGCATCGTCTCGAGGCCCTCTTTTGTGGTGATGTATGACTTCATAAAATCCGGTCGCAAAGCGATCGTTTGTTACGCCTAGTATAGGCCGCTTGAAGTCGCCGCGTCAATCGGATTTGAGGCCGCCTCCGGGCTGGCTGCCGACCCGTTTTTTGGGCGCATCCATGCCTCGATAATGTCCCTGGCGACGGGGGCTGAGGCGCGTGAGCCCTCGCCACCAGCTTCTACGAGGACGACGACGACGATTTCAGGGTCGTTATAAGGGGCAAACCCAGCAAACCAGGCGTGGGTCGGCTTATTTGAGCTCCACTGGGCGGTACCTGTTTTACCGGCGATCTCGACGAACGAGGTTTTGAGGCCTTGGGCCGAGCCGGCCAGGACGGTCTGTCGCATGCCGTGCCGTACGACGTCGACGATGTCTTTGGAGACAACGCCTTTCACGATCGGTTCCGGCGCGTGCTTTTCGATGGTCTTGTCGGAGCGTATTTGTTTTACGACGTGTGGCCGCACAATATCGCCGCCGTTGGCGAAGGCGGCGGTCCAGGCCGCCACCTGAAGCGGTGTCGACGTCATGTCACCTTGGCCGATCGCGACGTGGTAAGTGTCACCGATATACCAGACCTCGTCCTTCACGCGTTCTTTCCAAGCACTGTCCGGTACAAAGCCGGCCGCTTCGCTCGGAAGGTCGATGCCCAGCTTGGTACCGATGCCGAATTTGCGATACCAGGAAGCCAGGCGTTCGATTCCAAGACCTTCGATGCGATCCCAACCGCCACCAACCGCGTAGAAAAACGTGTTGACGGACTCAGCAATCGCCTTCGTAACGTTGGTCGTACCGTGGCCGCCGTTCTTCCAGTCTGGAAAGAACCACGCGCCGAAATGAATACCGCCAGTTGAGAGAACGGTCGTCGACGGCGAAACAACACCTTCGGCCAATGCGGCGGCGGCAACGATGGTTTTGATGGTCGAGCCTGGAGGAAACGCTCCGGCGACGGCGCGTGGGAAAAGCGGTTGGTTCGTATCTTGCAGCAGTGCTTGGTACTCCTTGTTTGAGATGCCGCGCGCAAAGAGGTTCGCGTCGTAGGCGGGCCAGCTGACGAGTGCCAAGATCTCTCCGTTACGCGGATCCATGGCGACAACAGAGCCTCGTCCGAGTCCGTTTCTTGCCGCTGAATTTTTCAGAGCGGTTTCTGCTGCTGCTTGAAGCTTGGCGTCGATCGTAAGCGTGATGTCCATGCCTTGAACCGGCTCATCAGCGGCCAAAACTTTTTGTTCGCGACCAAAGGCGTCTACCTCGATCTGCTTTTTACCGTAGGTGCCGCGCAGCTCGCGCTCGTAGAAGGCTTCGATGCCCGTTTTACCAATGGCGTCGGTTGGTAAATACCCCGAAGACTTGAGTCGCGAATACTCAGCCTCGTTGATGCGACCTTCGTAGCCGATCACGTGCGAAAGACTCATGATCGGCTCTTTGGCGCCCTCAGGTTTCAAGAGAATTTCGCGCTTTGTGCCCGCACCGAGCGCGACGCCCGTCATGCGACCGCTTTGGATATCGAGCTTGAGCGCCTGTTCGTAGTCGAGGTGCTCCTTGATCGGCACGGGTGAGGCAAGGTTCGCTGGGTAGTTGCGCAGGCTTTTTTCGACATCGACCGGCGTCAATCCAACAGCCTCTGCTAGCTGCACGATGAGCTGCTCGCGCGCTTCCGTGTCGCGCGGCACGTCTGCCGGCGTTACCGTCAATGTAAAATCCGGGACGTTGCGAACAAGAAGTGTGCCGTTGCGGTCATAGATTACGCCGCGTTCAGAAGGAACGGCGGCGATACGCAAGCGGTTTCCCTCGGCTTGCTGTCGATACTCCGCGCCCTTTACAAGATCAAGATATCCCGCGCGAGCGCCAAGTGTGGCGAGCATGAGAAAGAAAACGATAAAAGAGATCTTCAGCTTTCGCGAGGTTAAAGAGGGGCCGATATACCCGTGATGGCCGAGGGGCTGCTCTTCAAACGGCTGACCGATCGGTCCGCCCGACGATTCGTCAATCGTGGGAATCGCCTGATCGATCTCGCCGTGTCCGAGGCCTTCGACGTCAGGAAAAAGCGTGCGGGGCATGCGAGAGGAAAGTTTGTCTGTAACGGCGGCTGAGCATGTTCTCGACGCCGACGAGGAGCAGGAGTGCTCCACCGGCGACGATACCTTGGCGGACCGGCGCCAAAATAGAAGCGGCGGAAAGATCGATCAAGATCGGCACGCCGCCGAACAGAACGTTGACGCCGTCGAGTGCCGAGAGCGTGAACCAATGAATGATTGCGGTGGCAGCACCGATCAGGAAGAGCGCGAGGGTTCCGGTGTTCGTAACGACGCGTTGGAAAAGAAAACGGGCGGCGAAAAACGCGACAAACAGCGCGAAGAGTTCCGAGCCAAAGCCGAGGAGGCCATGCATGTCGAGCACAATGCCGCCGATGAGCGCCCAGCCGGACGAAAGGAGTGGGCGGTCACGCACGATGCCGTACGCGATCGCAATGATGGGCAAAGAAAGAGCTGAAAACGGAAACGGTAGTTGCGACAAGAAGCTGATTTGTACGATCGTGGCGAAGATGGCAATCGTGCCGTGAAGCAAAACCTTCCACATATCAGGGAAATGGAATCGCGACGACATCGAGGCGATCGAGCGCGATCGGTGACGAAATCGTAGCGGTTTTGAAAGGGCTCTTCTCCTGAGTTTCTACGGCCGTGATGCGTCCGATCAATAGACCTCTCGGCGTCATGGGTTCGATGCCGGAGGTGATGATCATATCACCCGTCGTCAGCTCTTCGTTCTGAGGGATGAGCCGCATTTCCAAGCTCAGTCCTCGCTTGCCTTGGACAACGCCTTGCGTGCGCACGGAGTTTTGAACGGAAGCGCCAACGCGGCTGCGCGTGTCAGTCAAAAGAAGTGCGATGGACGTCGTGCGCTCGGCTTTGAAAATTTTTCCAATTAAAACGCCATCGGCGGCCACAACCGGCATGTCCGGGGCGACACCGTCATCGGTGCCACGATCAAGCAAAATCGTATGCGTACCGGCTTCCGGCGTACGTGCCAGTACGCGCGCTACGACGGGAGTTTTTTTCTGCTGCTTGGCGTATCCCAAAAGCTTTTCCAGCTCTTCGTTCTCTTCCTGCACGGTCGTAAGCCGGGCGACCTCAACAGACAAGTCAGCATTTTCCGCGCGTAACGCGTCGTTTTCATTCAAGACAGCGTTGATGCGAAATGGCGCGCTGATGGCCGCACGAAGCGATCGTCCGGCCTCGGCAAGTTTGGCTTCCTGTCCTGAAAGTTTCTTGAGCGTCCAGGCCTCTGCGTTAGCCGTTGCGCCGAGGAGGTGCAAGAAAAAAAGCAAGCCGCCCGCGGCGACGATCAAAATGATCAGGCGGGATCGGGCGACGGGTGTCATCGTTAGGCCCTAGTGTTTTCCGAAGCCGACGGGAGCGCGATGGTGCGGAGGAGCTCGGGGCTTTCGAGCAGCATGCCCGTGCCACGGACGACACAGGTGAGCGGATCATCCGCAATGCGGACCGGAATTTCGGCGGCTTTGGAGATGACCTTGTCGAGCTCTTTGAGCAAGGCTCCCCCGCCGGTCAAGATAATGCCGCGTTCGTAGATATCGGCGACAAGTTCCGGTGGCGTCTGTTCGAGCGTCGCTTTGATGTTTTCAACAATAGAGCGCATCGAACGGTAGATGGCTTCGCGGATTTGCGCGTCAGTGACAATAATTTCCTTCGGCAAACCCGTCAGAAGATCGCGTCCACGCATTTCGATTTCAAGCGGTGTTTCCAATTCTGCGGCGGAACCGATCGCGCATTTGATCGTTTCAGCAGCATGTTCGCCAAGAAGCAGGTTAAACGTATCGCGCGCGTACTGAACAATGTTTTTGTTCATTTCATCACCGGCGATAGCCAACGATTTCCAGGTGACGACGCCGCGCAGCGAGATGACAGCAATCTCCGTTTTACCGCCGCCGATGTCGACCACCATGTTGCCGATCGCCTCTTCGATCGGAAGACGCGCGCCGATTGCGGCTGCCATCGGACTTTCGATCAAGAAGACTTCGCGAGCACCAGCGGACAAGGCGGCGTCTTCGACGGCTTTGCGTTCGACTTCCGTGATTTCGAGCGGCACGCCGATCACGATGCGCGGACGTGGCACAACGGTGAAGCCGTCATGGTGCACTTTCTCGATAAAGTAGCGCAGCATTTTTTCGGTCACTTCAAAATCCGAAATAATGCCCTTTGAGAGAGGGCGAGCTGTGATGATGTGAGATGGCGTCTTGCCGACCATCTCCTTTGCTTCTTTGCCGACAGCCAAAATCTGGTTCGTGCGCGTGTTGATGGCCACGACCGACGGTTCGTTGATGACGATCCCCTTTTCTTTGACAAAAACGCGCGTCGAGGACGTGCCGAGATCGATACCGAGATCCTTTGAAAATCGCCCGAAAAGGCTGTTCAGCATAGGGTGTGGATAAGGATGCTACCCTACCATACTAACGACCCGAACGAAAGGAAATCAGGAAGAATTCCAGGACGATCAGGGTACCGGCGAACAGGAGGAGGTTCCACCAGGTCAGAATGATGCGGGATTGAAGAATCAGGGCTCCAACGACCAAGACCGTCAGGAGCAGGCTTTGGCGGAACGAGATGGCAATATGACGCGTGGCGGCTTCGTGGCGGCGCAGGATGGCTCGGAAGAGCATTCCGAGGACCGAGAAGGTGCCGATCAGCGCCAAGGAGAGCGCCGCATAGAAAAGAAGCAGGCCAAGAACTCCTCCTTCGAGAGGATCAACGATACTCACAATGGAAAACACACCGAGCCAGCAGAGCGCGGTTGAGATCGCCATCCAGAAAAGGTATTGGCGGAAGGTCATGCGCCTATTGTATCACCGCCACGGGGAGAGAAGGAACTGGATTCTTTCGCCACCCGCTTCTTTCATTGTGCCAAGGAGTGTCTCTTCATTCTTTCGGAGAATCGCGGCGACACTTGCAGACTTGCAGGCGACCGTCAGTGTTCCGTCGGCGAAACGCAGGACCTTAAACCCTGGCTCATCGCCCACCGGCAAAAAAGTGCGCGCTGCCTCTTCAAACGTCAAAGAAACGCGGGCACGAGCCACTTTCGGGGCCATGCCGTTTTTTTTGACGGTTTCGGGAAGGATGTGTCCGATCGGGGTAAACATGGGTCCTTTATAGCACTTTGAAGCGGCAGATGTCTTTGAAGTCGCAATACTTGCAGGTGTGTTCACTGGGCGTTGGCGCGAAGTCGGAATCTTTGATTTCCGTGATCTTTTTGTCGATCGACGCACGGATCTCGTCGAGGTTCTCTTCGGCTTCGACTTCCTGCAAGACATCGTCCTTGAGGAACCAAAACGCCATACGGCTTGTTTTGACTTGATACACGTCGGCAAGCGCCAGCTGGTAGATACGCAGCTGTTCCTTCATGCCGGAATCCAGACGTTCCTTCGATTTACCCGTCTTGTAGTCGATGATGACGACGGTGCCGTCCGGCAGCTTGTCGATGCGATCGATTTTACCTTTCAAGACGTAGCCGCCGATTTTGAGCGTGAAGGGTGCTTCGGTCATCCAAGGCGTGGGTTGCTCGGCAAGTGTTCTCGCGTGGGCGCGGCTGATTGCGTCACGTCCGGCTTGGTGGAAACGCTCTCGCTCCACCGCATCGTCGTACCACTCCCCCGTCCACTGGCTTTCGTAGATCACAAGCAGTTCGTCGAGCGACATGGGCGCCTCCGGTTTCGCTTTGTACGCCTCGATGAACGTTTCAAGAACTGAGTGAATCAGCTTGCCGAAGTGGAGCGGACCCTTGTCGAGCGTTGGAATCTTCAGAAGATGCGCAAACTTGTATTGCAGCGGGCAATTATCAAACGCCGCTAGCTGCGAAAAGCTGAAGCTGGATGGGAGTTCAAGCACAATTGCTCGCTCGGAACCGGAAGTCGCGGTTTCCGCTTCATGAAAGCCGGATTTTTTTGGCGACGTCACGACCGAAATGACGGCCTTATTTTCTTCATCGGCAAAAACCTCGTCGATAAAGCGTGACGGTTTCTTTTTTCGCGAGCCTCCCGAGTCTTCTGCGGCGGTCAGGTAGAGACGATCCTTGGCGCGCGTGCAGGCAACGTAAAATAAACGTCGCTCTTCCTCGAGGTGTGCGTCGACGCCTTCGTTTGGAGTTTCTTTGACGAGCGCATCGGGAAACGGAATCGGTTCGCGCCGGTTGTCGCCTGGAAATCGGCGTGAGACGAGTTGGACGACAAAAACATTCTTGAACTCAAGACCCTTCGAGGTGTGCGCCGTCATGAGTTTCACGGTGTCCGGTCCCTCCGCGAGATCAGGTGGAATACGTCCCTCCTCGCCCGACTCCAGCTCCCAATCGAGCACGCGCATAAACCCGCGCAGGGTTGGGCGCGGTTCGTCGTTCTCGTACGTTTGAATGCGGCGCACGAGCTGGTTGAGGTAGCCGATAGCTTCAAGCGTTTCGGGCGTCTCCTCTTTCAAGAGGTCTTCGTAATATCCGGTATCGACGAAGACTTCCTTCAGGAGACGAGCTGGTGTTGTTTTACGCGCTCGTTCGGCGTGTTTTTCGATCAGCGATTCAATACGTCGGAATTTTTCAACGGTCTCTGCAGAAAAACCAAGCGTTCCGGCTTCGTGGAGCGTTTCGTAGAGCGACCAGCTTTTTCGATCAGCCTCATGCGTGAGTTTGATGACATCGAGCGCGGGAATACCGAAGATCGGCCAAGAGAGCACGCGGTGCAGCGCCGGGCTCTCGTGGTAGTTATCAAGCAGCTTGAAATAGCAGATGGCGTCTTGGATCACGGGTTTTACGTACAGACCGCGAGAAGCAACATAGAGATGCGGAATACCGCGCCGAGAGAGCGCTTCCATGAACGGTTTGAGGTGCGAATTGGCGCGCGCCAAAATTGCGAAGTTGCCCCAAGTCGCTTCAGGGTCGTTTTCCTTGATGCGTGAAATCTCTTCAGCGACGTAACGCGCTTCGTCGTCGATGTCGGCTAGGTTGGCGTGCGTAATGACGCCGCCGTTGCCTCGCTCCGCAATGAGGCGCTTCGATAAACCAAGCTTGGCTTCGAGGCGGTTCGGGTCATTGCGCTTGATGAAGCGATAGCTGACGTCGAGAATCTCTTGCTTTGAACGATAGTTGCGCGTTAAGAAGACTTGCGCGGCTTTCGGAAAGTCGTCTTTAAACGCCAAAATATTCGAGACGGAAGCGCCTCGGAATTTATAAATTGACTGGTCATCATCGCCGACGACTGTCAGGTTGCCGTCCTGTCCAGAAAGAAGCTTTACGAGTTCGTACTGGGCGACGTTCGTGTCTTGAAACTCGTCGACCAAAATGTATTTGAAACGCTTGCGGAACTCGGCAAGCACGCTGGGGCGCTCGCGGAAGAGGCGGATTGATTCGGAAATCAACGCTCCAAAATCGAGTTGCTTTCGTTCGAGCAAGAGATTCTCGTAAACTTCAAAGGCGCGCGCGACTTCAAGAACGCGTGTTTTTTCATCCGGTTCCGCTTCGAGCGCCTCCGCGTACGCGCGATACTGCGGTGGTGTAACGAGCTCGTCTTTGGCGTGGCTGAAATGATCGAGCAGATAATGGATGAAGCGCGACGGGTCGCCAAGCGGACGGTAATATTCGAGACCGAAATCCGTCAGGCGGTCGCGTACTGAAAGCCAAGCACCCGTTTCATCGAGCAGTTTGGCGTCGGCAGCTAAGCCGATATCAATGCCGCGTTCCTTGAGGACACGCTCGCCAAAGCCGTGGAAGGTCAAAGCCCAGAGTTCGACATAGCCAATCGGCAAGAGGGCGTCGAGACGTTCTTCAAGCTCGGAAGCCGCTTTTTCGGTGAAGGTAAGCGCCAAAATCTCCCCAGGTGCCGCCCGGCCCGTGGCGATGAGCCAGGCAATGCGCTGGGCGATCACAGTCGTCTTTCCGGTGCCTGCCCCCGCCACAATCAAAAGAGGCCCCTCCACGTGCGTGACCGCGGCCTTTTGCTCCGGGTTCAAACCCTCCAAGAGTTTTTCGGGATCCATTGACATTGTCAGTGTTTTCAGGTATCCTAGCATGAATTCGGAGATCAACCTTCCGAATGAGAAAGAAGAGGTTTATTGTGCCTGTTCCCGCTCCTTCCCTCGCCCACAAGAGCGTCCATGTCATCGAGTACTACGAGCCCAACCACGAGAGCTACCTGCGGTTCATCCGCCACCGACTCGGCGACGCGCCTGTGGAGATCAAGGTCTTCGGCGACCACGAGGCGTACTTCAACGCTGTGACGCCGGACAAGCTGCCCGACGTGCTCGTCCTCTCCAACCGCCAGAAGGGCATGACGGGCGTCGACTTGATCACCAGACTGCGCCGCGAGGGCTACGCCGGCAAGGCGTTCATCTTCACCGGCGGCCCGCAGATCGAGCTGAGCGCCGAGATGGAGGCGGACGACGTCTTCTACAAGCCGACCGACACCAGGCGGCTGCTCGACGCGATCTACCTCGCGCTCCACGCGCCCAACGAGCCGCACTGACGCGAAACCCCCCGACATACGTCGAGGGGTTATTTTTTTATGAAGCCTTGTTCAAATCAGCCTTCGCGAGTTCGATCGCCTCCGCCGAAGTCTTCGTGAAGCACTGTTCTCCGCCGACTTTCTCGACCAAGCCCAGTTTGCGCAACTTTTCCACGAGGCGCGGGTGAAGCGTCGAGAAGTAGATACGTCCGCCGTTGTTGAGTACGCGGTCGATGATGATCTCTAAGGCATGTACGCCCGTTGCGTCCATGTGCGTCACATATTTCATGCGCAAGATCAGCGTTTCGCCGCGGTTGTGGCGAATGCGGCTTTCGAATTCCGTTGCGACGCCGAAGAACAAGGGGCCCGCGACTTTATAGAGAACAATCTGCGGATACGCGCGCAACGTTTCTTGCAGGCGGTTGAACTCCTCACTGTCTGGGCTCTCGATCTCTCCGATGTTCTCGAAAATCGTGAGCTTGCTCACGCGTTGGATGAAGAGCGCGGCGGCCATGACAACGCCGATACCGACGGCAATCGTGAGGTCGGTGAAGATCGTGAGGAGGAATGTTGTAATGAGAACAGCGGCGTCCTGCTTCGGGCTGTGCAGAAGGTGGGTAAAGTGCGGAATTTCTGCCATGCCGTAGGCGACCATCATGAGAATCGCGGCCAGCGTCGCAAGCGGAATGTAGCGCGCGAGCGGGGCGGCGAAGAGCAAGATGATAACCAAGACCAAACTGTGAACGATCGAGGATACACGCGTACGCGCGCCGTTTCTGATATTGGCGGCCGTGCGCGCGATGGCGCCCGTAGCCGGGATACCAGAGAAAAACGGCAAGAGCATATTGCCGATACCTTGAGCGATCAGCTCCTTGTTGGAATTGTGCTTTTTTCCGGTCATGCCGTCCGCCACGACGGCGGAAAGCAGCGATTCAATGGCTCCAAGCGCGGCGATCGTGAAGGCCGCAGGCAGAAGCGCGCGCGCCGTCTCCCAAGAAAACGAAAGGAGGTGCAGGCGCGGAAGACCAGTCGGGATTGAACCAATTGTCGCCGCTGGGGCCAGGTTCTTGAAGAACGCGTTCAGGATCAGGCTTACCGCGATACCGACGAACAAGGCCGCCGGAGCTGGCGGAAATTTTTTCACGCGCTTTTGCCAGAGCACGTAGGTCGCGAGCGTCGTAAGACCGATGATCACGGCGCTAAGGTTCACACCTTTGACGACGTGCTGAGCGATCATCGTGACCGTCTCCACGAAATCGTGCGGGCGGTGCTCGAAACTCAGACCGAGAAAATCTTTAATTTGGCCGAAAAAGATGATGACGCCGATGCCGGAGGTGAAGCCGACCGTCACGGGGTATGGAATGAATCGAATGATCGAACCGAATTTACAGAGACCCATGACGAGCAGGATGACGCCTGCCATGAATCCCGCGACCATTAAGCCTTCGATGCCGTGATTGTTGACGACGTTGAGCAGGATGACGACGAACGCTCCGGTCGGACCAGAGACTTGGAAACCGGAACCGGAAAGAAGACCGATCACGAGACCGGCGATAATCGAAGTGTAGATGCCTTGTTCGGGACGCGCACCGCTCGCAACCGCGAAAGCGATGGCGAGAGGAAGCGCGATCAAACCGACGACGGTGCCTGAAATCAGGTCAAACTTAAACGTGTCTTTGAAATACGCTCGTACACTCTGCATAGATTTCAGTCGATGACTTCAAGTTTTCGCGTGTCCCAGTGCATGACCGTCGTGAGCGGCTTAAAGTAGCCTTCAAGATCGGGATGCGCCTGTTTAATCGTTTCAAGACCGAGTTTCGTGAGATACCGCGCGTTCATGATTGCTCCGTTGCGCTCCGTTTCGTCGAAATAGGAAACTGAGGCGAAGAGCACCGCGCTCTCTTTTGAGATGCGCCCAGCGTCGCGGTTCGCCTTGATGATTTTGGCGGCGGTGGCGATGGATTGGTTCAACTGCGGATCGGTGTCGTTGATAATGAGCGCGTAGTTGATTTTGTGGAGCCAGTCGAAGCCTTGTCCGATCGCCAGGATGCGTTCCATGTGTTCGAGCTCGACGTGCGACTTTTCTTTGCAGCCGAGATCGCGTACGTGCTCGATGTTACCAGCCATGAGCGGAATCAAATCGTGGGCGACTTGCTGCGGCATGTCCGGATACAAGTCTTTGATGGTTGCCATCAATTCCCCTCCGTCAATCGATTTAATGTCAGCCATGGAAATCGTTTTGCCGTTGCGGCCATGGAACACCAATGCTTCGCAGTCTGTCTCGACGCCAACCAGGATATTGTACACCTGGCGGAGTGGGTCGACGGCAAAGTAGAAATCGAGCTGTTTGACCAGCTCGGTCGAGCACGAGATGGATTTTTCCGTGTCATAGCCGTGTCCGGCGCAGCCACGATGTGGATCCCCTTTCGAGTAGTGATACGTCGCCATGCAAAGGACATGGCGTCCTTTTCCGAGCGCGTATTTACGAAGATCGTTGACGCGACTGCGGAGCGCCGGCCAACCCATATTGAAAATGCCGCCAATGTTGCGCTTGGGGCGGATCATGCCGAACGGCGTGCGTGTCATGACGGGCAAATGCACGCGGCCATCCATGCATTTGAACGCGACCATCATGGTCGGATGCTTGGCGCGATAGGCTTTGCGCGACGGTGTTTGTTGGAGGTAGAGCTCTGACTGCGCACGGTTCAATTCCAGCAGTTCAGGGATGATCTGATGAGCCATAGGGTGTTGAAGATTTTCCAAGTGTAGGCCTCCACCAAGCGAACGTCAAGATGAAAAAACCACCCGCGGGGGTGGTCAGAGGTTGGGAGAAGCGATGACGTCGAGGCCGCGGGTTCGCCAGTCCATGACGGCGGTGAGCGGCTCGAAGAAGTCCTGAAGATCGGGGTGGAACTTCGCGATCGACTCGATCCCCAGCTCGGTGAGCTTGCGGGCTCGCAGTTCGGCGAGACGGCGCTCAGGTCCGTCGTTCTCGTACGGCGCGCACGCGAAGAGCAGGGCCTTGTCGCGCGGAATGCGTCCGGCGTCACGGTTCCCCTTGATGATGCCGACGGCCTTGCCGATCGTGTCATCCATGGAGAGCTCGATATCGTCGATGACGAGCGCGAGATTGTGCGGCATCCACTCGTAGTCCTCGCCGAGAGCGACGATGCGCTCGCGATGCTCGAGTTCTTCCGGAGGACGACCTGCCACGCGCACGTCCCGGGTATGGCGGATGTTGCCGCTCATGACCGGGACAAGATCGCGGGCGATCTCGGGGCGCATGTCGGGGTAGAGCGAACCGATGACCTCGGTGATGGTGCTCACGTCGTCCGCGAGATCCGCCATCGAGACAATCCGTCCGTCGCGCCCGTGAAAGGACAGGGTTTGGTGATCCGTCTCGACGCCGACCAAGACTGTGTAGATCTTGTGGCAGCCGAGGAAGACCGCGCGGAACTGATCCGCGAGCGCGCTTGCGCTGGCGATCGACCGACCCTTGTCGTATTCGTGACCGCGGCACCCTCGGTGGCTGTCGCCTTCCGCGTAGTGGTAGGTCACGACGAACAAGATGTTGCGATCTTTCTCAAACGAAGCGCGTACGTAGCGCTCGACCTTCATGCCGAGTGCCGTCCAGCCAAGATCGAAGATGCCGCCGATGTTCCGGAAGGGCCGAACGATGCCGCGTGGCAGCAGAGTCAGATCCGACCAGCCGACGCGGCCGTCCATGCACTTGGTGACGGCGTAGTTGGTGGGGTGCTCGGCGTGGTGCCGATCACGATCGGCCCGCTGTTCGATGAACAGCCGGGAGTGCTGGGTGTTCAGATCCAGCACTTCTTGAACGAGCCTTTTCGTCATGCGCGAACCTCGCCTTGAGAACCCGATGGATTCGGGACGGGCGGTATAATACCTCCAGAGATCGCTCGCGTCAATGGGTATAAAAAAACGCGCAGGAAGCGCGGTGGAGACTCTTACCCGATCGTGGGCGGGTTCTTGATGCGATCCTGATTGAGGTCGCTGTCGGGGTTGAGGAAGGATTCTTCCCAAGTGGCACGGTCAAAGGCGGGCTTCTGGGCGCTCGCTACGCCACCTGCCTGCTCCCAGATGCGGTTGCGCTTCATGCGGGCGAAGCCGATCGCGATCATGAGTGGGATCAGCATGACGGAGGCCATCGCGAGCCCCTCGACCACCTCGCCTCGGAAGAAGTGGTTGAGACTGTAGGCGCACATGAGGAGCGCCATGAGACCAAACGACCAGGCAAAGAGGGTGAGATCGGACTTGCTCCACGCGTGCATCGACGAATGTGTTTTCACGAGGGCCTCCTTGGATGGGCATAGGATAGGCGGTGGAAACAGTTTTGTCAACGATCTGCTTTTCACAAAATCCCCCGCCGAGTGGCGAGGGATTTTTTCTTACTGCTGTTCGATATGTGGCATGCCTCCGCGGCTGCGATGCTTGCGGACGACGCGCAGGCGCGCCAGTTCGCGGGCAAGGCCGGCGGCAGCGTCGGCGTAGCGCTCTTCGTCGTCGAACTTTTCCTTGAGAAGTTCTTCGGCGCGTGCTTTGGCTTCTTCAATCGCTTTGAGATCGAGTTCGTCTGCGCGTTCGGCGCTGTCAGCCAGAATGGCCAAGCGGTTGCCGGGGTGCATCGTGACGAATCCACCAGAGACGGCCAGGAGCATTTCAGAGCCGTCTTCGTTCACGACACGAAGCTCGCCCGCCTGGATGGGGGCGACGAGCGGCAGATGGTCGGGCAGGACGGTGATCTCGCCTTCAGTCGTCGGGATCGAGACTTGGCGAACCTTGGCCTGCACGGCGACGCGCTCGGGTGTGGTGAGTTCGAAGTCGAGGAGTTTCATAGGTATGGTTGATCATCCCGCCTGCGCGGGATCTTCGCTACGCTACGACTTCATCAATCGAACCCTTCATGTAGAAAGCGTTCTCCGGCTTGTCGTCGTGCTTGCCTTCGAGGATTTCCTTGAAGCCGCGGATGGTGTCCTTGAGAGGGACATAGCGACCCGGTTGGTTCGAGAAGATTTCAGCCACGAAGAACGGCTGCGATAGGAAGCGCTGGATGCGGCGTGCGCGTCCGACGAGGAGTTTGTCTTCTTCCGGAAGTTCTTCCATGCCGAGAATAGCAATGATGTCCTGGAGTTCCTTGTAGCGCTGGAGGACCTTCTGGACGGCACGGGCGGTGTCGTAGTGCTCTTGGCCGACGATCTGCGGATCGAGAATCGTCGAAGACGAATCGAGCGGATCGACAGCGGGATAGATACCGATTTCGGTGAGCGCGCGGTTCAAGACGACCGTCGAGTCGAGGTGACCGAACGTCGTGGCCGGAGCCGGGTCGGTCAGGTCGTCGGCCGGCACGTAGACGGCCTGGACGGACGTGATCGAGCCGTTCTTGGTGGAAGTGATGCGTTCCTGGAGTTCACCCATTTCGTTGGCGAGGGTCGGCTGGTAACCGACGGCCGACGGGATGCGACCGAGCAGCGCCGAAACTTCGGAGCCGGCCTGGGTGAAGCGGAAGATGTTGTCGACGAACAGGAGGACGTCCTGCTTTTCTTCGTCGCGGAAATATTCGGCCATCGTGAGACCGGAAAGTGCCACGCGGGCACGAGCACCCGGCGGTTCGTTCATCTGGCCGAAGACGAGCGTCGTCTTGTCCAAGACTTTGGACTCATGCATTTCGTTCCAGAGATCTTTACCTTCACGCGTACGCTCGCCGACACCGGCGAAGACGGAGAAGCCGCCGTGTTCGGAGGCGATGTTGCGGATGAGCTCCATGATCATGACGGTCTTGCCGACGCCGGCGCCACCGAAGAGACCGACTTTGCCGCCTTTCAAGAAGGGGCAGATGAGGTCGATGACCTTGATGCCGGTTTCGAAAATTTCTGCTTTGGCGGACTGCTCGTCGAAGGACGGCGCGGCGCGGTGAATCGCCCAGCGGTGCTTGGCGTTGACCGGCTTGCCGCCGTCGATCGGTTCACCGACGACGTCGAACATTCGTCCGAGCGTTTCCTTGCCTACCGGCACGGAGATCGGAGCACCCGTGGACGTCACTTCGAGGCCGCGGCGGAGCGAGTCGGTGGTCTGCATTGAGACGGTGCGAACGCGGTTACCGCCAACGTGCGCTTGGACTTCAAGAACGACGCGGTGTCCATCGACCGCTTTGGTTTCGAGCGCGGTCAAAATCGACGGGAGTTCACCTTCGAACTCGACGTCCACGACCGGGCCGATGACTTGTACAATTTTTCCATTCATAGAGTTCATGCGTTTGCGAGCGCGGCGCGCCCGGCGGAGATTTCCGCGATTTCCTGCGTGATGCCGGCTTGGCGGGCTTGGTTAAAGGTGAGGCGCAGATCGTCGATCATGTCGGAAGCGGCGTCGGTCGCGTTCTTCATGGCGAGCATGCGCGCCGAGTGTTCCGAGGCGAGCGATTCGAGAACCGCTTGATAGAGTTGTGCTTCGGCGATCCGTGGGAGCAGTGCATCGAGCACGCTGCGGGGATTCGGTTCGAAGAGATACTCCCCCGTCATCTTTTCGTTCGTGACCGTTTCGACGTGACCGTGCACTTCGCCAAGTTCAGAGTCCTTCTTGAGCGGAAGCAGCGTTTTGACGCGCGGCTTTTGCAAGATCGAGGAGACGAAGTCGGTGTAGACGACGACGATCTCGCCGTAGGTGCCATCCGTGAAACCGTTTCGGAGCATGCGAGCGATCGGACGAACTTTGGAAGCGGCCGGTGCTCCGCCGGCAACCAAGTCGCTGAAGGCTGCTTTGAGTGGGAGATTTCGACGCCGGATCCATTGCTCGCCGCGACGGCCGACGGCGATGAAGTCTACTGCGTCGATTCCGCGCGAACGGACGAGTTCTGCCGCGGTTTTCAGTACCTGGGCGTTGAAGCCCCCGCAGAGACCGCGATCCGAAGTCATGAGAACCGCGAGGACGCGTCCGCCCGTTGCGGGTTCGCGCATCAGCGGATGTGCTTCTTCACCTTTGGCTTCAAGTCGCGTCGCGAGACTCCAAGCCATCTTCGCGTAGGGACGCGAAGCGAGCACGGCCTGGACGGCCTTGCGCATCTTCGAAGCGCTCACCAGCTCCATGGCTTTGGTGATCTTCTTCGTGTTGACGACGGATTTGATCCGTCGATTGATGGCCTTACTATTGATCGCCATAAGCTAAGGTAGAACTCACCCTACCCTCTCTTGAATCAAGAGAGGGTTTTCTTAAATTCAGCGATCGCTTCCTTGAGCTCAGCTTCAATTTCCGGTTCGAGTGCTTTCTTTTCGCGCATCGCTTCCATCATGCTGGAGCGCGAAGCCTTGAGGTAGCGGTGGAAGCCGTCTTCCCAGGCGCGCACGGCGTCGATGGCGACGTCGTCAATCAAGCCGTTTGTCACGGCGTAGATGATTGCAGCCTGATGCTCGAACGGCATCGGCTGGTATTGCGGCTGCTTCAAGATTTCGACGGTGCGGCGTCCGCGTTCAATTTGCTTGCGCGTGGTGTCGTCGAGATCGGATGCGAACTGCGCGAAGGCCTCCAGTTCGCGGAACTGGGCGAGGTCGAGGCGCAGACGTCCGGCGACTTTCTTCATCACTTTCGTTTGCGCGGCGCCGCCGACGCGGGAAACCGACAAGCCGACGTTCACGGCCGGGCGAATGCCGCGGTAGAACAGGTCGGATTCGAGATAGATTTGGCCGTCAGTGATCGAGATGACGTTCGTCGGAATGTAGGCCGAGACGTCACCGGCTTGCGTTTCGATGATCGGCAATGCCGTCAGCGATCCGCCGCCATATTCTTTGTTGCGGCGGCAGGCGCGCTCGAGCAAGCGGGAGTGGAGATAGAAGACGTCGCCCGGATACGCTTCGCGGCCCGGCGGGCGGCGGAGAATCAAGGAGATTTGGCGGTAGGCCCAAGCGTGCTTGGAGAGGTCGTCATACACGACGAGCGCGTCCTTGCCTTGGTCCATGAAGTATTCGCCGATCGTGGCGCCCGCGTACGGCGCGAGATACGAAAGCGAAGCCGGGTCAGAGGCGCCGGCTACGACGATGATCGTGTACTCCATCGCTCCTGCCTCTTCGAGCTTGGCTTTGATACGCGCGATCTTCGATTCCTTCTGGCCGATCGCGACGTAAATACAAATCACGCCCGTCCCCTTTTGGTTGATGATGGTGTCGACGCCGATCGCGGTTTTACCCGTTTGGCGGTCGCCGATGATCAGTTCGCGCTGGCCGCGGCCGATCGGAACCATGGCGTCGATGGCCTTGATACCTGTCTGGAGCGGAACCGAAACCGGTTCGCGCGTGACGACGCCTGGAGCGACTTTTTCGATCGGATACGCCTTGCCGCCCTTGATGGCGCCTTTGCCATCGAGCGCGCGACCAAGCGGGTCAACGACGCGACCAATGAAAGCGTCGGACACATCGATCGACAAAATCTTGCCGGTCGAGCGCACGGTGTCGCCTTCTTTCAAATGTTTGGCGTCGCCGAGGACGATCGCGCCGACGGTTTCCTCTTCGAGGTTCAGCGCCATGCCGTAAGTCGGCTCTTTGCCGTCCGGTCCCGGGAACTCAAGCATTTCCGAAGACATCGCTTCGGTCAGGCCCGTCATGCGAACAACGCCGTCGCCGGATTCGACGATGGTACCGACTTTTTCAGCCTTGGAATCGACGGACGCGCCGGCGATCTCCTTCTTCAATGTTTCGATGATGAAATCTTTCGTGGCCATATCAGATGAGTTGCTGTTTCAGACGATCGAGGCGTCCTTTGATGGAGGCGTCGAGGAGAATGTCGTCGAAGCGGATGACGGCGCCGCCAATGAGGTCAGGCTCCGTCTTCCAGCGCATTTCGACTTTTGCGCCGAGCGTTTTCTCGAAGGTTTTTTCCAAACGTTCTTTGTGGTCGTCGGAGAGCGCTTCGGCGGAAGCGACCGAGATTTCGCGAACGCCTTCGGCTTTGCGAGCCTCGTGTTCGAACGCGTTGATGACGTTCGGGGCGAGATCGAGTTCGTGGCGCGACGCGAGGAGTTCGACGAAGCGCGAGATCGTGCGCTTTACGTCTTTCTCGGAGAGGCTAGCCGTCAGGCGATAGAGCGATTGGCCGTAGGTGCGGGCGGTGCTAGCCATATCAGCTCTTTAGATGTTTCGTCGCTTCCTCGAGCAACGTTTTTTTCTGAGACTCCGTCAGCGTGGCACCGAGCGCTTTTTTGGCGGCGTCGACTGCGAGCTCCGCGATTTCCGCGCGCGCGCTTTGGACCATCTTGTCCTTTTCGGCGGCCAGCGTGTCTTTGCCTTGTTGGATCAAGGTCGCGAGTTCTGCTTGCGTCTTGGCTTTCGCCTCGGAGCGATGCGTGTCCGCTTGTTTCTGTGACTCTTCGAGAATGCGTTGCGCTTCGCGGCGAGCGGTGACGATCGCCTCTTCGGCCGCTTTTTCGGCGCCGCTCTTGGCGGCTGCGGCGGCTTCGGCGTCTTGCAGACCCTTGTCGATTTTGGCCGTGCGGGCGTCGATGATCTTGAGAAGCGGCTTGTAGACCCACTTCCACATGACGAACAGCACCACGGCGAAGTTGGCGAGTTGAGCAATGAACAATTTCCAGTTGACGCCGAGTGATCCGAGCACGGATTCCTTGGTGATTTCAGCGGCGGCAGTGACGAGTTCGGGAGAAACAGGAGTGGACATAGGTGTTCAGAGTTCAGGTTTCAGGACTCAGGCAGGCTGAGTCCTGTGATCTGACCTCTGTCTCAAGGCGTTAGATCGTGAAGACGACGACGAGGGAGTAAATAGCGATAGCTTCGGCGAAAGCGGCGCCGAGAAGCATCGGAACGAACAGCTTGCCGGCGGATTCCGGGTTGCGGCCGATCGCTTCCATGGCCTTGCCGACGAGGTTGCCGATCGCGAGAGCCGGGGCGAAGCCGCCGATGGCCATCGTCAAACCTTTCACGAGTACGCTCATGGTCTCTGCATCCATACGAGTTGGGTCCTTCAGGGCGACGGGGGTTGGGGTTTATCGTCGCTGAACAGACCGGCTAAGAGTGAGAATCAGATTCCGACCGAAGTCGGGAGCTGATGGCTTCCTCTTAGGAAGCGTGCGCGATCTGCGCGGCGTGTGCCTTCTCGTGATGTTCCTCTTCGTGATCGCCGTGTGGCTTCTCCGATAGGATCGTGAGATAGACCAAGGCGAGCATGGCGAAAACGGTTGCCTGGATCATGCCGACGATGAGTTCAAGCGCCATGAACGGCAGCGGCACGACGTAGGAGACGAGCGAGTACATGACGGTGATCAACACTTCTCCGGCAAAGATGTTTCCGAAAAGACGCAGCGAGAGCGAAACGACTTTGGCGATTTCCGCCGAGAGCTCGATCACGCCAACCATCGTTTCGACCAGGCCAACCATGATGTTCACTCCCCCCTTCTTGAAATTTTTGAAGAGCGTGCCGAGCGCGATGAATTTGTTCCAATGCACGAAAAAACCGACGGTGATCATGCCGACGAAGTGCGAAACAACGACGGTGAGCAGCGCCATCGCGAGCGTCAGGTTCAAGTCGGCGTTGGCGGGACGGAAGATTGGGGCGTTTTCGATTTCGCCGTGGAGTTCGATCGTGCGGGTGATACTGCCGACGCCCGGAATCAGACCCATCCAGTTGGAGACGAGGATGAACAGGAAGAGCGTGCCGATCAGCGGCAAGAATTTTTTGGATTTTTTGCGATCCTGCGTAACCTGGTCGACGTAGCCGAGCAAAAATTCAAGCAGACCTTCGACGGCGGATTGAAAACGATTCGGTTTGCCGGAGGTGAGCTTGGCGCGCACAAAAGCGGCAAACACCACGAACAGCCCGACGGCGATCCAGGCGTTGATCAGCGAGTTGGTAACCGGAAACGATCCAAGGTGGAAAATCGGTTCAGCGGCGATCGGTGGGATGGTCATAGCGATTCACGAGGTTCTGATATTCGGTTCCGTAGGCGATGGCTTTTTTCCGGATGATCAGGATGGAGAAGCCAAAGGCAAGTGCCAAGCAGGCAAAGAGCGCGTAGGGCTTCGTTCCCCAAGACGCGTCGATCTTCGTGCCAAGCCAACCTGCTGCGACCGCAGGAACGGCGAGCGACACGCCGAAGTCTCCGATAATACGGAGACCGAACAAATAATAGGCGTGCGTTCCGTCGTTTTTCTCCATAGGTACAAGACGACGCCAGACTACAGTTGAATCCAGGCGTCGTCAACGGTGGGCAATTTTGCTTTGCTAAGATTAGCGCATTTTACGAAAAAGGCGCTTTGCATTGCTTGTCGTAGCCTCAGCGATTTCTTCGTAGGCAAGCCCTCTGAGTTCAGCAATTTTCTGTGCAACAAACTTCACGTTCAACGGCGTGTTGCGTTCTCCACGGTGCGGTACGGGCGTGAGGTAGGGCGCGTCGGTTTCGACGACGATGCGGTCGAGCGGTGCCCACTTTACGACGTCCGTTAAAAGTTCTTTGCCGGCCGCGACGTCGGACTTGCGTGGCGGATACGTGATCGTGCCACCGAAGGCCAGCATGAAACCCAGCGCCAAATAGCGCTCTGCGTCATGCTTCGTGCCGGTGAAACAATGGATCACGCCGCGGATGTGCTCGCCTTCCTTATATGAACCCCAAATCTTTTCGATCAGCGCGATTTGGTCTTCGTGCGCGTCGCGGCAATGAATGACGACGGGAAGATCGTTCGCGATCGCCAAACGCGCGCCAGCTTCGAAGGCGGCTGCTTCCTTGGCTTTCATTTCTTCCAACGAGACGCCTTCGTACTCGTAGTGATAATCCAAACCCATCTCCCCCACCGCCACGACTTTGGGGTGCTTCAAAAGATTTCCGTAATACTCTGGATCAAACGTTTCGTTGCGCGATTTGAACTGCACTTCGCCCTCATCGTGATACCCGGCGAAAATGTGGGAGGGATGCAGCCCGACCGTCGCCCAGACGCCGTCGTATTTTTCCGCGAGCGCAATCCCGTTTGCGCTCGTATCCTTTTGCGTCCCGATCGTCACCATCTGCACGCCTTCGGAAAGACAAGTACGGACGACATCATCCATGTCGTCCTTGTAGGCGTTGAAATGTACGTGGCAGTGGGTGTCGATCAACATGCACCGAGCCTACACGATCAGATGACGGCTTTCAATTGCCTGACCGCTTCCGGCAGGAGCGGCACGAGAAAACCGAAGGCTTGAAGAAGCCAGATGCCGATATTCGAGGCGGAGAGCGCCTCGGCGAAGTGCGCCGAGATCGGATAACGCGCCGCGATGTAGAGCGCGCCGCCGACAACGAGCGTTCCTTCGATAAATCCGAGTACGCCGCCCAGGATCGCGTTGAACGTTTTCATGAACGGAATGACCGACACGACCTTGAAAACCTTTTCGATCAACCAGAAGACAAGTCCGATCAAACGGTTCACCAGGATCATGATCACAAGGAACATGATCGTTCGCGAAAGGTTGATGTTGCCGAAGAAGATGCTCGAAGCGGCTTCGCCCCAGGCGTTGTAGTAGCGTCCGGCGACGAGCACGGAAAGCACCGTACCGATGACGGCGCCGAGCGCGTGGACCAATCCAAACCACAAGCCCGCCAGCACGAAGGCGAAAACGGCGAGGATGAGGAGGAGGTCTAAGATGGTCATGACTTCTTTTTACCGTGCGCCGCTTTCTTGTAGGCGTTGTGCAGGTTCTTGATATCCTCCGATTCCAGTGTTTCGGGGAGCTTGAAACCGGCTTCTGCCAACGCGTCGCGGAAACCAGCGGGCGTGGCGAACTTTCCGTCTTTTTTCTTGCCTGCGGTTTTGAGCGCCTCGACAATTGCGGGCATGGCCTCCGGATGCAACGGGTTTTCTTTAGGATCGATCAGGTTTTTTACCGTCTCGGCTTTTGCTGCAGTCGGCACTTCCTGTGCTGTCGCGGCTGGTGCCTTCATGAGGTTCTTCAGCATTTCTACGCGCGCGGCATCATCCAACACGACGCGTTTGCTGCCGCTCTCGACGACCGGAGCGTTCATCGGAGCCGTATCGGCTTTTTCCGCCTGAACCTTCGCGCCCAAGGCCTCCTGCAATCCGGGGATCTTGCGCGTCGGCGTTTTTGTTCCAGGGAGCTTCTCTCCGGGCGCGCCAAATTGAATCGGGATCGGTGGCTTTTCACCAACGACGATGCCTCCTTTTGAAGCGATCGCTTCCCAGGCTGCGTTACGAGCGTTCTCGATCTCGTCGTTCGACATGCGGCTGAGCGTGTCCGCTGTCTCAAATCCGTTTTCTTGAAGGAAGTCTTTTACCTCAGCGTCCGTGCGCGCTTGGCCCAGCGTCTTAAGTTGCGACTCGGCCTCGCTCGTCAGGCGTTTCCAATCGGGCGCTTCGGAGACGATCATGGCGTCGCTCACGTCCTTATTCTTCTTCATGTCTGGCGTAAGCAAAATCGGATTCTCAGGCGTCCCCTCGGGTGCCGGAGCGTCGCCTCGCTTCAGCCGTTCGCGGCGCTTTTTCTGCTCAGCCTTTTCGTTGTTCTCGGCGTTCAGTTCGGCTACGCCACGATCAATCGCCTCTTGCACGCCGGCTTCTGAAGCCTCGGCTTCCAAAGTCTGGTTCGCTTTCCGCATCTGCTCACCGGGCGAAGGCTGTTCCGCGCCGATCCACTCGACCACAATACCGCCGACCGCGGCGATTTCATCCTTGATATCCTGGCGGCGCGCGTCGACTTCCGCATCCGTAAGTTGCGCGAGTTCTTCGGCGGGCAGCAATTTTTCTTTCACGATAAACGCACGAAGTTCCGCCGTGGTTTTCGCGGCTTCGAGATCCTTCAAGCCCTTTTCGGCAAGTTTCGAATTTTTCTCCCAATCCGGAACGAGACGCGGTTCTTCGGGTGCGAGAGGAGGTTTGCCGACAGACTTCAAATCGGGAGCCGGCTTCGGCTTCTTGATGACAAACGGTCCTTCGAGCGTTTCAATTTGGCCTCCGTCGAGCACGCGCAAGACCACGCCGCTCGGAAATTTACGGAGCGAGGTGCCGTCGGCATACTCAACGCGAATCTGACCGAGGCGTTCGTCGAACTGCACGTCGCCGATTTGGCCGTGCTCGTCGACCTGGCCAATTTTTTCCTTATACGTAAAAAGTTCCTCCACCATTTTTTGCGCCGACGCGTTGCCCTTGAGCTTCTCGAAGAGCACCGCGGCTTCGTGCTTCGCTTCAGCGCGCTTCTCGACATTCTCGTCGCGTACCACCATCTTGCCGCTTTCGGTGGTGCTCACCACTTCTTGCGCCGCACTTTGGTAGCCCGCTTTGAGTGCCGCGAGCTGGTCATCAAGTTTTTTGATCTCTGCTTCATTCATGACCCAGTTCGACGCGCGACCAAAAGCTGCCTTGGTTCTGCTCCACCAGGACTCTGTCGTTTGTGTGAATTCCGTCGCCGCTTCTTCAACCTTGGCGTCTGTCTCTTTCTTGATCGGTTCCAAGGCTTCCGATTTGGAACCAATCTTCTCGCGACCCTTCGCGAACATGTCGCTCTCGGCTTCAGAGAGCGACTTCTTCTCAACTTCCTGCGATGCGTTCTGTTCGGCTGGGAGTGCCATAGCTACTCTTGAAGTTCTTTGAGAAGCAGTGCGATTTCCTCGCGTTCTAAGTCGCTGATGACGCGTTTCATGATACTCAGCCGATCAGCCTCAAGCCCACGGAGCTGCGTCATAAACGCATTGTAGGCTTCCTGGAGTTTCTTTTCCTTCTCTTCGATGGACAAGTCGTTTTCAGCCATATGTCCACAGTATACAACACGACACGTCGTTCGCGAACGACGTGTCGTATCAGTTATGCGGCCAGTCGGGGGAAGAGGATATCGCCTTTTTTGACGACGGAGCCGGTGACGAGACCTCCCCAAGCCTGTGCTACCGGCAGTTTGACGGTAGACGGGTCGATCGAGAGCTGGGCAAGGACCTTTTCCGCGCCCGCCGGAATGACGGGTAAGAGCGCCACGGCAATGTGCCGGAGCGCCTCGGCGATTTGGTACATGAAGGGAGAGACATCAATGCCCTCTTTTGCTTTCTTGAACGGCGCTTCGATGTCGATCGCCTGGTTGACGGAGGTGACGTAGTGCTCAAGCACGCGCATCGCCTCGTCGAAATGGTAGGCATCGAGCGCAGCTTCGTAGGCTTTCCAGAAGGTCGGCGTCTCAAAGCGGTCTTCGGTGACAGCCGGAGCTTTGCCTTCGCAATACTTCTCCACCATCGTGGCGGTGCGGGCAGCGAGGTTGCCGACGCCATTCACAAGTTTGGCGGTGTACGTTTCCTCGAAGTGTTTTTTCGAGTAATCGCCGTCTTCATAGGAAGGCAGCGCACCCAGGAGGAAGTAGCGGAGCGGATCGGTGCCGTACTGCGCGACGAGGTCGTAGGGATTCACGACGTTGCCGAGCGACTTCGACATTTTCTGGCCGTCGGCGGTGATGAAGCCGTGGATGAAAATCTGTTTCGAGAGCGGAATGCCAGCCGAAAGCAGCATGCCCTGCCACATGGCGGATTGCTGACGAAGATTGTCCTTGCCGGCGACCTGGATGTTCGGCCAGAACTCGGCGTATTTTTCGTCAGGCCAACCCAGCGTCGAAATATAGTTCACGAGCGCGTCGAACCAGACGTACATGACGTGCGCTTCGTCACCCGGAACCGCAATACCCCACGGCATCTTTTCTTTGAGGCGCGAGATGCTGAAATCCTGAAGGCCACCCTCGACGAACTTTGAAATTTCGTGAAGACGGCTCTCTGGCATGACGAACTGCGGATTCTCCTTGTAGTGCTTCAAAAGCGCGTCCTGGTATTTCGACCAGCGGAAGAAATAGTTTTCCTCGTCGCGATTTTCGATTTCAAGCTTTGGGTGGATCGGGCACTTACCTTCGACGAGTTCCGAGTCGGTTTTTTCCAATTCGCAACCGACGCAGTACTTTACTTGATACTGCTTCTTATAGATGTCACCCGCCGCGTCGCAGCGTTTCCAAAATTCCTGAGCAGCTTTGACATGATGCTCGTCGGTCGTGCGAATGAAATGCGTGTACGTCAAATTGAGCGCTTCTTTCAAGCCGTGAAACCTCGCGGCGTACTGGTCGCAGTACGCTTTCGGATCCATGCCGGCTTCCGTCGCGTTCTTCCAGATTTTTTGACCGTGCTCGTCGGTGCCGGTGTTGAAGACGACCTGCTCCCCCTTCAAGCGGTGCCAGCGCGCGAGCACGTCGGCTTGAATGATTTCCAACGCGAAGCCGATATGCGGATCGGCGTTGACGTATGGAAGCGTCGTAGTGATGGAGTAAGAGGTTTTCATGATGTTATGGCTTTTGGAAATGCTGATAATCAATCGGTTCTGTCCAGCGGCCTCCCCACGTCCAGCCGCGGCTTTCAAGAAACGCGACAATGAAAGAATCCGCCGAGATCGTGCCTGGCCTGTCGAGGTCGTACGTGGCGCCCTGGGGTTCGATGCGACCCTCGCGAATATAGGGGTTTCTCGCGGGATTGAGATCGATTGCGCGTCCGTAGGCATGGTAGGACAGGCGGTCCGTTCCGGCAATCGTTCGATAGTTGAAGCCGGAAGAGTTGTCGGCCGCCATCATTTTTTCGTCGCTCCAGGCAAAGCGCGGGTCGGATGCCGGAATGACGCTGGCCAGAGGAAATCGACGTCGCTGCATTTCTTCGAAGAGTGCGCGCACGTCTTCGGCGACATCTTGGTGCACGACGATGATGCCGTCGCAATTATGTTCGTCGAAGTCGACATACGGCACCGTGAGCGAGACAAGCGCACGATGAATCTCTTCTGGCGCATCCGGATGGAAGACGCTCGCGTCACCGACCTTCAACGGCAATGACATACTCGCCTTTGATCGGCTCTGATTTCAAAAGCTCCGACGCGTCCTTCATTTTTCCGTAGCGCACCGACTCGAACATCTTCGTGAGCTCGCGACCGATGACGATTTTACGATCGCCGTCGCACAAGGCGGAAAGTTCCGTCATGGCTTTCTCGACGCGGTGCGGGCTTTCGTAAAACACCGAGGTCCGTTCTTCATCGGCGATTTGTTTCCAAAAAGCGGTGCGGCCTTTTTTGTGAGGCGGGAATCCTTGAAAGACGAAACTGCCGGCCGCGAGACCTGAAACGGAGAGCAGCGTGGCGATAGCGGATGGCCCCGGAATCGGAACAATTTTCACGGCGCTGCCGGCTTCGCGCACGAGTTCGGTGACGAAGTGGGCACCCGGATCGGAGATCCCTGGCGTGCCCGCGTCCGAAACGAGCGCCATCGTCTCCCCCGCCGTGATGCGTGCAACAAGCGCGCGAAGTTTCGAAGGGCCGGTGTACTCGTGATAGCTCGTCGTTTGCGATTTGATTTCGAAATGCGTGAGGAGCTTGCGCGTCACGCGCGTATCTTCGCACAACACCAACTGTGCCTCGCTGAGCGCAGCGATGGCGCGCGGGCTGAAATCACCCAAGTTTCCGATCGGCGTCGCGACGACGTAGAGAAGTCCCATATAATCGCAGACTATAGAAAAAACCCTCGAGTGTCGAGGGTTGTCAGCCGATCTGGTGTCGGAGCGATTCCTTCACGTGCGTGGGCGCGAACGAAGTTTCGACCGCGTTGCGCACAAGTTGGCGCAGCTCGCTCTCGCGCAAACCCCAGTGGTGCGCGGCGTGCACGAACTCGCTCAGCATCGTGGTGCCAGCCAGCACCCGATTGTCGGTGCTCAGCGACACGCGCGCTCCTTTCTGGAGGAACTCACGGGCGGGGTGCGCGTCGTATCCGCGCACGGTTCTGGTTTGGACGTTCGAGGTCAGGCACGCCTCGATGCCAATGCCGCGTTCGATCAGCATGTTCAGCGTGTTCGAGTCGCTCCTGAGCGTGACACCGTGACCGATCCGTTCGGCGCCGAAGAGTTCGACGGCCTCGCGCGCACGTTGCGGCGGGCCTTCTTCGGCGGCGTGAATCGTGACGCGGAGACCGCCTTCCTTGGCGCGCATGAAATGCGCAGCGTGATCGAGCGCGCGGTGGTTGTCGTCGCCCGCGAGATCGACGGCGACAACACCGTGCTTCTGATACGCGAGCGCGAGATCGATCATGCGCCCCGTCACTTCGGGAGCGACGTGCCGCATGCTGCAGACGATGAGTCCCCAGGCCACGTCGTGTTTCCGTCCGCCGAGAAGCAATCCGTCGAGGACAGCCTCCATCACTTCCTCGCCGGCCAAGCCGCGCAAGGTGTGGAGTTCCGGCATGAAACGGATTTCGACGTAGCGTAGGCCGTCGGCAGAAACGTCTTCGAGAAGCTCGGAAGCGATGCGCCCAAGCGCGGACCGCGTTTGCATCACCGAGGTGGTGAGTGCGAACGCTTCGAGATAGTCCGCCAGGTCCAGTCGAACCTGTCCGCACCGGAGCGCGCGCTTCAGTTCCGCTTCGCCCGTTGCCGGGAGCAGAGTTCTGTCGTGCGCGGCGATGTCGAGCATTGTGCCGATGCGTACGGAGCCGTCGAGATGCAAGTGAAGTTCAACCAAAGGTCTCATTTCGAAAAGCCTCCCTTTCCAATGAACGTTGGGGGGAGGCTACCAAGAAACGTCGCTGATGTCGAGACGCTCCTCTTCCTTCATCACGCGGGCGATCAAGGCTTCGACATCGAGTTTCTTTTCGTCTTCGGCGACGAAGGTTTCGATCGATTTCGTGGCCGGGCGCGGCGGCATGAAGAGCGAGCAGCAATCGGAGTGAGGCAGGATGGAAAGCTCGTAGGTGCCGATCAAGCGCGCGCGGCTCATGATTTCTTCCTTGTCCATGCCGATGAGCGGGCGGAGTACGGGAATGACAGTTACCGCTTCGATCGTGCGCATGTTCTCGACCGTCTGCGAAGCGACCTGTCCGAGCGATTCGCCCGTCACGAGTCCACCCGCGCCTTCGCGCAGTGCGATTCGTTCAGCGATGCGGAACATCATGCGGCGATACAAAATAACGCGGTACTGCGGATTGCAGACGGCAGCAATCTCTTCCTGAATCGGTGTCAGATTGATGAGCGAAAGCGTCGCGCGGATGGCGGTGCGGTTCAAGACACGCGCCAAGTCTTTGACGATGTCGATCGAAGCGCGATCGGTGTATGGAAAATTGTGGAAGTGGACGTAGTGAAGCGGGGCACCGCGACGCGCGATCATCCACGAGGCAACTGGAGAATCGATACCGCCCGAAAGGAGTGATACAAGTTTGCCGCCAGTGCCAAGCGGGAGCCCGCCCGCGGCTTTTACTTTTTCATCGGAAACGTAGGCACCATGATCAGTGAGCTCGATCCAGCAGGTGTGGTCGGGCGCGTGTAGATCAACCTTCAAGTTCGGATTCGCATTCAAGATCGCCTCGCCGACGGCGGCGGAGAGATCCTGCGAGGTTGTGAGGAAACGTTTGTTGGGCCGACGCGTCGTGACGCGAAATGAACCCGTTTTGGAAACAAAGCGTTTGACCGCTTCTTTAATGATGGGATCCGTCTCAAGCGGCAAGCGCGTCGTTGGAGAAACCGTGGCCGCACCTGCGACCATCTTGAGGCGTTTCAAAACTTCGATTGGATCTGCCTCGCCTGCCTCCACACGAATCATCCCCGTGTTCCGCATGACGCCGCTCACCTTCAAGCCCCTAAGCTGCGTCTTGATATTCGAAACCAGCTTCTCTTCAAAGAAGTCGCGGTTATTCCCCTTGATTCCGAGCTCGGCGTAGTGGACAACGAAGGTCATGCGTTCCAATGAGTAACGAGCCAGTCCCCCGCTTCGGAGGGATCGCTGAGCTTACCCTTGGCTTCTGCATCAATCAAGAGGTCCTGAGCGCGGCCGACATCTGGACCGGGCATCAGGTTCAAAAGCTTCATGACGGTCTCGCCGTCCAAGAGCGGTTTGAGTCCCAGCTCCTTATAGAGCGCCACGTCGCCGCTAGAGATGATTTTTTGCACGAAGGCGTCATCGATGCCGACGCCGGCGGAGGAAAGTCTGAGTCGCCGTGTGAGTGCGCCTGCATTTTCCGCGCCGCGATACGCGATTGAAAGCGCGAAGAGGACGCGCGTCGGAATGACGCCTTCGCCGACGATGCGCTGCACGTCTTCTCGTGTCACGCGCGACAGCGCTTCGCGTACATGCTCCGGCCAGTCGCTCAGTTCCGGCATGAGCTGCGCCGTCGCTCCAGCTTCCTGCCACAACTCAGCCGTGCGTACAGGATCCGCAGCAAAGCCGCGCAAGAGTTCGCGCGCCACGAGTTCAAGCGGCACAAGACGCTGTTCGTCACGTTCGTCGTTCAAGCGCGGTATAAGAAGAAGCGCCGCTCTCCACGTTTCCCATTCAATTTCAAAGTTGAGTTGTGCGGCAAAACGAAGCAAACGCAACACGCGCGTGTAGTCTTCAGCGAAACGCACGTCAGCGTCGCCGACAGCGCGAAGCACGCGCTTTTCAAGATCTTCGCGCCCGCCGTACGGATCGATCATGCGATCGGTGGAGGCTTCCCACGCCAGCGCGTTGACGGTGAAGTCGCGACGACCGAGATCTTCCTCGATCGATATCGAGGGATCAGAATCCGTTTCAACATCGCGGTAGCCTCCGGTGCCAGCAGAACGTTCACGCCGCGGCAGGGCGATATCAAGCCGCATTCCGTCTTCGCTCGCCACGAATTTGAGCACCCCGAACGTGCGACCAACCGCGTCGACAGAACCGCGCGCTTCGAGAAACGTCGTGACGTCGTCAAACGAAATGTTCGCAACCAACACGTCGATGTCTTGAAGCGGGCGTCCGAGCAGTTCATCGCGCACGGCTCCGCCAACGACAAACCAGCGCGAACCCGGCAACTCTGCGCCCCATCGTTCCAACAAGCCTTTGATTGAATGCGTGTCGAACATACGCCGCCACTGTAGCACCGCGCCCCAAAAAGAAAAAAGCCCAAGCGTTTTATGCTTGGGCGGCGATCAGAGCCTCGCGCATTTCGCCCGCGCTCTGGAAGCGGTCGTCGGCGCGTCTCTTGAGCGCACGAAAGATGACGCGTTCGAGATCCTTGGGGATACGCATGCCCGGCGCAGCGATATCGAACGGTATCGGCTGGGCCTGCCTGTGACAATCGATGACGTTTCGAACGCCGATCTTCTCCGCGCCATACGCCCAGGTTTCGGCGAGCAGGCGGTAGAGCACGTGTCCGACCGCGTACAGATCGGCGCGTCCGTCGAGACGCCGCAAACAGTAAGACTGCTCCGGAGACATGTAGAGCGGCGTGCCGATCATGCGTCCGTCGATCGCGCGCGGATCGTCCGCGAGACTCGTGAACGACAGGCCAAAATCGATGATCTTGAGTCCGTCGTCGGTGATGATGAGGTTCGCGGGCTTGATGTCCCGGTGCACGAGACCCGCCTCATGAATCGCCTCAAGGCCTTCAAGCAGCTGGCAGCCAAGCTCGATGACGAACGCTGGTTTCAGCCGATTGATCTTGTACTGGCGCAAGAGGTGAAGCGGCATGCCTTCGAGATACTCGAGAACGATGTAGTGGTTCCCCCAGCCGTCGGTGCCTGCATCGATCATGCACACGACGCGCGGATGCGAGAGCGAGGAGAGAATGAACGCTTCTCGCTCGATGTATCCGTTGAGGGCTTTGTTCCGCTCGTTTCCGGGGATATATGGAATGCTCGGAGCTTCCCAGACAGGTTCGTGGAACGTCCCGATCGCTCGTGGTGTTTTGACGACGACGAGGCATTCCTTCTTCGTGTCCCGTGCCAGGTAGACGAGCGACATCGCGCTCACGTGAAGGCTGCGCAGAATCGTGTAGCGCCCATTCAACATCGCACACCTCGTTGTTGAGGATCGAGCACGGTGACGCTAGCCGAAAAAAGAGTTTTTGTCAATAAGAAAAACCTCGCGCCATGCATCGCGAGGTCACGTTTTTGTGTTGCTAGTAGGCGGCGACTTCGGCGGCCGCGAGCTCTTCAGCTCCGCAGATGCCGCACTCGATCGCGAGGTCGTCTTTTCGAATTTCTCCGCACCCGTTGCAGAAGAACGCGTTGTCCATCTCATCGACGCGCGAGGAACTGCACAGCCCGCAGCGGAAGGCCAGGTCCTTGGCTCCCAACTCTCCGCAGAACGGACAGGCGTACGACATGGGCATACGAAAGATCGATCACTAATTCTTAAAACTGGTTGGGAGTATAACATAGGCTCATTTGAGGACAAGCAAAAAAGATATCCACACATGGGGTCTTGCGCTGTTCGCCTTTTGTTCATCTATGATGTAGGCGAACGATACACGAACGATTCATTCATCTCATTCCTCTTCTATGTTCGAACTCACCTCGAAACAGAAGGAGCTGCTCGACGCGATCTCAGAACACGTTGGTAGGCGCGGCGTCATGCCGAGCTATCGCGAGTTAGCGGGAGCCATGGGCGCTTCGAGTCCGGCGACCATTCATAAGCACGTGTCGCTTCTCGAAAAGAAGGGGTATGTGTTGCGCCACGATGGCGGTCGTTCGCTGGCACTCACACCGAAAGCCACCATGCGTCGTCCGGCCATCGGTTTGCCGCTGCGCGGACTCATCACGGCGGGACAACCGATCGAAGCAATCGAAACAAACGACACGATTGATGTCCCGGCCGATCTCGTCGTTGATGAAGTGAACTCGTACGTCCTCAAAGTACGCGGCACCTCGATGATCGACGACGGTATTTTGGACGGTGACTACGTCGTCGTAGAACGCAACCCTTCGCCGCGCAACGGTGACATCGTCGTCGCCCTTCTCGAGAACACCTACGCCACTTTGAAGCGCTTCTATCGCGAAGCCACGCGCATCCGTCTCCAGCCCGCCAACGCCACGATGTCGCCGATCTTCGTCCATGATCCGCTCATTCAAGGAGTCGTCCGTGCCGTGCTTCGGAAATACTAACCGCCCACCCTATGAGCAGGAGGAAATTTAAGTCCATGTACCGTCAGCTCGTCGGTAAAGTTGTTGATTGGTTTGAAATCTCCGAATATGAAGATCGCGTCGATTCTTTCGCGTCGTAAATCGAGGCACGAGACCGCGCTTGCTTTCAAAGTAAAAATAACTTGGCTCGGTCAATCTTCGCTTTAAAAAATAAGCCGTCCTGCTATACTGGCGACGTCATTACTTATTTCTCCGTATGGCTGAATTGCAACCGAAACCTCTCAAATACAAGGACCTGCCAGGACTCTCCGAAAAGCAGCTCGCCGAGCACCACGATGTTTTGTACGCCGGTTACGTCAAAAAAACGAACGAGATCCGCACCAAGCTCGAAGGCGTCGATCTTACGAACGTTAACGCGACATACAGCGATCTTCGTGAACTGAAGGTTGAAGAAACATTCGCCTTGAACGGCGTAAAACTCCACGAACGGTATTTTGATAACTTGGGTGGAAAAGGCGGTGCGCCGGAAGGCAAGATTGCCGACCTCCTCATGCGCGACTTCGGTTCCTACGAAAAGTGGGCGGCTGAGTTTGCGGCTTGCGGCATGGCCGCGCGCGGCTGGGTCGTTCTGGCCTACGATTTGGAAGAGGGTCGCCTCATGAACGTCGTTTGCGACGTCCATAACCAAGGCGGTGTTTGGGGTCAGGTTCCAGTTCTCGTCCTTGACGTTTATGAGCACGCGTACTTTATTGATTACGCCACGGGCCGCAAGAAGTACCTCGAAACGTTCATGCAGAACGTGGACTGGAGCGTCGCCAACGCCCAGATCGAAAAATATAACCTGAAATAGTCATGGAAACCCTGATCGGCAAGCAAGCTCCGGATTTCAAGCTCGAAGGCGTCTCGCACGAAACGTTCGAGCACCACGCGCTGTCCGACTACCGCGGCAAGTGGGTTGTGCTGTTCTTCTACCCGCTCGACTTCACCTTCATCTGCCCGACGGAAATCACCGGCTTTTCCAAGGCCGACGATGAGTTCGAGAAGTTGAACGCGAAAGTCTTGGGTGTCTCGACCGACTCCGTTCACTCGCACAAAGCTTGGCTCAAGGAACTCGGCGCGCTCAAGTATCCGCTGCTCTCGGACATGAATCACAAAGTTTCGTCCGACTACGGTGTCTTGATCGAAGAAGAAGGCATCGCGCTCCGCGGCACCTTTATCATCGACCCCGAAGGCAAGGTGCGTTACGCGCTCGTCCACGACAATGGCGTCGGACGTTCGGTCAAAGAAACTCTCCGCGCGCTCCAGGCGCTCCAAACTGGCGAACTCTGCCCAGTCGAGTGGACTCCGGGGGAGAAGACGTTGGGGAAGGCGTAAGAAAAGAAAAAAGAGGGCTGAAAGGCCTTCTTTTGTTTTTTGCAAGGAGTTTCTCACTCTTGTATCAATCGAATGATCTCGTCATGAAGAGTTTTGTTTGCTGCCACGATCCCCTTCGCGCCGAACGCCCATGGCTTGCCTGCCATATCCGTGACCGTGCAGCCCGCCTCGCTCAGCAGAAGCGCCGGTGCGGACGTATCCCACACGCTGCCTGCTGGCGTGACCCACCAGTCCCGCCGTCCGCTGGCAACCCAAGCAGCTTCCACGGCTACGGAACCGATCAAACCCATCCAGAAGGGTCGGTGCGCAATCATCCGAGTCGCAAGATCGTTCCAGACTTGATGACGTGATTCGAAATTGACACAGCCAACGCCGTAACTTTCGTTCCAAGCCGTTTTTTGCGCACAAGAGATGCGCTTGCCGTTCAGAAAAGCACCCGCCCCTTTCTCCGCGAAATACAACTCGCGTGAGAACGGCAAGTAGATCGCCGAGAGCAGTACTTCGCCAGCTCGTACATATGCGACCATCGTACCGAACAGCGGCGTACTCGTTGAAAAGTTCCTGCTGCCGTCCAGAGGATCGATGATCCATACGTGTTCAGCCTCGACCGACGCGTTTTCGCTCTCCTCCGACACGACGACGTGGTCAGGAAAAGCTTTCTGGATACGCGCGAGGCAATGCTGGTGGGACGCGATGTCTGCCTTCGTCACAACATCCGACACACCTTCTTTCGTATAGAGCACCTCGGTATCACCGAAGTGTTGCCACGTGATCTCCGCGGCCTCGCGACATATATCTTGAATGAACGTTTTCATGTGTTGAAGTGTCAGCTTATTTTTTAAAAAAGTCAAGATTCGTTATTTTGAGTATTTTCCAGATCCTCTGCCGACAATTCAGGTATGGCACATCAAAATAAAACGCCCGCCGGATGCAAGTCCGTGCGGGCTTTTCGAAGCGAGTCAGTGCCCCAAGGCCTCAAGGTCGCGGATGGCGGCCCCGGGGTCGTCCGTGTAGTCCTTGGGAACAGGCGGTGGCGGCATGCGGCGCGGAGTCACCGAGCGTTGCTCAATGATCGGAGGCGGTCCTCCGAGTGGCCTAGCGCCCGGCGGTGCTACAGCACCGTGATTGCCGCAGCGATGCGCGGGAAGTGCCGTGAGAAGAACCACGATCACGAGCAGTCCAACGAAGACATGCTTGGGATGACCGTGCATCCACTTGAGAGCCTGCGAAAGGAGGTTTAGCCCCTCCCACATCCAGTGAAAGAACTTTTTCATTCGATCCTCCAGGTGCATGCGGAAGATGACACAAATTTTGGAATTTGTCAATGAATGAAAATAAAAAAGGACTGTTGTAAAACAGTCCCGGAGTCCGCACTTTTCTTTACCAGTTGCTCCAAATGGTGAGCGCGATGACGATGGCAATCACCCCAGCAATGTTGCCTAGAGTTTGTATCGCCAAGAGCGAGCCGACGACGACGGCCAGGAAGACCAAGAGGTACTTAAACGCTTTTGTCACTGCTTCGTCGTGCTCCCGTTGTGCACGAATCGCCGCCTCTTGCTGCTCACGCGCCCTGCGATCAGTCTCTTCGCGCCGAGTGCGCTGTTCTCGTTCGTACTTGTCTTGAGCCTCTCGCTGCGCTTGAGCGATTTCCGCCTGGCGCTTCGCCTCAAGACGACCACGCTCGGCGTTTTCCTTGGCGATTCGCTCTTTCCCTTGAGCAAAAGCTTCGTAGACGGAGCGTTGATCCGTATCGAATCTCCGCTCATATTGCAGCAGATCGAATAGCCCCCAATCGTCCTTGAGCAGACTGTTCCAGCGATCGAGAACAGCAGCTTGAGACTTCACTTCGACCACTTCGAGCATTTGATGATGCGCACGCACGAGGGAGGCTTCGGCTTTCGGTGCGAGCATGCCAAACGTTTGCTTTCTCATTTCCGATAGAAAACCGTCCAGTTCAGCTCTACACCGCTTGAACTCCGGATCGGCAGCCGCTTTGAACACGTACCGAGGGTCGAGTTTGATAGCCCGCTTCAATATTCCCATGGCGTCATTGGCAAACCCCCCAGTTACCAGGAATTTAGCCGATTGAAACCATGCCTCGCCACTGCCTGCATCGAGGGTAGTGGCTTCGTTTGTATGCGCCCGTGCTTCATTCAAGTTGCGCTGCACGTAAGCGATAAAGCCAGCCTGAAGCATGTCGCATGCCGCTTCCTTCGGCTCGTCGCTCCGCGCGTATCTCGCCGAAAGCAGAAACGATTCCTTTGCCAGTCGAAGGTTGATGAGATCCGTGTCGCAACCTACGAAGCCCAGACGAATGACGCCCACAAGACGGTGAAAGCGCCACTCCAGCTTGTAGCCGGAAGTTCTGCGGTCTCCGTAGATCGCCTTCTGAAGCGCCTCGAGTGCCTCCGGATACAATCCTTGGCGGAAAGCATCGCGCGCGATTTCGAAGTGCTCATAGGCCGCCGTCTGCGTCGGGGTCTTGGCAGTCTCGAGCAGCGACTCAAGCGAATCGCCCATGCCGCCAAGCGAGCCAAGAATCTGCCCGAACCCGGACTCGAGCGTGCTGTTGAGACCAGAGATCTCCTCAGAGACGCCGTCGAGGTACTCTCGCAACTCGCCGCGCCCTTGCTCTAAGGAACGGATAACTTCATCGAACCCTGTCCGGAACTCGCGGGACAGTGTCTGCGTAGAAGACGCCATGCCGCCCAAGATCGAGCGGGTCTGGCCGGAGATCTCCTTGATGACCATCATCGCCGACTCTCGATCTGACTTCATCAGGTCGTTGGTGATGGTCTTTCGCTTGAGATACTCGTGCCAACTTTCTCCCCACATGTAATTCCAACCGGTCGCCATGGCATACTCCTTCTGCGGTGCTGCTTGAAGCAGGTCGTCCGTTTTTCCGTTTCCGAAGTATTCGGAAACCGAGACGCGACGACCTTCGAACCTATTCATTTTTTCCGGCTTTGTCAAGTATCGCAAACACCGCTCGCGCGACTTGTCACCTCGCTTTCAATGCGCCTTCACGCTTTAACAAGGCAAGTTTCTTTTTGGAACCCCCGAACGCGTAGCCGCCAACGTTGCCGTCCGAACGCACCACGCGGTGACACGGTACACGCTTCGTGTCGCGGTTCTTGCTCATGATCGTACCGACCGCGCGGGCTGCGCCTGGACGACCGGCCGCTTTGGCGACCTCGCCGTAGGTGCGCGTTTCACCACGCGGGATTTGCGCCACGATAGCGTAAACCTTCTGGGCGAAAGGCGTTTCACTTCCCGAGTACGTTGAGATCCTGAAGGACTTCTTCGGCATGATTCGCGGGTTTAACGTCTTCGTAGATTTTTGCGATTTTTCCTTCTGGATCGATCAGAAACGACCAGCGTTTCGTGCCCATGTATTCGCGACCCATGAACTTTTTCTTGCCCCACACGCCGTAGGCCTCAACAACCTCTTTCTTCTCGTGGCCAAAAGCGTAAACGGAAGATCGTATTTCTCGGCGAACTTGGCATGCTTCTTTACGGGGTCAACACTGACGCCAAGCACGACCGCCTTCAGTTTTTTGAATTTTGGAAAATGATCACGGAGCGTGCAAGCCTCGACAGTACAGCCTGGAGTATCGTCCTTGGGATAAAAGTACAGCAGAACCCAAGAGCCGGCGTAGTCTTTAAGCGCGTGTGTTTTTCCTTCTTGGTCGGGCAGGACGAACGCGGGGGCGCGGCCACCGATTTTCGGCGTTGACATATGGTATATTTACGGAGTCGTGCAAAAGTATAACACGAGTTTTGGAGGAAACCCTATGCAGAACGAGCCACTGATCGGACAGGTGTGCGTCTCCTGTCGCCCCGGCATGCCGACCCTGACGCGCGCGGAGATCGACGCCTTCATGCCGCAGACTCCGGGCTGGGAGCTTTCGGATGATAGCAAGTGGATCCGCCGTGACTTCACGTTCAAGAACTTCATGGAGGCACTCACCTTTCTGAACAAGGTGGCCGAGGTCGCCGAAACGGAGGGGCACCACCCGGACTACCGAGGAGGTTGGGGTCGTCTCACGATCGAGTTGACCACGCACGCTATCCACGGGCTTTCGAAGAACGACTTCATCCTCGCCGCAAAAATAAACGCGCTGCTCACCTGAGCAACGCGTTTTTCTTATCGACTGACCCGGAAAATAAACGTTTTCAGGTACAACGATTCTGGGAAGTAAATCGATTGCGGATGGTCAGGGCTTTGGCGGACAACCTGCAGGAGGTCGAGCTTGATTCCGGCTTGGACGGAAGCACGTCGAAGGGTGAACGCCAGATCGTCTTCTGAAAGGAAGTGCGAGCAGCTCGACGTCGCGAAAATACCGCCGTCTTCCACGAGGCGCATGGCCGCGCGGTTCAGGAAGTGATACGCCTTGCGACCTTCTTCAGCATCTTTCATCGTCTTGATGAGTGCCGGCGGGTCCATCACAACCATGTCGTATGTTTTTTCCTGGCCCGCTCCGAGCCACTGGAAAATATCCGTCTGCTCGGTCGTGAATTTCTTTTCGGAGAATTCGTGGAGCTCGGCGTGCTTTTGGCAAAGTGCCAACGCGTCTTCGGAGGCATCGATGTTATGCACCGATTTGGCGCCGCCTTTCATCATCGCCACGCTCGCGGCACCGGAGTACGAAAAGAGGTTCAGCACGTCTTTTCCTTTTGCCATGCGTCCAAGCGCCGAGCGCGCGTCTTTTTGGTCCAGAAAGAATCCAGTCTTCTGACCCTTGATCGGATCAGCCAAGAACTGAATCCCTCGCTCTTCAAACTGTACGAGGTCGTCAGCCGCGCCTTCGTGGATTTTTACGACGTCTTCCAAACCTTCTTCGGCACGTACGGCCATGTCGCTGCGCTCAATAAGGCAGCTCGGGCGGAGCGTCGTAACGATCGCTTGAATGACGTCTTCACGCAGGGCGTCCATGCCAGCGGTCGAAATCTGGAACACGATCGTATCGGCAAACCGATCGATGACAAGTCCGGGGATTCCGTCCGATTCGCCGAAAACAACGCGATAGCCGTTGGTATCCGTTTTCGCGCCGTAGCCCATCAAGGCGCGACGCTCGTGGGCTTCGCCGATTTTCTTTTCAAGCCAAGCGCGATCGATGGTTGCCTCTCCGAATTCGAAGCAGCGCACCGCGATCGAGGAACGAGCGGAGAACGAACCGGTCGCCAAAATCTTGCCGTTTTTGTCGGCAACACGCACAAAAGAGCCGTGTTCGGCTTCGAGGTCTTCAAGCGCGCCGGAGAAAATCCACGGGTGGAGGAATCCGACGTTGGCTTCTTTGCCAGGTTTGAGGGTCAGCGTGATCATAGTGGGAGGAGCATAGCAGGAAATCCTTTCTATGAAAAGGCTCGCCCTTGCGGGCGAGCACTTTCCTTCCTACTGAACGCGGCGCTTCCAAGCGCGAACAATGAGCCAAACGACGAGACCAATCGGCAGCAGAATGCCGCCCCAGACGATCACGAGCCAGATCAAACCCGCGATCAGGTCCTGAACCACGACGACGAGCGTCTGAAATGCCGTCTTGATGATCGTGACCGGACGGAACTCCTTGGTCGGCGCACGCACGACAGGTTCCTCAGAGAGAGAAACGGAAATCGTGGAGAGCGAGGTCGTGTTCGTGAGGTACTGGATGCGGCCTTGGAGCGATTCAATTTGCGCACGGATCGAACCGAGTCGTTCTTGAACCTTCAGAATATCTTCAACACTCCTGGCCTGCTTGAGCACTTCAAGATACGTTTCTTCTTGTGCCTTGGCGTTACGGAGCTGGGCCTCGAGATCAGTATACTGTTCCGTCACGTCCTGACCGTTCGACGACTCGTTACGTACGAGCGTGGCGAGGCCGCGCAGGTCAGCCATCGTCGACTCAAACTTTTCAACCGGCACGCGCACGACGATATTTCCGTAGTAGGTGCCGTTTCCACCTTCTGTGATCGAAGATGATTGCACGTAACCACCGCGATCAACGGCGATACCGCCAATTTTGGCGGCTGTATTCGAAACGTCGTCAACGAGCAGCTCCAAGGCGCCGGTCTTGATGATCTTTTGATCAACGTCCGCGGCCGTTTGACCGGCTGTCGAGGACGGTACGGGCATCATTCGTCCATAGAAGTCCGGGGCCGACTCGTAGGTCGACTTCACGGCATCGTTCGCGATTCCAAAAGAACCGACGGTGTACCCAACTTCACCGAGCATTGGCGGCTTTATGTCCCATGGCGCTTCTCGATCAGCAACGCGCTTTCCGTTCGCAAGCCACGCCGTCATTAAAACCACGGAAACGCCAAGAAGGACGAAGAAGGTCTTCGGGCGCTCCTTAAAGTGCGCAATGAGTTTTTGCATAGATTCAAAAGAATTCTAAAAGCATTCTATCATATATACGGCATTCCGACGGTATGGTAACTTTTGAGCATGGAGCGCTTCGAAATGCCCGTACAACCCGAGACCGAACGTATCGCGCGTTTAGCTGCCGCTGCTTTGCGCTTGGAGAGGACTGTCGATCTCAAACGGTCGCCTGACGGCCATATTTACGCCGCTCTTGATGGCGAAAAAATTTCCGATCTCCCCACGCGGAAGAAGCTCATCGGCAAGATCAAAGCGGAAATCGCTCGCCAGCGACCCACGTCACTCTCAGAACGTCAGGATCTCATCGACGACGCGCGCCGGGTCAGCGAGCTGCACCCAAGCGACGACGACATCGAAAACTAACTCCGCGAGTGCGGGGTTTTTTCATAGAGCTACCTGAATGTTGGGTGCATCGTGTGCAGTGCTTTACGCCGTATTCGATGGTCTGGCACCGTTCTTGCGACTTGCGCCCAAAAGCGCGGCGAGTGATTGAATTCGATCAGATGCGAGAGCTCGTGAGCCACGATATACTCCGCCAACGACTCCGGCATGAGCGCGATCCGATAATTAAAAGAAAGCGTGCCGCTTCGCGAACAGCTGCCCCAACGGCTTTTTTGATCGCGAATAGAAACCGAGCGTACGGTAAGGCCGTACACCGGAGCAAGACGCGCGATCAGCACGTAGGCTCTTCGACGCGCAGCTTCTTTGTGAAGGAGGTATTCACCATGCGCCTCAGATTTCGTTTTTGGTGCCGGGACGCGCAAAAGCGTTTCACGCGTGCGTTCAATCCAAACGCGGTTCTGTTCAAGGAAACTGGCGACAAGCGCGTACGAACAGCGTCTTGGCACCGTGACCGATACGCGTCCGCCTGGATGTACGCGAATACGCAAACTTCTGGCACGCGCGTGCGGGCGTACGTCTGCTTCAAAAGGAAGTTCGATCGCGCGTCGCATAGGTCTTCAACTCTATCGTTTTTCTAGAACCGCCGCAATTCATGGTATATTGGAAGCATCGTAATTCACTTGCTTAGCGTATGAAGAGCGCAGAAATGCAAAAGTACGTCCCCTATGTCCTTTTGGGCGTATTGATCGGAGTCGTTGTGTACGGCTTGGCCGCACGCAAGGTAAACGCGCCGGTGGTCGAACAACCGGCACAACCCGTCGAAACATCGCCAGCGGCCGATGTCGTGATTGGTGGAGAGACGGAGGCCGTGGCCCCGTCCGCCAAGTACCCGACGAAAGCGCTGCCCTATATCGAGAACGGTTACCGCTTCCAGTTCTCGAACTGCCGTGGCACTCCGGGCAGCCTGGTCGTGAAGGCTGGTAAGTACTTCCTGTTCGACAACCGCGACGCCAAATCGCACACGATCGCGGTCGCGGGCCAGTCCTACTCGGTCGGCGCGTACGGCGCAGCCGTGGCGGCCGTCTGGAAGCCCGGTACCTACAACATCACCTGCGACGGCGGCGGAGCCGCATCGCTCACGGTGCAGAAGTAAGGATCGAAAAAACGCCCCGCGAGGGGCGTTTTTGTTTCTACTGACAGACGGCGCATTCTTCGTTGGCGAAGTCTCTGGCCTGCATTTTGATCTGCGCGTTGTCGATAGCGTCGGCTTCAATCGGCGCGGCCGAGCGGAGATAGTAGAGGCTCTTGGCGCCAGCCTTCCAGGCGAGGAAGTGCGCGTCGTGGAGATACTTACCGCTGATCGGCGTCGGGAAGAACAGGTTCACCGACTGCGACTGGCAGAGGTACGGCTGACGATCAGCCGCTTGCTGCACGATCTCGCGCATGTTCATTTCGTAGCCGGTGCGGAAGACGGCCTTCTCTTCATCGGTCAGTTCTTCCATGTGCTGCACGCTGCCTTTGGCCGCAATCACCTTCTTCCACGTTTCGACGGTGTTGATCCCCTTCTTTTCGAAAAGCTTTTCAAGGTGGCGTCCTTTGACGAGGAAGCTGCCGGAGAGCGTCTTCTGGAGATAGGCGTTACCGGTGATCGGTTCGACGCACGGGGTCGCTTCGCCGCAGATGAAGCTGATCGAAGCGGTCGGCGCAATCGAGAGAATATAGCTGTTGCGCTGGTCTCCACCATCGAGCGGAGCACCGCGTTCTTCCTTCAGCTTTCGAGATGCCGCTTTGGCGTGCGTGTGGATCAGGCTGAAGATTTTTTTGTTGATCGAGCGAGCGGCCATGCTTTCGAACGGCAGATTCTTTGACATCAGATAGCCGTGGTAGCCCATGACGCCGAGTCCGATCGAGCGCTCGTGCTTCACGGAGTTGATCGACTTCGCGTAGTACTTCGGATCGGCCGCTTCAACGAAGTTGTCGAGTACGTTATCGAGCGCACGCACAGCGTCGTTGATGAGTGATTCGGCCTGCGACTCCCACTCGTCGAAGCGCTCGAGGTTGAGCGACGAAAGGCAGCAGACGGCCGTGCGGTCGTGTGTGGTCGGAAGCGTGATCTCCGAGCAGAGGTTGCTCTGCTGGATGAAGAGGCCCTTCTCGGCGTGATGCGCGGGAACAGCGCGGTTCACGGTGTCGATGAACAGAAGATATGGTTCGCCAGTTTCGACGCGCGTCTTCAAGATCTTGCGCCAAACCTCAGTTGCGTCGAGTTCCTTCACCGCCACCTGGCGCTTCGGGTCGATCAGCTGATAGGTGCGCTTTTCTTCAACCGCCTTCATGAACTCGTCGGTGACGACAAGACCGTGGTTGGTGTTCAAACAGCGGCGGTTCATGTCGCCGACCGGCTTGCGGATGTCGATGAACTCTTCGATATCCGGGTGATCCACGCGCAGATAGGCCGCACCGGCGCCACGACGTACACCGCCTTGCGAGACGGCGATGATCGAGGAGTCCATGACCTTGATAAACGGAATGACACCCGAGGATGTGCCTCCCATCGAAAGCGGCGCGTTTTGTCCACGCAACTCGGACCAGCTCGTGCCAATGCCGCCGCCGTTCTTGGAAATAAAAGCGTTCTCCGCGTAACCGGCGTAGATGCCTTCAATCGAGTCTTCGACCGTGTTCAAGAAGCACGAAATCGGCAAGCCGCGGTTCGTGTACGTGTTCGTCAAAACAGGCGTCGCCGGCATGAACCAGTTCATCGACATCGCGTCATAAAGACGCTGGGCGTGCTCTGCGTCGCCGCGCGCCATACCACAGGCCACGCGAGAGAAGAACATCTGCGGATCTTCGACGATCCTGCCTGTTGCGTCCTTCAGGAAGTAGCGATCACGAAGATTCTCAAGACCGAAGTACGTGAGAAGGGCGTTGCGATCGACGCGCGTCACGATTTTGCGCTGCACGTCGGCATCGCCGCGGTACTGCGGGGAATCCCAGCTGCCGCGACCCTGCGTTTTAACGAGAACCTCTTCAAGAAGAATATCGCGGGCGTCGACGAGGTCATTGTTGGACAGAGCATCGATGACGGATGCGTGGCGTGGCATAGGCTTGCTCGTTAATAACGTAGAGTTCACTGACCAACGCGTGCGGCTTCAGGCCCAATCCTCGAGGATGGCTCCTTTGCCGTATTCCGTCGCGCGATTTTCGAAAAAGTTTGTGTGCTCTTTGGCGTTCACCATCGTATCGAGCCAGAGCAGTGGGTTGGCGGTGCGGTATTTCGCTTCAAGACCGATCTCCTGAAGTTTTTTGTCTGCGGTGTAACGGATGTAGGCTTTGACTTGATCCGCCGTGAGTCCGGGGACGTCGCCCATCGAAAAACAGGTGTCGATGAATTTGTCTTCGAGATTGATCATGTCGTCGCAAGCCTTATAGAGCTTGGCTTGAAACTCTTCCGTCCAGATCTGCTTGTTTTCGGCAATGAGGTCGCGGAACAAGTGACAGACGCCGCGGCTGTGCAGGCTCTCGTCTCGGATGCTCCAGGTGATGATCTGCCCGACACCTTTGAGCTTTCCCATGCGCGGGAAGTTCATAAGAATCGCGAAGCTTGAGAACAAGCTGACACCTTCCATGAACGCGCCGAACACGGCGAGGTTCAACGCGAGGTTTTCAACCGAATCGGTTTCAAAGTTCTGAAGGAACTGGTACTTGTTGCGCATCGCGTCGTACTCGAGGAACGCCGAGTATTCGCGCTCCGGCAGGCCGAGCGAGTCGTTGAGATACGAGTAGGCCCAGACGTGAATGCTCTCCATGGCGGCAAATGCCGAGAGCATCATTTTGATTTCCGGTTTCGGAATCGCCGGAATCAAGCGCGTGTTGTAGTTGTTGTTGACCTCGATGTCACCTTGCGTGAAGAAACGGAGGATCTGGACAATGAGATTTTTTTCTTCCTCCGAGAGTCGAAATTTATAGTCGGCAATATCGGCTTCCATCGGAACCTCCGTCGGCATCCAATGCGCCTGGTTTTGCTTTTGGAAATATTCAAAATACTGCGGGTACTCGAAGGGCCGATAAAATTTTCTCGGCGTTAGGATGCGTGAAGTGGACATAAGGCGAGAAAAAAACATCAGAGACCGCATTACACTACATATTGTGTAACACGGTCTCAGTATACCACTACACGTAGTGGTTATGAACCTAACAGGTGGGGATAAACCGGGCCGCTCACGACTAGCAAGCCCAGTCTAATTTTTTTAATCGCGTTCTACCAGAGGAGAAACTGTGGACAGAGAATGTGGCTGCTCATTTTCAGCTGTGGCAGGCTCCTTGTCCCCTCTTTTGGAGGTATTTTTGGTGATATTCTTCAGCCTTCCAGAACTCCTTGGCGGGCATGATTTCCGTCACGATGGGCTTTGACCATTTTCCAGAAGCTTCCAAGGCCGCCTTGGAGCGTTCAGCCGATTCCTTTTGCGACGCATCATGATAAAAAATAGTGGATCGGTACTGCGTACCGACGTCCGGGCCCTGACGATTCAAGGTTGTTGGGTTGTGATTCTCCCAAAAGACTTGAAGAAGCTTCTCATACGGAACCCGCTCAGGGTCGTATGTTATCTGCACGACCTCGGCATGACCGCTTTTATCGCTACAAACGTCTTCATACGTGGGATTCGGTTTTAAGCCTCCCATGTAGCCCGCTGATGTCTCCGTCACCCCTTCGAGCAGACGGTAGACCTCTTCAACTCCCCAAAAACAGCCGGCTCCAAAGGTTGCGGTTGCAAGTTGTGACATATGAGGCCATGATACCAAACGGGACAAAATCCAGGAGGTTCCCATGCACATTCTCGACTTCAGGCCGGAGGAAATCGCAGCCGCGCTCGCCGGCGAGGAAAAGGCAAAAAAAAGCCTCGACGGGAAGCTCGATCGGATCGCCACGCGGATAGGCAGCCTGACCAAGAAGCTGGCCGAACTCAAGAAGGAAGCCACCGCTTCAGAGCGTCGTATCGAGCACCTGAACGTCGCGCGCGCACTGCACGTTCCGATTCCGGAAGAGGTCTGGAACATGCGCGTCGCGCTCGGAGAGATGCGCGTCAAGGCACGAGAAACCGACTCCAAGAGCGAATCAGCGTCTCTTGGCGCGGAGATCTCGCGTCTCGAGAAGGCTCTTCTCGCGAAGTGTTCGCATTCGTTCGTGATCAATGCGGCGGGTTACCAAGCCTATCAGAGCAACGCCGATGAGGATCGGTCGGAGCCGGGCGAGCGCTTCTGTGCCATCTGCAACCATCACGAGCGCGAGTACGCGACGTGGTCTGGCGGTGAGGGCGGCTACAAGCAGCTCGTCGAAGCCGAACACCGCGTGTGGGGCGTAGGACACCGCGAGAAAATCGGGGATCTCCGCAAAGAGTTCCTCGGTAACCACGACCTGAGACAGCTCATCATGCATTTCACGCCGCAGCGCGTGCTCGAACTCCTCCAGAACTTCCGCACTCCGCCGACGAAGTAATCGTCGGTTTTTTGTTGCTTTTGGCTCGAAAACTGCGTACGCTGCTTCCGTATGCGCACCCTCCTCGAACTCTCAGACCTTCGTAAGACGCATGGACGCTCCGTTATTCTCGACGGAGTGGATTTAACCGTGGCCGAAGGGCAGAAGATTGCGTTGATCGGCCGCAACGGCGCTGGTAAATCAACCCTCATTCGGATCCTGCTTGGCGAAGAAGAGGCCGATGCGGGCGAAGTGCGTATTTTTCCTTCATTACGCCTCGGTGCGGTTTCTCAACACGAGACGATTCCAGAAGGCGTGACGGGTTTTGAATACCTCGCCAAAAAAACGGGTCGAGAAACGTGGGCATGCGCTAAAATGGGCGCGCAGTTCGGTTTGCATCGCGCGCACCTCGACGCGCCAGCTTCGACACTCTCGGGCGGTTACCAAATGCGCTTGAAGCTCACGGCCATGCTTCTTGCGGATCCAAATTTGCTTGTCCTCGACGAACCGGTCAACTATCTCGATCTTCCAACTCTGTTGTTGCTTGAGCGTTTTTTGAAAACGTATCGCGGAGCGTTTATCGTCACGTCACACGATCGCGCTTTTTTGAATGCCGTTGCAGATCGCACGGCGGAAATTGAGCGCGGAAAACTGACGTCGTCGCCGGAAGCGGTCAATACCTATCTCGTCCGAAAGGCCGAGGCGCGCGCCTTCGTGTTGCGTACCAATAAAAAAATCCAGAAGGAACGCGCGCACATTCAGGAATTTATCGATCGCTTCCGTTTCAAAGCGAGCAAAGCCAAGCAGGCACAGTCGCGCATCAAGAAGCTTTCAAAGATGGCGAACATCGACGTTGAGAGTCTGCTGCCGACGGCGCGTATCGCAATCCCCTCGCCTCTTGTCACGCACGGCCCGGCGCTGCACGTGCAGGACCTTGCGATCGGCTACGACGGCCGCGTTGTAGCTTCTGACATCGTTTTTGATCTCCAGCGTGGCGAGCACGTCGCGATTTTGGGAGGTAACGGCATGGGTAAGTCGACGCTCCTTAAAACGATCTCCGGTTTCTTGCCGTCCATAAGTGGCGTCGCGAAATGGTGGCACAAAGCGGAAATCGGCTACTACGCTCAGCATACCGAAGCGGCGCTGAAGCCTGAGGACACGGTCATGGAACATCTTGCGCGCTCAGCTCCACCGTCAACGCGCCAGGAGGATCTGCTCAAGATGGCGGGCGATTTTCTGTTTCGAGAAGATGATCTCGAAAAACGCGTCTCGGTACTTTCCGGCGGAGAACGCGCGCGCTTGTGTTTGGCGGGCCTGCTGCTTTCGCCGCACAACGTCCTTCTTCTCGACGAACCGACGAACCACTTAGACGCTGAGACGTCGGAATCGCTCGCGCGTGCGCTCCAGAAATATCCCGGCACGATCGTTTTCGTGAGCCACAGCCAATCGTTCATCAAAGCGCTCGCCACGCGCATTTTTGAAGCGCGCGAAGGTAAGGTGCGGCAGTATCCAGGCACCTATGATGAATATCTGGCCGACCTCGGTGCCGCGATGGAAGAAGACGTGCACGGCGCGGAAAACGAATCGGAGCCGACGACCACGGCCGAAGTCGAAGCTCGTCGTCACGCCCAGACGGTTTTGAAAGAGAAGCGCCGCCGCCAGCAAAAAATCGAAGAACGCATGAAAGTTCTTGATCGCGAAAAAAGCGAGATTCTCGCCTACTATTTTGAAAACCCAACGGATTACGCGCCTGAAAAACACACGCGCTTGCAGGAGCTCGATGAAGAACTTACGCGGCTGGAAAAGGAGTGGTACGCGCTTCTCGCCGAAACCGGTTCCTAGCGAATCGCCTCACTCCACTTTTTAACGACTTCCTCGAAGGCCGTTTTCTCCTCTGGCTTGATCGGGTCAGTACCCGGAAACGTTTCCTTCATCGGATTGATCTTCGTTCCGTTTTTGACCATCTCATAGTGCAGGTGAGGTCCGGTCGAAAAACCCGTCGAACCGACGTAGCCGATCACCTGGCCCTGCGTCACCTTCTGACCGCGCTTCACGGCAATCTTCGATTGGTGCGCGTAGTTCGTAGTGTAGGTGCCGTTGTGGCGAATCGACACTTTGTTGCCGTAAGGACCATCCCAGCCAGCAAAAGCAACGACGCCGTCGGCCGTGGCGCGAATTGGCGTGCCTTTTGAAGCCGCGTAATCGATAGCGCGGTGGCCCGTCGAGGTATTAAAAGCGCTCACGTAGCGTCGACCGGTCGTGAAACCGGACGTGATGTATTTGAAGGCGACAGGAGCCTTCAAGAACATTTTGCGCTGCGAGTTTCCTTTTTCATCGTAATACCCGCCTTCGCCCGCGGCGTTCTCAAACCAGAAGGCGCGATACGGTTCGCCGCCATTCACGTACTCTGCCGCGAAGACGCGACCAGGCATGACGTAGGCACCATCGCGATAACGTTCTTCATAGACAACTGTGAACGTGTCGCCGACGCGCACGTCTTGCGCAAAGTCGATCGTCCACTGGAACACGTCGCCAAGTTCGATAACGGCGCGTTCATCCATCCCCTGCTCGAGCCCGGCCGCGTAGAGCGAAGACGAAACGGTACCTTTTACCGTTTTCAGTTTGATGTCGTACGTAATCGCTTCAAGCGCCGCTGTCCAGCCGTCTGCGCCTTTACGCACGTGCAACTCTTCTTCACTGCTTGGCGCGTACATCAGCTCCTTGAATGCTCCGGTTTGCGGATCGAACGCCAGCTCGAGACGCTTGCCAGCGCGAATCGTGGCCAGGTCATACAGTTCTTTGGCGGCTTCGTAGATCGCTGTCGCGTCTGTAGCGGAGATGCCATGTTCTTCCATCAAAATCCCATACGTTGCCTTCGGGGCGATCTCTACCGTCTCGACGCGATCTTTTGGGGATTCCGGCGGCGCAATCGTTTCTTCTTCCACCACGCGCTCCTGGCTCCCTACGGCTTTATGCGAAGAAGGAAGCAAAAGAAAAACGCCGCCTACCAGCATCACGATTCCAGCCACGAGCGTGAGCATCTTGCCTTTCATAAGGACGAGTGTAACGCAGAAGCAAAAGGCACGGAAGGCGAGCCTTGACATTTTCGCTTATTTCTGCTTAAATTGCTTCTTGCTCATTCCGACAACCCGCCACGAAAAGAGGACTCAATGCCCCGCACGCGCACCGCTGTCCTGATCCACGGCTTCCACCTGCAGTCCGCCATGACCTCCAACGGTCGCGTCTACGACTGGCGCGATCTCGCGATCGGTCGGATCGAAGACGGTCACCTGAACGGACGCGCCACCTATGGCGTCGGCCTGGCCTTCAAGGAGTGCGCCGACACGATCATCTTCTCCACCGGCGCGAGCGAGCGCGATGGGCTCAAGGAGGCCCAGTACACGCACCGAGAGATCGTGCGTGAGTCCGAGCGCATCTCGCGGGCACTCGGCGTCACGTCCGACCACTTCCAGGAGTGGCTCCTGACGCGCGTTCGGCTCGACATCGAGTCCCAGACCACGGCGGAGGAGCTCCGGCGGAACCTCACCTGGTGCGCCGAGCACGATCACCACCGCGTGTTCCTGATCACGAGCCGCTTCCACGCGCCGCGCGCACTGGCCAACGCTCACGCTGTGAGTGCGCGGCTCGGGCTCCACAAGCTCCAGCTCTTCGCCTCGGCGCCCGACGATCCGTCGCCCGCGCCCGTGATCTTCGAACCGCCGACGCGCCCGGATCGCCCGAGCCACGACTGGCACGGTACGCTCCCCGGGATCTTCTCGATTCCGGACGCGCACCAGGCGGCGGCGCTCGCCGAGATCCAGGCGGTCATCGCCAAGTACAAGCTCTGAACGCACAAGCCCCGCATCCTTGGATGCAGGGCTTTTCATTTACTAGAGCGCGGCGAGATCGATGCGTTCGCTGATGCGGATTTGCGAAACGAAGTCGGGAATGTGGCTCACCATGATCATGGCGCCCTCGTATGAATCGAGAGCCTTGGCGATCACGGGAAGATGGCGGAAGTTGATGTGGTTGGTGGGTTCGTCGAGGATCAAGAGGCCTGGGCGCATGAGCATGAGCCGAGCAAAGGCCAAGAGACCTTTCTGTCCTTCGGAGAGCTGCCCAATCTTCGTTGCAAGGGCCTTGCCGTCGAGCAGGAAGCCCGCGGCGGCCGAACGCAGATCGTGTTCACTCTTCTCGACCATCGCGTCGTAGAGGCTGTCGTAGCCCGTCTGGCTGAAGTCGAGTGTCGAGAAGTCCTGGCGGTAGTAGCCGACCACGACTTCCGGCGCGACCTTCACGCCTTCGGCGGTTCCGGAGGCGATCTTTTCGAGCAAGGTCGTCTTACCGATGCCGTTCGGACCGGACAAGAGCAAGTGCGATCCGCGCCGCAGATCAAGGTCGAGATTCTTCAATACAGGTTCGCCGTGTTTGACGATGCCAACCTGCGTGATCCCGACGATCTTGCCACTGAACTCTCGTTCGAACTTTTGGCACGGGATCGTAAAGTCGCGGATCGTGCGGTCTTCCTGACGCACTTCGACCATACTCTCTTCCGCTTCTTCGGCGGCTTCGCGCATGCGCTTGGCGACCGAGCGAAGTTTTCCGCCTTTGTGCGCGAAAACTTCCGCTTGCTCGCGCTTCTTCCTGATTTCGGCTTCGGCACGGGCGTTCTGCTGGCGTTCGCGTTCGACACGCTGGTTGATTTCTTCTACTACGTTGTAGTAGTTGCCTTCGTACTGCTCAACTTTGTGCGTGTGCACGTCGAGATATAGGACGCCGTCGGTGAAGGCATTCAAGAACTCTGCGTCGTGGGAAATGACGATGACGGTTTTGTCGTACGTCATGAGGAAACCCGTCAGGTGGTCGATGCCGGCCTGGTCGAGGTTGTTGGTCGGCTCGTCGAGAAGAAGAATGTCCGGGTTCTGGATGAGCGCGTAGGCCAATAGAAGACGCGCTTGCTGGCCTCCGGAGTGCGCGCGGACTTTCTTCGTGATGTCCGTCGTGAAGTTTACGGCTTCAAAAACATCGGCGATGCGCTTGTCGAGGTTGTACGGCACTTCAGCGAACGTTGAGGCGAACAAGTCGCGTACCGTGAGGTCGAGCTGTTCTTGCGTGAAGACTTGCTTGCCGATGCCGACGGTCGCGTCTTTTGGGGTCAGGAACATGCCGCCGGAACGGTGCTTGTTTTCGCCGAGGATCAGCTTGAAGAGCGACGTCTTGCCAGCGCCGTTCTGTCCCATGAGAGCGATCTTCGAGCCGTTACGAACCGAAAAAGAAGCCTCATCAAGGATGAGCTTGTGGTCACCATATTCGAAGGTGACATCGCTAAAACGGAGGACGACAGCGTCGTTGGCCATATCGGCAGGAACAGTACTCTCTTTTGCGAGTTTCGGCAAGCCCCGTAGAGCGCGTTGCGCCACGGGGCAAGTCCGGCTACCATGACGGACATATGCAAGTCCCGAAGCGCAAACCCGGCAAATACGCCCCTGGCCCCGCCGACTATCATCTGACGCCGGAAGCCATGCAAGCCCTGAAAGACGAGATGGAGCGCATCGTGACGAAGATCCAGCCAAAAGCCGTAGAGGAGCTGCGCCGCACCCGCGAGATGGGCGACCTCTCCGAAAACTTCGCGTACTCCGCCGCCAAGGCGAAAGTAGGCGGTTTAGAGATGCGCGTGCTGGAAATTAAAGAACGCCTGAGGAACGCGATTCCGATTCGACGCGGAGCGGCCGCGGACGGAAGCGTGCGCATCGGTGCGTCCGTGGAGGTTGAAGTGAACGGCAAAACGAAAGTCTACGACGTCGTCGGTTCGCAAGAGACAAACCCAGGCAGCGGCGCGATCTCCTACCTCTCACCTCTCGGCGAAGCGCTCATGGGCCACAAAGCCGGCGAGATCGTCAAAATCTCCGCGGGCGGAAAAGAAGTGATCTACAAAATTCTGGGCGTACGCTAAGTCCGTCAGTGAACGTGCGCGTGTCCTTGGTGGTCCGTGGTTTCATCCGGACCCGTTTTTCCGAATATCGCCGCAGCCAAGGCGGTCGTAATCGGCACCGCCAAGATCAAACAAACGCTGCCGACAAGCGTACGCACAATCTCCTCAGAAATAACTTCGTTGTTGAGCAGGAACCAGACCGGCTGGTCTCGATAAACCGTGAAGAGCATGAAGAGAGGCAGCGATGCGCCGGCATACGCAAGAAACAGAGTGTTGACGAGAGAAGCAATGTGCTCGCGACCAACCGAGAGCCCGCGCTTATAGAGCTCCTTGAACGGTAGGCTCGGGTTCGCGCGTTTGAGTTCATCGACGACGGCCGATTGTGCCGTCGTGATGTCATCGAGGACACCAAGAACGCCGAGCATGATGCCGCCAAGCAGGAGTCCACGCAGATCGATCGCGCCAAAGTCTCCATTTTGAAGATAGAGCGCGTGCTCGTCGCCCATGCCGTTCATGCGGGCGATCGATACGGCGAAAGCGGCGGCGAGAGCAGAAAGCGCCAGCGTGATGATCGTGCCGACGAAGGCGACGGACGTGCGTTTGTTGAAACCGTGCGCGAGGTAGAGCGAAACCGCCGCGATTCCGAACGTGCCGATCAAGGTCGCGGTAAACGGATTACCGCCCCCGAGAATTCTCGGAACGATATAGCCGAGAATGATGAAGACGCTCGCGCCTAAACCGAGTATCGACGTGAAGCCTCGCCAGCCACCGAAGGCAACGGCGAGCACGAAGAAGCCGAGCGTCATCCAAAACAAGGTCGGCAAGCGATAGTTGTCGGCCATGTACCAGCGCTCGCTCCCATCGAGCTGCGCGCTTTTCACAACGACGACTCTGTCCCCCACGTTGATCGAGCGCTGATTTCCGTTTGCGTTGAAGACACTTCCTTCGATTCGAACTTCATCGCCTTTCTCTGGACCGCTCTCGAGTCGAACCCGGTAATCGGTCACGCGATCGGTTTCGCCGAGCGAATCTTGTTGCGTTCCTTTTTCTTCGACGGAAAGCACCTTAGCTCGCAGGTATTCGTCTTGCGGCAATGAGGCGGGCTCTTGTTGCGCGAACGCAAAGCTTGGAATCGTTAGAAAAACCAAAGCTCCCAAGAGTGCGGTGGTTGTTCGGAAACGCAGCATCATATGACTCAGTATACCTGACATCTATGCCTCCGTACCCGCGCTCTCGCCAGCTGCTCGACCGGCCGCCCAAGAAGCTTGGAGATTGAAGCCGCCGGTAAAGCCGTCGATGTCGAGAATCTCTCCCGCAAAAAACAGTCCGGGGGAGATTTTTGATTCCATCGTGCGCGGGTCGACGTCTGCCAGGTCGACGCCACCCGCCGTCACAAATTCATCGCCCGCACCTCGCCCGATAATGTTGAGTGGGATCGCTTTGAGCCACGTGATGATGCGTCGTGTGTCTTTTTTCGAAACTTCGGCCGCTTTCGTGTGTTCATCAAGACCCAACTCGCGACAGAGCACTTCCGCAAGCGACTTCGACATCAGGAAATCAAGAATCGTACCGAGCAGTTTTTTCGAATGGGTGTGGAAAAGCGTTTCGAGTTTCCCTAGCAGTTCCTCCTCGGAAAGATCCGGGAAGATATCGATGAGGAGCGGCATCGGATGCGCGGCGTCGTATGTTTCAAACGCAACAAGGCTGGAGAGCGCGAAAACAGCGGGACCGCTCACGCCGCGGTGCGTGAACAGGAATGGCCCGGTGAACTCGTAGCCTTTCTCAAAGCGCGCGCGTAACCGCCCTTTTTCGAACGACAAGCCCGACACTTCCTTCGGCCACGTCTCGCGCGCAAAAAACGAATTCAAACTTGGTGCCAGCGGCGTAACTTTGTGGCCGAGTGCCTCGGCAAAAGCGTAACCGTCGCCCGTCGAACCGGTGTGACGAAAGGCTTGGCCTCCTGTCGTTAAAATAACGCGATCAACATCCAACGCTTCGCTATCTTTAAAAGAAATTCGATACCCACTCCCCTGCCGTTCAATCTTAATCGCATGGCGATTCAACCAGACGCGCACGTTGGAATCTTCAAAAAGACGCTCAAAGGCGCCAACGATGTCGTGACCATCGTTAGACTGTGGAAACGCGCGCAGGTCCTCTTCGATTTTGAGCGGCACGCCGTGCCCCTCGAACCACTCGTAAACCGCTTCAGGCGGAAAGCGACGCATGACGGAGTTCAAAAACTTCCCGCCGCGCGGATACTTCGAAAGCACGATACGGATGTCGCGGAGCCCCGTCGTGACGTTGCAGCGTCCGCCGCCCGAGATGATGACTTTTTTTCCCAGGCCGTTGTTTTTCTCAATCAAGAAAACTTCGACGTTTGGATTCTGTTCACGGATCGTGGCGGCGGCCATGAGCCCAGCCGCGCCAGCTCCGATAATGGCGACTTTCATGCCTTTAGCCTAGCACAACTCGCTATCCAGCATAATTCCGGATCGCATCCATGAAGGTTTCGCCAAACATTTCCAGTTTTTTCTGACCAACACCACTGATGGCCGCGAATTCCTCGCGGTTACCGGGTCGCGAAGCCGCCATCTGCTTTAAACTCACGTCCCCGAAGATCATGTAGGGCGGCACGTGCTGCGCATAGGCAAGACGCTTACGAAGCGCTCGCAGATGTTCGAAAAGCGCAGTATCGGGGGAGAGTTTAACAGGAGCGGCTTTGGGTCGAAGTTCCTCACGCGCCACCGTACCGAGGCAGACGTCGCAACCTTCACACGACACCGAGGCGCGCGTTTCGCCAAAGTAGCTGAGCAGATAGCTCCGACGGCACTGGCGTAGTTCGCCGTACCGCATGACGGACTCAAGCTTCTGTCGCGCTTGATCGCGCTGTGGGCCGTCGTCCATGACGTTGATAAAGTACATCTGCTTACGCTTGTCGGCGTACGAAAAAAACAGCACGCACTCTGAGGGCAGGCCGTCGCGTCCGGCGCGTCCGGTTTCTTGATAGTAGCCTTCAACCGATTTCGGTAGATCGCAATGCGCCACGAGACGCACGTCCGGTTTGTCGATGCCCATACCGAAGGCGATCGTCGCGACGACAATGTCCAGATCGTCGGAGATGAAACGTTCCTGAGTGCGCGAACGGATATCTTGCGAGAGTCCGGCGTGATAGGCCCCGGCTTTGAATCCTCGCTTTCGCAGCTCCAGCGCGAGTGCCTCCGTATCTTTGCGCGAGAAGCAATAGAGAATCGCGCTCTCACCGCGATACTTTTCCAGCAAGGCAAAGAGCGATGCCGAACCTTTTTTCTTCGGCACGACGGAGTACGTCAAATTCGGCCGATTGAAACTCGAAATGAACACGCGTGGAGAACGCAGATGCAGCTGGCGAATAATGTCGGCGCGAACGTGTTCCGTAGCCGTCGCGGTGAGCGCGATAGTCGGCACGTTCGGGAACTCCATTCGGAGGATTTTCAGGTTCGCATATTCGGGACGGAAGTCGTGGCCCCACTCCGAAATACAATGCGCCTCGTCGATCGCGAGGAGCTTCACGTCGAGCGTCGAGAGAAACTGCCGAAACTCCGGCATCGACAGACGCTCCGGCGCGATATAGAGCAAGCGCAACTTTCCCGCTTGCGCGTTTTTCATGACGTTCGCGATTTCGGAAGCGGAGATCGAGCTGTTGAGATAGGCTGCCGGGATACCGTTCGTCGTCAGCTGATCAACCTGATCTTTCATGAGCGCAATGAGCGGAGAGACGACGATCGTGAGGCCGCCCGCAAGAAGCGCCGGCATCTGGAAACACAACGATTTGCCGCCGCCGGTTGGCATCAATGCGACGCAGTCTTTCCCTTCCATGACGTGGCGAATGATCTCTTCCTGGAGCGGCCGGAAGCGGTCGTAGCCGAAATGTCGTTTGAGCGTTTCCAACATGCGTGTTCGATTATGAACGATGTCGCCGCTCTACCTAAACTTCCACGCGGGACGCAAGACCCCTATTGCCGCATGCCGATACCCTTGTGAAGCAACGTGAGGTTCGTGATGATCAGGCCAGCGGTCACGACCAAGAGCAAGAGCGCACTCTGCCAGACGGGAATCGCCGAGATGCCGAAGAATCCATAGCGGAAACCGTCGACCATGTAGAGAATCGGGTTGAACTTCGAAACGGTCTGCCAAAACGGCGGAAGCTGAGCGATGGAGTAGAAGACGCCGCCGAGATACGTGAGCGGTACGAGCACGAACGTCGAGAAGATACTGATGTCGTCGAACTTCTTGGCGAAGATTGAGTTGAGGAACCCGGCAAGGGCGAAGAGCGTGCTGGTCAGAAGCAGAAACAAGAACACGGCCCACGGATGCGCCACGGTCGGTCGCGCGAAGACGAATGAAACCAAGAAGACGAGGAATCCTGTGACAACGCCGCGCACGATGCCTCCGCTTGTGAAGCCAGCGAGCACGACCCAGTTCGGCGTCGGTGAAACCATGATCTCTTCAACGTTGCGCATAAACTTCGCGCTGAAGAATGAGCTCACGACGTTGCCGAAACTATTCTGGATTACCGCCATCATCACGAGACCGGGAATGATGAACGACATGTACGGCACGCCTTCGACCAAACCGACGCGTGAGCCGATGAACGCGCCGAAGATCAGGAAGTACAACGATTGCGTGATGAGCGGAGGGAGCAGCGTCTGCGACCAGATACGGAAGATACGGTTCGTTTCCTTCCGCACGATCGTGAGGTAGGCATTGAGAGGAATATTGTTCGGCATACTACTTGGCGAGCGTTGAAAGATACAGCTCTTCGACGCGATTTTCCGCGTGCGAAACATCGAGCACGCGCAAGCCGGCGCCGTGCACGCGTTCAAAGAGCGCGTCGAGTGTTTCGTCTGAACGGAGCGTGAAGACCGCGACCGCGGCGTTCACTTCGTCGGCAGCGAGCGCTTTCGTTTGCGCGTCATTGGGTGCCGAAGAAAGCGTCAGGCGGTATCGGCGGCCATCCGACTCAGCCAAAAGACCATGAACGGAACCGGACTTCACGACCACGCCACGCTGGATGATCGTCATGTTGCGACAGAGCTGCTCGACTTCTTCGAGGTAGTGCGTCGTGAGAAGAATCGTCATACCCTCCGCGTTGAGCTTACGAAGGTAGTCCCACATGCCACGACGGAGCTCTACGTCGACGCCCGCCGTCGGCTCGTCGAGAATCAGGAGTTTTGGCTCGTGCACCAACGCGCGCGCGATCATCAAGCGGCGTTTCATGCCGCCGGAAAGCGTACGCGAGGCCACGTCGCGCTTGTCCCACAAACCGAGGTCTTTAAGGAGTACGTCGGCGCGCGCTTCCGCGTCTTTGCGCGACATGCCGTAATAGCCACCTTGCGTCACAACAATATCGCGCACATTCTCGAAGATGCTGAAGTTGAATTCTTGCGGTACCACGCCGATTTTGGCTTTGGCGGCGTCCAGATCTTTCTCGTGATCGATGCCGAACACGAAAACTTCACCTGCCGTTTTTGTAACGAGGCTGACGAGAATATTGATGAGTGTCGTCTTCCCCGCACCGTTCGCGCCCAAGAGCGCGAAGAAGTCCCCTTCTGCCACGGTCAGATCGACGCCGGAAAGCGCAACCGTGCCACCGGCGTAGGTTTTACGCAGTCCAGTGATCTTCAATGCGTCCATAGTCATTTAGCCCTGCTTGGCCTTGGCGTACGCCGGGCGTTCGGCACAGCGCGCCATCCACGCCATGATCGACGGATAGCTGGAGAGATCAACCTTGCCGGCTTCGGCGTAGCCAAACGAGGTGCGCGTGATGATGTCTGCGACCGTAAAATCTTCACCAACGACAAACGTGTGGTTTTTCAGCCATCCTTCAAACACCGGTAGCGAACGAGCGAGCGTTTCGTCAGCTTTCTTGAGCGCCTCTTCCTCAACCTGCATGCCCCACGCTTTGAGTGCGTGCGCCGTGAGGTGCTTGTCGATATTGAGCAAAACGTACAGCTCCCAGCGAAGAAGCGTCGCGTGAGATTCGGGAGTCATCGGTCCGAAGAACGACGGATCGTGCTTCTCGGCCAAATAATGAACCATCGCGGCTGATTCGGTCAGAACGAAACCATCGTAGACCATCGCGGGAACCTGTCCGGCCGGGTTGATCGCCAAATAATCCGGCGACTTGTGTTCACCCTTGGACATATCGACTTCCTTCGCTTCGTAGGAAAGGCCGAGTTCAGCGAGCATCCAGTGCGGGCGGAATGAGGAGCCGCCGCGCGGTCCGTACAATGTAATAGAAGGCATGTAAATGTAGTGATGAATCATCTTGCAGCTCGCTTATGATACTCGCCGCCGAGCGTCGCGTCCAGGCGACGGAGTCTCCTTGCGTAGCTACAAAAAAAAGCGCCCACTAGCGGGCGCGTACGATGTCCGAGAGCGCGCGCACGCGCACCGGATCGAGTTCTGTGTGCGAGAAGCTGACGCCCGTCGCCACGAGAACGCAGTCGACGTAGTCGAGGTACACGTCCACGTTCTCGGGAGTCATACCACTCGCAATCGCGAGCGGCTTGTCCCCGATTGCGCCGCGCATCGCCTCGATCTTAGCGATTGAAGGTGGCTGCCCGGTCGCCTCACCGCTGGTCGTCAGCACGTCCATGTAGGGCACGGCCATGCACGCCTCCAACGCCGGATCCCCCGCTTGCGGCTGATACTTGAAGGCCACGCCTCCGAAGTGCACGCCGCGCCACGAGGAGTTGCGGTCATGCGCCCGCACGATCGCGCGAGCTTCGCGCGTGGGGTCATCGCTCGAGAGATCGATGCCTCCTCGATCGAACCAGAGCCCGGACACGTCCGAAGGCACGTGGCGGAGCGTCTCCATTGGCGCAAGATCGAGCGCGTTCACACCAAGCCACCAATCCAGATGTGCGATGCGCGCCCGCCGATAGACGGCGAGTAGCCCAAGCACGTCGATGTTGTGGTTGATGAGAAACACGCCGTGCGCACCGTTGTCGCGCGCGTGCGCGACGTTTCGAAGTGTTTGCGCTTCGTTCTCGACGTGCACGACAGCGAGAAACACCTTGTGGTGGCCTCGAAAGGCTTCACGAAAGTCCATGGGTACCTCCTATTGGTAGTCCATCGCGTTCTCTCGAGATTGTCAATCAACAAGAAACCCCTCCGTATGGAGGGGTTTCTTCGTTCAGCACCCTTTAGGAACCCAGTCGAGACGAGCTCTTACGAGCGGGTCATCGTCTGCGTATCCGATGGGAGGATCTTGACGTAGCGACCATTCATCCAGTCGTTCGAACCAGCACCGTCAGCAGACATATCCGTATCAACCGTATCGGAGTGCGGAATCGAGCTGTTGTCGGACCAGATGAAGTTGTGTTCGATCTCACCACTTCCATCGAGGTCATCGATAGAGAGATAGGCCGTGTTGGGGAAGGTGAAGGGCACTCCGCGATCAAGTTCACCAGTGATCAGCGTTGTGTCGCCAAGCAGCGAAGTGCTGATGGATTCGCCAGACGTATCGGCGCCAGCAACCGTCACGAGTACTTCATACGACTTCGAAGCGCCAGCGGCGATCGTCTGTTCGTCGGTGAAGGTGACGCGGAGGGTGCAGGTCGCAGACGTGACCGCAACGCAGCTGCCGATGTCAGAGACGCCGGCAATGTTCGAGCCCTGGCCGACTTCGCGAATCATCGAGTCGGAAACTGTCGTAGTGGCCGACATATCGGTACCACCAGCGTCGTTCAAGCTGAGACTGAAAGTCAGCTTCTTGAACGAGACCTGCTGTGCAGCATCAGCCGTGATCGTGAAGTGCGAGATGACCTGCGATCCGTTCGACAAGGTCGAGGTCGGCAACGAAGCGTTGATGAACGTCGGCTTGGTCTTGCGCAGAATCTTCGTGCGAGCCGTAATATCGCCGCTGTCACCGGTCGTATCGAGCGTGCTCGATCCGGCAGACGTACCGCGGACTTCGTAGGTACCAGTGTCACCGGTGCAATCACCAGCACCAGAACCGTCGCACAGGATGACGGCCAGGTTCGCACCAGAGACCGTTCCGGACGGACCAACCGAGCTCAACTGAGCTTTCACGGTGAGGACCTTGGAGGAGTCTTTGGGGACGACGAGGGCGAAGCTCGAGAAGTCAGCAGTACCACTCGAAGACACCGAGACTGGGCCAGCGATCAACGTTGAGCCTTCATACAAGCTCATGCTTTGAAGGGCCGCTTCGGAACCAGACTGCACCATGTCCATGCGCACTTTCGTGAGCTTGAGGTCTTCGGTCTGAGCCGTGAAGCGGTACTTGGCGAGGACGGCGGTCGTTCCGCCAATCACCAAACCGGCTTCCGATTCAACGTCATCCGGCGCGAGCGCGTAGGTCATGGCGCCGCTCGACGAGATGGTCATGCGCGGCGAAACGTCTCCGCCCGATACCGTGAGGGAGTTCCCTTCCATATCCTGTGCGGTGGTATCCGAGCTGCTAAAGGCGAAAGCAATGATGTCGTTCAGGTTCGCGATCGAACCGGAAAGAGTACCGACAACGTCCAGCGTGATCGTCTGACCGGCCAGGATTGTCAAGTTCATGTTCGAGAACTGGAGGAGACCGCCGCTGTTGGTGGGGCAGCCAGCAATCGAAGTCGTCGGGCTCTTGATGTCACCCACCTGGGTGGTTCCGTTCATGAGCTTGGCGGTGAGAAGGATGTCGGTCGAGAACTTGTCTGCGGAACCCGATTCAGTGCCGTCTTCGCAGCCATCGTAGATATCACCGTCGCTGTTCGCGTCGACACGCATCTGGACAGTCATCGCAGTGACCTTCACGTCAGAGCCCTGGCCAGCCTTGAGGTTGATACCGGCGAGCGAGACGTTCTGGGAACCCTGGATGAAGGTCTGCGCAACCGGCGTCGAAGCGGCCGAAACCGTGAGCGACGCGGAGCGGACCGTCATGGCGTTACCAGTGATGGTCGAGGACGGGACGATGGTCGACGTCGCGACGTAGGTCGAGTTGTCGAGGTTGCGGATGTCGGAAGCGCCGAAGGCCGTGAGGTCGACGCGGACCGTGTCACCATTAAGGATGGAGTTGTTGGCAACATCGAGCGTCACCTTGAAGGTGCGGGCCTGGCCAGCAGCAAGCGTAAAAACGTCCGTATACACAAGAGCTTGCGTCGTGTCGCTTGCTGGGAGCAGCGAGACATCTTTCGGGCCGGCAACGACGGCGGAGGTTGCCGTGTCGATCACTTTGATGTCGGTGTAGTTGGCAATATCAGCGACATCCTGGTAAAGACCGCCGACATCGTTGATATCGTTCGCCGTAATTGCAAGGCGCAAGTTGCGAACTTCGACGTTGGACTGCGAGGCGAGGGTGAAGTTCAAGACTTCCTTGTCCTTGCCGTTGGTCGCAATGTCGGTCGCGGCCGGGCCGTTGAAGGTGATCGTGATCTGACCGCCTTCGATGGTGGTCCAGGAGGCGTCCGTACCGTCAGCGACCAAGTTGCTGTATCCATCCCGTGTAACAGCGGCGCCGTAGCCGAACGTGCGGCCAACAGCCAAAACATCCGCACCTTCTTCTGTGTAGATCTTGATGGTGTCGTTGGCGCGCGTAGAGCCGCCGACGTTACCCCAGACTTCGTACGTGCGGGTGTTGCCCTTTTCGAGGAGGGTGTTGCCCGTGAGGACGAAAGTCATGCGGTCGCGGTCGTCGAGACCGGCGGCCGAAGCGACTTCGTTACCTGCCGCTTTCAGCTTGAGGTTGGTCAAAGCCGAGCGAGAGACGTTGCCGCTCTGGAAGAGCGTGATGCGCTTAATGTCCAAGTCTTCCGTGGCGCCAGCGGAGAGCTGGAACTCGGCGAGCTTGACGTTCTGCTGACCAACCTTCGGGTTGGTGAGAGAACCAGTCCTCGATATCTCAATTGCACCGACAGTGGCCGAAGCCATCGTCATGTTGTTGCCAGAGACCGGGAGACCGGAAGCGTTCGAGGTGCCGCTCATGACGGAAGTCACCTGGAAGGCGTTGACGTTACCTGCACCTGCCGAGCTCGACATCGTCGCGGCGGCCCACAAAGTGCGGGTCTGGCCGGCGGAGAGGGAGAGCGCGAGGCTGTTGAAAGTGACATCGTTCGACGAGCTGTTGACGGAACGGCCCGTAGTCAGACGGGTGTTGCCTTCATACAAGTAGACGTTCGAGAAGTCCGTCGAAGCACCGGCGCCCATACGATGGAGGACGACGGAGTCGACAACGACCGACGAACCGGAACCGTTCGAGACGTTGAACTTGACGAAGTTCACGCCCGTCGCATCCTTCGGCACAGTGGCCGAAGACGGAGAGTCGGAAGCGAGGCTGACAGAGACGCCAGAGAGAGACCCCGGAGCGGAGCTCAGGTTCTTGTCCTGGTTGATCGTCTGGGAGCCGCTCATTTCGGCGTTCTTATCGAAGTCGCCGCAAGCATTGATCGCGTTACCAACCGTGTAGTTGGTGAAGAACGCGTCGGAGATGTCGTCGATCTGCTTGTTCCAAGTGGAACCATAGAGGCAGGAGGCGACAGCTTCGGAACCAATAGCGCGGAGAACACCGCCCTTAGCGATGGCGTAGACCTTCGGGTCGGACTGGATCTTGAGCATCTTCACACCCGGGCGATAGGTGACGTTGCCACCGATCTGGATGGAAGCGAGGTCGGCGTCGGAGATCGTCGTGACGCCGGAGAAGTTCGTGTACCACGTGAAGTACGCTTTGTCGTTTGTGAAGACGTAGCGCTTCATGTCGGCTCCGCAGTAGTAGACAGCGGAGAGAGAACCCTTGATGAGACTACCGCTCGTGCAGCCGGCGGCAGAGGCCTTCAAAGGGGCAACGAGGACAGTAGCCATCACGGACCAAAGAATGGTCGAGAGGACAACGCCCATCGTCAGAGTTTTTTTCAATGCGTTAGGCATATGAAATTCATTAATTAAGGTCATATCTAAAAGAAAGCGAGAATTACAAGCTATAACGGATTCGAGAAAAAAGCAAATCGAAAACGGCCGCTTGTGGCGGCCGTGTTTCGTTACTTCTTCTTTTTCGCCACAGCCTTCTTTTTGGAAGGGGCTTTCGGCGCTTCAACCTTCGGCGCGACGACTTCCTTCACGGCGACCTCTTCCTTCGCGACCTTGATGGTCGTTCCCGGATTGAGAGCCTTGAGGATCATGTCGAGCTTGGCGTTAAGAGCCTTGAACTGTTCGGCGTAGTTCTCGCCTTGCGGGCGAGCCGACGGCACGGACGCGCTCTTGCGGTCCTGGGTGCCATCCTTGCCGAAGCAGCCACGGCAGTATACGGGTCGTTCGCCGGTCGGGCGGAACGGAACCTCGCACGCGTCGCCGCACTTGTCGCACTCCGTTTGGAACATGCGCTTTTCCGGGGCGTTAAAGCCGCCACTTGCCGGACGCTGTTCAAAACGCATATCTCCGCCGCCCTTGTCTTCTTTCTTGAAGCAATTGCTGCAGTAGATCGGTTTGCGACCGTTGGGCTTGAACGGAACCTGGCATGCGTTGCCGCATTCTGCGCAGGTCGCGTTATGCATCTCCGGTTTCGCGAAACCACGATCGTCGGAACCCCTGTTCCACGACTGACCGCCTCCGAACTTCCTTCCGCCTCCGAACCCGCCTGATTTGTTGTCGCGATGAGAGTTGTACATAGGAACCAGGAGTATACGCGAAAACTCCGAAAAAGTCAAGGGTTTGGGCGAAAGGGCACCTTACAGCCTTAAATCAAGGTTCTCTAGGGCATCTCGGAAGATGCTGATTTTCTAGCGTCGCGCGTAAGCCTTCAGCGCTTCGCGTGTCAGCGCATCGACGGTGCCGGATGAAGCGATGCCGCTCTCCGCCTGGAATGCTTTTAAGGCCTGCTCCGTTATTGCTCCAAAATAGTTGGTTGGAACGCGGTCGCCTGGAAAATAGCCTAGACACTGCAACAACTCCTGCAGAGAACGCACCTGCACGCTGGTGCTTCCCACCCCAAGCGCTGCGGTTATTGCCATACTGCTCGTACAACCCGGCATGCCAGGAACCACGTCGGTCAATGCGATCGGTTCGCTGATGACGTAGCCAAGAAAGAGCGTTACAGGGATATCCGAAATCAGACGATTCCAGCCGCCACCGTAGAGCGCCCGCGCCACGGCTTCGTTCATGACCCAGCGCAACACTCCCCCTTTTGCGATCGCATAAGATCTTGCATCGGTCTCTATTTTCAGCATGCGGCTTCCAGGCCGATAGGTGACCACGTCGCCAAGCGGTATCGCAGCTAGTGCCTCAGAACTCACGACGCGCACGCCTGAAAAATCCTTGTACCAACTGGTATAGGTTCCCAGGTTCGGAAACAGAAAGCGTCGGCCGTCAATCCCACAATAGTAGACAGCGGAATCAATTTGCGTGGCGGGATTGCCGTCGCTCTCCATTTTTAGAAGCGAACCCGGAGAGCAGGCGACGGCGCCCTGCGCAGCATTCAAACTCTTGTCAGCCGAAATCGTTGACGCGGACGCGAGCGATTCCGATACCGAGTATGAAGTTGAAGATCCCGACACCGTGACGGTTGCAAGCGCATACGCACTCGTCGTCTGGCTGTTTGCGTCACCGCTTGCCACGACCGTATTCACCGTCGTTCTCGTTATGAACTTCTGACAGACATAAACCCATGTCTCCGAAAGGTCGAGCGCTGTGTCATTGTTCGCGTCGCCTGAAACATACGCCGTAGGAGCGCACGCGTCATCCGAGACGCGGACGTTGCGGATGGCGACGCTTCCCCGATTCGTGACGTTGCTTACGTACGTCACCGCTCCCCCACCTGCGGGAAGCGACGTCACGTCTGGTGTCTTCGATACCTGGATCATCGGGCTTTCGGTCGATGGCGTCACAGGCGAGCCGATATCATCGTTCGTGATGATGCACGTACGCACATCACCAGGACCGAGATTCAGGCGTCCGCTGGCATCGCAGTCGCCGGAAAAGCTTTGCACGTACCCAGGATCAACCGTTTCCGTCACCACATAGACGCCGGCCGGAGCGGGAAAATCATGACTTACACCAGAAACGACCGGGACTCCATTTACAAACAAGGGGAAGTCCGCAGCGTTTTTTGTGCCGCCGCTGTCGTTCACGACCCACTTAACGACCGCAATCGTACCCGTGTGCACATTGCCGCCAGAAGACGCGTCCGCTGAACTATACGAGACGATCACGTTGCTGACCGTCGGTGTCGTTGCGGTACTTGCCGTACCGAGAGATACCTTATATTGCAGATATTGGTCATCGCCACCAGCCGTGAGCGTGGCTGGAATCGACCCGGACACGCACGTAACCGTGTCGGTTGTTTTGGTGCACCCTGCCGTGGCATTCGTAAAATCTTCCCACGAACCAGAAAGCCCTTCGGCAGACGAAGCGGTGCGAAGCGAAACGGTTACCGACGTACCGGAGGGCAGCACAGCATCCTCTACCCACGAAAGTCCGCTGATCGATGTCCCAGCATTGGCCGAGTTGAAAGAAGACGACACGATGTTGCCAGATGTCGGATATGCGACGTAGCCGATTGAAAGACTGTTAAGCGCCGCCGTTTTCGCGGTATCGGACGTACCGAACGTACCGCGATACTGCACGTAACGCGCTGTGGGCGAAACGATCGCGCTGCCGGCGGAGTTAGAAAGTTCGGCGCTCCAGGCCGACCAGCTTCCATCCGGTACGGCGGTGGCACCCGTGCGCGTCGCGAACGTCAGCGTTGTGCCAGCAGGAAGACCGGCAGACCAAGAGAGATTGCCGAAGGCAGTGACGCCGGCTGTGTCGATGACGGCGGAAGTAAACGTGCCGGAGGCGTCATACACCACCTCGTTGATGACGTAGCGCCAAAGATTGGTGGAGCTGTTGCCTTGGAGGATGTAGATCTCATTGTCCGCGCCGTTGCGGATCATGGAGGCGCCCGTAGAGACAGGCCCTGGGACGGCTTCAAGAGTCGTCCAGGAATTTCCCAAGACGGAGTAGCGGTAGAGGCTGGTCGCCGTACCACCCCGAAGCACGTAGATGTCGTCATCCGCGCCGTTGCGGATCATGGTGCCGCCCGTGGAGACCGAGCCGGGCACGACCGTCAGCGTCGTCCAGGAATTTCCCAAGATGGAGTAGCGATAGAAGCTGGTGTTGGTACCTCGGAGCACGTAGATGTCGTCACTGGCGCCGTCGCGAATCATCTTGGCGGCCGCACCCGTTGCAGCAGGTGCCACCGTTAGCGTCGTCCAGGAGTTACCAGAGATGGAGTAACGGTAGAAACCGGTGCTCGTACCGCGAAGCACGTAGATGTCATCATCCGCGCCGTTGCGGATCATGGAGGCGCCGGTCGTGACAGTGGCAGGCACGACCGTTAGCGTCGTCCAGGAGTTACCAGAGATGGAGTAACGGTAGAAGCTCGTGCTACTCCCACCTCGAAGCACGTAGATGTCGTCATCCGCGCCGTTGCGGATCATCGTGCCGCCATTACCGACCGTAGCGGGTACGGACGTAAGCGTCGTCCAGGAATTGCCGGAGATGGAGTAGCGGTAGAGGCTGGTCGAGTTGCTACCCAGGAGCACATAGATGTCGTCATCCGCGCCGTTGCGGATCATGACGCCGCCGAACATGGTCGCGGGGAGAGGCGCGAGCGTCGTCCAGGAGTTACTGGAGATGGAATGCCTGTAAAAATTAGCCGTGCTGTTGCCCTGAAGCACATAGATGTCGTCATCCGCGCCGTTGCGGATCATGGAGGCGCCAGCGGAAATCGCACCTGGGACAGCCGTCACGTTACTAACGGAAGATCCGATCCAGGAATTGCCGGAGATGGAGTACTGGTTGAAACCACCACCGTTCGCGGGGAACATGTAGATAGCATTGTCGGCGCCGTTCCGTATCAAGCTAGCGCTGACGGAAGCGCTGACGGGGGTCACGGCTAGCGTCGTCCAGGAGTTGCCGGAGATGGAGTAGCGGTAGAAACCGGTGCCGCCGGAGAGTACATAGATCTCATTGTCCGCGCCGTTGCGGATCATGGCACCGCCCGAAGCGACTGCGGTGGGAACGGCAGTCAATGTGGTCCAAGAGTTGCCGGAGATGGAGTAGCGGTAGAAACCGGTGCCGCCGTTCCCTGGAAGCACGTAGATTTCGTTGTCTCCGCCATTTCGCAACAACGAGCGTCCGGTGCCGACTCCGGCAGGAACGCCCGTGAGCGTCGTCCAGGAATTGCCGGAGATGGAGTAGCGGTAGAAACCGGTGCCGCCAGAGAGCACATAGATGTCGTTGTCCGCGCCGTTGCGGAACATCGTGCCGCCCGAAGCGACCGTGGCGGGGACGACGGTCAATGCGGTCCAGGAGTTGCCGGAGATGGAGTAGCGGTAGAAACCGGTACTGTTGCCCCGAAGCACGTAGATATCGTCGCTCGCGCCGTAGCGGACCATCGAGGCCCCGACAGCGATCGTGCCCGGCACGACAGTAAGCGTCGTCCAGGTATTGGTGGAGATAGAGTAGCGGTAGAAACCTGTACTGCTGCCTTGGAGCACGTAGATGTCGTCATCCGCCCCGTTACGGATGACGACGCGGCTGCCGCCGAGCGAGACGGGGGCGGCGGCGAGGGACGTCCAGGTATTGGCGGAGAAGGAGTATTTTTGGAAACCGGCGGTGCCAGCTGGAAGCGCGTAGATTTCGTCATCAGCCCCATTTCTTATCACGACGGCGCTCGAGGTCGTATTGGGAACGGGGGGCATCGCCGTGTCAAAGGTGTTCGCCGTCGTCGTCGAGCCTATGGCGAGCCGCACGCTTGCTGCAGCACCGCTTTCAGAGGCGACCGTACCGGCCACCGTACCATTACCGAATCCGCCGCCGGCAGCGGAGCCAGTGGTCGTGAGGACGCCGTCATCCGTTGCGGCGAAGTTCGCAGTTGCGAGCGCCACATTCCCCGGCGAGTCGGTGCCCGATACGCCACTCACGCTCGTATACCCATCCCAGCCCGTTTGATCGGTCGGATGCACCGCTCCCGTGCCGCTGTCAGTGCCGCCTGACCAATCCGTCTGCGTCCATGTGCTGAGCGCCCCGAATGTCGGGCGGACAGAAAAAAAAGCGCTGAGTGCAGCGCCCGCTACCAACAAGCCGAGAATGACGGCCAGTCGTAGGTGCATAGAGGCCCGTGAAGCTAGGCGAAGAAGCCTGGACGCCTTGGTCTCCTCGGATCGATGCAATCTTGTCATGTAAAACAGTGTACCAAATAGCGTGTGAAGGTGATATACGAAAAAGCCAACACGTACGGTGTCGGCCCTTTTGCGCTTCCGTGCGCGGCTACGCAGCAGCGTTTTTCAGCGCTTGGATGTCGAGCTTCTTCATCTTGAGCATCGCCTGCGTGACGCGATTTGCCTTCTCTTTATCGGGATCGCTGAGAAGCGTGTTCATGATCGTCGGCACGATCTGCCAGGAAAGTCCATACTTGTCTTTCACCCAACCGCACTGTTCTGATTCCGGTACGGCAGAAAGTTTCTCCCAGTAATAATCGACCTCTTCTTGCGTCTCGCAATCGATGACGAACGAGATTGCTTCGGTAAATTTGAAGAGTGGGCCGGCGCTCATCAACGTGAACTGTTGTCCCATGAGCTCGACACCAATAACCTCGACCGTGCCAGACGGCGTGTTTTCCATCTTCGTCTCACTCGTGATCTTGGCGTCTTTGAATACCGAGACGTAAAAACGAGCGGCTTCTCCGGCTTCCTTGTCGAACCAGAGAAACGGGGTGATCTTTTGCATAGCACGTGACACTTAAAATCAAGCCATGGCGTTGACGTCTTTGCCGCTTCGCACCGAAAGCACGAAGATTGTGACGTAAAAAATCAAACCGTAGGCGCATGTTGGCAAGCCAAGCTGATATGACGAAACGTTTCCGGCGATCCAAGCGACCACTTCCGTCCAGGTAAAATATCCAGCGAAGAAAATGCCGAGAAGCGAGATCGTCGCGTTGAAACGTGCGATCATTTTTGGTGTAAACGGACCGAACAGGCCCAGGAGAGAAGCGATGAGCATCAAGCTAAACATCGCGAGTCCGTACCAGCAGGATGGTTGCCCAAGAAACGTCGGGCACGGCTCATTGAAAGCGCAGCTTTTCGCAAAGAGCTTGTAGAAGCTCAAATACCCGGCAAAAAGCGTTCCACCGAGAGAGAGCGCGAACGACCACTTGAGATAGACAGGCTTCATACAAAAAGATTAGAGAGCAAGAGCGGCCAAAGCGCCTTCCGCGACGGCGTCCGTCACGCGCCGCGCAGACACAGCATCGCCGACCACAAGAACTTCTTTGACCAGTGTTTTTAACTCTGCTGTGATGCCGTCGTTCGGAAACGAACCAAGACACAGCACGACCGTATCCGCAGGCATCGTTTTTGAGCCGGAAGGGCTCTCGACCGTCACCGAATTCGGCCCGATGCTCATGAGTGCCGTGTCGGCATGGATCTTCACCTTCAGGCGATTCAATCGTCCCAAAAGAAGGAAACGATCATCGATAGGTGCGTCGGTGGCAATCGCTCCTGTCGCTTCGATGATTTTTACGTCATAGCCTTTCTGCGCCAAGTACTCTGCTGTCTGGGCACCCGCGCAGCCACCGCCAACGACGACAACTCCCCCTTTCGCCTTCACCGTTCCTTCAAGAAGATCGCGCGAACTGACTACGTTCGTACGCCCAATACCGGGGATTTTTGGTTTCGTTGCTGTCGAACCCATTGCCAAAATAATGGCATCGGGTTTGTCGGTGCCGAGCAGCGCCGGAGAAAATTCGACGCCGAGATTGATTTCAACACCCAATCTCTTCACGTCGCGCACAAGGGCGTGCCGCAGTTCTTTCCAGCCCTGACGATGCGGCGCGGCCTCGGCGGCAAACAACTGACCTCCGAGTTTCGCCCGCTTCTCATACAGCACGACGCGATGTCCGCGTGCGGCTGCTGTCTTTGCCGCCGAAAGGCCGGCCGGACCGCCACCGACAATCACGACGGTTTTTTTGCTCTTCGCCGGCTTGGCGAAGTCGCCTTCGCGGCCCGTTTCGGGATTCACCGTGCACCACACATCTTGCTGCGCGAACAAGCGGCTAATGCAGCCTTGGTTGCAAGCGATGCAAGGATTGATCTCATCGAGCCTCCCCCCTTTCACTTTATTGGGCCATTCCGGGTCAGCCAGAAGCGTGCGCCCGACGGCCACAAAATCCGCTTCACCGTTCTTGAGAATTTTCTCCGCAAGTTTAGGGTCGCGAATTTTTGCGACCGTGATGACAGGAATTTTCACGGCGCCTTTGACCGCACTCGCCAGGTACGCGAGCGTACCGTCCGGCATGGCCATCGGAGGAATCATGTAGCCGCGCGCGTACGACGCATAGTTCCCCGCGGAGACATGAATAGCATCGACGCCGGCGCTCTCTAAACGCTTGCTGATCTCGATCGTGTCGAGCAACGTCAGCCCACCCTCAACCATCTCCTCGCCTGAAAGACGGATTGTTACCGGAAAGTTCGCGCCAACGGCTTTGCGCACAGCTTCGTACACCTCGAGCGCGAAGCGCAGGCGTTTCTGCGGAGTGCCGCCGTAGGCATCGGTGCGACGATTGCTAAACGGTGACAAAAATTGCGTGATCAAATATCCGTGCGCGCCGTGCAGTTCCACGAAATCCATGCCGGCGGCTTTTGCGCGTGCGGCCGCTTTTCCATAGGCCTCAACGAGCGCCGGAATCTCCGCGAGTGCCAGTTCGCGCGGCAGCTCGTTGACGGTCGGGTCGGGCAACGGTGAAGGCGCAACAGGCTGCGTACCACTCGTCTTCGACGACGTTTGCCGTCCGGCGTGGTAGAGCTGAATGCCAATCACGGCACCGTGCGCGTGCGCGACCGCGACCAATTTTTTCAAACCTGGAATGCAGGCGTCATCATGCACACCGAGCTCGTTCAAGAACCCCTTGCCATCTTGGCGGATGTAACTCGCCTCAAGCACGATCGTGCCGACACCCCCACGTGCCACGCGTTCGATGTGGTCGACGTACCGCTTCGTCACCTTGCCATCACCGTCAGCGTAGTTGAGCACCATGGACGGCATCACCAAACGATTTTTCGCCTTGAGCGTGCCTATCTGCCCGGGCGAAAATAAGGCCGTATAGGCCATAGCAAATGTGGTTATGCTCGTATAGTAGCACGTTCCAAACAAAAACGACCGTGCGTATGACGGCCATTTTTGGGAACTTGTTCGAGTGCCCTATTCTTTATTACGGAAGTTTAACGGCCGCAAACTGCAGTTGCAGATTGACCTCTTCTTGCACGTTGGCAACGAATGGCACGCTTGGGATTACGAGGTTGAAGTCAGCGCGCTTCACGGTCGTGGCGGCCGTGCCAACCAAGCGACCTGTTTCATCGATGGTTGCTGACCCCTGGAAAGTTACGGACTTCGTAATCCCCGCGATTGTGAGATCACCCGTGACGCGGAAACCGAAGGCGCTGTCGGAAGCGATCCGCTCTGGCAATCCTTCAAAGGCCGTCGGCTTGAAGACGATGAATTCATTTTCCGGCTGCTCAGAACGAAGAATCAAGCGGCTGATCGCTCCGTCACGAGCACTGCTGTCTGTTTGGAGCGTGCGGGCGTTCACGCGCACTTCTTCAACGCGCGAATTCGAAGGCGTCGTCACGTCGAGCAAAATATCTCCCGTGACCTGGTTCGTTTCTCCAACGACGGTTTTTGGTTCGCCGCGCAGTACTTCATCGAGCCTGAAGATCGCGCGCGAGGAAGACGGGTCGATACGATAACGGACAAAGTTTGCCGCAACCGGAGCTTCCGGTTCCGTCTGAAGATTCGCGGCGGGTGTGCTAGGCGCAGCAACAGGGCGGGTGATGTAGAGATACGCACCGCCAGCCACGGCAACGCCAAGAACGGCCAGCGCGATCAATTTCGACTTGAGCGTCATGTTGGAGATCAGTTTCGTTATACCAAAAGGATAGAGCAGATCACTCCGAGTCACAAATTTGCGAGCGCGTTCAGCGTGTCGACTCGAGCCACTGGCGAATGATCGCTTGTTGCTCGAGCGTACAGCGATTGCACCACGCATCGGGGTGTTTCTCTTTTTGCGACCAGTACTCATCCATATCCATCCATTTTGCCTCGGTGATTTCGCCGTCGGTAAAACGTAGATCAGAGGGCTGTCCGTCAAAGCGCGTCGCATAATATGCGAGATGCATTTTGACCTCCTCGTTTTTCTTTTCCTGAACGAGGAAAAAATCGTCTGCTGGTTTGACGATCCCTGTCTCTTCTTCAAGCTCGCGCCGCACCGTCTCTAACGCGGTAGAACCACCCGAGACATGGCCGCCGAAATACGATTGCCATTTTCCGGAATTACCGAAAAGACCCGGCGCGCGCTTCGAACACATGATTTGGCCTTGCGCGTTCACCAGCCATACGCTGGCGGCCGCGTGCCACCATCGGTGCGGCTCCATTTTTACCTCTGACCGCGGTCGAGCTTCTGTAGGAGTCCCCTGCTCGTCGTAGCACTGGAGAAGTTCATCGGTGTGTTCGGAGGGTTTCATTTTGGTTCTATAGAGGTACTGAACTGTCTATCAACTCACGCTCAGCGTTTAATGAAAGAAGATGTATTGCAACGACCAGATCACAAGCGCAACGACGAAACCGATGGCGTTCGGTAGCGTTGCAAGACGGAGATAGCGGAAGAAGGTGAGCTCTTTCACACGCCCCATCGCCACGACACCCGCAGCGGAGCCAATGATCAGCAGTGACCCGCCTGTGCCGACGCAAATCGCCAGCAAGGTCCAGATGGCGGGATCGGAAGTCGTCAGGATACCCATTGCCGCTGCCGTGATCGGGATATTGTCGACGATAGCGGAGAGAATGCCGAGTGAACCGCTGCCAACAACGTATCTGGCGATCGTGGGGTCTTCACCGAGCAAGAAATGTGAAATCGTTTCCAAGATGCCGAGATGCTCGAGCGCGCCGACAGCGAGAAGGATGCCGGCAAAAAACATGAGGCTCGCAATGTCGGTGCGCGCAAGTTTCTTTTCGAGATCACTCGATAGATGCGCGCTCCCCGCGGATCCCACAATTCCCGGCAATTCCTCGCTCTCCTCCGCGTTCTCGATCGCTATGACTTTGCGTTCCTTGTTATGGAAAAACGAAATCATGAGACCGACGCAGCCAAGGCCGAACAGTAGCCCCATATAAGGAGGCAGGTGGATCTGGCTCGCGAGCAATGGCATCGGGAATGAAAGGAGAGCCATGCCGATAACAGCTTTTTCGGAGGGTGTGAGATGAACGGCTTCCTCTTCCACAACACATGATTCGCCAACGAGGTTCCGCGCAAGCAACCCTGTCGTCGTCAGGAACAGCGCGAAGGACGGCAAAAAGGCCCAGCGAACGAGCTCAAGGGTGGAGAATTTTCCAGCGAGCCACAGCATGATTGTTGTCACATCTCCGATCGGAGACCACGCGCCGCCGGCGTTTGCGGCCGAGATGATCACGGCCGTGACGACAAGGAGATTCGTCCGGCTGAAAAAACGCGAGGCAACACTGATCATGACGAGTGCTGCCGTCAGGTTGTCGATGACGGCGGAAAGAAAAAACGTCACGAAGCCGATCACCCAGAGCTGCTTGAAATCATTCAACCCCAACGAAGACAACTTCGTTCTGATCCAGTCGAAGAAACGATAGTGCGTCAGCACCTCGACCAGCGTCATCGCGGCGAGCAAGAAAAAGATAATGCCGAAAATTTCTGCTCCGTGCCGCTCAAGTGCGTGCGTGCCGGTCTCCCCTTCCACCAGCGCGATCAGAATCCACAACGAAGCCCCGATGGCAGAAGCGGTGATGGCTTTATGCAAGTGATACCGATGCTCAAGCGTGATAAGTACGTACCCCGCAAGAAAGATCGCAGAGGCGGCGAGAATAAGCGACGATTGCATGATCTTGGCTTCGAATTAGGTAAGCATCTTTAATAGCATCACCCAAACGACTTGGGCAAGGCACTTTATGCACATCTAGGTATCGAACCACTCAGACCGAGGAGGCGCTTGTTATCCCTTTAAGATTTGCGCCTCGGTACCTGGTACCAAACAGCACTTCCGGAATCAAAGAAAATAAAAAGACCTGAAACGTTTCGTCTCAGGTCAGCATTGCATGGTCTGAATGCTTAGCGGCGCGGACGGAAGACCGTCCCGTAGCATTCGATGATGGACGCGCTGGGATGGATCTCGACGTCCGTTTCGGTGCAACGGATCCAGAGCCGCCAACCGCTCGAGGTTGCGTGCGTCGCGAGATGGAGCGTGAGGCCGTCGTAGCCCAGGATGGCACCAGCAGGATGCGCGACCTCTGAAATTCCGGCGATGCGGACGGCGGCGTCGAAGTCGTTGAAGTTCGGGATCAATTCCGGCATGCGCAGGCGGAGCGGTTGATCAAGAAAGCTTGTGGCGCAGTGGTCGGACGACTGATACGCCATGTACTTCGGCGGATCACCGTGCTCGAACCGGGCGCGCATGTCATGCAGAACGGTGGCACCGAAGCGCGTCACGCGATGATCGCGCACAGCGATGCTACCGTCGACGTGCCAGAGACTGCTGTCGACAGGCAGATCTCCAGCCTCGAAGTACTGGATCTTGGAGTCGATGTAGATATGCCGCTTGCCTCCCGTGAGGCCCGCGCGCATACCGTTGAGTACGCCACGCGTCACGGGACCTGCGATCTCCACAGCGTCCTCGAACGGACACCAGCAGAACGTTACCCCGTCGTCGCGGACGGACTCTTGCGAAGGAACTTCGAGCTGCTCCACGAGGCGCAGATCGTTCGGGAAGCAGGCGTCGAACGACGCGATCATCGTTGCACCTCGTTCCTCGTAGCGTTCGAGCGTCAGAGGCATCGCCTCCGAAACGGCATCGACCTGAGGTCTGGGTGCGTTCGGTGCCTTCTGCCTGGTCGAACCGTGATAGGCGCCCTCGCCGGTGAATTCCTCCACCTTCTGGGTTGCGACGCTGTGCGCACGACGGATCCAAGTGGTCATGACGGTTCTCCAGTTCTAGCGTTGGACACGAAGTCGAACATGGCCTGAAAGTACTGGAGCTTAGCCCGAGGATCCCGCGCGAGGCGCACGACCTCGGGAACGCGCTCGAACAGGTGTTCGTCGGAAGGATGCGAAACCCGATCGTTGTTGTAACAATCGGGCATGTCGTACATGCCGTTGTACTCCAGGTTTCCAATCTTCCGCCCTCCCATGAAGACGGGCGGGAGCGGAGCCCATGGATGCTCGATGAAGAAACTCTCCGCACCCCAGCGGCGGTAGAAGCCGAGCTTCTTCATCCGCACCATCCAGGGAGGATCGCCGATCTGCCAGAGGCCGCGTCCGCACAGGAGATACTGCGAGTGCAGGATCGGATAATCGTTGCCATCGAGAACGTCCCTGCTGTAGTAGCGGACGATGTCACGAAGGAACCGACCTGCGATTCCGCCTCCGCGAAGATCCGGACTCACCACGAAGTTGGCGATGTGGTGATACCTGTCCGGCTTGAATCGCTTGATGTCGGGGAAGGCGAAGCGGTCGAACCACTTCTGCGAGGGCTCGTCAGCGTTGGGCTGATCGAAGTCCACGTCCTGGGCGATCGTCGAGTACCGCAGGTTGTTGTAACGCCCGGTAAAGAAGAAGATGGTGTCCTTGCTCCTTCCAACCAAGATCGTCGCGATGATCTCGCGAGAGTGCGCGTCGTGCGGGCGAGACAAGACGAATCGGTGTCCGGCGACGCCCCAGAGCTCTGCCACCCCCTTCGGCGAGATGATGTCCTGCTGCACGCGCAACACGACTTCGGGCGGAAGATGACCGCCCTTGTCGCAACGTGCCACTTCGAGCGAACGCGTCAGGAGCGACGAGATCGCGCGCGCGATCACGTAATCCTCAGTTGACACGATGCCCAGCTCCAGACCGTCTGGAAGTGCCACGTAGTTCGGAGTACCTGGACTATGGCTCAACTCGTATGTGAGGTAGGCCGCGCGCAGGCGCTCTGTTTCCACGAAGCGGTGTGCGGGATTGAAGACGTCTTCCGGTCCTTGCATCCTCTTCCTCCTGTCAGTTTTTTCTTGATGAAGAGCTCTTTTTCGCGATTCATCAAGTGTTGAATTTCATCTCAAAAATCAGGTTTTGTCAATAGGAAAAGTTGTATAAAAAAACCGCGCTCAGAGCGAGGCGGGTTGCGGAACGCGAGCCGGCCAGTTGTTGAAACGGCCCGCGAAGAAGTCGCGAGCGGCCTGCTGGTGCGTAGAGAAGCGCAGAGCGCGCCAATCCCTGCTGACACAGCGGGCCTGCTTCTCGTTGTTGGGAACGAACACCGGAAGATCCGACTCGTCCACCATCGGGAAGAGATGGAAGACAGCGCCGTGACCTTCGTACACCGTCTCGAAGTCCACAGGGATCGCCGCCGCCAGATCCTTCGGTCGGTGCGTAGCCTCCTCTTCGCACTCGCGTGCGCCGCAGTCACGAGCACACTCCCCTTGCGGATTGAATCCCGCAGGAAGATCCCATCCTTCGGTGCGCCCGTTGTGCAAGACGCTAAGGAGGCCGATGAACCCGTCGGCGCAGCGCACGGGCTGCAGCACGACGGACACGACCTGGCTCATGTGGCCCCAGTACGGAGGGTACCCACACACCTTCTCGTTCGGGCAATGAAGTGCACCATCCGCGCGCCGCTCGAGCGGCGTCATGTCTTGCGTACACTGGTCACAGATCTTCGGTTCCGGACGAATTCGAGCACGAGTTGGATGCATGTATTCCTCACTTTCTGCATCAACGCGCCAGAAACATCACACGAAAATATCTTTCTGTCAATAACAGGGGGCCTGGCACCAAACAGACAGTTGAGACACTGCTCCTCTCGTAGATTGACAAAACTGGTAAAAACGCGTAACCTATCAGGTCTCGCTTTTTTGCGTGACCCCGCGCTCACACGGTCATGTGAGAGAGGAGCCTGAGCCATGTTCGGTGCCGAGGATATCGACCTTCAACCCCGAATCGACGACCTCAACAAGGAGATCGCGAAGCACACCAAGGACAAGAACGACATGTTCGAGCTCCTGGCCGAGGTCGTGCTGATCGCGGACCGTCTCGGCGGCGACAAGCCCCAGAGCTGGGACAACCCGCGTGCGGCCTACGACGCCAAGGGTCTCGAGGCCGATCTCATGAGCGCTGCGCACCACTCACACAAGACGCTCCAGGAGATCGCCGCGCCGATCCGCGCCTACTTCGCCGAGCGACACATCAAGCCCATCGACGTCAGTCGCGCGGCCCGCGAGGCCAGGGAGAAGGCCAACAAGCTCACCGAGGCCCAGCAGCTCCGCGCGCGCGCCGAGCAGCTCGAGCGCGAGGCCAACAAGCCCGCCGGCTGACCACGACCACTCTGCATTCTCAACGCCCCACTCTCATCCGAGGTGGGGTTTGGCATATCCATGTACCGCGCACCTCTAAGGCACTACGCCGATTATTCTTTGGGGCGAATTCCACGGTCCACTAATACCATACTTCTAACGGTACCTAGCACCAGAAGGACAGGCACAGAAAGCTGCACAAAAGAAAAAGCGCTCCGAGAGAGCGCTAGTGCCGAATACCACCTCCGTCCCGCCAGCAGTCGCCGATCACGTTCCAATTGTGATGGAACATCTTGAGACGCTGGTTCGTCCCACACACCGCTCATAGAATGAGCAGTGTCAGCGATGAATCAACCTAATGCGGACTTAGTAGGCACGAGATGCCTTGAGAATATCCAGCAGATACGGAGTGATATCAGTGCCATCGAACATCACTTCCGGGAAGTATGCCGCGTCGACGTAGTACGCCTTGTCTACACTCGGTGCATACAGAACATACTCGCGACTCACGATGTCTGCCCCGTTTTCATCGATGTATTTTTTACCGCCCAGTTCATAGACTTCCATGTCTTTCGAACCGATGTTCGTGTTCGATGTACGCACATCCTCAAGTGCCTTACCAAGTTTTGGAATAACCGAGTTCGTGGCGATCGGGTAAATATTGGCCGGATAGAGCATCATTGATTCCTTCGGTTGGAATCCCAATGAGATCGGTATATGCATACCATCAGGAATCTTGATATTCCGAGGCATAGCCAGTTGCCAGCCCTCCGGATACCGCATCGAAAGGCAGAGATACTGATTATTCTCCGCAGTCCACCCTTCCGGAATTAGCTCGGCAGAAATGCTAGCAGGCTCCTCCCCACACGCGAACGGCCCCTTGGCGGTTTCAGTAGGTTTAATACCGGGACCGATTGGCTGAGGCGGCATGTAGGGATAGTTCGGAATGTACGGAGCTCCATTGTTGCCGCGATCCATGAAGGACAGGACGGCAAAAACCGCAACCGCGAGAAGCGCGGTACCTACAATGACAAGACGGGTTTTTGTGGAAAGTTGTTTGAACATGGGTGTGACTACTGTTACTACCCCAGTATACGCGAGTATGTCAAGTCTGTAATGAGCGTAAAATCAGTTTATATTCGGTACTTGGTACCAAGAGGACCAACGATCGTTGACGACACCTTTTTTTCATGATAGTTTTCCTCCACGGCTGTTTCCTAGGTTTGCCGTAAGAATGTGTAGCGTTCAGAGGGTCACCCCTGAACGAGCCTGAATTCTTATGACAAGCGGCGGAATGCCTGCTTGTCCCGCATGGGACACGCCTTATGAAGCGTGTTTTTTGTTTCGAACTATGGAAAAACTTCAGATCGTCGATTTTACGACTGGCGAGCCCACTGGTGAGCACATGCCGCGCGCCGAAGCCATCGCTTGTAGCGCTTGGTGCCGTTCCACCAACGTCTTCGTTCTCAATCCGCAAGGTGAAGTGCTCTGTCACCGCCGTTCGTCACTCAAAGAGCGTTATCCTTCTGTCTGGTCCACGCATCTTGGCGGCCATGTCACCGAGGGCGAATCGTTCCTGATGAACGCCGCAAAAGAACTTGAGGAAGAATCCGGCATCCGCGTGGTGCCGGAAGCCCTACTCGCCTGGCGCACCAGCAAAATCGAAACGGCCCGCCTCTGGGTGCGCGAGTTTGTCGTCATGATCGATCCTTCGACCGTCACGCTCACTCCACAACCCGGCGAAGTCGATGAATTCGAATGGATCAGCCCATCAGACATCGTCCGCCGTTCCAGAGCGGAGAAATGGCTGGCCGGCACCCACGACTTCCGCACAGAATATTTCTGCATGCGCGCGGTCCTCACCGCCGCCCACGCCATCGGTGCCATCCGCATCCCCGATCCACTGCGCGCGTGGCATCCGGAGATGGTGGCGGAATAATGAAAACGACCCGATGAGGGTCGTTTTCATTTACAACAATCAAAAACCCGTAGCTTGAATACCTTATGGTGTATACGGTGGCATAGTCAGGACGCGGTATTCCTCGCCGTCTCATCAGGTACGTGGGTCGCCCCACACGCCTGCTCATGGCTCACAGGTAGCGATTCCCACTAGTCTATAAACATTAGTTCTAGCACCTTTGACATCATCGCCAACCGCATGCTAGCCTCCTTCCGCATCGACTTGGTGTCGATGGCGTTGCACGGAAGGAAGAGGATAGATGCGACTAGGAAAAGCTCTTTTGGTTTTTGCGCTCATTGGATCGGTATCGGTGGCATGTGTTGCCGACATGGACGCCCCGACGTCTGACGACGATGGCGACACTGACATCGGGACTACGGTACAAGCGGTCACGACCGGAAGCTACTCCCCAAGCTCGGCGGTCACTTATGCGCTAAGCTATTGTGGAATTTCCGGCGAGCAGACCTTGCTAGTAACGGCTGGGTACAATCCATACTACCAATCCTACAACCCCAACGACTGCACGAACTTCGTGTCCCAGGCCCTTGCGTTCGGAGGCTGGCAGCCAGTCGGCGGCACGTGTTGGTGGTGCAGCGGATCCTGGTACTACCTCAGTGCCGGCGACCACAACCGGAGCAACTCCTGGGCCAATGTCTCGGCCTTTCGCACTTTCATGATCAACTCCGGGAGAACCAACGGGGCGGTGTCCATTCCGCAAAGTCTATCGACTATCCCACGATTCTATGCGGGAGATGTGATCCTGGCGGACTGGACCGGGGACGGCTCGTGGGACCATGCCTACATCGCGACCGGACAAAACGGCGACGATGTCTGGCTCGCCGCACACACAACAAACCGCTGTGGCGACATAACCCTCAGAGGCGTCCGGCAACAGAAACCTCAAGTGGTCTTCCAGGGATTCAGGCTCAAGACCACATATACGTACTAGAATCGGCCACGTCAGAGGCATCCATTACAGATGCCTCTTTTCTTATTCGGCTGAACTATTGTGCAATTCCTTCATCCCTCTTGAACCTCTCAACTGGCATGGATTCTAAGGTGTTCACGTCTTCCCCAACAGGTTCGGTTCTCACGAATTTGTAGGAATTACCCTCGCGACGGAAGAAGGCGACGCCGCCGGTCCATCCAACATTTCCTTCGCCGGGGATGTGTGCCGAAACGCTTGCGATCATGGCCACGATACGATCCAGGCCTTCGTATGCTCTCGGCTCACTGATGACCGGGTCCACGTCAATCCCCTTTTTCAGAGATTCGAGAATGGCGGCATATTTCTTTTTCTGCTCAGCGGTGCTCGCAGCAGACAATTTCGCTTCGTATTCCTTGGGGAGCGTCTCACGGTAGCTGGCTGCATAGTACTCACGGATGTACTCACGCATCGCCTCCTTGTCAGCTTTGCTCAGGTGCGCCGACATGACGCCATTCCTGGCCATGTAATCCGGCGACAGGCAAGACCAACTGTCGAAGCAGGAGGATCCGGTCTGAGCTTTCCTGTCTCGCTCCAACCAGAACCAGGATGTCACCCCGACCAATGCGAGGCTGTAGACCACGATAAGGAGTAAAAAATACACTCGCTTCATGGTTTTGTCATTAGTTATGGTATTGGATCGAATTGCACTGTAAATCTTTCGTTAAGACTAGCTTTTCTGATACCTTGAGTCAACCATCGGCACTCGAAGTATCCGGTACCTGGTACCAAAGGGACCGACTTCCGCACAGAATATTTCTGCATGCGCGCGGTCCTCACCGCCGCCCACGCCATCGGTGCCATCCGCATCCCCGACCCACTGCGCGCGTGGCATCCGGAGATGGTGGCGGAATAATGAAAACGACCCGATGAGGGTCGTTTTCGCTTGCGTACTTTAGACCGATAGGGTGCAGTTGCATACTACCAAAACAGCAAAGACCCACCACTTTCGTGATGGGTCTTTGATTTTACGGAAGCACGATTGGTTTTCCTGTGCCAAGACTTGCACCACCCTGCTCCTGATAGCAGATGCGCATTTTTGGGCCATGTACACCAAACCAACAAATACTTTCGACCACGGCTTGTTCCTCACCTGCTGGACATGCAGGTGCAGCGACCTTCAAAGGGTTGAGGTATTCGCTGGGAAGACACGGCCGCACAATCCTCCAGTCATCCATAATGTCGTAGAGTAGAGCCTTCTCAAAAGCGCCCCGCTCAGATTTTACATGTGGCCAGCTCACCACATATGGATATGCAAAACCACAGACAAGGATTGTTGCCAAAACGGCGAGTAAAGCGCGAGGATTAATTTTTTGATCGAGCTTCATATCAAGTCTAGTTTTGAGTTTATGATACCATATAAATAAAGAAGAGCGCGGCCACACATGCGGCCGCGCCGAGTCGATGGACTAGCACACAGGCTAGTTCTTGGTCCAGCTCGTCTCTTGCCCCGGACGATCGTTGTAGTTGTAACTGATCAACCACTCTGTCGTGTACTGGCTCATGTTGCACATGCACCATGGCTTGTTGTCCTCGCACTGCGACGTGCTGACAACCCACCAGCACCACGACTTCGGCTGGTACATTACAGTGATGTACGGATTCGCGCTGGTATTGAAACTGCCGAATGGATGCCACGTCCAGTAGAGCGTCCAGGTTTGAAGCTGGCTCGAATTGACAGTGCCTACCGAACAGTTGGTATTGCCGCCACCGTCCAAAAACTCGGTATCGGCATAGTAGCCCGGCATGTTCGAACTTACACCGTTCGTGCTGCATGTGGCATTGGACGAACCTCCCTGTACCACAGTATCCATCTCCAACCCACTGCTGTAGTTGTTGATGATGGACTTTGACGAGGAGTCGAGCCAGAACTTCTGCAGCGTGCCGCTCGTGTAGATGGTGGATGTTCCGCCTGCTGGAGTCCACCACGCGTCTTGAGTCCAGTCGGTAACGAGTGCCTGACTCACAGAGCCGAGCTCGTCTTCCGTGGACACATCTTGGAGCGGCGCTCTGTTGTTCATGAGCACGCTGCCCTCGATGGGGTAGCCATGATATTGAACCCAGCGCACCTGAAGCGCTCCACTTTCGCGGATAGCTTGTAGGTCGTTCAGGAATTGCTGATGAACGGGGGCTTCCATGCTGTCATCGGGACTGAACTGTCTGGACAAGAATTCTAGACGGTCGATTTCCGACTGCACAACGACTTCCAAGCTTTCCGCGCCCGGCACGGTTACTTGAGACTCATGTCCAGAGTAGACCACTCGGACAGTGAATGAGTCAGCCCCACCCTCATGTGCGATCGAGGCAGCGCCGTCAAGCGAGCTCATATTGCTAATTAGGCGAACAATCTGTCATAATAAAGGACATATGGTAACAAAGAAGGTAAGAATCATCGGATTGGTTGCGGTTGTGTTGATTGCAGCGACGGTAGGTCTCGTACTTTTGAAGACGAAATATGCCCCTTCGGGAGAAATTGCGTTGAAAGTACCTGCCGGATGGTATTTGCATCACACAAAGTCTGGAGGCATCATTTTCACTCGCCAAGAGAATCTGCCTGATATTGGAGCTGCGGAAGGATTCGCCTACGGCGAGCAAATCACCATGGCGGAGCTGGTGCTGGACAAGTCCATGGGAGAATGGATCGCTACACGATTTCCTGAAAATGATCCGCTCTATACACTGAAGGAGCGCGGCATTCTGAGCGGCCATCCGACATTGAGAGTCGAGCATGAAGCGGGAGCTTCTGGAAAGGTGCTGGACTACTACCTGTTTTCCGGTGATCGCGCTTACGTTTTTTCGCTATATCCTCTCGAATCATACGACGCTGCCAGCAAGATCACGGTTCGCAATACTGCGAATGTGCAAGTGCTTGAACAGATTGTGAGTGACTACGCGACAAGATTGTAGTTAGCGGCTCGTGAGAGCAAAAAACTCCCGATGAGAACCCTGGCCATTCGGCTAGGGTTTTTCGATAATCATTTATTTGAGACATCTGGACACCTCAACAACCTGAGCGCAATTCGAAATACCTCTTGTGTGGGAGACCACCCGTGGTATGAAGCGTTTTAAGGACGGCCTAGGCTTTACGGTCAGGGTGCGGCATTGATGTCCTGAAGGCCCCTATTGAGGGCTGTAAGGGCAAAATTGGTCCTATGGACCCCTCTACCACTGATGCGGCCGTCCGGTACTGCCTGTACGCACGAAAATCGAGCGAACAGGACGAACGGCAGGCCCTGTCCATCGACGCACAGGCCAAGGAGGTGCGACAAATCGCGGAACGGGATGGACTAGAGATCGTCATGGAGCGGCACGAGAGTCATTCCGCCAAGGACTCCGGCCAGCGACCGGAGTATGCCGCGATGCTTGAGGATCTCCGAGCGGGTACGTGTAACGGAATCCTCACATGGGCACCGGACCGTTTAAGTCGTAACGGCGGCGATCTGGGACAACTCGTGGACCTCATCGACCGGGGCAAGCTTGTCGAAATCAGGACGCCAAGCCAGCGATTCACGAACCTTCCAGGCGACAAGTTCCTTCTTATGATCCTTTGCTCGCAGGCGAAGCTGGAGAACGACAACAAGAGCGTGAACGTAAAACGTGGCCTCCGCGCCAAGGTGGAGATGGGTTACCGACCGAATATGTCGCCGCTAGGCTATCTGCATGACAAGTACGCTCCCAAGGGCGAACGGCGAGTCTACCTCGACCCCGATCGAGGACCAGTCATCAAGGAGGCTTTCGAAAAGGTGGCGGAATTAGGTTGGAGCGGAAGAGATCTCAAAGTGTGGTTTGACGACGAAAAACGCTTCAGGACCCGCAATGGTAAGCAAATCACGCTCAGCATGATCTACCGCATGATGAGCAATCCCTATTACACGGGCCGGTTTGAGTTCCCGTGCGGAAGTGGAAAATGGTTCCAGGGGAAGTATGAGCCAATCGTCACACAGGCCGTCTTCGACAAAGTACAGGAAACGATGAAAGGCGTACCGCATGCGCCTTATGGAGCCAAGGAGTTCGCCTTCACGCGCCTTATGAAGTGCGGCGAGTGCGGGAGCGGCATCAGCGCCGAGGAGAAGTTCAAGCGGCTCAAGAACGATACTGTTGCCCGCTACGTCTACTACGGCTGCAAAGGGAGATGGATGAAGAGGTGCAAGCAGCTCTACATCCGCGAGGAGGACCTGACCGACCAGCTTTGCAAAATGATCGATGAGGTAGAGATCGACAAGATCGCCGCGTCGCAGAAGGTGCGTGCCGAGATTGAGAAAATGAAAAAAATGGCGATAATGATCGGCGGAGCCGCCATCGTCGATCAGCTCACGATCGCTGCCGGGAAGTTCGACGTCCGTGCCTACGGCCGGCACGTACTAAAGGAGGGTACGCGAGAGGAAAAGCGCGATCTGCTCGACAAGCTGAAATCGAACTTTATCCTTGAGGATGGAAAAATTACTGCTAAGACCTGACTGATCAGCGCTATCGCAGAAATCACCGATTATACTTTTGCCTCTTTTGGTCGTAGGTATCGTTGCCGCCCTCCAGATACGTGATCACCTCGTCGCGGACATCGGAGAGGTTGATGGAGCCCGTCACTACGACACGTCCGGCCTTGGCCGTGGCCTCCATGATCGTGAATTGGTCGCTATCAGAAGCGACCGCAACAGAGGAGTTGTGGGTAGTGAAAATGAATTGCCTCCGCTCCTTGGTGTCACGAAGTTTTTTACACATGTCCTCCCAGATCGATTTCAAGTCCAACGAATCTTCGGGTTGGTCAATGATGATTGGGAAGCGGCCGTCGCTGAGAGCAATAATCAACAAGGCTGTGGCCTTCTGCCCGACAGAAAGCTCCTCCAGCGGCTTGTACTCAGCCCCGACCCTGTAATTGATGACCGGGACATCCTTCGGCGCGGAAGTATAGAGTAGAGAAAGCAGCGTTTCGTATGTATGTTCCTCAAGAAGGTGCTCGGCAAGCTTTTCAAGATTCTCGATCGTCAGGCCGGTTTTTGTAGCCAAATCTGATAGGGTCTCTTTTTGTGACCGGCCGGACCACTCGTATCTGAGTAGGGCATCAACAAAGTCCTTAGGATCGGCAGTGCCGGTCATCTTCTCGATGTCCTCATCTTTGAGCCACGACCCCTTTTTAAGTTTCAGCAAATTATTTTTGAAATCGCTTTTATCTTCCCGCGCCTTCATCGACACGCGCAAGGCATCGGCAGAATTTCCCGAAAAGAAATCACACCGGCCCTGGCGGTCTTCAAAGTAACTCAGCCGTGCGGCTTCAATCAGAGAGATCAGATCTGCCCTCCTTGCAGCCGTCGTCTTCATTTGCTGAGCGCGTGTTTCAAATTTGGCGAGCTCCTTTTCAAGGAGCGAGAGTGCGATGTTCAGCTTGTTTCGTTTTTGATCCAAGGCGATCTGGTCCCCACCGCTCTCCTTCACTGTTTTGTCGTATTCCGCCTTCACCGGGACGAACAGTGCATGCCAGTCATCGTATTCCTTTTTAAGAGCAGTACGCCTCGTACCAAGCATGGTCTGTGCCTCCTGATATTTATCTTTCAGGGATTTGATGGCGTCGGTCGTGATGTCTTGAGAACGCTTGAAGGCCGGATCATTTTCTGTATCAGCGTCGCTCGGCGTCGGCGCAGCAATCCCTTCAAGCCGCGAAAGCGCCTGCTGTGTTGACTTCTCAAGCTCGCCAAGAAAGACGATCTGTCCTGAAATAGCTAGACCGACTTTTTCTTTTTTGGAATAGCTAGCAAAGACGCTGTTCGTGATCTGCCGACCAAGTTTTTCAATTTCCTCTTTGTGCGCCGCAATTTGTTTTTTGATCTTCGTTGCGGAAAGGTGGGACCGTAGCGCGTCTGCGAAAACAGTATCCGTCTCAGTGAGATCGCCCGTCAGCCGCTCAATCTCCCTCTGGTGGTGCCGAAAATCGAAAAATTTGTCGATGAATTCCCTCTGATTTCCGCCGGACCTATCTTCTGCGATTTTAACAACCTCGTTCTGGCTCAAGAACAGTACGGCAAAAAGTTCCTCAATCGGAAATTCTTTTTTAGAACCATCGGAAGCGTCGACAATCTCGATCGGGTGACTCTCACTGGGGTTCCAGGTTCTTTTGATGGTGTATCTCTTCCCAGATTCATCCACCACATCAACCTCTACGTAACCGTAAACCTTGAGACATTTTTCCAATTTAGAACGGTGATCGGCAGCCAGGTCTTGTTGGCTCGGTTCTTGGTTCAAGGCAAAACGCAGGAACTCGATCGTGAGTGACTTGCCGCTGCCCTTGGGTCCCAGGATGTTGTTCAGCCCTTCGTGGAAAAAGAACTCCTGCCCATCCAAAAAACCGCCCGTGACTTTCAGCCGCTCAATCCTAGGATAAAGCTGCTCCTTATACTCAAATGACTGCCTGATCCGAGTATCCCTATCGATAAGTGCCTGTCGAAGATCCTCGATGGTGATTGGGGTGTCAGCTTTAAAATGCGTGTACGAATCTCCAATGGTAGCTACCGAGTGAGAATCTGAGCTTTGATACACCCCGAGTTTCCGGTGTGAGAAATTTGGGTCCGTGCCATCGAGCAGGTCGATAACGCGCTTGTGCTGCTTTTTCTTTTCCTCATCCAAAAAATTCGACTCATTCGCCTCAGCGCCCAACAGACATTTCCTCGGTGCCTTAAAAATCAACGACCTCGTTTCGCCGTGGATGCTCCCAAGGACGCCTTTTGAGGAGTGGCAGTGGGCCATCGTCACGATGGCAGTCGGGTCGTAGCCTTCTAGCGCGTCGACAATTTGCCCAACGGTGCATTCGACGGCGGGCTGAACTTTCCCGTCTTTCTGATAAAGCTTTATCGTATTCAGGAACTGGTTGATGTGGTTTGTGTCCTTATCAACGTCAAACAACAAAATCAAATGCACACCACCCTCACCGCCCGTGGCGCAAAGCTCAACCCCTGGGAAGACGACCAGTTCGGTCCCGCGTGCCGCTTCCTTCATGCGATCCACCCATTCCGCCGTCTGGTGATCGGTGACGGCGATCGCTGCAAGGCCTTTGCCGAGCGCGGCATCGACAAGCATTTTTGGGGTGGTAGCACCCTTGTTGTCGGTGAAGTCCTCCGAGGCAGGAGTATGAACGTGGAGATCGAATTTTTTGAATTTTAGACCGTGTTTTGATCCCATATGGTTTTTGTCGCCGTCACCTTAGCACGGAAGGTTATTCAATGAAAATGACAAAAACCCACCACTTTCGTGATGGGTCTTTGATCAAGCACGTGGGTCGCCCCACACGCTTGCTCATGGCTCCGAGGCTGGGATTCGAACCCAGGACCAATAGATTAACAGTCTACTGCTCTACCGCTGAGCTACCTCGGAACGGACCGGAACGGGGATACTATAGCACTGGGCTTAAATATTTCAAGTCCTGGCGTTGTGTGGTAAAATCCAATCAAATTCTTGCCATTTATGCAACATCCCCGTCTCCTTCTGGCAGCCGCCTCGCTGGGTCTCCTGGCGTCCGTCTTGCCCGTCTCGGCCGCTTCCGGCGACGTCGCTTCGATTGCGCTGCGCGACTTCAATCGCAACGGCAAAATCGATCGCGCCGTCATCTCGTTCGCGAACCCGTCTCTTACCAACTGGACTGTCCGCGGGATGTCCGGTTTCAACGTCACGTATAAGGGCCAGGCCGTCGCGGTTTCTGATGCCTTCATGGCATCGACCTCGGACCCGGCGGTTCTCGAAGTTGTGCTGGAAGAAAGCGACGCGCGCCTCATGACCGACACGTCCGCGACCGACTTCGAAGTGTCCTACGCGCGCGTCGGCGTCTCCGCAGGCGTCAGCGACGGTTCGTCGGAACTCTCCGCGATCGCCACGGGCGACGCAACATCTGCCGCCACGGAACTCGACCAAGCGCCGCCGGTTCTTGTCTCTTCCACGCCGGAACCGGGCGCTGTCGATTTCCTGCGTGCCGAGCAAGTGACGCTGACCTTCAGCGAACCGATCAACCGCGAGACGCTTGTGATCAGCTCCTCGAGCAATCCTGGCGGTTGGTTCTACGCTTGGATCGGCGAAGGTCGCACGGTCACCGTGCAACACGACGTCTATCAGCGCAACACCGTTGAAACCTTCGGCGCGACGGTGAAAGACCTCTCGGGCAACGCGCTCGTGACCGACACCTATCCCAACCCGTTTACCTTCCAAACGTCGAGTGACAACACGCCGAACCCGAGCACGGACGAACTTCTCTTGATCACCTCCCCTGTTTCCGGTTCCGCCCTCACCGTTGGCGAAGCGACGCCGATCGCCTGGTACACCAACATGCCCGCCGCGGCTTCCGTCATCCTTTCCTACTCGACGGACGTCGGAGCGACATGGACCTCGATCGCCACAGTCCCCGCTTCTCAAAAAGTGTACATGTGGTACCCGCCGAGGATCAGCGGTGCTCTGCAGCTGAAAGCCGAAGCGCGCAGTGCCAGCAACACGTTCGTAAACCTCTCAATCGTCGGTACCTTCACGACCGTCGGCAGCGCATCCGTTTCCCCGCTCCGCGCCGTTTCCGCCGTGGAAGTGACCCAATCAACGGCGACGTCCATGACTTCCGTCGTGCGCCTCGACCGCACGCCATCAACCGCCGTTTTCTCCTGCAATAATGGCGCGCTCACGGCCCCTGTCGTCGTCACGGGTGACCGCCCGGTACGCTTGTCCGCCACGCTTTCCAACTTGGCCGACGGCACGTCATACACCTGTGCCTTCGCGCTGACCGACGCCGCAGGTGCCTCGTTCTCACTCGCAGCTCCGACATTCGTTGCTGGCGAAGATACGAAAGCACCTGAACTCACCGGAGCGGCAGTCGTCGATCTCTACGACGCCGCAGCTGGCACGGCACGCCTCAGCTGGACGACGAACGAAGCGACGACAGCTACCGTGAGCTACGGCGCGTATCTCAACTACGGCAGCTCGGCTGCCAGCACCGCACTGACTGGAGCGCACAGCGTCACGCTCTCGGGCCTCACGCCCGGTGCTATGCATCAGGCACGCATCACGTCGATCGACGCCAAGGGCAATGCCTCTGTCTCGAAGGATTTCTACTTCGTCTTCCTGCGCGAGAATGATCTCGTCAAAGGCACGGGTGCGGCGGTCTATTGGTACAAAGGCGGCAAGCGCTACGCTTTCCCCAACCTCGACACCTATCGCTCTTGGTTCGGCAACGACTTCTCGAAAGTCCTGCGCGTACCTGACACGCAACTCGGCACGATTGCGCTCGGCGGCAACGTGAAGATGAAAGAAGGTGTCTACATGATCAAGATTCAAAGCGATCCAAAGACGTATGCCGTCGAAGGGAATGGCGTGCTCCGCTGGATTCCGACAGAAGAACGCGCTCGTGCGCTCTACGGCGCCGCATGGGCCACGCGCGTGCGTGACGTCGACGTGAGCCTCTTCACCGATTACACCATCGGCGATCCACTCTAAGAAGCACAAAAATCCCCCGACGCGTGTCGAGGGATTTTTTGTTGCGCTTAGTAGTCGCGCAGTCGCGAGATGCCCTGGTGCGCTTGGATCTTTTCGAGCGCCTTGGCTTCGATTTGGCGGATACGTTCGCGGGTGACGTCGAATTCTTTTCCGACTTCTTCGAGCGTGTGGGCCACGCCGTCGGTCAGGCCGAAACGCATTTCGAGAATCTTCTGTTCGCGCGGCGACAAGTCCTTGATGACGTTCTGCACGTAGTCGCGAAGCAGTTGGAGCGCGGCGGCACGATCGGGGGAGACGTTTTTGACGTCTTCGATGAAGTCTTCGAGCGTCGAGTCTTCGTCGTCTTCGCCGACCGAGGCTTCGAGGGAAACCGTGTCCTGCGAGATTTGGATGATGTGACGCACCTTTTCAACCGACTCGCCCATTTCGGCGGCGATTTCTTCCGGCAACGGTTCGCGTCCCAAGTCTTGGATCAGTTGGCGTTCGATCTGCTGGAAGCGGTTGATCGTTTCGACCATGTGGACCGGAATGCGGATCGTGCGCGACTGGTCGGCCAGGGCGCGCGTGATCGCTTGGCGGATCCACCAGGTGGCGTAGGTCGAGAACTTGTAACCCTTGCGGTACTCGAACTTTTTGACCGCGCGGAACAGGCCGATGTTGCCTTCCTGGATCAAGTCGAGGAGCGAGAGCGACTTGCCGACGAACTTCTTGGCGATCGAGACGACGAGACGCAAGTTCGCTTCGATCAAGCGGCGTTCGGCTTCGCGCTCGTTGCGCTCTTTGCGCTTGGCGAGCTCGACTTCTTCGGCGCCGGTCAGAAGCGGAATTTTTCCGATCTCGCGCAGGTACATCTGGATGGAGTCGGTCGAGATCTCCATGTCGAGAGCGCTCTTCTTCGATTCCTTCTTGAGGTCCTTTTCCTTGTTGACGACGCGGATCATGCCCATCGCGGTCTCTCGCTCGCCGGCTTTGCCGAGCAAGCCTTCTTTCATCTCAACGATCTGCACGCCGCCCTTGTCGAGGCGATTCAAAAATTCCTCGTAGACAGGAAGATACTCCTCGGCTTCCGAGAAGACATGCATGATTTCCATTTCGGTCACGAATCCGCGCGCGTGACCTTTCTTGAACAGGTTCTCGACGATGTCGAGCGCGGGCGGTTCGACCTTCACGCGCTTGGCGCGAAGCTCCGGACCTTTTCTGTGTACCTTGGCTTTCGGCGCAGCTTTCTTTTTCGGAGCGGCTTTCTTCTTGGCGACGGCTTTTTTCTTTTTGGCTGGGGCCTTTGGCATACGAAACGTCAAAAAAATAACCCGAACTTCAATTGTGCAGACGTTTAGAGATTGCCTCGAGGCGCTTGGCGATTTGAATTGACGCCGCGCGGTCTCCGCGCTGTTCGGCCTCGGCGAGGGCCCCGAGTAATTCCTTCTCCGTTTTCTTGACGGCGGCTTTTTCAAGTTCCCGCGCGCAGACGGCGGCCTCTTCGACCAATTGATCTTCAGTCCACTCCGGCATGTCGCGATCCATCAAAAGGAGGATCGGCTCGATGGCGGGCAGCGTCGGATCGGTCTGCCTGGAATGTGTGTACCAGGTGAAAAAAGGCGCTTGAAGGATGGGGGCTTTAGCGTTCTCAGTATAATACGCAGAGAGCAATTTGGCTAGGTTGCGAAGCTCACCTTCTGGAAAACGGTCGTCGAGCACTTCGGCATGGGCCGTAAAAACGGCGGGATCATGCAACATGAGTGCCAAAAGACGCGTTGCCAGGCGTTCGCTGCGCGTGTCGATCTTTGGTGCCTGAGGCTTGGCTTGCGGCTGTTTTGAGGCGGGAACGGCGGTGGAAGCCACCGAAGAACGCACGGCATCGTCGCCCAAAGCCAGTCTCTGCGCCACCGCGTGGATCCAGTGATCGCGAAGTACCGGGTCTTCGAGCATGCCGAAGATGGGCTTGAGCGATTCAAGCGCCTTTCGTTTTCCGTATGGGTCTTTCAAATCGACGGAACTGATGGCGCGTTCGATTGAGAACTCGATCATGTCACGAGCACCAGCGATCGCTTGGCGCCACAGCTCGGGATCTTTGCGAATGACTTCGTCGGGATCCTTGAAACCGGGCGGCAGGACGACAACCATCACTTGAAGACCACTCTTCCAAGCGTGCGGCAAGGCGCGTGAGGCAGCGTTCTGTCCGGCGATGTCCGCATCGAAGGCAAGCGCAAGACGTGTGCAGTAGCGTTTCAAGACATCGATCTGTTCTTCCGAAAACGCAGTACCAGAAACCGCCACGACGTTTTTCACGCCAGCCTCGTGCGAAGAGATCGCATCCATATTGCCTTCAACCAGCACGGCAAAGTCCGCTTTCTTGATTTGATTCTTGGCGCGATCGAGCGCGTACACCAAGCGGCGCTTCTTGTAGACGATCGTCTCCGGCGTGTTGACGTACTTTCCAGTTTTCTCGGCTTCGACGCTGTCGGGCATGATGCGTCCGGTAAAACCGACGACCGTACCTTTTTCGTCGCGCAGCGGAATCATAATGCGATCACGGAAGCGATCGTAGTGGCTGCGATTCTTGTCGCTCGGAATGGCGAGGCCGGCCGCGACCAACTTGTCCATCAAATGATTCTTGCTTCCCAAGGCTTTGACCATCGAATCCCACGTTGCCGGCGCATACCCAATACGAAATTCGGCGAGCGTTTCTTCTTTCACACCGCGCTTCGTGAGGTAGGCGCGTGCGCGTTCACCCGTCGCCTCATGTTTCAACGACGCTTCGAAAAAAAGCGTCGCTTCTTCCAAAGCAGCCAATACGGCCGCGCGCTCGGAATCGGCCTGCGGGTCGAACTCAGGAAGTTGGACGCCAGCGCGACGCGCCAGCTCTTTCAAGGCATCGCGAAAATCCACGTTCTCCATCTTCTGATAGAAGGTATAGACGTCGCCGCCTTCGCCGCAGCCGAAACAGTGCCAAAACTGCTTATCGCGGTGCGCATAAAAAGAGGGCGTTTTTTCGCCATGAAACGGGCACAAACCGCGAAGCGATTGGCCGCCAGCCGGGCTCAGCCGGACATATTCGCCGACCACGTCGATCAGGTCGGTTTTTTGCTTTACTTCTTCGGAGGCAGTCATAGCTCTACCATAGCGTTCTCTTGACTTTTCGCGCAAATCTGCTTCACTTGTGCCGTTCGAAACCGCACACGCACAAGGAGCGCCCAATGGGTCGCATCAGAAGTCGCCGCAAGGTGATCATCAAGCAAAGCTGGAAGTGCAATGCTTGCGGAGCCGCGCTCGGCGGCGAGAAAATGGCGTGCACGAACTGCGGCGATGGCAAGGAGGCGTCGGAGGCCTATGTACCGCCCGCCGATATCCAACGCGCGCCGGAAGTGACTGACCCCGAAGAGCTGCGCCAAGCCACGGCCGGTCCGAACTGGACGTGTGAGTTCTGCAATGGCCAGGAACGGAATCTGAACGGCACGTGCCGCCGCTGCGGCGGAGTGAAGCCAGACGCACAGGAAGCTGTTGCGTCCGTCCCGCTTCCCCGTCTCGGCCACCGGCTCACTGATCGCACCAAGCTCGTGATCGCCATCGTCGCCGGAGCGCTTCTCCTTGCGCTTGCCATCGTCCTGATCGCCCGCGCGCTACGACCGGAGAAAGCGCACACGACCGTCCAGAGCATGACATGGCAACGCACCGTCATCCTGGAACAACGCACCGTGCATCCCAGCAAAGGCTGGGAGGACGCCGCGCCGAACGGCGCCTACGACTTCTCATGCAAGAGTCGCAAAAAGGGCGAGAAGAATTGCAATCCTTATCAGTGCAATCCGCACACGGTCGAGTACGACTGCGATCCCTACGATTGCCGGTGTCGTACGACCCGCGAGAATTGCCACGATCTCGGGAACGGGTACCAGGAGTGCGAAGACGTCGAGCGCTGCGATACCTGTTACAAGACGTGTCAGAAGACGGAGTACGACACCTGCTACGAGAAGTGCGACGTTAGGGAACAGTGGTGCACCTACCGCTACGACACATGGAGCGAAGCGCGCCGGTCGCCTTCTGGCGGTGAGGGATTGAACGCGAGCTGGCCGACGGATCTGACGGCGCACGGTCCGAACGAGCGGCTGAAGTATGATGAGCACTATAGCGTCGTGTTCGTAAGAACCACGGAGAAGGGGCTCCGTCATCTGACCTATCAGACGAAGGACTACAGCGCCTACGCGCGGTTCAGCCCGGGCGAGCCCTGGGAGCTCGAGATTCATCGCAACGGACGCGTCGAGCCGAAACGCTTGCTGCGCGCCGAGAAAGAGTGAGGCTTTTCCGCCGGTACTGCCGGCGGATTTTCATTTGCCGATCCACCCACCCGGATCTTGCCTTCTTGGCACCAGTGCGTTAGACTAAGCCGGTAAAACCACTGCCCGGAGGGGTCGCATAGTGGTCGAGTGCGCTCGCTTGGAAAGCGAGTATACCGCAAGGTATCAGGAGTTCGAATCTCCTCCCCTCCGCCAGAAAACGCCTGGACATCGTCCGGGCTTTTTCTTATGCTGCATGCAGCCAGGGAGGTACGTGTGGATATCGTTGTTGGAGTACTAGCCCTCTGTGTCATGCTTCTGGCAGTCAAGAAACTTCGAGCATCGAAAGGCTCTGCACGTTATGAAATTTCTTCGCGCCATGGGCCGTATTAGGCTCGCGCTCCCCGTAGGAGGTTTCAAATGAGTGGACATGACACCGTTTGGCACGTGGGCAAGACCGCTGCTTCGATCCAGTTCATCAATGCTGCCGAGGCCGCGCTCGCGACCGAGAACGACATGAACGCCGCCGAGCAGTATCAGCTCAAGAGTCGCATCGAGATGCTGAAGGACGGCACGATGTCGCTCCTCGAAGAGGAGACGGTCGACGAGTGGCTCGAACAACTCCGTCATCACCACCCGTGAACCGGGTGTTTTTTTAAATAAAAAATCCCGACAACGTTTGTTGTCGGGCGCTTCGACGGGCGGTACCCGCACGCAACGCATGCAGGACGAGAACTCTCGCCTGTCGAGTTTCCGCAGCCATGCTCTCAAGGCTGCGGTCCCCCAAATCCGCAGATCTGGATCACCGCGACAATGTCACGATCACCGGTTGTTGTCAAGGGCGCGCGCCATCTATTTAAAAAATCCGCCCTAGCAAGGGCGGACGAACAAGAAGCGTGGACCTTCGTAGGCATGCTCGTGCTTCACGACGTATTCTTGGAACATCCTGGTCGGACGAACCATCATCGAGTACTGACCGTACAGCGCGACGTACGCGACGTGCGCTTCGCGCGTCGAAGGACGCATGAACTCTCCGAAGACCTGATACAAGCCGCCCTTGAAGTGACGGTAGATTCCTGTCCGGATCTCGGACGGAGACGCGACAACACTCGACCAATCCTCGCCAGCAGCAGCCTTCTTGGAGACGAGCAGCTGCGGGAACGGATCATAGAGCGCAGACATCGCGTAGAACGGCTTGTTCGTCTCGCTGTGAAGGAACAGTCCCCAGATCAGATGCGACCTCGAATCATGCGTGATGATTTCCATCAACAAATCCTCCGGTTTGGATACGGCGCATAAGATAGCACCCAGCAACAAAAAGCGCTACTGCACCATACTGCCCCGGCGTCAGCCCGAAATACCTGACATCGATGGCGCGCAAAAAATCGAGCAAGAAACGTACGGGCCCGTAGATGAGCATGAAGAGCGCGAAATAGAAGCCGTCGACGCGAGGTTTGCGCGAAAGCACGACAAACAGCGCAAAAAGCACGAAATCGAACACGCCGAGTAAGAGTCCGAGATCATAACGTGCGCCGTCCGGATAGTTCACGGCGAACCGCTTCCCTACCCCGTGCGCGAGCGTGCCGGGATGGTCGTGGATCAAGAAACAGCCGATGCGGCCGCAACCAAGGCCGAGCGGAGTCGCCATGACAAGAACATCCGCCGTTTTCATGAATGGAAATTTTGACGTGCGTATCTGCCAGAAAAACGAAACGGCAGCGCCGATAAAACCGCCAAAAGACGAGAGACCGCCTTTCCACACTTTCACGATATCCAATGGATGCGCGAGAAAATATGCGGGTTCATACGCGAAGACGTGAAAAAGTCTGGCGCCAAGAAAAACCCAGACGATCATCCAAAGGAGCATCGACTCGAAACGCATCATATCGAAACCAAGACGCTTCGCTTGTCGCATCGCAAACCAGGATGCCGACACGACGCCGAGTGCGGCGAAAAATCCCCAGACCCTGAGCGTCAGAGGCCCGAGCGTCACAATGTGCCACTCTAGATACGGAATCACAGCAAGTGCAGCGTATGCAGCGCTTCCTTAAAATCTTTGACGGCGCGGCGCGCCATCTGCGGATCGAGATAGAACGAAGCTTCGTGCGCCAGCGAGTTGCGCAGGCGATGCGCGTTCCACACGTTCTTGATTTTTGGATATTTGTAGGCGGCGTATTTCAAACGCTCACCAAGGGTCTGGCCAGGCATCGCCATCGCCTTGAGTGCGTGATCAAGAAGCTTGTCGGCTTCCATGACCGCGATCTTGAGATGCATTTCGCCGCCTGTCTGAACCATGCGCTCAATTTCGTTCCAACGCGCCTGAACCGCTTTTCGGTCCATGCCGTCCAGACGATTTCCGGCGAAGAGACGGCGCAGGAAACTCATCACCGCGCGCACGATGAAAAACACGAACGTGAGTCCGACCAGCACGAAGACGGCCTTTCCAATGCTGGCGAGATCAATCGTGAAACTCAACATACGCGCGAATCGTCCTTAGACTTTTCCTTTGCGAGGCTTGCGGGTCCAGCGAACGCGTGCTGGAAGATCGGTCTTCGACCACGAAATCTTGAGGTCGCCGCCCTTGTGAGACGCGGCCACGGCTTTGCCCATGCCAACAGCGGTCTGGTTTTCCGTCGTCGTAATGATAACCCGGGCACCGCGGTCGTCGATCGCGACCACGCGGTCTTCCGGATCACGCTTGGTTTGCTTCTTACCGAAATTGCGGACGGTCGCCAAAATTTCCGATTTTTCTTTCGGGTCATCGAGGCCGTCGAGAATCAACTGGCCTTCGTAGAGCGCTTGCTTGGGATCGTTCGATCCGTGCACGGCGACATGGCACTCGTGGCACAACATCTGCTTCTTCGAACCCTTCGAGGCCTTCTTCTTGGCGCGCAGCGATGCGGCGAGTCCGGGGGCCGTGTGCCAGTGACCGTCGTACCAAACAGCGCTGCAGCGGTCGCACAGCTGGGCAGAGGCCATTTTGCGTCCTTCATGACTCCACCAGCCGCCGGCTTGGCGCGGAATGTTGGACTTCGTCATCTGCTTCTTTTGGGCGCGAGCGGGCACGAACGGTTTTTTTGCTGGCATAGTGAGGGTAATTCAGAGGTCAGTATAGCAGAAAAACGCCCGGAGCAGGCGTTTTTAGAGCATTGGCTGCTTGGTGTGCCAATCGGTGACAGTTTGATATCGAGAAGCGGCATCGAGCACCAACGCATCTTCGAACTGACGACCGATCAGCTGCATGCCGACCGGCAGGTCGCGAACGAATCCACAAGGCACGGAGACAGCGGGCGCACCGACGACGTTGACCGTGACGGTGTAGATGTCGGTTAAGTACATGGCGATCGGATCGTCGAATTTTTCACCGAGATCCCAGGCGACCGAAGGCGACGTCGGCGAGAGAAGCAAATCAACGTCCTGCATGAGTGCGTCGAACTCTGCCTTCATTTTGGCACGGACTTTTTGCGCTTGGAGATAGTACGCGTCGTACCAACCGGAGGAAAGTGCGTGCGCGCCAAGCATGATGCGGCGACGGACTTCTTTGCCGAAGCCGTCGTGGCGCGTCGTGAAATACGTTTCCTTCAAGGAGGGCGCCGGCACGGACAAACCGAAACGCATACCGTCGTAGCGCGAAAGGTTGGCGCTGACTTCGCACGGCATAATGACGTAGTACACCGGCAGGCCGTAGCGAGCCGACGGCAATTTCACGTTCACGAGTTCCGCACCAAGTTTTTCGAGTTCCTTGGCGGCTTCAAGTACGCGCTCCTTAATTTCCGGGTCGATGCCGTCAGCAAAAAACTCTTCCGGCAAACCAACACGGAGACCTTTCAGACTTTTACCTTCGTACGCGCTTGCGACGTAGCGAGAAGTTTCAGCGCTCGTCGAATCAAGCGCATCATTTCCTTCGATCGCGTCGAGCAGGAGTTTGGCGTCTTCCGCCGTGCGGCCGAACGTGCCAATTTGGTCGAGCGAAGAGGCCATGGACATGAGTCCATAGCGTGAAACGCGGCCGTAGGTGGGCTTAAAGCCCGTCACACCGCACATGGCAGCCGGTTGGCGAATAGAACCACCCGTATCGGAACCAAGAGCGCCCAAGCACATACCAGCGGACAACGCCGCAGCAGAGCCGCCAGAGGATCCTCCGGGGATCTTGGTGAGGTTCCATGGATTGCGCGTGACACCGAACGCCGAGGTTTCCGTTGAAGAACCCATCGCGAACTCGTCGAGGTTCGTCTTCGCTAAGACGACGGCTCCGGCCGCCTTCAGTTTCGCGACGGCTGTCGCGTCAAACGGAGATTCGTAGTTTTCCAAAATCTTGGAGCCCGCCGTCGTGCGGCTACCGCGCAATTGCAAGTTGTCCTTGACCATGACCGGCACGCCATCAAGCGGGCCAAGCGCGGCGCCTGACGCCAGACGTGCATCCGCAGCGTTCGCATCTTCAATCGCTTGGGCGTCGAGTATTTGAAGCGTGGCGTGCACCTGCGGCTCAACAGCGCGTAAACGCTCAAGACAAGCCTGTGTCAGCTGCAGGCTCGTGAACGTCTTGGCGCGTAGCCCTTTTGAGGCTTCGGCGATCGTGAGTTTGTACAACTCGCTCATATTATTGAAACACCGCTTTGACCTTCACCAAATCACCTTCGCGAGATGGCGCGGCATTCAAAAGCGACTCGCGCACCTCGACAGGCGTCGTCTTCACGACATCGTCGCGCAAAACATTGCTGACACCGGTAATATGGGCGGCCGGTTCGATGCCGGTAACGTCGACTTCCGAGAGCTGACCTACGTATTCCAAAACCGACGAAAGCTTCGCTTGAAGCGTTTCGATTTCATCCTCGGCCACTTTGAGGTGCGCCAGGTTCGCGATCTTCAGGATTTCTTCTCGGGAAAGGCTCATATCAGGACTTGAGCATAGCAAGGAAGGCTTTCTCGCTCAAGATGGGGCGCCCCAGCTTCTCGGCCTTGGCGGCTTTTGAGCCCGGATCCTCACCGACGACCACATACGACGTGTCTTTGCCGACGGACGACGACAAACGGCCGCCGCGCTCTAAAATACGGTCTTTCGCCTCGTCACGAGAGAGCGTTTCCAGCGTTCCGGTCAGGACAAAGGTCAGGCCGGCAAACGGTTCCGCAGCGGCGCGCTTCGATTTCTCGATCTCTACGCCAACCTCGAGTAAACGGTCGATTTCTTTTTGGTGCCGCGCAGCTCGAAAATAGTCGTACAGACTCTTAGCTACCACGTCTCCGATTTGGGCCACAGCCGTGAGCTCGTCGAGCGAGGCGTCACGAAGCTTCTCGAGCGTACCAAAGGCACGCGCTAGCTCGACGGCGGTTTCCTCGCCAACATGACGAATACCGAGCGCCAGCACGAAACGGGCCAAAGAAATTTTCTTCTTACCTTGAATTGCCTCAATCAGTTGCCTGGAAGATTTTTCAGCAAAACCTTCAAGCGGTTCGACATCTCCGGGGACCAATTCAAAAAGATCAGCGGGTTCCGAAACGAGGCTGGCGGCGATCAGCTGCTCCATGATTTTGTCGCCGAGACCGTCGATATCAAAAGCGCGCTTCGAGACGAAGTGCAGGAGGCGTCCGAGGTCTTTCGCTTCACACTCTGGATTCTCGCACATGAGCGCCACTTCGCCTTCGCGGCGCGTGACGGGCACCCCGCATGAAGGACACATGCGCGGCGCAACGATCCCCTTTTCATTTCCCGTACGGAGTTTTGGAAGCGTTTGGACGACTTTCGGAATGACGTCACCGGCTTTGTGCAGCACGACCGTGTCCCCGATCTTAAGACCGAGACGCTTGATTTCGTCGAGGTTGTGCAGCGTGGCGTGGCGCACGGTCGTTCCAGCAACGAGCACCGGATCCATCACGGCGACCGGAGTGATGGCACCTGTACGGCCAACCTGCCAACGAACTTCGCGCACGATCGTCGTGACCGCTTCGGCAGGAAATTTATAGGCGGCCATGCCACGAGGCGCCTTGCCGACAACGCCGAGTCGTTCAAAAAGCGCGAGATCATTCACCCCGACCACGACGCCGTCGATCCAGTACGGAAGCGTCTCGCGTTTCTTTCCGACTCGATCGTACAGTGCTTGTACGTCGTTCGTGGTGCGGCAACGTGCGTTCAGCGGATTAGCAGGGAGTCCAAAAAGCTTCAAAAGTTCGTGGCACTGCTCGTGCGTCGTCAACCCTTCGTTCGTTACAAGATCGTAGGCAAAAAAATCGAGGTGTCGCGAGGCCGTGATCGTCGAATCGAGCTGACGAAGCGCGCCCGCAGCCGCGTTGCGTGGATTGGCGAATTCCGGTCCACCCTGTTTGCGCGCCGCCGCGTTGATGCGTTCCAGCGTTTTTTTTGTCATGTACGCTTCGCCGCGCGCCTCGAGTGAACCCGTGAGCAAGCGATCGACGATTTTCGCGAGTGACGCCGCGTTCAAACCTTCACCGTGCGTCTTCAAAAAGCCTTTCAACTCCCCTTCCGTCGGACGACGGAGGGTGAGTGGAATCGCGTCGATTGTTTTTAGATTTTGCGTGATGTTCTCGCCGACACGTCCGTCCCCGCGCGTCGATCCACGCGTCAAAACACCCTTCTCGTATTCGAGCGAAACCGCCAAACCGTCCATCTTAATCTCGGCGTAGAAATCCGTTTTCAAATTCGGCACGCGACGGCGCAAACGCTCAAACCAACCATCCAATTCTTCGCGCGTGAAAACATCTTCCAAAGAAAGCATCGGTCTCGCGTGCGGCACTTTGCCGAAGTGCGGCAACGCTTTACCGGCCACTCGCTGTGTGGGCGAATCCGGCGTGACGAGTTCAGGATGCGCTTGCTCGATCTCCCAAAGTTCGTGCTTTAAAGAATCCAAAGCGCCCTCAGACAAACTGCTGTTGTCGAGAACGTGATATGCGTAGCGTTCTTCGTCGATCAGCGCACGCAGTTTTTGTGCGCGAGCGGCGGCGTCTTTTTTGTTCAACATGCTAGGGGCAAGGCACGCCCGTGACGTTTTTCAAGAGCGAGCACTGACTGAAAATGACGAAATCGAAGGCTCCAGAAAGAGGCTGCAGACGAGGAAGACGGAGTTCCATTGCTTGTCGCGCGGCACCGAACGTACCGGTTGTCTGCACCGACAAACGCGATGGAATCGGAACTTGGCTCCCACCTGCGTTATCGGCACTATACGCCGTGATCGCCAAGTTGGAAATGTCGCAAGTTTTCGCGCGCAAGCGTACGCGATAGGCGCGATTTCCGTTAAAATCGTTATCAATAACGCGTGGCGTGGTGTACAAAAACGTCAGTGCGGGAGAGTCTCCGTGGAACGCAATATTTGGATTGAAACCTCCAACCGCGACGGGGTCCCAGCCTGTCGCCAAAACTTCGAGACCAGACGTACCGCCACAAGAGTCGTCCCACGAGAACGTCAGCGATTCGATACCTGGTGCAGCAGCCGGAATTTCGGGATCCCACAATACAACTTCATAGGAGCGATCTTTCGGAATCGTGGTGAAGATCGTTGTTTCCGAGGCCGTTATCGTGCGCGACCATCCAGAACCATTCGCCATCGGCACGCCAGAGACCGCCGCGGAAGACGTGTGCGCACCGTTGGCGTTCAGCGTCGCCGACGGCGTGCCGACGCGTCGAATCTGATAGAGCGTCTGTTCGGCTCCAGACTCCGCCGCGCCGAACGCAAGAATTGAATCGTCGATCACACGTGCTTGACGCAGGTTTAGAATCGAGATCGTTCCAAGCGAGGCGCCGACGATCAAGACGCCGCTCATGATGAGCAACGAGAGCAAGAGGACATTGCCGCTTCGCTTACCGCACATAGACGCGCGAGGTTACGGTCGTTTGAGCATTCATAATGAACACGTCTTGCGGCTTTGGTCCTTGCGTACGAATCTGCATCGCGACCGTAACCGTCGGCTGCGCGTTCGCACCGTACAATCCGCTAGCGGGGTTCGTGGTGAACGGATCGTTTCCGGGCGAGACGTAAAAAACGAGTTTTTCGAGCAGAACGCCAGGCGAGGTCAGGCTTTGAGCAACGCCGTTCACGTTGACTGCCAAACAGCGATACGCGCCTGACGGACAGACCGTCGGGTTCGACTCGGAATAAAATTCAAGATCGTTTCCAGACGCGCTCTTTATCAGCAAGCGCGGCGTCGGCAGCGAAATACCGCCCTGCGAACCTTCGTAGGCTTCGTAGTCAATCTGTCCACCGCGCACTTCGCGCACGATGGCTTCCATCGCGAAGCGCAGGTCGGACTGCGCCGTCGACAACGCCAACACACGTCGCTGTGCTTGGTTGCTCAGCAGAAAGATTCCGGAAGTCACCGTGACCGTCATGCTGAAGATGCCCATGACGACCAGGATTTCCATCAAGGTGAGGCCGCGATTATCTCCAATCATAGAGTCGTTCTTCAATGGTCAGCGTTCGATAGCTTCCGCCGATCGCGCGATAGCGAACACTGGAAGTGATTGAGAGTCCGGCCAACTGCTCGGAAACCAAACACGTCGCAGCGCCTCCGACAACGCGTTCGTCCCCCGTCGAGATATCTCGACAGAGGTGATCGATTGTTAACACGCGGTTATAGGGCGTGACCGTGCTGCCGGTAGGCTGTGCATCCGCTTGTGCGAACACGCCGCTCGTCGTCAGATAGACAGCCGCGTTTGCGCTCGTGAGTGCCGTGGAAGCAAACGATACGCTCCAGATACCGCTTTCAAGATTCAGGAGCGGCCGAGCCGCTTTCGCGCCCCCACCGTCGACCAGACCAACCTGGAAGCTCTGGCTTTGTAGCCAGTTCGTATCTCGAAGAGAACGGACGACTTCCAAACCTTCGCGTGCCAGGTTTGCCGCGACAATTTGCGCGCCGCCAACACGCGTCGCGGTAATCGAAGACTGCACGAGTGCCAACGCACTCGAGACCGCCGTAATCAGCACCGTAATTGCCACCATCGCTTCGATAAACGATTGGCCGCGCGGCGCCTTCTTAGTCGTGGTCGATTTTTCCGGAGAGCGTGTGAATATTGACATGGCGTGTCGCGGTACCGAACTGATGAGTGAGCGTCAGCGTGACAGTGGGTGCGGCGCCGGTAACTCCGTTCACATACGCCTGCCCATACGGTGCGGTATAGACGATATCAAGCGGGGTACCAAGGCTGGTAGCGGACAAGCGCACGTTATTCGAAGCGACATAGGCGGTCGTCGCAATATCTTCTCCAGCGTCGTAGCGCCAATCACCGTCCGTGTCGTAAAAAAGGATGTAACTCTTGTCTGGCGTGCCTGTCAGACGAATGCCGTACCCCGTCGGCACGCGTTTCTGGCACGCACCGCCCGTACACGTCACTGCGGGACTTTTTGGTTCGCAGACACTCAGGTTGTAGGAACCTCCGCTGCAGACCGCCACGAGCCGTCCCGACAACGACGATGTTTGTACGGAGCGAATTTGATCAACGAGGATATCCGAGGCGAGACGCACCTCCGTGTGGTGCTGACCCCCTCGGAAGTTCGCCATCATCATTCCGGTAATCACGCCGACGATGGAAATCGAGATGAGCAGCTCGACCAGCGTGAACCCCCCTGCGCCAAGGCTTCGGGGGGCGCGTCCTTTAGAGACCGAGGAGCGACGCATACCAATTCATGGCGTGTTGACCGAAAAACATGGCAAGCACCGTTGCAACGCTGAGGAACGTTCCGAACGCCATCTGTCCTGTCCACTTCGCCTTCCCGGCCGCCATAAGGCCGAGTGCAACGAACGCGCCGACGATATAGGCCGCAAAAAGCGCGAGAATCACGAGCGGGAAACCGAGCATGGCACCCATCATGGCACCGATACGAATGTCACCGCCACCGATCCAACGACCACGCGAAACGACGTACTGCAAGAGGAAGAATCCGGCTCCAACAACGGCGGCGAGAAGAAGATTCACGGCGTCGTGACCCAATACGATATTCACGAACAGGGCGAAAGCGGCGGCTGGTAGCGTAACGGAGTCAAAGACAACCATGTCGCGCAGATCCACGACGAAAATAATCGTGAGGAAAGAAATAAACACCCAATCACGCAGCAACGGCAAGAGCGAAAGCGGCACCGTGAAGTCGATCGCAGAGATACGCAGTGCGCACGCCGCCAAGAACAGGACCATCGTCGAAAACTCGACGAGTGGATACTGCCAAGAAATTGATTTCTTACAAGAACGGCAGTGGCCACGCAGCAACAAAAAACTCACGAGCGGCACAAGCTCGCTTGGACGCAAGACCGCATGGCATTCGGGACAGCGCGAACGCGAACGCCACCCCTTTTCGCCAGAGCGGAGACGTCCGATCACGACATTCAGGAAACTGCCGACGGCAAGGCCGGCAAAAGCGGCAAACAAGAACAACATATGTTTACGGGCAAACGCCGTTTCTGATCAACGTCGGTTCAACCGCGATCGAGCCGGCGGTCAGGCCATTTTGTGTATTCGCTTGTTCAAGCGTTGCCTGAATGCAATAGCTCGGGCAGGGACCGGCTGCGCAAACGGCACCCGCGCTCGTCGTACTTCTGTATGAATATCCAGAACCGCCCGGAGTCGGGTTGGACGGGACAAGACCCATGAAAACCGTTCCGCAAGCACCCGGAGCGACCAAGCTCGTCTGAAACGTTGGGGCAGCACCAATGTTGCACAGAACCCGATGGGTCGCGTCACCAAGCGTGATCGGTGCGGCCACCGCTGGGAATCCCGGGCCGGGTTCATACGATACGCCAAGTGCGCTTTGAAGTTGTTTCAAATCAGAAAGCCGTTTTGCATCGCGCGCTTTCATGCGAGCGCTATTTGTCGCCGTGACAGCAATCGTCGCGATCAAACCAATGATGGAGATCACGATCAGCAGCTCAATAAGCGTGAAAGCTCGTCGTGCGTTGACGGACATACTTCGTCGAAAGCTATGAACAACAGGTAGTCCCACTATACCACAAACCCGCCGGAAATTCCGGCGGGTTTTGAGGTTGCTGGCTTAGCAGCTGGCGGCAGTCGTAATGCCGTTCTGGTTGGCGCAGTTCACGCCGGCACCGAGCTGACCCGTCGCGCCTTCAAGCGTGAAGGTGATGGAGTACGTGCCCGAACCTGCAGCGCTGGTGTAGGAGTAGTCGGCGCCGCCCGGAGTCGGGTTGGACGGGACAAGACCCATGAAGACCGTTCCGCAAGCACCCGGAGCGACCAAGCTGGTCTGGAAGGTCGAAGCGGCGGCAACGTTGCAAAGCACGCGATGTGTTGCGTCACCGAGAACGACGGCGACCGCGGCGACCGGGTAGTTACTGGTTTCAGAGAAACCGAGCTCAAGCGCGGTCTGGATCTGACGGATGTCAGAGACGCGCTTTGCGTCACGAGAGCGCTGACGAGCACTGTTGAGAGCAACGACGGCGAGCGTAGAGAGCAAACCGATGATCGCGATGACCACCAAGAGCTCAATAAGGGTAAAACCCGAGCGGGTGCGTTTCATATGCGAAACGAAAACAAGTCTTATAAACTTAATTATCCACAGTATAGCACGATTCGATCACGAGCACGAGAGGCCAGTGCGCTCTGCTGTGCAAATCCCGCCAGTGAGCGCTCCTAGAGGGCCTTCTAACACGAACTGTAAGCGATACTCGCGGCATGGCGTGGCGCTTACGGCGCCGCAACCTTCAGGTTCCGCGACGTATCCAAACGCTTCGACCAACTCCGCCTCATCGGAGCGAAGCGCACTTGCCTTCTCCGGATACGAAGCTGTGCGCGCGCGATAGATCTCAAGCACCGCTTGCGCCTGACGCACGAAGGAAACCTGCGTTGCGTCGCGCGCGCGGCGACGCGTATCGAGAACGCCCAGCACCATCGGCACGGCTACCACGAGCACGAGTCCTCCGGCCACTAATCCCTCAACAAGGGTAACACCTTTTGGTTTCACATCTGTTGGGCTAGCGTGTACATCGGAAGAATGACCGCCGCGACGAGTCCACCAACCGCGACGCCCATGATCACCATGATGATCGGTTCGACGGCTGTCGACAAGTTGGCGACGCTGGCGTTGATTTCACGCGTGTAGAAATCAGTGAGGCGCGTCAACACTTGTTGCAGCTTTCCTGTCTCTTCGCCGACAGCAATCATCTGCGTCACCATGTCGGGAATCTCTTTGCGATTTCTCCAGACAGTCGCCATCGAGTTACCGGCCGCGACCTCCTGCACCATCTGCACGAGCCCCTCACGGTATGTTTCGTTACCGACGACACCCGAAACAACTTTCAGACTCGTCACCATGTCGACACCGCCCTCGATCAGCGTCGCCAAACTGTGCGTGATGCGCGTGATATAAATACGCTTCAAGAGCGAGCCGAAGATAGGAATACGCAGGATGAAGGCATCGAGCATGCGCTTGCCGACCGGCGTTCGATAAAATGCTCGCGTACCAAAGACGACGCCGAGCACCGCACCAAGGATGACGTACCAATAGTGCACGAAGAAGTCGCTCACGCCAATCAACATACGCGTCGTGATCGGCAAGGCCACGCCACTCTCTTTCAAGACGTCGGTGAGTTTCGGTACCACGAAGATCATCATGACCGCGCCGACCACGAACAACATCACCATGACGAAAATTGGATAGGTCATGGCGCCTCGGACGCGCTGTCGCAGATCGTAGTCTTTTTCCTCCTGATCCGCGAGGTATTGCAACACTTCGTCGAGTTTGCCCGATGTTTCGCCGGAGCGGATCAAGTTCACGTAAAACGTACCAAAGACGTTGGAGTGTTTATTGAAGGCGTCGGAAAGCCGAACACCGCCCTCAACCTCGTTCGCCACGTCCAACACGATCTCGTGCAACTTCGGGTTGGCGGTCTGACGCGCGGCCGTTCTGAGCGAACGCACGATCGAAACCGAAGCACTGATCATGACCGAAAGCTGACGCGAAAAAATAACGACGTCTTTCGGCGCAACGCGTCGCAAGAACGTGAACTTTCGCGTCGTAAACGAAGGCTCGTCGCGAACGATCAGCGAGAGCACGTAATATCCGTGTTCGCGCAGCACGTTGCCGGCCTGTTCTTCGTTTTCGGCTTCAACGGCGCCTTCAAGCGTCGCGCCGCGCGAATCTCTTACTTTGTAGCTGTAGATCAACATGCGGTCAGCTCAGTTGCAGCACGCGTTTAACATTCCGCGCCGCATCGCCAGGCACAAGATGCGCTTTGACGAGATATTCCGTAGCTCCCTCTTTAAAGCAGCGCTCCGCATCCTCGATCCGCTCCTGCTCCGCGAGCATGAGGACGGGAACGTCGCAAAGTTCTTGATCGTTTTTTAATCGACGCAGGAACTCGAACCCGTCCAACTTCGGCGCCTTCATGTCGAGCAAAATCGCATCGGGAATCTCGCGCGCCGCAACGCTCAAGCCTTGTTCGCCATCGGTAACGCAGAGAACAGAAAATCCTTCGCTCTCAAGACTCGCGGCGCACGCACTGGCGAAAAAAGCGTCGCCGTCGACCAGGAGAATTTTGGCGTACGCTTGATTGGGCATAGCGCTACTCGCGAGCAAGGCGCAAGACTTCGTCGACGGTCGTCATACCCTCGAGCACTTTTAGTACCGCGTCCTGACGCATCGTGATCCAGCCTTGCTTCTTGACCTCTTGTTTTACCTCTTCGATCGGATAGCCGCTGTTCATGAGGCGCTGAATTTCCGGCGTCACCGCAATCAATTCGGCAATAACCGTACGCCCCGCATAGCCTGTGTCACTGCACCGCGGGCAACCTGTCCCCTTTTGGAACGGTAACGGACCGTCGATCGTGATGCCTTTCGGATAGTAGGAAGGCGGAATCTCCTTCATCGCATCACGGATCATCTGCTGCATACCTTCCGGTACGTCGGCAGGCCCCTTGCAGTGTTCGCAAATCTTTCGAGCCAAACGCTGCGCAATCAGCAAGTTGAGCGTGGCTGACAACAAGAACGGCTCAACTCCGAGGTCAATCAAGCGCGGCACAACACCGATCGCGTCGTTGGTGTGGATCGTCGTCAAAATCAAGTGACCCGTGAGTGCCGCGTGCACCGCCAGTTCTCCGGTTTCCTGGTCGCGAATTTCGCCGACCATGATGACGTTCGGGTCTTGACGCAGAAGTGCGCGGAGTCCGTTGGCGAAACTGAAATTGATTTCGGGGCGGATCTGCGACTGGTTCACGCCCGGCAAGAAATATTCGACCGGGTCCTCAAGCGTTGAAATGTTGACGCCCTCATCATTGATCATGCTGAGCATGGTGAGAAGCGTCGTCGATTTACCCGAACCGGTCGGACCAGTGATCAGCACCATGCCGTGCGGTTTCTTGACCTCCTGCGCTAAGACGTCGCGATACTTTTCGCGGAATCCGAGCTGCTCAAGCGAAGGCACGCCCGTCGAAGTATCGAGCACACGCATGACGACTTTTTCGTTGTCGACGACAGGCAGTGTCGAGATGCGGAAGTCGATCGCCTTGCCGTTGATCACCTGCGTAATGCGTCCGTCTTGCGGAATACGTGTTTCGTCGAGTTTCAGGTTTGCAAGAACTTTGACGCGAGAAATAACGGATGAGTGCAGATAGTTCGGCAACGTGAGGAGCGTGCGCAACACACCATCGACACGATAGCGAACGCGCGTTTCTTTGCCGCGCGGCTCAATATGGATGTCCGAGGCCTTTGATTCAACAGCGTAGCGCATGATCACCGCGACGATGCGCGAAACCGGCGCCCCTTTGATGACTTCATCAATGCGCTCTTCTTCGCCCCTGCGCACATCTTCTTCCACCGGCTGCCGCTCTTCTTGCGCCGTTTGAAGCGCGACGTCGACTTCCTTTTTAAGCGTGCCGTACTGCTTGATGGCAATTTGAAACGAACTCGGCGTCGTGACAGCCGGTGCGGCCGTCAGGTTGCGCTCGGCTAGCAAAAAACCAAACGCTTCAACCGCCGCCGCGTTAAGCGGATCGACGTACGCGATTTTCAAAATTGTGCCGTCGAGCTCGTACGCCACGGCTTGATACGTTTCTGCAATCGACTTCGGGATGATGTTGAGCGCTTCCGGATTGATCTGCATTCCAAGCAAATCCACATACGTCATGCCGAGTGCCTGGGCTTTGGCGCGCGCAATATCTTCTTCAGACACAAGCTTGCGCTCAAGCAATGCGCGTTCAAGCGCTTCGACGTCGAGGTTCGCAAATTCCGTGGACAAAGCCACGAAGTTTTCTTGAGAAATTTTTCCTTGGCCTACCAGGAGTTCCAGGAGGCCCGCCGCGTTCATGTAGCCGGCCATGGTGGATCAATAAGGTTCAAAAGGATTGTCACGCCCCATACGCCCCGGAGCCACCGGGAGTTCGACGCGCAATTCCAGGAGTCGGTATTCCGGACGTTCAAGTAAGTCGTTCGGGATCTTCGTCTCTATCTTCGGAGCGATGTAGGTCGGCGCCTTCGAAATACTCGGCGGTTTAAACATGAACACCGCGATCAAGACGAGGATCGCCGCGACCAACACGCCGAGCACGATCAATTGTTTTTGCGTTCGGGTCAGCTGCGGCATATCAGATGGCTTTTTTCCAAACGTAGGCTCGCAGCGTCAGCGTGTAACTGGCCGCCGAAGGATTGATACTCGCGCTCCGCACATCAAACAGACGAAGGTTGTCTTGAAGTGCTCTCAGGAAGAGCTTGAAGCGCTCGTAGTTTCCGTGCTGCAAAGAAATCGAGATCGAAAGCGCTCCGACATTCTTTACGTCGATTCCGGTCGTGTCGGCAGCAGCAAAGTTCACGGCCGAAATCAGGACGTCACTGTTACTTGAAGCCGCTTCAAGCATGGCGAGAATTCCCGGAATATCGTCTTCGCTTGGGATCATCGTGCGTGCGCGCTCGACGTCCTCAATGGCAAAACCATCATACTCTTTCGCCAAGGCATCGAGCTGTTTCAAGTACGCTTCTTTTCCTCCGCGCTCTTCGTTCAATTGCGCGATACGATCCGCCCGTTGCAGTTCAGCAATCTGCCCTCGGAAGACGAAGGCGTAGCCCAGCATCAAAAGCAGCGCACAGACACCAAAGCTGGACCAGGCAAGATGCCGGGCGATCCAGATCATCGGTTTGCTGCTAGAGATAGGCATACCTATGGTGTTTTCGTTTCTGAAACAGCGGAAGCTGTTTCAGCCTTGTAGCGGAAAATCGCGGGATCGATCTCAAGCGACATCGACGCGCGTACGCCCGTCAAAAGCAGGTTCTCGCCAAGTTCGGCGGAAGCCGTGCCAACAGTCACCTTTTTTACGCGCGGGTCCTGGCGGAAGGCGACGATCTGCTTCGCAAGCGTCGTGTAATCACGGGCAATCACTTCAAAGCCAAGCGTGCCCGTTTCCGCTCCCGACATGCTGCCAAACTGCACGTTCGGTAGCGCGCGTTCTTCCACCAATTTTAAAACTTCCGTCCAGTGGGCGTGCGCATCGAGCACACGAGCCGCCGCGCGACTCAGCTCCTGAAAATCTCGCACGGGCACGAGCTCCTTTTCACGCGCCGCGATACTCGTATCGATATTCTGCACGGCTTTCGTTGCATCGGCGTTCTTTTTTTCAATCGAAAGTTTTCTGAGGTGCAGCCCGCCAAAAATCAAACCATCCGTCAGCACGCCAAGAAGGCCGATGACGGCGAATGTGCGTTGGCGCCGTCGCACGGCGAGATCGGACAAGCCCGCTCCACCATTCGAGGTGATCAAACTGACGCGCAGCGTACCGGCACCTTTGTCATCCTCTTCCGGTTTCGGAGGCTGCGGGGGTTTCCTCGGAGGTGGCGGTGGCGGAAGCGGCGGCTTTGGCGGCAACGCTGCCTTCATAAACGCGGGCGCGGGAGGTTTCGGCGGAATGGCCGGCGGTAACGGCGGTGCCTTCACAGGAATGACGTCAACCGGCTTCGGTGCCGGCTGCGACGGAGTGCTCGAGATTGGTTCTACTTTTTGGCTAAAAAGCTGGGCGGGCGTCTCGGATGCAGCCTCCTTTTCAATCAACTGCGCCAAAAAAGAACCCCCAGCCGGCGACGCCGTCTTTTCCGGTGGTTCCTGGGACGGCACGTGAAGTGCCATGTCCTCATTACCCGACTTTTGGGCGCGATTCGACTTGTCGTCGCGCGCCGATTCGTCGGTTGACAGCAGGTTGATGTCGCTCATATCAATCAATGTCTCGCATGGCCAGACCGATCGAGGCGGCGAAGCGAGGACCGATTTGGTTCAAGACGGGACGTAGCGCTTCCGGATAGACGACGCGCGCCCACGGATCGCCGACGTAGGCGCGAAGATTCATCGCTTTCGAAACGTGTTCAGCCAGACGCGGCAACAATGCACCGCCGCCTGTCAGAATAATTTTGTCGATGCGCTTATCTTGGTTCGCTTTCTGCCCCAAGAACAAGTTTGTAGAATACGTAAGCTCGCTCAAAATCGGCGAAAGCGCTTTCTCGAACGCCTTCGGAAAACCGGCATCATACATCGATGCCATGGATGCCGCGTCGATTTTCATGCTTTCCGCCTGCTCAGACGATAATCCCAGAGCCGCGACCATTTCCTTCGTTACATCAACACCGCCGCGCGCCACACTGCGACTCACGAACGGAATGCCGTTTTCGACAATCAGGATGTTGGTGCGGATTGTGCCGATGTCGAGCAGGAGCGTTGGAGAACGATCGCGTCCGATGAGCGAACGAATCATGGCGAGCGCTTCCGTTTCAAGGCTGAGTAATTCCAAACCGGCCGCGCTAAAAATGTCGACGTATTTTTTGATGAGCGTTTTTCCAGCGCCCGTCAAAAGGACTTGCAAGTATTTTTCGTCAGGAGCGGCGTTCGGCGAAGCAATCGGCTTCCAGTCGACCGTCATTTCTTCAAGCGGCAACGGGATAAGTTTCTTCGCTTGCCAATTAACGGCCTCCTTCAATTCTTCGGCCTTGGCTGTTTTTTGTACGCTAATGATCGAACTGAAGACCGACGCGATCGGCAAAGCGGAAATCGTTTTCCGCGTCGTCGTTTTCGACTTCTTCAGCATTTTTTTCAACAACTCGACGGTCCGCGCGGGATTATCAAGATAGTTCTCTTGAGATTCATCCGGGGAACGTTCAACAAAGGCGTACGTCACGAGACGCGCGCGTCCTTTTTCGTTCATCAGCTCGACGAGCTTGATGCCTCCCGCGCCAAAGTCGACGCCGAGATAACTAGGTTTCGATTGACCGAACAGCGCCATACCTCTCGTGTAATGTGTTCCTTAACAGTATACCATACTCGCCTTATCCAACCTTATTGTCCCGGTACAGAACGGAAGCCGGGAAGCGAGCGCGTAGCGTCAGAGAGGCCTGGTGGTGGGTTGAGAATCACCCGCGCGTCGAAGGTGACCTTCTCTGCCCCCGTCGTTCGCGAGGAAAACTGGCGTTCCAGGTTGAAATTCCGAGCCACGAAGACCCCCGTCGCGTCCAACTGCGAGCTTCCGCCACCCGTCGATATCGTATCCTCCGCGAAGAACGCACCAACGACACTATTCACAGCCCCGTTGATGATCACGTTGCCGCCGCCGACTCCGGAGTCGTTTTTCAGCACGACCCAACCGACGGAAGCAAGATTTTTCAGATCGCTTTCGTTGCGATCCTGGTACCCAAGCTCAGCGTTGATCGTTAAATCCCCTTTGACGATGATGAGCCCGTTCGCGCGCGCGATGCCGTTTGAATTTTGGAACGTCGTTGCCGCGCTGATCGTGAGACCGCTCGGGAAGTAGTAGACGCCTCCGGCAAGCTGGTTCGGAACGCTAACCGGGGTCGCGAGTGCGCCATACTTACCGTTCAGAATGCCGTTCACATCGATAGAACCGAAGGAGCCGACAAAGTTCGATTCTCTTCTCGGCGGTACGTAGGCCGGACCTCCGGAGAGCGTGCATCCCCGCTCGCTCGTGAAGTTGGTGATGAGGCCGCTCGATTGCAAGCAATAGGTCGCGTTGTAGATGGGCGACGTCTCTCCGGCCTGCAGGTCGCCTGCGGAATACACCTGACCGGAAATGGTTTCGACGAATGGATCGACGAGTGCCTGGCAGGTGTTGGACAAGCAATCGTTGTTCGAGAAGCAGCAGTTACCTTCATCAAGACCACCCGCGCACTGACCCCAATCAAGACTGCACACGCCGATGACGGTCGTGTTCGGCGGCTGGCAATCGTTATCAACCGCGCAGTTCACGGTACACATCGGATGATCGACGACGACGCAAAGATCGGGCGAGAGACAATCGTCATCCGTCGAGCAGGAGCCGCCCGGCGTCGGATCGTCGGGAGCCGACCCACAATATTTGTATTTGCAGCGACCGATCGCGCTCGCTTCACACGAGTCACCCACACCGTTGGCGTTGGTGTCGCTTTGGTTCGGATTGTAGTAGTTGATGCAGTTGTCGCATGCGCGCGGCTGCGGCAAGCCGAAATACGTCGGCGTCGGTGGTGAGGAGTAGCCGTTCGGCGTATAGCGTCCTTCCGGCGTTCCGTCATGATCGAAGTCGGCGTCCTTGCAAGCACCCGTTCCAAGATCACTGTTCTCGCATTTCAAGAACGTTTGAGCGTTCGAGCGCACGACGTCCCCGCTTGAATCCGTCCCTTCGACAAAAATCCAGTAACGTCCCGCAGCCAAACCAGCCGGGACGTTGTAGACACCCTGACACGTCAGCGTATTGCCGATGACGGTTGGAGTCATGACAACCGTCACGGCTTCGCCACCGACCCAGTTCGCGTCATACACAAAGACGCGGCAGGTCGCGAGGAACGTGCTGAGCGTATCCGTACGGAACTGCGTGCTGAGATTCACTGCATCAGTGCCGCGATAGGTCAAGACAGCAGCTCCGTTAATGTCGTTGCCGAGCACCAGGTTTTCGGAGACAACAGGAATGACGTTGATATTGATCGTCTGCGTCGGGCTTGTCGAACTGATATTCGAAGCGCCATCAACCGCTTCCGTTGTGATGTCGAACGTCGGACTATCGTTCACGAACGGACCAACCGAAGTCGTGCAGTTGCCGTCCGGAGAACTTGTGGGCGTGCCGTCCAAATCAAAATCACAACGGCAAATACCTGACGGGTCGTCGTTCGGAACAGATTGCAGTCGAATCGTCGTGCCAATCGGCACGTTCACTGTGCCGGCCACGATGCCTTCGATTTCGATAGCGGGGTTTGGCAATGTTGGCGGCGTGTTTTCGTAGACGCGTGTCCAAAGCGTTATGTCACCGAACTCAGCGACGCCCGCATGGTTCGCAACGTACGAAACTTTGAAATCTTCCGGACCGAAAGGTACCGCGGAGGCGGAGACGCACGTGAGCGTCACATCAAAACCGTTCAGCGTCTGCGAACCAACTTCGTTAATCACGCCGACGGTGCTGTACGGGCTCGTGTACTGCATCTGTCCGGCACCCGTACCAGAAAGCGCGCAGCTCGCGACACTCGCGTTAAACGGGAAGGCGTTGGCTGAATTGACGGCGTCACCGATCACAATCGTGAGCGACGTAAAGACACCGGAGCCCGTGAAACGAATCGTGTACGGCGCGTTCACATAGAGACGATCCAGGTGAGAGACGTTGACGCTGCCACCAGCAACGATCGGCGCGAGCGGGGTCGTGTTTGGAATGACGGGGCACGTTGCCGCCAGCGACCAACCACCCGCACCCGGGCGACGAGCGCACTGCACGGAGTCTTGGCAGGCGGTGTCGAAACAATCTGTCCCACCGTCAGAATCGTTATCAGCGCCATCGTGGCACGTGATCGCGCCAGATTCCGCGCCGCAGAAATACGGCGAGACTCCAGAAGAGCCTACCGTCGGACCATGACGCTGCGCGGGTGCCGTGCAACCCGCGTCGCTGCAATCGGTCGCGCCATCGGCGTCGTTGTCGATACCATCACCGCAATAACTCGCTGAGTTCTCGTTCGCCGTGCAAGCTGCCGCGTCCGTGAGTGTCAGCGCGTATTTTGCCGGAGCGCCACAAGACGCGTTTACGCAACCCGCACGACCGATCTTTCCGCCCGTGCGGCACTGCACATCAGCGCAGTCGATCGTCGTGTCGAGATCGTTATCGATTGCGTCGGAGCACGACAAAAACGTGAAGTCCTCGGTCGCCGGAGAAGGACCGCATTCGCCGAAGACGTTTTTGCAGTCGGTGTCGAGCGCGTCCATGAAGCCATCGCCATCATTATCGATGCCGTCGCTGCAAAAGTTAAAATAGAAAAGAGGCAACGGATCACCCGTACCCAGCGGACTCGGCGGCAAATATGCTTCAAAACCCGAGCAGCGCTGCGGGCCATTGATCGCTCCCAGACAGTTGATATCCGCACAGTCAATATCACGATCAAGATCGTTGTCGACGCCGTCAAAACATTGCGCCGGCGTATCGATAAACGTGCCGCTCCCCACGTCGTAGCGCATGCGCTCGTTTACCGTGCAATTCCCCTGCCCTTGGCAATCGTAGTCGCGGCAATCGTATCCCGTCCCGGCTCCGGAGCCCGGAAACGTGTCGACCGCGTCGGAATAGTCGATGTCCGTATCGTTATCGACGCCGTCCACGCAAGAAATTTCCGTCGCCTGGCACCCTTGAAAGCCCGTCTTCCAGCAACCCGTGCTCGCCGTGTTGTCGTAGCAGTCTGTTTTTCCGTTCGCGTCGTTATCAAAGCCGTCAGCGCAATTTGCATGCGCCGCTCCGCCGTTTTCAGGACCGCAGAAATTCGTGCCCGCTAGGTTTCCCGGCAATCCATTGCATTGCGGATCGCCGCAGTCTGTGAGCCCATCACCGTCGTTGTCGAGTCCGTCGTTGCAGGTTGATTCCGCGGCTTGGCACACACTCGTCGGGCTGATGCTTTCTCCAAGACAGTCGGAATCGGCGCAATCGAGGCGATAGTCGCTATCGTTATCGATAGCGTCATAGCACTGCCGATAGCCTCCCCCGAACAGCGCCGCGAGCGAGGCGCCTTCGTCGCGGTTGATCGGCGAGAGCGCGTCGACGGAAATGTTGAATGGCGGCACGATCGCAGCGGCACCGTATTGCGCGAACTCAAGCGTGACCGAAATCACGCCGGGTGTCGGCGCGGCGTAACGCAACTCTTGAACGAAATCGAATCTTGTCCCCGCTGTACTCGCTGTCGCCGAGCGTTCAATGATCGTGTTGCCGATGTTCACCGTTTGATCCGGCGGCAACGATGTCGTCGGGCTCGGATTCTTGAGTGACGTATTCGACGTAAACGCCTGATCGACGGTGATTTTGAAACGTACTGGGTTCGGACTCGCAGAATACGGACCGCTCCAAAAACGGATCTTCAGACTCGAATCCGCATTGCTATGGTTCTGCGTCCAGGAATACGAAATCGTCTGGCCACCGACCAGAATAGAACCGGTACAGACGTTACCGAGACAGCTCGGGTCGATGACGGCTTGCGCTGGTCGAGAACCATGCCAAAAAGCCAAACCAACCAAGAGCGCGATAACAATGAGAACACGTGACTTCATGGGCGCGGGGGCTGCGGCGCCGTGGCGGCCGGATGAGGAATACAGAGGTACGTGATGCCGCGGCAGGTGCGTTCAGCAACCGTCGCAGGAGTCCCGCCGGCGCAATCACGTTGCATGTTCGCATCGTTATCGATGTTGTCATAGCAACGAACTTCAACAGGCACGCCGCGGGCTTTCAGCAGCGTGTAGGCCAGGTCGCCCTCAGTATCGCACTGTACGACCGCGCCAGTCGGGTCTGCGTTCAGGAAATAGGCGCGCGTGGGGTCTGTATTCGTGTTCCCATCCAAACAATATTTTGCGCGCACCGAATCGATCGTGTTAGCACCAGCGGCACCCGTGAACGTCCATGACTCCGGATGCACCGCTACACGATTCGAAATCACCCTCTGCTCCGAAGGTACGCCTTGAATTTCACAACCGAACGGCGGGTCGGGCGCCTGTGAACTAAACGACCACAACACCGGATTCCCCGAGGCGTCGACAACCGAGTCGGCAGAAGTCGCGGATACGGTGTAGTACTCGGTGTAGGCGACGCGTGCGCGTCGAGAACTGATAGAGACCGATCTCGTGCGGTACGTATTATTCGACATCCGGAAGACGCAACGCAGCGTCGAACCGGCAGGTGCGGAAAATTGAGAGAACGCGATCGGGATATCGCTCAGATGCGTTGTCGTGCTTGAAGAGACCGACGGCGAGTACACGCCTTCGATCGGCGCGATCGTTGTCCAACCAGAATCGACCCAGCCACTCTTCACACCCCATGGTCCATCGGCGCCCGCGCAGGAAGAATGCGGTTGACTGCAACCGAACTTCAACCAACCGTTACCCGTCGCGTCTCCGTTACCATTCCAACTGTATCCATAGAACTCACCAGCAGGCTGCGTCGCAGCCTCATCAAACGTCACACCATAGTCTGCACCCGGGCACGAATGCGGAGAAGCAGTGTTGGTTCCGACGTCCGTGCAGTTCAATGAAATCCAGCCGCGATAATTCGTGCCGTCCGTTTGACTGATGACGTACGCCCAACCGTGCAGTTGACTATCGTTTGTATCGTAGCGTGCGCACGGCACGAAGCCCGGACAGTAATGATCGGCAGCGGAGGCGGGGCTCGATGGCGTACCTGTGACCGGGACACCGACGGCACCGTTGCAGGTGGATCCAAAACAGATCCAACCAGCCAAGCTCGACCAAGCCCAACCACTGACGTTGCCAAGCGCATCAATATCAAGTCCGTAGTCGCCTGCAGGACCGACACAGCCGGTAGGATCAAAATTGCAGTTCGTAGAAATCCAACCCGTCGTTCCCGACCAGGCCCAACCATTAACGTTGTGCGGAGCAGCCTCGGCGGCACGCGGTGCCATCACAACGAAAAAGAGACCAACGCCGAAAACGAAGGTGGTGAATCTGGCGAAACGCCGGAACATCCCCATATGGTTTTTATTCTACCAAAAATTGACACGACCTCCTATGGAGGGCAGATTGTGGGTAACGTTCTTTCACTCACTCTCAATTCTCGAAGGAGAACAAGAACCCATGACGACCAACGCGCAATCGACCGGGGCCGAGGCCTATCGCTGGAACCTAGACTGCTTCTACCAAGGCGTTGACGATCCGAAGATCGACGCAGACCTCAAGGCCTACGAAGCGGCCGCAATCGCCTTCCGCGCCGCGTACAAGGGCAACCTGCACGCCAAGCTCGGTTCGGCGATCAAGGACTATGCCGAACTCGACGCCCTCTCGAATAAAGTGGCGGTCTATCTCTTCTTGCGTCTCAGTACGAACACGAAGGACGACGCCGCCGAGAGCAAGATGGCGATCGCACAGAACGAGCTCAGCCGCATCGGCGGCGAAGAGCTGACGTTCTTCGCGCTCGAGATCATCGCACTCTCCGACGATGCCATCACCACCCAGGCGGCGTCGGATACTACCGTCCGCACGCACCTGCCGTGGATTGAGCGCATCCGTCGCGACAAACCACACGTCTTCGACGAAGCGATCGAGTCCGCGCTGTCCAAGCGCAGCCCGTACGGCCCCGGCGCCTGGTCCGAGTTCCACGACAAGTTCGAGAGCCTTCTTCGTTTCACGTGGGAAGACCAGGAGCGAACACTGACCGACATGCTCCACCTTCTCACCGAGGACGGTGACCCCGAGCGTCGCGCGCAGATCTTGAAGACGATCAACGACGGCTTCAAGGGAACCTGGGCCGAGTATTGCGCCCAAGCGCTCTACGTGACCGCCGGTGCCAAGTCGATCGAGGATCGCGAACGGCACTACGGCCACCCAATGGCCGCTGCCAACAGCGCGAACGACATTCCCGACGCCACGGTCGAAGCGTTGCATGCAGCCGTCCGCGAGGTCGGCGCCCCGCTCGCTCAACGCTACTACCGCCTCAAGACCGAACTGCTCGGCCTTCCGCGCCTGCGCTGGAGTGATCGGAACGCCAAGTTGCGCTTCGAGGACGCTTCACTCGTGCCCTTCGAAGAGGCGCGGCGCATCACGGTGGACTCCTTCCGAAAGTTCAGCCCGACCTTGGCCGGTATTGTCGAGGGATTCTTCCAAAACGGTCGCGTCGACGCACCCGGCGTCCCGAACCGTCGCGGCGGTGCCTTCAACTACTCGATCATGCTGCCTGGCCAGGTTCCGGAGACCTTCGTCTTCATGAACTACCAGGGCTCCGCCCGCGACGTCGCCACCTTGGCGCACGAGTGCGGACACGGCGCCCACGGCATCTTGGCGGCGCAAGCGCAAGGCGCGCTCATGCTCCATGCGCCCATGGCCTACGCCGAAACCGCGTCGATCTTCGGCGAGCGCATGGCCTTCGAGTACCTCAAGGCCGATCTCGAGACCAAGGGTGACAAGAAGTCGCTCATGGCACTTGTCATCAGCGCGATCGACGACATGATGAACACCGTCGTCCGCCAGATCTCCTTCTCGGAGTTCGAGCGGCGCTTGCACGCCGCCGGCGGACGCAAGCTCTCGGTTGCCGAACTGAACGCCATCTGGTGCGACGTCACCACGCAGTTCTACGGACCCGACGGCGAGACGTTCGTCTACAACGACATGGATCTGATGTGGACGTACATCGGTCACTTCCACCGACCGTTCTACGTCTACAGCTACGCCTTCGCCAAGCTGTTCGTCGACGGCATCTACAGCTGCAAGGATACGTTCGGTGAGAAGTTCGAGCCGATGTACCTCGAGATCCTCCGCGCCGGCGGCACCAAGAGCGCCAAGGAACTCGTGGCTCCACTCGGACTCGATCCGGAGAACCCGGCCTTCTGGGCCGACGGCATCCGCAGCAGCTTCGTCCCGCTGATCGAGCTGGCCGAACGTCTGGCCGCCGAACTTGGCCTGCGCAAGGCCTGAGACGCAAAACCCCGACACCTGTCGGGGTTTTTACTTTCCTTGATGCCGATCGAGTGCCAAGTTCACGAGCGCGTCTGCTTCTTTGTTGTACTCGCGGCGCACGTGCGTGAATGTGACTTTCTTGAAGGCGATTTTTTCGTTGTGGATCAACATGTAGATACCGGCGAGTCCTGCGTCTTTCACGCGATACTCCCCCGTCAGTTGCTTCATGGCGAGTTCTGAGTCCATGCGCATTTCAAGCGTCTCGGTACCGAGTTCGCGTGCCTTCCGGATCGCCGCCAGAATCGCCTTGTATTCAGCTTGGTTGTTGGTTGTGATGCCAATGTACTCACCGTGGCCCGCGATTGTTTCGCCGTCGGGAGTCTTTAGCACATAGCCAAAAGCTGCTGGCCCCGGATTCCCGCGCGAGCCACCGTCGGTGTAGGAAATGAGATGCGGATACTTTGACATGGCGACAGTCTATCAGGATTCGGTCCGAAGATCGATCATGCGGCCTTGCGGCTCCACGCGACCGTTCCATTCGTTGAGATCGAGTTCAACCACGACCTCGACCGCCCGTCCGGGCGCGCACGTGTCGAGCCGATCACCAAAACCGAAACCGATGAGTTTCAAACGCCCGCCATGGTCGTCAGCGACCGTCATCTGCAGATGTCGACCATCGGCACCAACCAGCCGGGTTGAAGCAATGCGCGCGCCACGAAGAAGAAAGCGCGGCCTCGGATTGCCTTCGCCGTACGGCTCAAGCTGTCGAATCTGCTCGACGAGCCCGAGCGTGATTTCGTGCACGGCCGCTTCCTCCTCGATTTCAACCGACGGCGTCAGGTCTGTGTCTTTCAATTGTTGATCGGCATGCGCGACAAACGCTTTCTTGAACGCTTCAAAATTTTCTTCGCCCTGGATCGTCAGGCCGCATGCTGCAGGATGCCCGCCGAATTTGACGATGTGCTCCGCGCAGGCTCGTAAAGCACCCGTCACATCGAAACCAGGAATACTACGTCCACTGCCGACGTATTTTCCGTTCTCGTCTTTTCCGACGGCAATAACGGGACGATAATGGTCGTCCACCAAACGCGAGGCGACCAAACCGCACAACGCGGCCGGCCAGCCTTCGCCCGCAACCACGATCGCGGAGTTTGTTGATTGATGATCGGCCAAAAGCCGCGCTTCGACGACAATCTTTTCCGTGGCGCCCTGGCGGTCTTTGTTGTGCCCATGAAGCACCTCCGCTCGGAACAGAGCATCGCTTTCCGTTTCCGCAGTCAGAAGCGCAAACGCAGCGTCGGCGTGCTCCATGCGACCAGCAGCATTGATGCGCGGGGCGATACGGAAGCCGATCGACTGCGCATCGAGCGATTCATCACCGCGTCGTACGCCGTCGATTAACGTTTTCAAACCGAGGCGTTTCGTTTTATTGAGTACCAAAAGCCCGTATTGCACGAGCGCGCGGTTTTCACCGACGAGCTTGCCCATGTCGGCGACCGTAGAGATCGACACCATATCGAGCAGCCACTTTTCGTGACCAGCCGGAAGATTCCCCTCTTTCCACAAGGCTTGGCAGAGCTTGAAGGCCACACCACCGCCCGTAAGATAGCGAAAGGGATAGTTCTCGCCTTCGCGAAGTGGATGCAAAATCGCGTACGCCGGCGGAAGTTCCGGCGGCAGCGTGTGGTGATCGGTAATGATCGTGTCGATGCCAAAGGTATTCGCCAGCGTAATTTCTTTGCCGCTCGAGATGCCGCAGTCGCAGGTGATGATCATCTTCACGCCGTCGGCGCCCATCTTTTCGATGGCGGGCGCATTCATGCCGTAACCGTCTTTTTCGCGATGCGGGAGATACACAGAAACATCCGCTCCGAGCGTTTTGAGCGTCGCGTGTAAAATAACGGAACCAGAAACACCGTCAGCGTCGTAGTCGCCGTGCACGACGATCTTTTCGCCTTTCTTGATCGCCGTCATTAAACGATCGACCGCCCTGCGCATGTCGTTGAACAGGAAAGGATCGTGCACGTCGCGCTCCCAAGAAGGCTTCAAGAAACGATCAACGTCTTCGGGCGTGCGTAACCCACGCCGCCACAGAAGCGATGCCAAAAGCCGAGGCTGTTCGGGAAATACCTCGAACGCCTCGGCCGGAACCGGTTCCATCATCTTCCAGCGCTTACTCATGCCTTCCATCTACAGGGATAGATGGATTCACCGCAAGCGTGGGGTGTTAATAACCCGCTGACATCGAAAGAACCATCGAGAGGACGACAAAACACGACAGAATGATCCAACCGACTTTGAGGAGCTTTTTCTTGCGCATACCTATTTCGCTTCGTCTCTTCGTTTCAAAACGGCGATGAACGCTTCGGGTGGAATATCGACGCCGCCGGAGGCCAGACCCATCATCTTCTTCTTACCCTTCTTTTGCTTTTCGAGAAGCTTCTTCTTACGCGTCACGTCGCCGCCGTAGAGATAGCCCGTGACGTCTTTGCGGAACGGCTTGATACGTTCGGAGGCGACGATCGTGCCGCCGATCGCGGCTTGGATTTTGATTTCGAACTGGGTCTGCTCGATTTCTTCTTTCAAAATTTCGCAAACGCGGCGTCCGATGCGCGTTGCTTCGTCTTCGTAGACCATCATCGAGAGTGCTTCGACAGGCTGCTCTGCGACAAGAATCGACATCTTCACGACGTCAGCCGGACGGTAATCGATGAATTCGTAGTTGAGCGAAGCGTAGCCGGAAGAAACACTCTTCAGCTTGTCGTAAAAATCAACAAGGATTGCCGAAAGCGGTGCTTGGAAATGCATGATGACACGCGAACCGACGACGTCGTCGACGGACGTCGTTTCGGTGCCAGTGAGATACTCCATCGTCTGATAGATGCCGCGCTTGTCGACGACCATGCCCATGACGCCGCCGATGTATTGTTTTGGCGTGACAATATCGACTTTGACCCACGGCTCGCGGAGTCCCTGCACGCCGCTCATGTCGGGAAGTTCCGAAGGTGATTTGATGGTAATGCGCTGACCGCTCTTCAAATCGACTTCATAGGCAACACTTGGCACCGTGACGATCAAATCCAAATTGTATTCGCGCGACAAACGCTCCTGAAGAATTTCCAAGTGCAACAAACCGAGTAGCCCGCAGCGGAAACCGAAACCGAGCGCGGAAGATTGTTCTGGTTCGAAGGCGAGTGAGGCGTCGGAGAGTTTCAGCTTGAGCAGGCCTTCGCGCAAACGCTGGAATTCGTCGCCTTCCTTGGGGAAGATACCGGCGAAAACCATCGGCTTCACTTCCTTATAACCCGGGAGCTGTTCAACGCCTCGCGCTTTCCAATCGGAGACCGTGATCGTGTCACCGACGCGGACGGCAGAAATATCTTTGTGACCCGTTACGATGTAGCCGATCTCACCGGCAGACAACGACGGCGCTGCCACGAATTTTGGACGGAACCAACCGACTTCGAGCACTTCGTTTTGCGCGAGCGTGGCCATGAGCTGGGCTTGCACGCCGCGCTTCACGGTACCTTCAACGATGCGCACGAAAGCGACGACACCTTTGTATTCATCAAAGACCGAATCGAAAATGAGTGCGCGCAGTGGCTTCTCGTTTTCAATTTTCGGGGGAGGAATGCGGGCAATGACGGCATCGACGACATCCTGAATGCCTTGGCCTGTTTTTCCGGACGCCAAAATGATTTCTTCTTTCTTGCAACCAAGGAGTTGGATCAATTCCTGCGACGTCTTTTCGATGTCCGCGGCCGGCATGTCGATTTTGTTGACGACGGGAATAATCTCAAGACCCTGTTCGATCGCGAGATACAGGTTGCCGATCGTTTGGGCTTGGACACCTTGCGTTGCATCGACCAAAAGAATCGCGCCTTCGACGGCGGCGAGGCTACGCGAAACTTCGTAGGTAAAGTCGACGTGACCGGGGGTGTCAATCAGGTTCAAGATGTACTCCTTCTCCCCCTTCACGTAGTCCATGCGTACCGGCTGGAGCTTGATCGTGATGCCGCGCTCGCGCTCCAAGTCCATGGTGTCGAGCAACTGCGTCTTCATTTCACGCTTCGAAACCGTGCCGGTGAATTCCAAAAAACGGTCGGCCAGGGTGGATTTCCCGTGGTCGATATGGGCGATAATGCAGAAATTGCGGATTTCGGGTTGCATGATGGGTCAACGCTATCAAAAAACCCCGCACGCTTCAAGGCGGCGGGGTGAGGACGAAGTGCGGCTTCAGCGCGCGAGCCTGCGGACGTGCTCGGCGATGTTCGTGGCCGCTCTGGGCGGATGCTTGAGGCAGAAGCGTTGCTGGGACTTCCGCATGATCGCAAATTGCGGATCGACCGGCTGACCGATGGACTGCCCGGCAAACTTCTGGACGAACTCCGCCGCTGCCTGAACCGTATTGCAGTGCAGCGCGGCGCCAGCGTGAACCGGTGGCAGTGGGAAACGAACGCCCGCATCCGGATTCACGTAACGCCTGTCGACGACGTAGACCGCGGGGATACAGCGAAGCGCCGCGTGAATGATCTCCGTCGACCAGGTCGAGAGCACGAGGTCGGACGCGGCGACGACCGTGTTCACATCTTGCGACTCGGTCTCGATATACGGCAGCTGATAGTGGCGGAAGATCTTGGCGTACGTCGCGCCACGCGTCTTGTCGCGAGGATGCGGACGCACCGTGAAGTTCACCGTATCGACGCCTTGAAGCTCCCGGAGCGCCTGTGCGAACGCGATCACGAACCGCTTGTTGTCGGGAGTGCCGACGTAGGTAACGAGACGCCGATCCCCGAGCGCCAAGCAGCTTCGCGCCTCGATGCGTACCGAAGCGTCTTCAGCGACGAAGCGTGCGAAGTCCGGGTGTCCGGTCGTCATCGCGCGCGACTCATGTCCGAACTGCGGGTAGGCCGCCTCGAGGTTCACGAGACTCTGGCCATCGATGCAGCAGACGAACTCCGGAAGCCGCACGCGAGACCGCACCATGTGGGCGAACAAGCCGGAGTACATCTGGTAGTTGTTCTCCACGTACAGCATCGAGGTACCGGGGTGCGTCGTACGCGCCGTTATCTCGAGGTGATAGTCGGACCAGGAACCGGCGGTCACGAAGACCTTCGGCTTCAGGCTGTCGAACGGGACCTTCATCTCGCGCAGTGCACGCGCTTCGCCGAACGGCATGGGGCTCTTTTCGATCAACCCCAGCGTCCAACCCGAAGCCACGACGAACAGCGAGACTTCCTTGCCTTGCAGCAAAATCTCGATCACCGGCAGGAGCGTGTTCCAACCACCGTGGTCGCGACAAAGGAAGACAATGCCGGAAACAGCTTGATCGTTGCCGACACCGAAGATCTTGAACGCTTCCGAGCGCGCAGTACGAGACGGCATGGCACCCTCCGAGTCAAAGGAACAACGGTCGCCGCAGGATTGCGGACATTTGAAAGTAGCATTCAAAACCGCGATTGTCAAGAATTTACGGGCGAAATTTCCTTCTCACCATTCCAAAAACCGTCTGCAATTCCTCAGACCGAAGGAGACGCAACACAAGGAGATACGCCGCAAAACCTGCGAGGCTCGCAAGCGTCGCTTCCGTGAAGACGGAGGCGAGACCACGTGTGTCGATGGTTTGGGCACCGGGCTGCAAAATTTTTGACGCGACCCACGAGGCTACGACGGCGCCGACAAGATATTTTCCAAGCGCGCGGAAAATCCCCGAGGCACCGAGGCGGCCGAACTTTCGACGCAAGAAATAGAAAAGCAGCGTGACTTGGACGATCGAGGCAATGGAGTAGGCGGCCGTGAGCGCGAGCACGCGCACGTCATCGATACTGAACAAAGAGAGCCAGAGCCATGTCGTGGCGCGACCGCTCGTGCCAGAGAGCCAGCCTTTAATGGCAAACGTCGCAACAATATTAGCCATCATCGCCGCAAGCGAGATGACGACGGGGATCCAGGTATTCTTGAGCGCATAGAAAGCGCGCGCCAGAAGCGGTGCTAATCCCTGCAGCGACATCGTCAGAACCGCCAGCGCCAAGGCGGCCGCCGACAAACGCGTATCATTCCAACTGAGCGTTTCCGCACCGATCAATACGCGAACGATCTGAAGCCGCAAGACGAAGGCGAGCGTCGTAAGCGGCACCAAGAAAAACAGAATCTGTCGAAGCGTCATCGAAAAGGTCGTGCGAAATGCCTCGCGATCATTCCGCGCGGCCGCTTCTGAGAGCGCGGGAAATGCCGCCATGGCGAATGGAATCGCCACGACGCCGACCGGAACCGCCGCGATGTTCATCGCAAGATTGAAGAGCGCCGGAGCGCCGACGCCGAACGTTGTGCCAATGGCCGTGCCGATAAACTGGCTGATCTGCGAGATGTCGATACCGAAGATGCGCGGCAAAAATAAGCGCCCCACTTCGCGGACGCCTTCATGTTTCGTATCGAAGACGAAATGCGAGCGCCATCCAAGAGCAATGACGGCCGGGAGCTGTACCAGGAAATGCAGAACGGCGCCCAAAATTGCGCCATAGGCCACGCCGAGCACCCCGAACGGCTTCGACAGTACGACGATGCCGAAGATGATCGAAGCGTTATAGAGAAGAGGCGCCAGCGATGCTGCCAAGAAGCGCTTATGGGCATTCAGGACGCTTGTGAGCACCGCCGAGAGCGCGAAGACAAACGGCGAGAGCATCATGACGCGCGTGAGCGAGATCGTCAGTTCGAGCTTCTCCCCCGTGAAGCCAGGTGCGATGAGCGGCACCAGCTTTGAAGCGCCAATCGACAAGGCAAGGCAGAGCACACCCATAACGACGCCAACGATCGTCAGAATGCTGTTGGTCATGCGCCACGCATCCTCGCGCTTATCCTTGGCAACGTATTCGGTAAAAACGGGAATGAACGCCACGGAGAGCGTTCCGAGAATCAAGAGCGCGAACAGGAAGTTCGGAATTTGAAACGAAGCGTAGTAGGCATCGAGCGCGTCGCTCACGCCGAAACGGGACACCAAAAGTCGGTCACGGAAGAGTCCGAGAACACGCGAAAGGATCGAACTGACGGCGATTAAAAACGCACCGCCGGCAATCGTTTTGGATTCCTGCGTGAACAGTTTGAACATGTTCCTATTTCAACGCGTCGACCGTTTCGCGCGCGATCATGCTTTCCTCGTCGGTCGGCACGACCAGCGCTTTCAGCTTGAACGGTTTCAACCACTTCATGATCATGGCACGGATCTCTTTGGAGCGCTCCCCCACTCCGGCGGTAAAGACCACCGCGTCGCAGCCACCCATGACGGTCATATACTGACCGACGTACCGCACGACGTCGTACACGAACATCTCGAGCGCGAGTTTGGAGCGCTTATCGCCTGTTGCAGCTTTCGCCAGTACGTCGCGCATATCCATCGTGCCGGCGATGCCAAGCATGCCGCTCTTCTTATTCAGAAGATCATCAACCTGGTCCGGGGTCATCTTGAGCTCGCGGATCAACCAGAGCGGAATCTCCGGATCGATGTCTCCACAACGCGTGGACATGGTCAGGCCTTCGAGCGGCGTGAAACCCATGCTCGTGTCGACCGCTTTGCCGTTCTTCACCGCAGTCACCGAAGCACCACTGCCGAGGTGGCACGTGACAAGCTTCAATTTCGCGAGCGGCTTCTTCAGTTTTTTCGCCGCCTCGCCCGCGACGTAGGCGTGCGAGATGCCGTGAAAACCGTATTTACGTACGCCGTGCTTTTCATAGAGCGTATAGGGCAAGGCGTACATGTAGGCGTAGTCCGGCAGATCGCGGTAGAACGCCGTGTCAAAAACGGCGACGTTCGGCACGCCTGGCAGCAGCTTCATGGCCGCTTCGATTCCAAGAACGTTCGGCGGATTGTGCAACGGCGCGAGCTTGTACAACGCCTTCAGTTTTGAAATGACGCGCGCGTCGAGCGCGGTCGGCGCGAGAAATTCGCTTCCTCCATGCACGACGCGATGTCCGACAGCCGTGACTTTTTGCGGATCAAAACCTTTTTTCTTGAGATCGGAAAAAGCGCTCGAAAGCGCGCCGGCATAGTCGCCATTCACGCGTTCGATTAAACCGGAGGCCAAGACCTTCAGTTTGGGGTTCAGGAGCTTGTATTTGAGCGAGGACGACCCGCAATTGATGACAAGAATCATGGGCACACTTTACACGGCTCACGCCGCTTTCGACCAGACATCGACGATCTTTCCGATTGCGCCCTGGGCGGAAAGTGAGGCGGCATTCGCCTCGTCTGTATCCAAATGAATATTCATGCGGAAACTCGGATGCACGCGTACCGCGACATCGTGCACCGTGATCGGCGTGTCGCCAGGCACGCGCACGGAAAGCACGTCGCCATTCTTAAGCCCGAGCGCTTCCGCTTCTTTATCGGAAATATGAAGATGTCGCGCGTCGTTGATGACGCCTTCACTGAGTTCAACCGAGCCCTTGGGTCCGATCAATTCGCACTTTCCCGTTCCAGCCAAGTCACCAGACACGCGCACGGGCGTTTCGATCCCAAGCTTGAAGCCGTCGGAAAACGCCAACTCAACTTGCGACTGCTTGCGGCAAGGTCCGAGCACGCGCGCTTCGGCTTGTCCTTTTGCGCCCTTCACGATGACTTTTTCCTCGTAGGCGTACTGCCCGGTTTGAGACAATTCTTTTAATTGCGTCATCTGATATCCGGCGCCGAAAAGAATGTCTTGATGCTCTTGCGAAAGGTGCACGTGGCGCGCCGAATATTCGATGCGCACGTCGTGGCCGCTTGCGGGGTGTTCAGCGTGGGTCGTCATAATGCTTCACGATCGGAGTTTCATCATAGCGGAGGAAGGCGCGCAGGAACCGCGCGATCAATGTCTTTTCTTCTGTCTTTCCGAATTTCTTCAAGCGAGACTTCGGCGCGTGGAACGTCGTAACGGCGAGTTCGATCACCTTCGCGTTCATGCGCACAATCCAACCGAGAAGCCCCGTCTTCCACATCGGGTTTGAAAGACGCTTGTTCGTAATCTTAATGGCGCTGTCGGGACACACGCGCTCGCAGGTTTCGCAGCCAATGCACTTGTCGAGATCGATGTAGATGCCCGGCTCGCCGAGCATGCCCAAATCCTTGTTGTGCCACGAGATGGCGTTTACCGGGCACTTCAAGACACACACACCGCAAGATTTGCAGAGCCCAAGGAACCGCGTGACACGGATTTTTGAGTTCTCTTCAGTTTTCGGACGGAAACGCTGGAGTTCTTCCGGCGTGCCACGGTCCATATCAAGCGAGGGCATAGCCTTTGTCGAACGCTTTACGATTCAATTCCTTGAGCGACGGATCCTTCACATACTTCGAAGCGAAGACGTGATCGAGCGCCGCTTCGAATTTATTCTTGTCGAGTCCGGGAATGAGTTTCACCATGGCGCCCATGATGATCATGTTGAAGACGCGCGGCTTCTTGAATTCTTCCTTGGCGATCTTGCCCGCGTCGATTTCGCGCGGATGCCAGCGCTCGAGTTTAGAAAGATCTTTCACGAGGTAGCTGTTCACAATGACTTTCGTGTCGTCTTTCAAAAATCCATGAATGCGGTCAACCGCACGCTGCGAGAGCACGACCCACAAATCAGCCTTCTCGAATTTCGGATACGCCGGCGCAACGTCGCCGATTTGCGCATACGCCTCGGTTACACCGCCGCGCTTCTCTGTTGAGAAGTATGGCACGTACACGGCTTTCTTCCCTTGTTCAAACGCCGCAATCGCAATGATCTTGGCGATCGATTGCACGCCCTGCCCCCCTTCGCCGCAGATGACGATTTTAAACGTATCCATACTAGAAGCGTCCCAGTTTGTAGACCGCCGCCATCTTCTTCTCAAGAATGTCGAACGTTTCGTTGGGCTTGTCGATCGTGCCCCAGTTGAGCGTGCAGGGCGACAGCACTTCCAAGAACGCGAAGCCCTTATTCTCTTTCACGAAGGCCAGCCCTTCCTTCATATATTTCCGGAGTTCGAGTTGACGCGTCGTAATACCGCGCGCGACCCATGCCGTCGGATTCAGGTGACGGATAAGGTTCGGTCCTTTGACGTAATGATTGTCGGCGCCGTATGGCGTCGTGATGGTTTTGGTGCCTGGCAACGTCGTCGGAGCCTCTTGGCCGCCGGTCATGGCGTAGACCGCGTTGTTCACGACAATCACGAAGACGTTGTCATTTCGAATCGCTGCGTTCAAAAGAGAACCCATGCCGATCGCGTAGGCTCCGCCATCACCGACGTAAGCCACCGGAATCGCTTGCGGATTGCCACGCTTCACGCCGACCATGACAGGCACGGTGCGTCCGTGGTGCGTTTCGATCGTGTCGATGTTGAAAAAATCAAACGCCAAGAGAGAGCAGCCGATGTCGACTCCGAAGGCCAGGCGTTTTTGAATACCGAGTTCGTCGACAGCGAAACCAAAGGCCTTTAAAACCTCCGGATGTCCGCAACCAGGACAAAACAGGTGCGGCTTCGATTCGACGCGTACACACTTCGGGAACGCGAGCTGGGCGGCAGAAGGATGGCTCATACTTCAGGCATATCCGTAATCAGCCGCATAATTTCCTCGACGGAAATACCGATCGAGGGGCGGTGGTATTCGATCATCGGAGCGTCGGTTACGCCGTAGAGCTGCTCTTTGACGAGACGCGAAAGTTGGGCAATTGCCGACTCTGGCACGATGATGCGCTTAGCGCCTTTCGCGGCCGCACGCATCGCTTTCGTTGGGAAGGGCCGGAGGGTAATGGGTCGGAACAGGCGCGCCTTGCCTCCCGTCTGATCGATCGCCTGTTTGGCCGCCGAACCGACGATACCGAAAGCAACGATCAAAATTTCAGCATTCGGATCGCCATACGTTTCATGCTCTTCAATTTCCGGAGCGACCTTGTCCCACGCCGCCTTGATTTCAAGATTGACTTGCAGTGTTTCCTCTTCAAGGTTCAAACAGTTTCGGTAACAGGAATATTCAACTCCGTCCTGATTGCGAATATGTACTTCTGGCGTCGGCACGACCTCGTTGATTGGCCGGTCGCGTTTTTCTTCAAGCAGATATCTTTCCGTCGGCGTCATTTCAACACCTCTGCTCGCCGGCTCGTAGATTTCAACTTCTCCCATCATCTTGGCTTGATAGCCATCAGCCAACAAAAAAGTCGGGAAGCGATATTTCCACGCCGTGTTGAACGCTTTGATGCCGTAGTCGTACAGCTCTTGAAGATTTCCCGGCGCGTAGACGATGCGGTAGCCGTTACCGTTGCCGCCGAACGCCGTCAGGTTCACTTCGGACTGCGAATAGATAACCGTCGACGTCGATGGTCCACCGCGTTGGTTGATATAGGCGACGACCGGCAAACGCATGGCTTCACACATCGAGAAGGCGTCTTGCATGAGCACGTTGCCAGGACCAGCAGTGGCGGTGAAGGCTTTTTGCCCGGAGAGTACGGCGCCGAGCAACATGAACGACGCGCCGATTTCGTCTTCCGCCTGCACGAACACCATGCCGTCCTTCTTCCCCTTCTCGCTTCCAGCTTCCTTGGCCCACCACAACAAAATTTCCGATCCCGGTGTGATCGGATAGCCGTACATCCCCGTTGCTCCCGCAGCACGAGCCGCAAGCGCCAGGATCTCATTGCCCATCAGGAAGCGTTTTTCTGGCATGTACAAAAAATGATGGTCTATACCATCATTCTAATGCCCACGGCGATTTCTTGGGAGTGTACAACCAGAAGAGGTCGTCTCCTTCGACCGCGATTTCGATTTTTTCAAGCTCAGAGCCTTCGGGTGCTCCCCCGGCATCGGGGACGGCGATGCCGGTTTTACAGTCGAACTGGCCGCCGTGCCAGTCACATTCGAGGACTTCTCCGGTACAACGAAGCTTGCCGCCCATATGGGTGCAGAAGTTCACGTAGCCGCGAAGACCGTCGCCCGTGTTGACGACGATCAAGTCTTTTCCGATTGCGCGATAGCTTTTGGCGCGGCCAGCGGCGATCTCTGAAACTTTTCCAAGCGGAATCTTTTGCATGCTAGCGAATGACGCCTCCCCACTCAACAAGCGTGAAACCATCGCGCTTCGGCGTGCGGATCGTGAAGCCTTCAACCGAGATCGGTTTTTCGAGCGGCAGGAAGTCCATGAGCACACGGATGACCGTGTCCGGTTTCGGCGTGACGTTGAGAGGTGCTAACGCGTCCATGGCGCGGTTCCCAAGGAAGGTCACAAAGTAGTACGGCGAGCCTGTCATGCGCGGTTCCCAGAATTCAATGAAGTCGGCACGTTCTTGTGTGTTAAGACCGAGCGAGGAAAGTTTTTCGATCAGGAATCCGTGGACGTCTTTCTGTGCCACGACAAATCCTTGCTTCGGCGTCTCATACAAGCCACCGCGCCCTTCCCAGAAAAGATACGGGTACGTTTTGCCATCCTTCAAGTTCGTGAGTTCGCCCTTGGACGTCGCACGGACATTCCAACCGCCATCATAGGCAGGTTCCGTGACCGTGAATCCTCCTTGCGGATACAACTTCACGCTGACGTCGGTTGTCTCTTCAGGATAGAGGTAGATGACGGGCTTGCCGCATTCGACCGCGGGCAAGAATGCAGCCTTCTGAAATTTTGCCAGTCGGCCGAAAGCATCGCGCCAGAAAAACAGCGGTTGTGCCTTCACGAAATCTTGGTACAACATTTTATCGTCACCACGTCCAAGCGCGTAACTGTTCTCATAGGTATCCCTGAGCAGTGCGTGATCGGCGTTCTTGAGGGTGTACACGTTTTCACCTTGTGCCGTCTTACCAGCGACGCTCAAATCGCCGAGCGCGATACCCTGGACGACTGACAGGAAGTTGGATGCGCCGCATCCGCCAACATCGGTCGCCCAATACTCTTCCGTATTCTTCATGCCGTTGCTCCAAGTAACCTCTGGCACGTGCAGATTCTCGTCATAGAACGGAATGTCGAGCGCATAGGCGCGGACCGTTCCATCCGGAGCTACCGCATAGAAACCGTGCTGCGGGCGCTCAACCCCTTCGGCGTCGGTGTACAGCGTGCCGAGAGTCGGATGAACGAATGCGATCTTCTTGCCCTTCAGATCGAAAAATGGCGCATCTTTCTGAGGATGCTGCTGGCTGAAAAAAGACAGTTGTTGAATGCGCAGTGTCGCGCCGTCTTGCTCGATCGTTTCGGGGAAGACGAGATCAGGAATAACGATCGTTGCGTCAAACGAGAATTTTTCGGCATCAAAACGCACCGGACCATATTCGTTCGGTACCATATCCACGGTCGCCGAGTGATTGGCGAGCATCACCGGCTTGCCTTCTTGAGGAAGCAGCACGTGATAGGTCGTATAATCGCCCATGTTCTGTGGTGTAACGCTCACGAACACCACCTGCGCGCCGGCATACGGTCCAGCGACGACCGTGCCCACACTGCGCATCTTGTCTTGCGGCGGGAATTCGGTTTTCCTCTGCTGTGCGATCATTTCATTGTACGCATCTGTGAAAAGATCGATGCCAGAAATTTCTTTCGGCGCCGACCATTTCACTTCCAGGGTCAACGTTGCGCTTGTCGTCTGTTGAGAATCCGGGGTTGAAATCTCATTTACAGGCTCGGCAGGTTCATTCATCGTAACCGGCTTTTGATGCACGAACGCGAAATACGCGACGCTGGTGAGCGCAATGACCGCGAAAGCGACCATCAGGCGAAAATAGTGTTTGTTCATAGAGATGATTTGAGCGTAAACATTCCAGACTCAACGGACGCTTTCACGTCGTCGGAGACGTTAGAATCCTGTCCGAGCGTTCGTAGCAGCATACGGCGTTTTTCATACGACATCAAGCGTGGTTGACCATTGCGGATATCGAACGGCATGAGGTGAAAGACCGTTTCTTTACCATCATCGGCGATACCTACGGCCAAGCCTTCGCTCGTCGCCGCGCTAAAAGACTGATCGAAGATGAAATTTCCGAGCGAATAGAAGATTGCCTTCCCATTATACACCTCAATCGTTTGAAGGACGTGCGGGTGCGCGCCGATGATGACATCCGCTCCCGCGTCGATGAAGCGATGCGCGAGTTCTGTCTGCGTTCGAGTGGGTCGGCGTTCATATTCAACGCCCCAATGCGGGTACACAACAACAAAGGCTCCGCCTTTTTTTGCCGTACCAATCGCTTTCACAACATCATCCGCACCTTGCCCGGCGAACTGATGGAAGCCGATCTGTGCAACGCGACGTCCGCGCACAGAAGTAACGTTCATGATCTCGCTTTGGTTGGAGGGGTCGCCAAAGGTGTTCATTCCAGCAGCCTGAATCAAGCCTCGAGCCGCGACCAGGGCTTCTCTACCGAAATTATTGGAATGATTATTCGCGAGGCCGAGATGTGTGAATCCTGTGCGCGCGAGCGTCGCGAGCCACGCCGGTTCAAACGGAAACCGCAGATCATCCGGCTCGACCGGTTTTTGCGCTTCAGAAACATCGCTAAAGACGCCCTCGGCATTGGTCGTCACAAGATCGCTCCCTTTATAGAGACGGCGCATGCCGTCGAACAAGAACGCCACGCCGTTGCGCTGAATCGTCGCCTCCACACCGCGCGCGAGCATCATGTCGCCGAACGCGAGAAGCGTGACGGTAGGATCCACGTCTTTTTTTCCCTTCGCGAAGGAACCGACGATATAGCTTGTAACGCCGGGCTGCGACGGCTGCTTCGTCAGCTCTGCCGAGTTCGAGTGCGCGAAGAGCGTAAAACGCCGCGCCTTGAGACCCTCGAGATGCCGCATCACCAGACGCAAACCCTGCATCGAGTCGATGTCGAGCGAACGCGCGCCTTCGTCATCCAGCGAACGAATCACCGTCATGCTTTTACGATCATGGAAGCGCGCCGCGGTGTCGGTCAACTCGTGCGTGAAATCGAAGGAGCCGACGACCAAAACGCGCGAACCAAAAATATCGCGAATCCCCTCTACCGCTTTTTCGATTTCTTCATCAGTCGCCGTCTCTTTGATCATGAGCGGCACAACACGCGCGTTCGGTAACGATTTTTTGATGAACGGCACGATGCCGGAAATACCGTGTTCGCGTGCGAACGGTTCCTCTTCAATCGTAACCGCTCCCTTCTGAGCCAAGCGTTCGACCGCGTCGCAATCACTCTCAAGTTGGCCGTACGGCGTGCGCCAAGCGGATGGTGTCGCAATGATCGAACCACGACCGCTCATAAAATGATTCGGGCTCACAAGCACGACGGTCACTCTTTTCTCGGTCGCTACCGCGCCAAACGCTTCAGCAATATAGGGGGCCGCCAACAAATGATGAGGCACGATGAGTCCTTTGATGCTGGGGTCCGTCTTACGCGCCGCGGCATTCCGATAGGCTTCATCAAAGATCTCCGGGGTGCTGAAATACGAATACTGGATCGTCTCCGGACAGATCAACGCAAGTCGACGTTCTTCGATCAGCTCCGTCCAAATGAAAAAAGCGCCAAGAAGCGCGGCAACAAAAATCGTTCCGATCAGGGCGTTACGAGCGATCCTTCGCGCGAGCGTTTTTGGCATAACCGAAGGTATACGCAAAACGATCGTCACGGATCCGGTTATGCATCAACAGATGAAGCTCGGCCAGGAGATATTTACCAAAAATAGAAAAACGACCGTCGCGCTCAAACCGTCGAACGGAAACGCGAATCCGAGAACCGTGCATCACGCGAAACGTACCAACTTGCCGCGCGCGCTCGACGTAGTCGTGGTCTTCCGCCAACTTGATCGATTCGTCGAAACCGCCGATGCGTTCGTGTAGGCTCTTGCGAGCGAAAATACAGAACCCGGGCGCATGCGCCAACATGAATTGCGTCGCCATCATGTGCGCGTTGAACACGTTGTGCGAAACGTGATCAATAAACTTTCCGCTCATCGCCTTGACAAGACACGTGCCCGCGTCCAGTTCACGACGTTCGAACTGCTCCATCTTCGCGGCGAGCCATTCAACGTCCGGCAAAACGACGTCGGCGTCGAGAAACAAAAGCACGTCGCCTTTCGCCGCCTCCGCGCCACGATTACGTCCAGGACCAGGCATGCCGCCCTGAATCACGCGCGCGCCGAACCGCTTCGCGATCTCGCGGGTACGGTCGGTCGAACTGGCATCCGCAACGATAATTTCATACCCGTCAAAGCCTTGGCTTCGAATGGAAGCCAAAAGGCGCGGCAGGTACTCTTCTTCGTTGTAGGTCGGGATGATGATGCTCAGCATATGTAGTTTTTCGGCTGTTTTAAGCCAAAAAACCGTATCAAGAGGCATGATAGCACGTCAGGGCCTTTCTCGGAAGAGGTGTGGGTTTAACCGAATCAGCTGATCGTCCCCTTCTTTGGGAATGCCGTGACCATCCGTATTCGAGGTAAGGAGGTAGAACATGCCGTCGGGTCCAACCTCTACCGTCCGGATACGACCAAATTCAGTCTCAAAATGCGCTTGAACGGAAACCGGCGATGCGTCGACCGCAACCTCATACAACGCTTCGCCACGCAACGTGCCGAAGAACACGCTTCCATCGAACCAAGCGGCGCCTGATGGCGACCAAAAGCCCTCGCGTCCGGAATCCACGCTTGGAGCGGTAACGCCATCAGCCGCTTCTCGACCGCGCACGAGCGGCCACCCGTAATTTTTTCCCGCTTCGATAAGATTCACTTCGTCGTGACCAAGACTCAAACTGCGACCGCGCTCGGTCGCCCAGAGTCTCCCGTCGTCGTCCCACGCGAAACCTTCGACGTTTCGATGTCCGTATGTCCAGATTGCGTTGCCGAACGGATTCTCTTTCGGTGTGGAGCCGTCGTCGTTCACGCGCAAAATTTTTCCTCCAAACGAGCGCATGTCTTGCGCCGTCGATTCGTCGCCAGCATCTCCTGTTGAAATGTAAAGTTTCTGATCGGGGCCGAACCGCATCGCGCCACCATTTCCCCACGCACCAGCAGGAATATTCTGAAGGATCGTCGTTCGATCAAAAAGCGCGTCATGCTCGAGACGATACCGTTCGACACGATTCTTTAGATCACCGTGCTGATCAAGCGCCGTAAAATACGCGTAGATCCAACCGTTTTGTGAAAACTCCGGGTGCGCCGCGATTCCAAGAAGTCCGCCTTCAATCATGCGTTGAACACCTGGCACCTCGATCGTGCGCATGGCGCCGTCTGGACCAATGCTCCGTAGCCGCCCAGCGCGTTCAGAAATCAACAGGCTGCCATCAGGCAAAAAAACAAGTGCCCATGGCGCCTCGAGGCGCGAAGCTACAATCGAGACGTCTTCTGACGCAAAATCCTGTTTCAAGAATCCCTGCCGCACGATACCGTCCCCCGCCCAGCGCGCTCGACCCAGCGTCCAGATAATGACGTTGCGATACGCGTACGCTGTTCCTACAACCGCAAGAACAAAAAAAGCGGCGAGAACGTGGCGCGCGAAAGGCGAAAGCTTCATGAGGCAAGTATACCAAAATTAAAAGACCGCGCTCTGGTATGGAATACCGGCGCGGTCGAGAAACGTTCGTATCTTGTGAACAGGCACAGCGACGCGAATGAGCGCTTGTCGATTATCGGTCACAGCACCGTCTCTACCAGCACCCGCGTGCATGACGTGCAGCAAACCGACAAGCCAACCGGTTCTGGCCAGGTATACGCCGGAGCCAGACATACCTTGACCATCCGTGAATTCGATCGCCAGCTCGTCATCAACATCGCGAAGTTCGTTGCTCCAATGGACACTCTTCACGCGACCGTAGCCAGCCATTTCACCGAGGTCATAGGGGAAGCCGACCGTGTACACCGCGTCAAGCGCGTGCACATCCTCGATACGGCCGAGCACGACCGTCGTTTCGAAGCGTCGTTCGACCTTGAGCACAGAAATATCCAGTTCGCGGTCCCAGGCAACCACCTTGGCGGGATAGTCGATAGCAGGGGCGCCATCGACAGAAATACGCACGAACGGCTCGTTCTCGCCTTGTCCGGCGACGTGGTAGCACGTCAGTAGGTAGCCGCTGCGGTGCAGTACCACTGCTGTCCCGTGCCCCATCGGACGCAGGTCGACGCGATGCGTCGCCTCCGTATTCCGATCGATCGCGGGAGTTTCTGGACCCGTTCGAGCCACACACGCACTGAGACACGCGAAGAAGAACACGCAGAGCTGAATCTTTTTCCTCATACAACCTCCTGTGGAAAAAGGATGCCTTGCAAATTCAGCATAGCACGCCCCCGCGCAAAGCCCGTAAGTCTGCTATGATGGAAGCACTATGCGACGCATTCTTTTTGCCTTTCTCTTCGCCCTTACGCTTTTCTCCGCCGTGCCCGCCCGCGCACAAGACGATGCTTCCAGGCCGTTGTATACGGAGATCGGGAGACACTTCATGATCGGCGCGCGCTTTTATGGTCAGGCGATCAGTAGCTGGACATGGATGCTTCTCACGCGCCTGGGACTCTCAGGTCGTTTCACGGTCGTGAGCGCGGGTGGCGACTGCACGCAGTTCTCCCGCTGCGCGCAAGGCTTGGTATGTCTCAACACCTGCAAAGAAAGTTCGTGCGTGCGTTTTGAAAAACATTGCGTCGTCGGACCGAAAATTGTCCCCGTACTTGGTGCTTCCTCGATCTGCGGCGCGGAGAATCTGTGCGTCGATGGCACCGACTGCGCTCGCGTCTGCCCGATCGGCGCAAGCTGTAGCGCCACACACCGCTGCGTCGCGACGCGCCACCCCGAAAGCAGCTGCAAGTTAGATCTCGATTGTTCGACCGTTTGCGGGAATCTCCCAGCACCTGAAATCGGCCCTGGTGGGTACATTGCTCGTTGCGCGGAAGGTGCCTGCGCCTGCGACCCCATCGAAATTTTTCCGACAGCGACGCGCGTTGACTGCCCAGCAAATACGAACTCTACGCTCGCGTGCCCCGAGTTTACTTTCCAAGCATGCGCGGCTGGAGAAAATGGCGGAGCATTCGTTACATGCCTCCACGCACCGGAATACGGCGGCACCTGTTTCCAGAACGAAGAATGCGCGAAAGCTGACTGCCCCGAAGCCTCGGTACCGTTTTGCGATGAAAGCCGTGCCTGCAAATGCCACGTCGCCGAAACGACCGTTATTGCTTGCGTAAGCGCGACAGAATGCGCCGGCACCGCCTGCGGAGCCAACGAAATCGCCGCCTGCATCACCGGAGCTTGCGCCTGCGCCCCGGCCGGCGTTACCTCAGCATGTACCGTTGCCTCCGACTGTTCGACAGAGTGCCCGAGCGGCTTCTCTGCCGCCTGCGAGGCCTCTGCATGCGTCTGTCAGCGAACGAAGGAGAACGTTCCGGTAGCGTGCCAAACCGTGGAACAGTGCGGCTCCGTTTCTTGCCCGAATGACTACCAAAAAACCTGCTTGAACAGCGTTTGCGCCTGCACAAGAACGACCGTGCCGCGTTGATTGACGAAAACGCCAAAAAAAGGTAGCGTTGGGCGGATATGAAGTACGGCGAGAAACTCACGCTCCAGGTGGAATCCTTCGACGAGCGCGGTCGCGGCATCGGACAATCCGAAGCCAAAAAAACGGCCGCGTCTTTTGTCATTCCAGGCGAGACGGTCGAAGGTATGTTTGTCGGCCGCAAGCAGGGTGTCGCCAAGATGGGTAATATTCACGTCACGCAAGCCTCTCCAGATCGCGTGAACGTTGAATGCCCGCACGCCGGCGTTTGCGGGGGCTGCGCCTGGCAACACGTCCGTTACGAGCGCCAAGTCGAAGAGAAGCGTCGTATGGTTGCCGAAGCGTTGGCGCCCGTCGGCGTAGAGCTGGCTGAGGTCGTCCATGCCGAGGAAAAGTTCCGCCACCGCAACCGCATGGACTTTGTCTTCGGCCCGCATGGCGAACTGGGTTTGAAGGAACCGGGTCGCTGGGACAAGCATCTCAACCTCACAACCTGCTTGATGCTCTCGTCGGAAGCGACGGATGTGTTAAACGCTGTCCGCGCCTGGGTCGCCACGACCTCGCACAAACCATGGGACAACCGTCGTCACGACGGCTTCTTGCGTTACGTTGTTATTCGCGAAGGCAAGTTCACGAACGAACGCCTCGTGACTCTCGTAACCGCGCGCGGGGAACTCGAAAAGAAGGAAGAACTCATCAACGCGCTTTCTCCGCTCTGCACATCACTCGTCCATGGCATCAATCCCCTTTTGACAGACCTTTCGATCGCCACGGAACTCCATCCTCTTAAAGGAGAGGCACTGCTCCGCGAGAAAATCGGCGACATCACCTATCGCATCCACCCGAACGCGTTTTTCCAAACGAACAGCCGTATGGCCGGCCGCTTGCTCGAGCGCGTACGCGCACTCGTCCTCAGTGGCGCGCATGAACGCTTGCTCGACCTCTACTGCGGCGGCGGATTCTTCTCACTGGCGCTGGCAAAGGATGTTGAGTCTGCGCTCGGTATCGAGCTTGACCCGCAAGCGATCAAGGAAGCAGAGGCCGCGGCCGAAGAAAACAATGTCAAAAACGTTCGCTATCGTGCAGAAGCTGCGGAGCAACTTTCCTGGGAAACCGAGAAGCCTGACGTGGTCATCATCGACCCGCCTAGAAGCGGACTGCATCCCAAAGTTAAAAAAACACTGCTCGAAAAACGTCCGCCCCGCATCGTCTACGTCTCCTGCAACTATCGCACGCTCGCCACGGATTTGAGCGAACTCCTCAAAGCGTATAAAGCCGAGCCCGCCGTCTGCGTCGATCTCTTCCCGCATACGCCCCATATTGAAACAGTGGTACACTTAACCTTGCTATGAAAGTAGGATTCGTCGCCCTCGTCGGGCGCTCCAACACCGGAAAATCGACGCTCGTGAACGCGCTTGTCGGAACCAAGGTCGCCATCACGACGCCGAAACCGCAAACCACGCGCCAAGCCATTCAAGGCGTCCTCCACGGCGAGGAAGGCCAGATTATTTTTGTCGACACGCCAGGCATCTTCCGCAAGCGCCGCGACCTCATGACGTCGCACATGAACCAGGCCGTCAAAGGTGCTCTGGAGGGCGTTGACGTCGTGCTCTACGTCGTCGACCCAACCCGCGCGATCGGTGAAGAAGAAGAGGATATTTTGAAACTCTTGAAGAACGTCGCGGCACCAAGGCTCCTGATCATCAACAAAATCGACGCCTTGAAAACGCCGTATATCGACGACTTCCGAGCGCTGTCGCAGGATTTCGACGGTGTCGTTGAAATTTCCGCGCTCAGGGGCACTCATCTTAAAGCGCTGCTCAAAGCGATCTACGACCGCTTGCCGGAAGGCGAAGCGATCTATCCCGAACATCAAATCACCAACGTCGACAGCAAGACGTGGTACGGCGAGCTGATCCGCGAGAAGCTCTTCATGTCGCTCTACCAGGAAGTGCCGTACACCACGACTGTCGAAGTCGACGAGATCGAAGCGCGCCCTTCGAAAAACGGCAAAGAAATGATCTACGTCAAAGCACGCATTTTGACGGACAACGACCAGCACAAGCGCATGATCATCGGAGCGGGCGGCATCATGATCCGCAAAGTCGGCACGATGGTGCGCAAGGAACTTGAACAAATCCACGGCAAACCAGTCTTCTTGGACCTCGAAGTTGTCACCGATCCACATTGGCCCGAGCGTCTCCAGTAGGTTATACTGGGGGTATATGGAAGAAAAAATTTCCGATGAATTCGGTTGGCGCATCTTCCGCATCATGGCGGAGTTCGTCGATGGGTTCCAAATTATCCGTGGTCTGAACAAGACGGTTTCTTTTTTCGGTTCGGCTCGCTTTGGTGAGAATGATCACCATTATAAGGAAGCTCGCGAACTGGCACAGAAACTTGGTAAAGCAGGTTACACCATTGTCACGGGTGGCGGGCCCGGCATCATGGAGGCAGGCAACCGCGGCGCCATGGACGTCGGCGCACAATCTGTCGGCTTGAACATTGAATTACCGAAAGAACAGCACCTGAACCCCTATACGACGCGTTCGCAGGGTTTTCATTATTTCTTCACCCGTAAGGTGATGCTTTCGTACGCAGCACAGGCGTATGTCTATTTCCCTGGAGGATTCGGAACCCTCGACGAGCTTTTGGAGCTTGTCGTGCTCATTCAAACAAAAAAAATCGATCCGCTTCCGGTCGTTCTCGTTGGTAAGGACTTTTGGAGTCCTTTCATGAAGTGGATCGAGGAGCACGTCTATAAAAACCACCAGGCGATCGACAAAGAAGACATGTCGATCTACCACCTCGCCCACGATGTCGATGACGCGTTTTCGATTATTGAAAGAACACTCCTGTGCCCTCCGAACGCGAGCAAATGCTGGTATGGATACCAGCCACACCACGTCAGGGGCGCGAAACAGAAGTGATCTCGTACCCGATCTCGTTCCAGCGCACGGATGCCGGCTCAAGCGCCTTGAGTGCAGGTTGGGCGGCTGGGTGCACGACAACCTTCAAGATCAACGGGTGCTCCGGATTGTCGAGTACGAACAGGTCGGCAAACCAGCTCGTGGCACGGACAACGCGCACGAACGTTAAACGACCATCCACAAGAAGCGGGAACGTATCGGACGTTCCCGTTTTTTGCAGTTGAAACGGCGAAGCGATCGCGCTTGAAGTTGAAGAGCCCGCATACGTCACCGCGAGAGCATTGAATGTCTGGAAAGCACGAGAAACGGCGGAGAGCGTTTGCTCTGCCAAGCCGAGTCGCCATTCGACCTTGCCGTTATCATGGAGTGAAGCGAATGCCGAACGCGTCATCCACAACCCTCCGTTGTGACGCGCTTCGCCTGTACCCACCGGCCAAAAGGCTGGCAAGAGCATCGCTTGCGCGTCCTCGAAAAAGACGAGCGCGAGCGTGCCAGTCGCGGAGGCGGTTTTCCATTCCAACGCAGCGAACGTCTCTGGCGCCGCCTCGCGTACCGTCACGTGAAGCGCACGGCTTTCATCGCCAAAGACCTCATCAACGGCACCTGTCACACCCAAGGTTGAAGGTCGAACCGTTAGCGTGAGACCGGATTCGAAATGAATCGAGCGCGCGGCCGCGCTTGCGTCACTGGACGGGGCACCAAACCACGGCAGTCTGGCAAGCGCCGTCTGAAGTTTTTCGATAGGCTCACAGCCCGCGCCAAGCAGCACAAGCGCAGCTGATGCAAAAAACAAAGAGGCTTTCATGCTCGTATCGTATCACATCATGCCAAGACCCAACGGTCTCGCGACTTTTTGATAAGACCGTCTTTTTCCAATCCTTCCAACACGCGCTGAAGCCAAGGAAGATCCTTTTTTTCAAACCCCACGCGCACCCGTCGACCCAACGCCTCCAGATGAACATGAGAAACAGATCGTGCACGAAGCTCCTCGATCACGCGGCCGCGGTAGATCCTGTTTGGAATTCCGAGCGCGTCGGTTTTTTCGACTCGCGACGCTTTCTGCTTCGGCAGGGATTTCATTTTCAAAATCCTAGGATAGGATTTGCAGAGCTTCTTAAGCGGGCAAACCTCGCATGACGGACTCCTCGCTTTGCAAAGCGTGGCACCAATATCCATCAATCCCTGATTCACGTCATACGAAAGTCGTTCAGGCAGCGAGCGTTCCCAGGCAAGCCAGCTGCGCTCATCAAACATTTTCGGATCCGCTTTTGGACCCTTATACACGCGGTTGAGTACGCGCCGAAGGTTTGTGTCGGGTGCCAGAGCGCGTTTACGAAAAACAAAGGCACGGATCGCTCGCGCGGTATACGGCCCAATCCCTTTCAAGGAAACGAGCGCTTCGGTTTCGGATGGAAGCATGCCGTCGTAACGCGTCACAACTTCCATCGCGAGATGCCTGAGGCGCACGGCGCGCATATTGTATCCAAGCCCTTTCCAGGCGCGCACAACATCAGCCTGTGATGCTTCGGCAAGTGCGTTCCAGCTGGGAAAAACAGAAACAAAGCGCGTAAAAAGAGGAACAACGCGATCAACCTGCGTCTGCTGCAGCATGAATTCAGACACAACGACGCGGTAGGGATCCACCGTATTCCGCCACGGAAGATTCCGTCCGTGCGCGCGATACCACCGCGCGATCACGCCCCACAAACTCTTCATGCGCGCAGTGATGCCAATTCTTGCTCGGTCAAAGGACGCCAATCCCCTTCTTCCAAATCATCGAGCTCAACACCACCGACGCGCGTGCGAACCAATTTCAAAACGCCATAACCCAGCGCTTCGCACATGCGGCGAATTTGGCGATTCTTTCCTTCCGTCAGAACGATACGGAAGCGCGCGTTATCGACCTGCTCCACTTTTGCGCGGCGTGTTTTAAGACCGAGAATCCGGACACCCTCGCTCATTTTCTGCAAAAATTCTGCCGTAACGGCTTTGTTCACACCGACATCATATTCTTTTTCTGTGCCGGAGTCCGGTCGCATTAAGCGGTCGGCAAGCGCGGTATCGTCCGTCAACAACAAAAGACCGCTCGAGGCAACGTCGAGTCGTCCAACAGGAAAGAGGCGCGCGTTCGGCAAGGGTTTTTCGGATTGATGGAGCACTTCCATCACGTTATCGGGTGAGTTTGCGTCCGTTGTAACGATAACGCCGACCGGTTTGTGAAAAGCGATCGCCGTTGAGCGCGTCAACGGGACGATTTTGCGACCACTGACTTCGACGCGGTCGCCTTCGGAAACCTGATCGCCCAGACCCGCCACACGCCCGTTAATCTTCACTTTTCCAGCCTCAATCAGGCGATCTGCCTCACGGCGCGACGCAACTCCGGCTCCATTCAAGTATTTATTGATGCGCATGCTCGGAGTGTAGCACACCGCCCAAAAAGGAAAACCCGCCGTTACGGCAGGTACCTATTCGACACGTCGCGAGATGTCGTCGATGGCTTTGAGTACGCGCTTCTCGGTTTCACGCACCGAGGCACCACTCTGCAAATCATGGAAGGCATCACTCACGTTCCGTCGGCTGGAACGAATGGCCTTTTGCACTTTCAAGCGAAGTCTTCTGACAGAACCGAGGAGATAGAGGATAACCAGAGACAGTACGGTCGTAGCGACACCGGCGGCAAACGGCACCCAGAAGCCTTGGGGCGCGGTTCGCTCCGTACGCTGCTCGACAACCTTCGGTGCTTCCATCACGACCATTGGCGTAACTTTCGGCATCGCAGGCGCCTCAGTCACCGTAAACGGAACCATCGCCTCGCGAGAATGGCCAGCCCGATCAAAAGCTCTGACGGACAGCGTGTGCGTGCCTGCCGAAAGTTGCGACACCTCATAGGTTGACGTCGCGGTGCCAAACCATTCAACGGACTGCCCTCCGTCAATGCGCACCTCGTATCGGGCAATACCAGAGCCACGATCCGTCGCATCAAACAGGAAACGCGCGGCGTCCGACGGTTGAGCTCTCTGAATTTCGTGAATTTCGAAATGTTCCGGATCTTCCGTATCGATCTGAACGCGATAATGCGTTGTCGCACCCCACTCCCCACCTTTTCTAAATTGCGCGTGGAAATACCACACACCGTCCTCCAAATCCTTCACCGTTCTTGAAGCAATGGCTGGCGTGTAACTTACTGTCGGTGAGGCATTTGGAATAACCCCGACGAGCAAACGCACAGCATCAACGCCGGTCGGCACCGACCAGGCAAAAGCCGCATCTCGTGACGCATACCACGCATCAGAATCAGGATGCGTACTGGAAACAATTCTTGGCGCCGGCACACTGTTACCCGTCGGCACTTCTGGCGCAGTTGTGCCCACGAGCGTAAAACTCGCGCCGAGGAGTCCGGAGGCAACTTCCGTTCCTTGGCCGTCATTGGCCAATACGGACCCTGTCGAGAAAGACGCTTTCGCCGTACCTTCAGACTTCACGCGAAAGGAAACGGATAAAAGTTTCCCGCTGGACCCTTGAAAGCCAGGATTCAACACAATACCCTCGAAACCAATCGTTCCGGCCGTGTTTGAAAAGCTTGGATCTTGAATCCAAAGCCCAAAAACAGAACCACTTTTTGAAAGCGATACGACTTCAAGTTTGTCCGGTGGAAAGATGATACCTCCTGATGCGGCGTTGACCGCGCGATCCGTGCTCGAGACGTAGACGTTTACTGTAAAGGCGCTGCCGACAGCGTGAGAGCCAGACGACGGCGAAAGGTACAGAGACGCCGCCTCGGCAGAGGCTGGCACCGCAACAAAAAACAAAATCGCCACCGCGATAGCTCGCGTTTTTTGAAAAAATGAGCGATACGTTTTGCCGTGGTTTACGACAAACGTATCAAAAAAACGTCGTCTCAAGTTCATTGCGTTCAACAGGTTCTTACGAACCTTGTTTCCTCCGGGAAAGCACGCGAGAGAGAGTTCGACCGAGCAAGAACCCTATCAACACCATCATAGCAAGCGTCGCGTATTTTTGGTATGACGACTGCTTCTTTGCCGCGAACACCGTTGCAACGCGCGCATGCCCTTTCTTATCGACGGCCTTAACAGAAATATCCTCGTTCACGTTTTGGTTTTGCAAAAGATACGGACTTTCGGCTGTCACGTACGCTCCTCCACCTTCGCGCACTTCATAATGATCAATTCCGGAGGCCTTGTCTTGCGTCGCGAAAACTAGGAAGTACTTGCCCTCAAACATGTTCGGATCGCGAGACACGACCGGAACAAACGTTTCAGGCGCGTCAAGATCGGCTTTCTCGTACGTGACATCGCCTTCACCCACAACCTGCTCCGCGACCTCAAGAATCAGCGGCCGCGCGTTCGCGCTTGCCTGCGTTCCTTTTCCGTCGTGAAGCAAGATTTGCTCTTCTTGCACCTGGAAAAACGCCACACCAGCACGTAGAGGACGCACGACAACGGAAAAAAGAAAACTTTTTTCCCCAACGTGACCTCCAGGAATAATGCCGGAGAATGCAATTTTTCCGGTACCAGCCTGAGGTCGTTGTATCCAAAATGTTACTGTTGAATTGCCGTCTCGTATAGCCTCAACATCAAAAGACTCCGCTGGAAAAACAAGCGTTCCCTCAACAGCGTTCACGTCTTCGTTTTCCGTATCAAGAAACACGTCAACGACATACGAACTTCCGACATGAAATGGCGCGGTTTCAGTTTCTGCAAAAATACTCGCCGCAGAAACCGCGCCCGCGCGCATAAGGAACATCGTCGCAAGCAATGTCAGTGAAATTTTTTTGAAAAGCTGCATACGACAGATTAGCCAGACCAGTGATACGCCATAATACTAAAGTCGACAAGGTTCACTTTCCCGTCGCCATTCAATTGTTCTTTCTCAACCACTCGGAATTCAGCAGAAAGCTCGCGCTGATACCAATACGCAACGATCGAGAAGTCGACAAGGTTCACCTTCCCATCGCCGTTTACGTCGCCCTTCACACCAACAACATCAGGCAGCGCCGTCACGTTCTTCGTTCCAACGACGAATCCTACAGTTTTTCCGAACGGGCTCGCCTCCTCCTCCAACGCCGACTTTGCTTGCGTACTATGTGATCCGGCTTCAAGCACGGCCGTATTGAGCGTGTACAAATACGCGCCCGTGGCATCGGCATTCACGCTGTAAAAAAGTTCGTTCTCGGAATTCACCGCAAGTGTCACTTCACTATTCGGCGCAGTCCGCCCAAAAATAGCAATGTTGTCTCCGCGTTTTACCTCGCTTTTATCTGCAGAGATCGTCGGTGCGATAAAAATTCCACTTACTCTCGTTGTGGCGCCATTCGTAATGTAAACCGGGAAACTAAACAATGCAGAATGCAGGCCGGTCGCATCTTCACCATAAATACCGAAGGCATAATTCCCCGTCGCCAAACCCGTCAGGCTCACCTCAAAACGGGCGTCTGGACCAGCAATGGTTGAAACGGCAACCTGACCATCCTTTAAGACAACAACCTTGCTCAACGGATATGCCCTGCCTGAAAAGGTTACCTGCGTAACGACGGGAACCGTCGTAGCTCCTCCCCCACCCCCACCTGTTGCACCACCGCCCACGCTCCCGCTTGATGTCGTGCAAAGCGATGTATCAAACGAACAAGAGGGATCGCATGATAGCGTACCTCCGCCGAATCCCTGCGACTGGCACGATTGTCCGTTGAGATCAGTGACGTCGCACTCTTCATCCCACTCGGTAATCGTATTCCCGCAGACGGAAATACGGATTCTCGCTGAGATGGTCGAGGCAGAGGTAACTACCGGAAAAACCACCAGCCACACAGCAAAAATAAGCGCGGAAAATCTCGCCAAGACACGGCTCATGATTTCCTCGAAATTGCGAATTCCAATTTGAAGAATTTCTTAAACGCCGCCGCGAGGAGCACGAACCCAATGAATCCGAATACGATGTACGTCCAAGGCCTATAGCGCGCGATCAAGCTTGTGATGCGATAAAATACCGCCTGAAAGATATTTGAGGGCGCAACCGTGAAGTAGAATTTCGAAGCAGCAGCAACACCGATACTGGCACCGCCCGTCGTGCGAGCTTTCCTCAAAGGGCGCGCTTCAAGAAACGCATAATACTCGCCCGGTTTGGCGTTCAAAGGCACGCGGAGCGTCATGGTGACCGGCTGAACCTTTCCAGGCTCAAGACTGAACGTCCGCGGCGTAAACGTCACCCAATCGCGACCCGGACGAAGCTGAGGAACGTTTTCCTGATACTCGATAAAAGCTTCGTACTCCGTAAGTTCATCACCCGTGTTGATTACGGGCAGAGTCGGAAGATCGTAAATCGTTCCAGGCTTGAGGGGTTCTTCTAGGATGACTTTTCCGAGCCCCACGCCGACTCCAACATTCGCAAAAACAGCGAGTGGGAACGCGAGCGCGGCTACGACCGCCAAGGCAGCTTTTCGGACAAAAATTTTCCGCATACCAACCTTCACGGTGAAGTACTCGAATCAGGATGCTGTCGCGGTAACAACAACGTCGACACTTTGCTGTGTGTAATCTGCAGTTGCCGTTGGAGTCGTAAGAGTCAGGTCGAAACGTGTCGCCGCACCTACGGCCACGTCCGCAACCAAAGCGGTATTCCCCGTGGTCAAAGCCGTGTAGTTTGTCGGGTTGGATTCACAGGCCGTGAGGCAGAAGGAATGCCTGTACGTTTCTGAACTCGAAGTCGCCCCCAGCGTCCAGCTAGCGGAATCCGTGCCGGAAATGAAAAAATCTTCGACAACGTTGCCGGTGTTCGTCGCGCTTTGCGTGTCCCACATACCCACTGAAGTCGAGCGTGCAGTGCTCAGACTCAACGATCCATAGGCAATGCTAGCGTCAGCAGCTGTCAGCGCCACGTTCGTAACCGTGACAGTCGCTGCTACTGTTGCCGCCTGAACCGTCATCGTTGAAAACGCCATCAACGAGGAGAACAAAAAGACCGCTGCCATCCAACTCCATCCCACTCTTGTTAGAGTCAAACGCATACGTCTAAGAAAAACATTCGGCCATTTATAACTTGCCTCTATGATACCACGATCTTCAAGCGACCGATTGCGAAGATATCCCCAGTTTTCAGCCCTAATGCTGTGTCGCAGTGATGACGACGTCGACGCTTTGTTGCGTATTGTATGAGGTCGATGTCGGCGTCGAAATATTGAGATCAAAGAGCTGCGCGGCGTCTACGGCGACGTTCGTTACCATCGACGTCTCCCCCGTCGTCAACGCCGTATAGTTGGTCGGTGCGGTCGTACAGCTCGCCGTGCAGAACGCATGCGCATACTGCTCGCTGCTTGGTGTCGCGCCGAGCGTCCAGTTAGCCGTGTTCGTTCCGCGAATGGTGAAATCCTCAGCAACGTTTCCGGTATTTGTCGCGCTTTGCGTGTCCCACATACCCGTTGATGTCGAGCGTGTCTCGCTGGTACCCATGATTCCATAAGCGACCGTGCCATCTCCAACAGTCACCGCGACAATCGTCGCCGGATTGATGGTGATCTGTCCTGATGAGTAGGCGCTTACGGGAGAGTTTTCACCATCATCGACGACACCGTACACGTAATAGCTTCCTGTCGTGACCCCTGTCGTGTCCCAAGCGCACGTCACACCTGTTCCTTCAGCGGCGGTGGCACACGGGCCGCTGATCACCGTACCGTCGAGACCGGAGTTATTGGTATCGTAATAGAAAGCCGCCGTCACAACATCATCGGAGTCAGCCAGGGTATACGTCACGTTGTAGGAATCTCCGACGGTAACGGTGTCGCTTGTGCCATCCGGTTGTGAAACCGAAATCGTTGGCGCAGCGTTGCCTGAAGCGACATACGAAAGTTTCACTTTTCCATCAGCGCCGGCACCACCGATCGTACATGTCGATGTCGATGCGGATTCTCCGCCTCCACCTCCACCTCCACCGCTTCCGCTCGCTGGTGCGTTTCCGTTCGTGGCAATAGCGGACGCGCCATCTCCGCCAATACCTCCGCCCGAGGGGGCCGCCGCTGCCGTTGCTGTCGTCCAGGTCGTCGCGCCACTCGTACCATTCGCCGCAATGCCGGCGCTTGAACCGCCAGGTCCGCCGTAACCATTCGTGTTGTTGTAACCAACCCCTCCGTCACCGCCGGATGCGATGTAACTTGGCTCACTCACGCCTCCACTCGACGCACCGCCGCTTCCACCGGCCGGCGGCGTACCCGTTGAGTTTGCGCCGCCCGCGCCGCCTTTTGCCATCACGGTTGAGGCATCGACAAAATAGCTGTCCTCCCCAGATAATCCAGAAAGACAGGTGCCGCCGAGCCCGCCTCCTCCCGCCACGACGGTGTAGGTATTTCCAGCAGTGACTGCAACGGTGTTTTTGGAATATCCGCCGCCACCTCCACCACCACCTCCGTCGGAAATAATGCGCTGCTGTCCGCCACCACCACCACCGCCGCCCCACACTTCAACATCAACAGACGTCACACCTGTGGGCGCCGTCCATGTGTAGACATAGGTGATTCGTACACGACCAACATAACCGTCTCCGCCTTTAACAGTGGCGCCTTCGGCCGCGCCGCCGCCGCCGCCGCCAGGACCAATATCCGGAGCCAAACCGTCCGTCGTTCCTGACGTAGCTGTGCCATACCCTCCAGGACCACCACCAACGACAGCTACCGCACCAGTCGGTGCCGTGCTCGCATTCGTACCGGCACTCCCCGTACCTGCCGCACTGCCTCCACCTCCACCAGCACCCGTCGCGCTGTTCGTACCAGCTCTACCGTTGCCGCCAGTGTAGGTCGTGTCGCCAACACTGGAACCGCCGGCGCCACCTGCGCCACCTGATCCTCCAGTGCCAGAGCCTCCGCTTCCCACATTTGGATTGCCGCCACTTCCGCCTTTTGCCATTACTGTCGAGGCGTCAATAAAATAGCTGTCTCCGCCAGCATTACCGGCGCTTGAGGCGACGCCTGTTCCACCAGCACCAACAACAACGGTGTAGTCATTTCCAGGTGTGACGGAAATATTGGATTTCTTTGCGTAAGCACCGCCTCCGCCGCCTCCGCCGCCATCATTCGCGGAGTCATTGTTACCGCCGCCGGCTCCGCCACCACCCCACGCCTCGACGTTCACGGCCGTGACGCCTGCAGGAGCCGTCCATGTTGCGGAACTCGTATAAACAACCGAACCCGTCGCATACGTATCAACCGTATCCGAAGAATCCGCAATATATGTGATAGCGACTTTTCCATCAGCGCCTTGACCTCCAATCGAACACGTTGTTGTTGAAAGCGCATCGGCTGCGCCGCCACCGCCGCCGCCAGAACCAAAATTACTCAAAGGCGGATCCCCCGGCACACCGTCTGCGTCGCCGCCGTCACCGCCAATACCGCCCCCGTGCGGCGGTTTTGAAGCGTCGTCAATTGCCCATGTTGTGGGTCCATTCGTACCGTTTGCTGCCACGCCCGCGCTTGAGCCGCCAGGGCCGCCTCTGCCATCAGTAGCATTACTGCCCTTACCTCCGTTACCGCCGGAAAATTTTGTATCACCAACGCCGGAAGCTGCCGCGCCACCAGCACCACCAGAACCTGGTGTGCCCGTAGAGTTCGGGCCGCCACTACCACCCTTCGCCATCACGGTCGATGTATCGATAAAATAACTGTCGTCTCCAGCTACGCCAGTGATACATGTGCCTCCAAGACCACCAGCACCAACACCGACCGCATACGTGTTACCTGGAGTGACTGAAATGCTAGTTTTTTTGGAATATCCTCCGCCGCCGCCTCCACCTCCGCCGTCGGAAACAATGCGCTGTTGTCCACCGCCACCTCCGCCTCCGCCCCACACTTCAACATCAACAGACGTCACGCCCGTCGGTGCCGTCCAGGTATAGATATAGGTAATGCGTACGCGACCAGGCGCACCGTCGCCACCTTGAGCAGTTGCTCCTTCGCCACTACCTCCGCCTCCGCCGCCAGGACCAATGTCAGGGGCAAGGCCGTTTCCGGCAACCGTAAATCCGTAGCCACCAGGACCACCACCAACCACCGCAGTCGCGCCGGTCACTGTCGCAGCCGTGCCGTTGTTGCCGGCACTTGTCGTTCCCGCACCGCCACCACCTCCTCCTCCAATACCTGTCGTACTGTTTCTTCCCGCGCCACCAGTACCGCCCGAATACGTAACATCACCAACACTCGAACCACTGGCTCCTCCTGTTCCAGCAGTGCCGGCATCTCCAGTAGACGCTCCGCCCCCACCGCCACCCTTCGCCATGACCGTCGAAGAATCGATAAAATAGCTGTCGCCACCGGCGTTCCCGGCGCTTGAAGCCACGCCCGTACCTCCCGCGCCAACGACAACGGTATAGCCGTTTCCCGGTGTAACGGAGATATTCGATTTCTTCGCATACGCACCACCGCCGCCGCCACCACCACTGTCCGCGGAGGCTTGTGTGTTACCGCCACCTGCGCCACCAGCGCCCCACGCCTCGACGTTCACGGCCGTAACGCCGGTCGGAGCCGTCCATGTCGTCGAACTCGTATAGACAACGGAGCCCGTCGTATATCTTTCTTCATAACCGCCCGTAGGTCGAAAACGAACCGCTCCAAGATCTACAGCGAAATCATCTGTTCCGTTTTTTGTTGCCGTACCGGCCGTGCCATCAGCATTCTCGACACCTTGCGTGTAATAGCTTCCCGGCGAGTTCAGCACGACGACCTCCGAATGTACTTCGATAATACTTGTTGCTTCGTACATCTGCACCTGCGTCGTCACGCGCGGAATACCTTCCTCGCAGCACTGTGCGAGATCCAAAAAATCCACGACAAAGACGCGATTTGGCGTTGAGCCAAACGTCTGATACCGAATCTGCGAACCGTTTGAGGAACTCGCGTACAAGTCGGCCCACACGGCGGCGATCAGCGCATTTGGCGTGGCTGCGTCTGGAATCACTTGCGTGTTCGTGGAGCTGCCAGGGGTGTCGCCCGTAAAACTGACAAAGCCGTTGGAACTGATCCAGACCGAATCGTAATCGGTACCGTAAAAGGTAAATGTGAACGGCAGCGTAATCTCGCTGGAAAATTCGTTATCAAATGTTCCAGACGTATCAAACGCCGCAGTCGCTCCCCCATCAAGCGTGTAGGGATCGTAGGCGATGGTTGATGATTGATAGAAAATCTCAGCCGAGGCTTTCGCTTCGCGTACGTTTGGAAAAAACGGATTGTGACCGAGCCGCGGCCAATCAGAAAAAATCCAGCTGGTCATGATTGTCAAAACCAGCAGGAAGCGTGACACCTTGGCGGCCTTCTTACATCCAGACCAAAAAACACGCCTACACCAAGCAGCGCGGCGCGCGACAGAATCCATGTCGATGCGGATGGTCAACGTGCGCATAGGGTCCGATGCGCTTTCGCGGATAACGACCCAAGTATAACACGACCACGGACTCTCGTACTGTCCCCAAGGTTACTGACGAACGTAAGGTGCCAGCTCAGCCGTCACGATAAAACGCTTAAAGGCCGTACCGAGCGGATAGGAAGTTTGCAGCGTCAAAGTTTTCTTCACGCCATCGCCTTGGGACAACACGCTGAGGTCCTTCGGGGAAACAACTTTCGTGCCCGTTACGACGTACAAAAACGGCGTACCGGAAGCATTCGTCACCTCGATTTCTTCACCAACGCGAATCGACATGAGCTTCGCGAACACATCTTTGTATGAACCCGGACTCCACACGTAATCGCTGGAGTGACCAAAAAAGTAGGCGTTGCCAACTTGTCCCGGCATCGCCGTTCCCGGAAAATGCACGACACCTTTTTCGAGCGCTTGCTGAAAAGATTTCTCGTTACGCGCCGCTGGCTCGATGACAGGCGCATCGATTCCGAGTCCAGGGATCGCCAAACGCACCGCCAACGTTGAAGAAGACGAGGCGGCAACCGTTTCAATCATAAGCGTGGCGGAGTCGGGACGATCTCCGTCAACGCGTGCGCGAATCGATGGCCAAGCCATGATAAACACGGACGCGACAAGCGCGATGAAAGGCAGAAGTATATGGGCGTGGCGGCGCATAAGACGTAAACACGCCGGCAGGTGCCGGCGTGCCTATGATATCAAGAACGTTTACGGAGCGACAGGACGACACCGAACGTCATCACGACAAGTGCCATCGGAAGCGAAGCGCCTCCGGTGCGCGGAAGCTCGTCAACCGTGTTCGTGTCTCCACCAGGAGGCGTGGTACCGCCGTCCGGAGGCGTGAGCGGATTGCAGCCGGGGCTAAGCGGATCGCACGTCGCGACATCAGGAGGCGTGATCGGAGCACAATCGGGGCTTCCAACCGGGCAGCTCGGCGGCGCCGGAGGTTCACAGCTCGTCATGTTGCAGCCACCAGGCGGCGGGGTCGTCGGACCGTCGCAGCCCTGCGAGCATTCCGGAGTTGCAATCGCAACGTCGTCATACGTAACAACGCAGGTTGCGGAACCGTTTTCAGCCAAGGTGCCGGAGCAGCCCGGACCGTAAAAACGAGCGTAGTACGGCTGGTGCGATCCCTGAACAGCGTAGTTGCCCGGGGATACGGCCATCGTGATACCCGGTGCGCCAAAACCAGCCCACGTCGAGAGGGTGGTCATGCCGTCGCCGTAGGTCATAAGAAAGTTTGCCGGCAAGGCAATACCTCCGTCATCATTGATGACGTTCGTCACAACGTTGATCGTGGCTTGGCTGTTGCCGCCACCGCCCGGACCGGGGCCGGTCGGGTTATACGAGGCCGCCTGAACGCGGGCAGCGCTCGTAAGAAGCGCCGTCGCAAAGACAAGCGCGAGAAGTGTTTTTCGCATAGTTGCGTAAAGAATATGCGAGGAGGATAGCTAAAAACGGCGCGCACGTCAAGGCAGCTATCACCACCTCTTCTTATTGACAGCCTCCGCCCAAAACGATACGATGTCGGCGCATTCGGGGATCGTCTAATGGTAGGACAACAGACTCTGAATCTGTTTATCTTGGTTCGAATCCAGGTCCCCGAGCCATGGAAAAACACCGGCAAGACCGGTGTTTTTTCGTATGATAGTGATGTCTTCGTCCGATATGGTATAAGTGGTGTGCGAACACTCTTGATTTAATCCGCCCTATGGAACCAAAAAATCCCGAATCAATGCCGACACAGCCGGAAGTGGCCAAGGTAGAGGCCGAGGGATCGGCTCCGTTGTCGCCTGAAGAAGAGGATCAAGCGGCGTACTGGCTCGAAATGATGGCGGCAGAGAGTGCGGAGAAGAAGCGTACGGAAAAAATCCCTGAACCGACGGAAGGTGAAAAAGCCGTGTCGGAGTTGAATGAGATTTTTGACGTATGGCTGGCGCCGGAGAAACTTGAGGCGCTTCACGCTTTGAGTACTGAAGCTGAAGCCGTGGAGAACCCTCTGCGTGCTGAAGCAAAATTGGCATTGGGCGAGATTCTGAAAAGAATCAATCTTGCAAAAAAATCGCTTCCTGGCAGCGAGACTGACCCTCTCATGGCAAAGTACAAGCTCGTTTCGAGAGCTGTCGGCGTCATCAATCGCGGATTGGTTGATCACACGAGATAATCAAAGAAGACCCAGTCTCTCGGCTGGGTCTTCTTTTACTTGAACGGTCAACGACGATGCGTGCGCGGTGGTCTTTAGACCTTATCCTGTTCCGGCAGCTTCTTGTTGGCCTCCGCCGTCGAGACAGGCTTACTCATCACGACCGCCTTCACAATCAACCAACCGAAAAGCGCATAGACCGCCATGGCCAAAAGTGTCGATCCTTCAAAGACCACACCCTCAGCTTGGGTCGATTTGAAGACCGAGTAGAACGGTGCTCCGAACACGCCCGTCACGCCGTAGACGAATTTCGAGAATCCCGCCGCAGGATTCGCTCCCAGCATTTTCAGAAAAAGACGCAAAAGTAGGAAGACCTCCGCGATTCCCACGAGGTACCAAATAACCTGCGTGATGCGATACAAGGGCTTGATGCGCTGCGTCGGCATGTTCTCCTGCTTGAGCGTCGAGTCGACGGTCGGCATCGGCGTCTTCGGCACCGGTTGTTGCGAGGGCTGCGCATCCATACGAATGAAGGTAATGGGGTAAATCACTTCCAGTATAACATCATTAAGGTACTTTTACGTTCCATGTTCCGTTTCGATCCCGTTTTCGTAGTAAGATAGTAGGAGCATTACTCGTCTGTCTTTTTGGAATCTAATCCTTGTAACGCCTTTTTATGAAACGATCCGTGATCGTTATGTCCCTTCTGCTCCTCGTCGGAGCAGGATGCGGCTACAAAACCCCTTCACCGGAACCCTCGCCCGCGCGCCCTACGGAAGAAGTTTCCGGCTCAATCGACGGCACATGGAAATTGAAGCGCTTTAAAGCTTCCGGCAAAGAAACCCAGGATGTTTCCAAGATCGGCTCGACGCTGACGATCGAAGCCGGTACCCGCCTCTCTGCCAGGATCTGCAACAGCATGAGCGGCGAATACAACATCGAAAGCGGCACGCTGAAAGTGTCGATACTCCTGAGCACCAAGATGTTCTGCACGGGTCTTCCGGGTGAGATCGAAACGGCCTTCAGCCAAGGCTTGTCGACCGGCCTCAAGATCGATCTTTCCAGCGAAGTACTCGTCCTCCGCGCCGGTGCGGGCGCCGAGTTCACCTACGAAAGATCCGAAGACCCGCGCGTAGGAACACCGGCCGATGAGGAAACTGCAGCCGAGGACCGGGTCGTCAGCGGCACCGTTGTCTCTATTGATACCGACCAGGTGCCGGTGGACGGCCCCGCTGTCGTGAATCTTCGTACTTCGAGCGGTGCCATGGCGAAGATTCTGGTTCCCTCGTTTGGCCTCGGTCTTTGCAAGGCGAAAGCCTCCATCGCCGACGTCTATACGCTGAAGGCCGGTGACCGTGTCGAAGCAAACGGTTCGCTTGGCGTGGACGGCGCGATCATCCCCTGTCAGTCGGAGGCGCATTATCTGCGCGTCACTACAAAGTAAACAGATCAAAAAAGACCCGGCCTCAATACCGGGTCTTTTTGTTTTTCGATGATCGCGCTATGCTCGCGGCGAGGAGGTGCAGCGTGCGAACACTTTGGAGCGTCCCAGCGAAGACTGAGCTCATCGAGGATCCGCTCGCCTCGCCATTCGGACCCGTGCGGAAAACCAAGCAGAGAATCCTGCGCGCCTATCGACGTCACGCCATGAAAACGCACGATTGCGATCGTTGTTGCGGAGTGATCGAGGCGGGAGAGATGTACGAAGGCGTCGTCGAGATCACTTCAGAGGGAAGACTCCGCGTCTCCAAGCAACATGTCGAGCCGTCCTGCGATTGGCCGACGGAACCGAACGACGAAGACAGGGAAACTCACCACGCGCAAAACCCACTCGCCCGCGCCGCCTGACGCGAGAACATGTTTCTCAGCGTCTTTTTTTACGACAAGCGCTCTAGTGCTAACTCGATTGTTTCGACTTGCACGATCCCATAGCGTTCGCACACAATATCCACGTTCCCCTTTCTCCAAAAACCCTCGGGGCAAACGACGACGAGTTTCCCACTCCGCGCGAAGAGACCGAGTTCCAACAAACTGATCGGTGACTTCGTCTGCGGATCAAAATACATGAGAATCTTGTCGGCGCGTTCGAGCGCGGAAAGCTCCCACTCGACCTGTTTTTTGAACTCTTCATTGTTGATGTTCTGTTCCCATGACGAATCCCAAGAACCGCGGCGCGGGTTCAGAATGACCCAGTCGGTTTCTGCCAAACGGCCCACGACGTCTTGTTGCCATTCGTGCGCTCGGTTCATCTCAATACTGCCGGCCAAAAAAAGTTTTCTGCCTTCGTTTGGAATTGGTTGTGGCGCTTGAATTTCTTGCATGGATTTTTTTTCTCGCAGTGCTATAATTCGCACATGATTATCGACGCGCACACCCACATCGGTTTCGGAAAAGCGATCACGAAGTCGGCAAAGCAACTCTTGGCCGAACTTGACCGTGGGAAGGTCGACAAAGCAATGGTCTTTGCCGGCGCCATCAACGAGTGTACCAACGAAGCCTTACTCAAGGAAATCGCTTTGCACAAGAAACGCTTGTTCGGCGTTGGTTCGGTCTCTCCGAATGGCCCGAAGTCGTATCGACCGTCGCTCGCTTCGATGGAGCGGTGGCTTAAAAGCGGCGAGTTGCGCGCGATCAAATTCTATCTCGGCTACGAGCCGTTCTATCCGAACGACAACCGCCTGCGTCCATATCTGCGACTCCTCCAAAAATACGACCGTCCGGCAATCTTCCACAGTGGTGACGTCTACAACGTCGTAAAAGGCGCGAAATTGAAATACGCGCATGCGCTCCATGTCGACGACTTGGCTTCGGAGATGCCGCATCTCAAAATCATTATCGCCCATCTTGGCAGTCCATGGATCATTGATGCCGCACAGGTGTGCTACAAGAACGAGAACATCTACGCGGATTGTTCCGGATTTGTGTACGGCGATTTCTCACCCGTAAAGCGCAAGGAATTTATCAATGTTTGGAAGGAATTTGAACGCGTCACTGAATCGAACGGGCGTATCCTCTTCGGCAGCGACTGGCCGATTAGCGATGTCCGACCATACGTCGACGTCGTTCGAAAGCTGGCTGGTCGCCACGCCGCACGGGTATTCCATAAAAATGCCGAGACACTGTTCGGCGTTTAAGCTCAGGCATTGACGTTTCCGAAGTTAGGTGCTATCGTAGAACCTTAATCAGGAGCCCCGCATACGCGGGGCTGGACTCGATCCCGTAGCGGCAGTTGTCGTGACCTAGGGGCCTCGGGTCAATGACACACCCCCTACATGTCCCAACCGCTTCCGTCCGGCGACGGCTTGGCCTTTCACGGCCTCGGCATCGCCCCTAAATTGTTGGAAATCCTGGGTAAGCACAACTACTCTGTGCCGACCCCGATCCAACACAAGTCCATCCCCGTCTCCATTGAAGGGAAGGACATGATCGGTATCGCTCAAACCGGTACCGGCAAAACGCTGGCTTTCGGCGTTCCTATGCTTCAGCGCCTCGCGATCCATAAGGGTCGCGGTCTGGCACTTTTACCGACCCGCGAGCTCGCGCTCCAGGTCGACGAAACGCTGCACAAGCTCGGTAAAGATATGGGTATTCGCACGGCGGTCTTGATCGGCGGCGCTTCGATGCGCCAGCAAATCGACAACCTCCGCCGCAATCCTCACGTCATCGTGGCCACGCCTGGCCGTTTGATCGATCACCTTCAGCAAAAAACCGTCGACCTCTCGGACATCAAAATCCTCGTTCTCGACGAAGCTGATCGCATGCTCGACATGGGATTCCTCCCGCAGATCAACCGCATTCTTCGCACCGTGCCGAAGGATCGCCAGACAATGCTCTTCTCCGCCACCATGCCGGAAGACATTGTTTCGATCGCCGCCAACCACATGAAGACCCCGGTGCGCATCGAAATCGCTCGCCAAGGTTCGCTTGCCGACACCGTCGCACAGGAAATGTACGTCGTGCGCAAGGATCAAAAACTCCGCTTGCTCGACAAGGTGCTCGACGAATATAAGGGCTCTGTTCTTGTTTTCGCCCGCACCAAATTTTCCGCCAAAAAAATCGCTCGCGCCGTTCGCGGCATGGGCCATGGCGCCGACGAGATCCATTCCAACCGCAGTCTCAACCAGCGCAAAGCCGCGCTTGAAGGTTTCAAAACCGGCAAGCACCGCGTTCTTGTCGCCACCGACATTGCCGCTCGCGGCATTGACGTGACCGGCATCGAAGTCGTTATTAACTTCGACGTTCCGGAAAACGCGGACGATTACGTTCACCGCATCGGCCGCACCGGCCGCGCGGGACGTCTCGGCAAAGCCATCACCTTTGCCCAGCCCGACCAAGGCAGCGAAGTCCGCGACATCGAGCGCCTGACGCGCAAGATGCTCCCGATCACGCCACTGCCCAAGGAACTCCCGCCCGAGCGCCCGATGCACCAGGAGGCCGAACGTCCGGACCTCGGCGTCTGGCAACCGCGCCCTCAGGGCGGTCGCGGCGGCTATCAGAGCCGTCCGCACTCCGGTGGCAGCCAAGGCAGCAGCCGTGGCGGCTACCAGGGCCGCTCCAGCAGCCAGGGCGGTTACGCTCCGCGCCAAGGCGGCTCCTCCGGTTACGCCGGCAGCCGCAGCCAGGGCACGAGCACTCCTTCGTCCCACCAGGGGCAGAGCCAAGGTGCTTCACAAGGCAGCTCACAGAGCCGCCCATCGAGCGGCTTCGGCGGCAAAAAGGGTGGCAAGCGCCGCATGCCCCCGAAAAAGTTCTACTACGCGGAATAAAAAGAAATCCCTCTCTGGTAAAGAGAGGGATTTTTCTTATTCAACGCTTTCGAGCACAATTCTCTTTTCAAAAATCCCTCGTTCAATCCCCTTTTCCACGCGTACCGCTTCGACCTCCTTCTCGTCAAATCCGTGGTGAGCGCAAATCGCTTTTACGACCTCGAGAATATCTGCCAGCTCTTCCGCATTACGGTCACGAGCGAATTCTTCGACTTCTTCGCGGAGTTTGTCGACGAGGCGTTCGCCGTATTCCTCAACGGAAACCTCGCGAAATGTTGCGGTCTGTCCTTTGGCCTTGATGATTTCCGGAATCCTGTCCCGTACGAGCTTGTCGTGTTTCATAGAAAGATTAGCTTGCCGCAACCGTGCCGCCAAATTCTTTGACTAAATCCGCAAAGCCGTCCGGAAGATTCGCCGATGCTTCAACCTGAATATGCGGTGAAGGTTCGACGAGTCCATCGGTGCGCTGCGCCACTAGAATCGCTTTAACGCGCATCGCAGCACCAAGCACTTCACCGAGCGCGGCTTCAAATGAATCGCGATGCCGTTTATCGTTTAAGCGATCGCGATACATCGTGTATTGGAAGCCGACGGTCAGAAGCCCGCCATCACAATCCAAAAGCTCGGCCGCGCCGAGCATATACGGAAGTCCATGGTTCCGCTTTTGTGCGGCTGCCAAAATCTCCGTCCATTTTTCTTTCACGTGGGCAAGCGCCACGCCGTCACCGGACGGAAGCGTTTCGACACGCTCCGTGTTCAAAGGTTCTGGTGCGGAGGCTTCTGGTGCCGCCGTAGGCTTTGAGGCTTCTACCTTCGGCACACTACTCGTGGGCGGAGCGGGAGGCGGCGGATCGCGCCGTGGTGGTTCGGCCGCACGCACCGGCTCGGCGCACCACTCTGCTAGCAGAAGTTCGAAACCGAGCTCGGGCGGGTCCAGACGTTTCATTTCGCCGTGGGCGCGCACAAGACGTTCAAGCAAAGCCGATGCGTTTGCCAAACCGTTTCCAGCGTCCTTCATAGAAGTCAGCGCGGCTTCGCGACCGCGCTCGACCAATTCCGCAACAATACGAATCGGGTCCGCTCCGGATGCGAGCAATGTTTCCCATACCGCCAGCGTTTTTGAAGCGTCGCGCAAGACAAGCGCCTCCATAAGTCCGTTGACGGCTTCGGAAGAAACGATCGGCAACACGAGCGCGGCCGTTTCCGCCGTAATCTTTTTCTCGCCAAGCGAAAAAATCTGGCTGAGCAAACTCTCGGCGTCACGCAAACACCCTTCGCTGAGTCGTGCAACGGCCGCGAGCACGCTCGCCTCAACCGTAAAACCCTCCTTCTTCGCCAGACCCTCCAATCGCTCGATTAACTCCGCTGTGGGAATTTTTCGAAAATCAAATCGTTGGCAGCGCGAAATAACCGTGGCCGGCAGCTTATGAAGCTCTGTTGTCGCCAAGATGAACACGACACGCGCAGGCGGCTCTTCCAGCGTCTTCAAGAGCGCGTTAAAAGCCGACGTCGAGAGCATGTGCACTTCGTCGATAATGAAAACCTTGTAGGCGAGTTTCGACGGCGCGAAACGCGCGTTTTCGATCACCTGTTCGCGCACGTTGTCGACGCCGGTATGAGAGGCGGCATCGATTTCAACAACATCAAGCGCGCGCCCTTCGGCGATTTCCGTGCAGGCGTCGCAACTTCCACATGGCTCACCGGCTTTCGAACGTTCGCGGCAATTGAGCGCCTTGGCAAAAATACGCGCCAAACTTGTCTTGCCGACTCCGCGTGGGCCGGAAAACAAATAGCTGTGCGCGACACGATCGGTCGCGACCTCATTCGCCAGCGCCGCTTTGACGTGCTCCTGCCCGGCAACCTCGGCAAACGTCTTGGGCCTGTATTTTCTGTACAGTACGGTCATGACAGGCCGATGAGTTTCTTAGAGCTGCGGCTTCTTGCGGATGATGTTTTCAACGGCAGCCCATTTGGACGGCGCGTTCTTCGGCACGAGGATAACGGCTTCGTCGCCTGCGTCGGCCTTGTAATACGTGACGGACGCCTTAATTACTTTCCAGGAGCGACCACCCGCAACAACCAAGAACTGACTCGTTTCTTGATCGAAGGCGAGAGAACCGATCAAGCGCTGTCGCTCGATCGGGCCGATTTGTTTGTAAATGAAGTTTCCGCGCCCACCGATCGTGAGCTTCAACATGTCGCCCTCAACAAGCTTCGACTTCGAAGCGTAGTTCGGAGGCACGGCGTAGCTTTTACCGTCGTCTCCGACCATTTCCTGGCCGTCAAAGACGCCCTCAACGACGCGATCGCCGGAGGAAAAAGCGTCGGTGGAATTTTGAGAGGGCGGAACGAGCGGGATGGCGGTAACGTTCCACGTTTGGGCTTCTTGCACGAGCCCCACCTGAGCACCTCTTGTTTCAGGGGCTGTGTCGTCAAGTAATTTTAGGGCGTTGTCGATCGAGTCGCGTACGTTCTTCAGGATCGCGCGAAGCGTCGCTGCTTTTGTCGGCGCAACGTCCGCGTGAACGACCGCTTCAACAAGCGCGTCCAAACGGTCCGGCATTTCTTTCGTCGCAACAGCTTCAGAGGACAACGGGCGCGCTTCTTGATCGATTTCTTCAGTGAGCCATTCCATAGTGAGCTTTTGTTTGATTCTTCCTGTTCTCTATAGCATACGGCACGGACGCGCGCTATCGGGACGCATGTGGATAGTTAGATAAACCTCAAGCGTTCGCGAATTTCCGCCTCGACAATCTCACGGTCGCGTCCGTATTTGAGACGCGAGAGCTGCTTGATGGCGGCTGTGATCTTCGTATCGCCTTTTGACAGGCCAGCCATTGCCATGTTGAAGGGGCGACTTGCCGTGTTGTCGATCAGAATTTTCGCATTGGCCGTATACGCTTCAACGTTCACGAGATCGAACGGTGTGAAGACCGGTGCAAATTCCTTGCCCAAAAATTCTGCGTCCTCAGTGCCGATACGGAAGGCGACCATCGTACCGACGTTACCAAAGATGGCGTCGCGAATCGTGGTGTCGCCTTTGGCCGAAATCTGCCCGATATATTGGTGCGCGATAATCAGATCAAGGCCGTACTTACGAGCCTCCGAGAGAATCGTCGCAATCGAGTCGGTAATAAAGTTCTGGAACTCGTCGATGTAGAGGTAGAAGTCTTTGCGATCCTTGGCGTCCATGTCCGTGCGCGAGAGTGCCGCCATCAAGATCTTGCCGACCAAGACCATACCGATCAGGTACGCGTTGATGTCGCCGAGTTTGCCCTTGGAAAGATCGAGCAAGAGAATCTTGCCTTCATCCATCGCTTGGCGAACGTTGAACGCGCTCTTCTGCTGGCCGATGATCGGGCGAACAATGTCGTTGGTGATGAACGGTGTGAGCTTCGAAGTGATGTACGGCACCATGTTGGCGAGCGACGCTTCACCGCCGGCCTTCGACGCTTCCTTCAACCAGAAATCTTTCACGACTTGCGTCTTGCATTTCGACAACTTGTAAGCGCGGAAGCGTTCGTCGGAGAGCACACGCGGAATTTCCATCAAGGTCGAACCGGAAGCCGGATCGTCCATGACAAGAATCATGGCGTTGCGCATATACTGCTCGAACATCGGCCCACCCGTCGATTTAAGATCGTAGAGCTTGTCGAAAATCTTCAGCATCTCGTTGATGACGAAGGTTTTCTGTTCCGGATATTTTTCGTCGTACTCCAGCAAATTGAGACCCATCGGCCGCTCGGTATCGGCCGGCGAGAAATAGATCACATCATCAGCGCGATTCTTCGGCACAAACGACAACGCATCCTGCGCAAAATCTCCGTGCGGATCGATCACGCAAACACCTTTGCCAGCTTCAATGTCCTGCTTGACCATCGCCTTCATCATCTCGCTCTTACCAGAACCAGACTTACCGATGATGTACATGTGGCGACGGCGATCCCCCTGCTTGATGCGTACCGGATGCTCTTGGCCGCGGTACTTCACAACACCCAGAAGAATCCCCTCTTTCGGCAGGTTGGACGGTGGCGGTGCCTTGCGAGCCGTCAGCCAGCGAATGTTGGGTGTTTCGGTCGAGCTGAGCGGCAGATGCCAGAGACTCGCAAGCTCGTCAGGCGTCAGCACCATGCGTCGCTTGTCGTGAAAGATACGCAAAATGAAGTCGCTGACGATGCGGCTTTTTCCTTCGCTGACGCGCTTAAACGCGTTACCGTACTGCGGACTCGAAAACTGGTTGAACGCACCAATCAAGTTTCCAAGCACGAGTTCGGCGCGTCCTGGCGTCGGCGATGAGGCAACCAAATTCACGTTGGTGTCGAGTCCGAGCTGGCCGACTTTTTCTTCGATCGACTTCACCATCTGCTCCTCAAGCGGCGACAAACGATATTCTTTGGCTTTTTCACCCGTCTTTTCCTCCTGCGTACCGTGCTTGATGAGACCTGATCCCTTACGCGCCTGGTCGTACGAGCGGCCTTGCTGCATAAGCGAAGCGATCTTCACCCCCTTCTCACGCCACGTTTTTTTCGCCGAACGCACAAGAATTTGGATTGCAGCACCATCACCAGTTTCGACTTTCGCGAGCGCATTCGTCAGCGCGTTCAGCGGATCGGTTTCAAGTTTTTTGTAGGTATGAAGTGGGAAGAAGTTTTCGCGCCCAAACACGAGGTGCGCGCTTGCGATTGTCCCCTTCGGTTGAAACACATTATAGTCGGAAACTTCCTCGATTTGCGCCAAAGGGTATTGCGCGTGGACTTGCTGTTCGACAAATTCACGAAAACGCTTTGGTGCCGAAATGTAAAACGAAACAAGACCACCTGTCGCCACGATTTCAAAAGCAATGACATCTCCGCGTCCTGCGAGCCACGCGCGGAGACCCCGCTCTGCCTTCAGGCCGCCAACACTTTTGAAAACACCTTCCGCCACAGCGATGATGCCCTGAATTTCCTGGAGCGATTTGTCGTGCTGGCCGCCGTCTTTTTCACCGGATTCTTTCGGCACGGTTATGAGCATGACGACGTTGTCGAAACCACGCGCGATTTCAGCTCTGGCCGTCAGGATGCGGCGCACGATTCTGAGCACGATCAAAAACACGAACAGCCCGACCACAAAAGGAACGGCGGGCATGACAAGCGATACAAGATCGGGAAACTGAAACGGGTTCATAGTTTCAAGATCTTATCGGTTTTGATCTTGGCTTCTTGCGTCAGAAAAAAATGATTGACGCCCGGGATCAACTTCAGCCAGGTGGCGATAAGTTTGAGCACCACACGGGCGTTCACCTTGGCGGTACGCACCATCGTGACGATGAGTGTCGTAATACGTTCGCCCTCCTTACGAAACTTGGCCTGCAGCTCCGGTGTCATCTTATGAAAGGCATCACCGAGGTCTTCTTCGAGAATACTTTCGACCGCGCGCACGGCGGGATCTTTCGGAACAGCTACCACCGGCGCCGCGACCGTCGGTACGTCTGGCATGACAGGAACTGGCTCCGGAGGTTGCTCAACAACTGGTGTTGGAGACTCAAACGAAGCCCCTGTCTCAGGAACTTCGTTGCGTTGCTCCGGAGTGGCCGGAACCTCTTCAAAACCGGGCGTTGTCCCTCCTGGCGGCATAGGCGTTGACTTCTCAAGTATAGCATACCTATACTGGCTCTGGTGCGTCGCAAAAACCCTTTACCGGGAACGGAGCGCATGTCTTTGTCAAAAGCGAGCGGAGATATCCCAGATCTCAAGAAACAGCGTTCACGGAAGAACGCGATTCCAAAGGCCCTGGAGAAGCCTCGTCGCCAGCCACGATCCGTCGAGCTGCCAGCCGTTGTTGTTCGCGTGAAGCAGTTCGCCGAAGCTGTCGCGCTGATCAACATCCCCCGATCCGACACCGGGGCGGATCTCGTCCTCTACATGATCGGCGCGCACCCAGATGTCGCCGCGCTGACGACCGATGGCGCCTACGTGAACTTCGGCGACATCGTGAGTATCGAGAAGCCGAGCTGCGAAGCTATCCTGATCGAGGAAGCCAAGAAAGCGGCTCCGAAACCACCAGGTACGAACGCCTGGATCCCCGTCCGACACGCCGCGCGTATGAAGCGCGAGACGGACGGCACGATCACGGATATTTTGATCCAAATCTGCAACATCCCTGACTCCGAAGGCGGTCGCGAGCTGCTCCAGGAAATCTTCAGGGAGTACAGCTCGCGAGACGTGTACGAGTACACGCTCTACACTTCGGAACGGGACGTCGTTCCGGTGTGGTCGTTGGCTGACGCCAATGGTCACAAGCGCTAGCCGTTTCCCGACATTCTGTCGGGATTTTCTTTTCTACGCTTTCTTCAATTTCTGACCTTGTGGGGTATCTTCGACGATCCAGCCCTTCGTAGCGATTTCATCACGAAGGCGGTCTGAGGCTGCCCAATCTTTGTTGGTACGTGCGTTGATGCGGTCATCTGCTAACGTTTGCACGTCTTCCGGAACTTCCGTCACCCTCATTTCAAAAAGTTTGAGTCCAAAGACAGTGTCAAAAGCGCGCATGAACGATGCCCCTTCTTTTTGATCAACGTTGCCCTTGTTGGCTTCGGTCATAAAGGCGTGAACAAGAGCCAGAACCGCAGAAACGTTCATATCATCGTCCATTGCCTCCTCAAGACGCGTTTCGTACGTTCCTTTCACCCGTTCGGAATCAACAAAAAGTTCCGCTACAGAGCGCATCTGCGCGAGCGTGCGTTCCGCCGCTTTCAAACCGTCCATCGTGAAGTTGAATTGCGTACGGTAGTGGGAAGACAGGAGCAAGAATCGTACGGCTTCCGCCGAAAAGCCTTTAGCCGTCAGATCGGCGAGTGTATACGTATTCCCCTTCGATTTCGACATCTTTTCGCCTTCAACCAACAAGAACGACACGTGCAGCCAGTGCTTTGAGAACGGAGCGTGGTTGGCGCTTTCCGATTGGGCAATTTCGCACTCGTTGTGCGGGAATTTCAAATCTTCGCCACCAACATGGAGGCTCAGCGTATCGCCCAAATACTCCTTCGCCATCGCTGAGCACTCAAGGTGCCAGCCGGGGTAGCCTTGGATGCCACGCGGGCCTTTCCATTGCATGACATGGTTCGGATTCTGAATCCACAGTGCGAAGTCAGCCGGATGTTTTTTGTCGTCTTTCACTTCGACGCGCGCGCCAGCAACAAGATCTTCGACGGAGTTGCCAGAAAGTTTTCCGTAGTTCTTGAACGAAGCGACGTCAAAATACACGTCTCCTTTTTCCGTGATGTAGGCGTGCTCTTCATCGAGAAGTTTTTCGACCAAGGCCACCATCTGCGGAATGTGTTCCGTGGCGCGCGGATGCTTCCACGCGCGTTTGAAGCCAAGGGCGTCCATGTCACGGAAAAACACTTCTTCATAGAAGCGCGCGATTTCTTCCGGTGTCTTGCCTTCTTTGGCCGCGGCGGCCGTCATCTTATCTTCGCCGGTGTCGGCATCGTTCAGCATGTGGCCGACGTCAGTGATATTCATCACGAGTCTCACTTCGCGTCCTCGATATTCCAAATAACGACGGAGGAGATCGGTCGTCAAAAACGTGCGGAGGTTTCCAATCGAAGCGTAGTGATAGACCGTCGGCCCGCAGGCGTAGATCGTCACGGGCTCGGTTCCTTGCCCCGGGAATTCCTTCAATTGCTTGGTCAGCGAGTCGTACAACTGCATAGTTGTGCTATACTATCATCAACTTAGTCCTATCACAATTCCGTATGGACATGAAGAAAGCGGCGCTTGCCGTCGTCGGCCTAGCCGTTGGTTTCGTGGCCGGGTACGGGACGGGTCGCGTCTCGACAGGCACGCCGATCAATCCCCTTTCCGGAACGAAAGGGAGCTACGAAGAAGGGTACGCCGCTGCCGTAAAAGTGGCGACGGAATCAGGAGTTTTTCCTCCCCTTCCGACAGAGCTTTCCGTCTTGAGCGGCAAAATCGTTTCTGCCGACAAGACCTCGATCGTGTTTGATGCTGATCTTATCGCACAGAACCCGCTCCTGAAACTTGAAGGCCCGACGCGACGCACGATCCTTCTCGGCACGGATACCAAGATCGTCCGCATCGAAGAGAAGAATTCAGAGGAACTCGCCGCGGCTCAAGACGCGTTTGCGAAAGCAATGGCTACGGGCGAACCCGTGCCGCCGCCATCCCCTGTCAAACAGGTTCCGTACACGGAGCCGCTCAAAGCTGGTGACATGATCATGGTCGAGGCTGCCACCAACATCCTGCAGTCCACATCGTTCAGCGCTACGCTCATCACCGTTCTGCCGTAACGAAAAACCCCGGAAATATTCCGGGGTTTTTTAAAATCAAAAAAACAAGGTGGTGAGCCTTGTCGTCCTTGAGCTCGGTCGCCTAGGGCGTGCCGAACTCGTGGACATCGGAGCAGATGTGCCCCGGTACCGGGTACTCGAGGGCGTTCTTGACGAGCTGGCCGGTGACGCGCGTGGCGCCGTCGTTACTGGTCTCGAACCGGCCGAACAGTTCCACGTAGAAGCGACCGTTGGCGTCGGTGGCATCCTTCCAGACGCGGAAGCTGCCGTCGTCGCGCACGCCCGACTTCTCGAACACGTAGGTGTGCGTGCCGCGGAAGTCGACGTAGACCGCCGTGAACGTGTACAGGCGCAGGGGCGCGGAAGCCTCCCGCACGACGTCGATGTGGACCTCGGAGCCACTGCTGGTGACGACCTGCCCGGAACCATCCTGGCAGCTCTGGGTGAAGCGCCAGGCCTCGGCTGCGTAGCTGCCGACCGGATCGGAATCACCCGTCCAGACCTCCTGATCCGTCGGCGTCGCGCCACCGGACTCCTGGTTGGTGCCGAAGCACGCGCCGATGAGCAGACACACCGAGAGACAAAGAGCGAACTTGAACATGGGATCCTCCTCTTGTGGTGCGAAGAATCTACCATAAAAAACCGTTTCTGTCAAGATGTGAACAACAAAAAAACACCCCGGAAAACCGGGGTGTTTTTTTGATCATTTTTTGATCAGGTCTTTGAGTTCCTGAAGTTCCTGACGGAGCTCATCGATCTCTTTCTCCTGCTCGCGCAACTCGCTATCAAGCTCCTTGATGGCGTTGATGCTGATGTAGGTGAAATCGCTCGGATCAACCATGTAGATAGCCGTCTTACTGGTATCCGTAGGATTCAGCTTGCGATAATCGGTCCTAACCATGGACGGCGCGATTTTTTGCAACTCCTGCGCGATCACACCGACACCCTTATGACCCGCGGGCATTTCACCCAAGCCATTATAGGTGTAGTTCACCGGATTAACCTCGCGAATAACCGAGAGGCCACTGGTGTATGGCGTAACATCTTTTTTCACGCGACGATCAGACGTCGCCGTCCAGCTGCCGCCACCAGGTTTTGCCGCGCCACCCGAACTGACGTACACACCCCAAGACGTACTGCCTCCAGAAGCGTGCGCATACACGGCCGTGTTCAACGCCGTGCCGCTCATGGCGTAAAATACGCCGCCGTAGTTTGTAGAGTTAGAGGAGCTCGTCGATAAGCCATAGACGCCGTAGTTACCGTACGCAAGATAGACGTTTGATCCTTCAGACTGGTGCGTGAAGTGAGCGCCCGCAATACCTGCAACAGTACTACCTTCAACACCGTAGGAGTTTGTTCCTTGTCCGTAGATACCTGTCGTACTACCCGTTCCGTACACACCATAGATCGTACCTGTCGATTGAATACCCCAGCCACCAATCGGCGAAGCGCCGTTGACGCCAAGACTGTTGGTGATTGTCACGCGACCCTGCGCGTAGAGAGCCGTATCAAACGACTGGAAGGCCTGTGCATAGACAGCTGTGCTACCCGCCGTATTTGCGCCGAAGTAACCACCATACGAGCTACCGGAAGCATTCACACCGATTGAACCGCCGCTTCCCGCAAGCGCCGTACCACCAGCGTTCACGACTGCAGCCACGCCAGCGACGGTACCGCGTACCGAAAGCGCCGTATCAAACGAGGAAAAGCCGAGACCTGTGTTGCTAATACCAACATAGTTGTTGATTTGGCGACCGCGCGCGGCGACAGTATCAAGCGTGTCCACTTCAGCGCCACAATCAACCCATACGCTGTTTTCAAAGCAGCGAAGCTTGTTGTTGACCGAGTTGTAGTACAGCATGCCGTTCACGCCAGCCGGGTTCGAGCCCATGCTGCCGAGAACGAGTTCGCCACTCACCGTCGTACGGTCAGTCGTCGCGTTACCAAGCGTCGAGTTGTCAGCAACCCAGAACGTTCCGCCGACCGTCAACGTCGAACCGGGACCGGCGATACCAACGCCTACGCGGTTGTTGGCCGCATCGATATACAGGGTGTTCGCGTCAAAGTTCAGGCTGTTCGGCGTCGTGATCGCCGTTCCGGTAATCGTCAGTGTGTCGGCAGCCGCGTTTCCAATCGTCGTGTTGCCGTTAATCGCGAGGTTCTGCGCAGCAATGACCGTCACACCGTCATCGGTCAATGTCGAGTTTCCGATTGATGAGGCGGTTGTAAACTTCGGAATCGCGTTGACAGTACCGCTACCAGTCAGACCAGAAGGAATGCAGTCCCTCCAAGCACCGTTTTCATAGCAGCGGAACTTGTTTGTCGTCGTATTGTAGAACATGCGTCCGTTCGTACCTCCAATATCGACTGCGGACAAACCAAGAATCAGCGAAGTACCGTTGCCAATTGTGGCTCCACCAGAGAACGAGGCCGTACCAGCGACGTGCAACGACGTGAAGTCGCCACCCCAACCCGTGCTCGAACTTCCATAGACACCGGTACCATTGCTGGTGGAGTGTCCGTACACGCCGTAGACGGGGGAAATACCGTACACGCCCGTGCTCACGCCACTACCCATGATACCCGTCGAACCAGGACCCGAAGCAATGGATGTTATCGCTGTATTGCCGTTGCCGGAATTATTAACGGTGATCGTAGGCACCGAAACAGAGTTCGCAGTAAGGACACCGTATACGCGCATGGCGTAGGCCGGGTCCGGGGCGCCGCCAACACCAATCGTGGCGCCGTCATCCCAAATATTGGAGTTACCAACCGTGTTTCCGTCGGAAGTGAACTTAACAAGTCGGTTGAGCTCACCCACGCCAGCGACGCTTGGCGGGCAGTTCGTACCGTTCGCGACACAAACCAACTGACCACCTACGGACATCGTACCGGCCGCAACGACGTTACCGTCAGCATCGACGCTGAAGCGGTCAACCGACTCAGCCTGCAAAAGGAGAATCTTTCCCGCGGCGAATTGGTCGACGTTACCGTAGATCAGGTTTTCTGCCGGGTTGGTCAGACGGACATCCGGACTACCGAACATCGCCATTCCAGCGACATCCACCGTCCCCGCCTCGTCAACGGACAAAACGGTTTCGTTAAGGCCGTTTATCCAGTAGTAGGCGTTTGAGGAGTTGTCGTTGGTGTCGATGCGGTAGTAGACGGATCCGTCTGTGTAGAGATTGAACGCGTTCTCGCCCGTACCGTAGAGCTCGATACCGCCCACTTGGTTCGCGAGCGTCATTACGGTTCCACCAAGCGTGTTGTTGAAGGCCGTGGTCGTACTGAACGTCTTGGCTCCGGTAAACGTTTGCGTGTTGTTCAAAAGCGCGACGTTTGAAGAAAGACGCGCGTCATTCAATGTACCAGTCGTAATGCTGTTCGCGTTGATGTTGCCGACCACAACGCCGTCGATTCCGCCCTGCACGTGGAGCCTGCCGGGAATGACAATACTGTTCGTAGAAGAAACCGTCATCGAGCTGATGCCGTTCGTGACAAGGTTCATCGTATCGGCCGCACTGCGGTAGATACCCGTGTTGCTGTCACCGTTGAAGGTAAGCGCCGGGATTGCCGCCGAACCAACCGGAATGAACATCGAACCCGTTTGCAAACCCGCACCGCCGTTGTTGACGATGAATCGTTGCACACCACCAGTTGTGATACCAACGTTGTCAGTACCGACCCAATACATACCCGTATTGCTGTCGCCATTGAACGTGTACGACGGAACGGCAGCAGAGCCGACGGAACCCGAGAGAACACCTTGCGTCGTCAGGTCGCCGGACAGGCCGATCCGGAAACGATCAGCAGCACCCAGTTGGAGCAACAACAAACTGCCCGCGCTGGAAGTCGCGCCGACATTGCCGTACAGCAAATTCTGACCGGCCGAGTTCAAGACCGGTGTGCTGGCGCCTGCCTGGAAGGTTGCGCCGACTTTCGCGTCGCCCGTGACGTTGATGCTCGCGTTCTGTGCCGGGCTCGCGATCGGGATGTTCTGAATGACGGCCGGACTGCAGTTTGGAGGCGTACAGGTCGGGGCGGCGAATTGCGCGTGAGCGGCGCGCGCGCCAAAAGCCAAAGCGACAAAGGCTACGAGCGAAACGAAAATCTTGCGGTCGGTCGTGGCGATGCGCATAAGGCGTAATGGTTGATGAGACCAGTATACCTTTTCCGCTTGCATTCCCCATTGGGGATAACTACTCACCCTCTTCGCGAAGCTCTTCGAGCAGTTGTTTGGCCTTTTTGGAAAGATGTTTGGGCGTGCGAATACGTACACGGACGAAATGGTCGCCGCGCCCGGATGCCTGAAGTTTATTGATGCCGCGATTCTTCAAACGAATCTCCTCACCCGCCTGAACGCCACTTGGGATTTTGATCGTGATCTCTCCGTCGAGCGTTTCGATTTCTTTTTCGGCGCCGAGCGCGGCGTCGGCAAAACCGATTTCGAGATTCGAGTAGACATCGAAACCGTCGCGTTCGAAGCGCGTGTCGGGCTGAATACGGATATGCAAATACAAATCGCCGTTTTGCGCTCCGTGCGGACCCGCCTCGCCACCACCTTGCACGCGAATCGTTTCTCCATGATCGATGCCGGCCGGAATTTTGACCGTCATCGACGTCTTCTCGCGCTTCACGCCCGCACCACTGCACTCCTTGCACTCTTTCTCGGGAACATTGCCGGAGCCACGGCATGCACCACACGTCGCGACGGCTTCAAAGCTGCCGAGAATCGTGCGCTGCATCTGGCGCACGCGGCCTTGGCCGCCGCACGTTTTGCAGGTGATCATTTTCGAACCTGGCGGAATGCCGGTGCCGGAACAGGCGCCGCACGCGACAGGTTTGTAAAGTTCAAGCGTTTTTTCTGTACCGAATGCCGCGTCGCTAAATGAAATCGTTACGTTCACTTCGATATCGCCGCCGCGCGCTTGGCGCCGTCCACCACGCTGACCGCCGAAGCCAAACATGTCGCCGAACATCTCTCCCAAATCCCCCATGTCAAAATTCGCCCCTTGGCCTCCAAAGCCCTGGCCGCCGAAACCACCGAAGCCCGGACCGGCGGAACCGAACTGGTCGTACTGGGCGCGTTTCTTGGAATCTCCGAGTACCTGATAGGCCTCGTTGATCTCTTTAAACTTAGCTTCGTCTCCGCCCTCCTTGTCGGGGTGATGTTTGTGCGCCAAAACACGGAAGGCCTTTTTGATCTCCTCTTCGGAGGCCCCCTTGCTTATTCCTAGGATTTGGTAATAGTCTTTAGACATCGAAGGTCATTATACAGGAGGGTCGGTCATGGCCGAATTCGCGTGTCCGTATGTCCTATGCCCGAGGTGCCTACCTCTGCGCGACTGGGCGACGGACCCCGTGGTTCGAACCCAGGGCCGCGTCAACCGAGAGCGCTACCAAACGAACGATCCGCGTACGCACCGCTGCACCGCCGCCGAGCGCGAAGGTGTCAATCGGCCGTGCCGGAAGGCGATCAATCCGATGCTCTGCCTGTGCCGAGGGCACGGCGAAGCGCTCGGTCTTTGCCAGCACTGCATGAAACGACTGGACGGAGGCGAGGACATGACGATCACTCCCGATGAGGCCACTGAAACGATCATCGATGCCTTCACGGTTCTGGTGAAGACATATGGCCTGACGGTTTCTGTCGGCTTACTGGAAGAGCGTCTGCCGGAATTGCCGCCCGAAATGCAGCAGTTCCATGCGGATGCGGCATCCTCCCTGGACGATGACGGGAAGCGACGGACGTTCCTGGAGCGCATCGACGGCCGGCAGAAGCGACCTATCTGGAGCGCCGGCCTCGGATCCAATACGCGCAACCGTCGGTTCTGCGAAAGCTGCACTTCACCACGCTACACGGGCGCCATTTTCGCTCCGGCCACCTGCGGCCACTGGACCGCCGGCAGTCAGATGGCCGCCTGCATCATCTGCAGCGCGGAACACTCCGCCTGCGAACGTTGCGGGACCTCCCTCGAGTAGGTCCCGTTTTTTATTTCTTGTCGACAACCTCGCCTTCGATTGGACCGTCGCCTTCTTTCTTATCGCCGTTCGGAGCCTCCCCCGCCGGCGGATTTTCTTTGTACATTTCGCCGCCGATTTTCTGGGCGAGGTCGGTGAGTTCGTTCGCGGCTTTCTTGATTGCTTCTTGATCGGCGCTATCCTTTACGCCTTTGAGCGCGGAGAGTTTTTCTTCGAGCGATTTTTTGTCTTCCGGTTTCATCTTTTCGCCCATGTCCTTCAACATCTTCTCGGTGGTGTGAACCATGGTCTCGGCGTTGTTCTTCAAGTCAGCCATCTCGCGTTTCGCTTTGTCTTCTGATGCATGGATTTCTGCATCCTTGCGCATGCGCTCGACTTCTTCTTTCGAGAGACCGGTCGACGCGGTGATGGTGATTTTTTGTTCCTTGCCGGAAGCTTTGTCTTTCGCTTTCACGTTCAGAATGCCGTTGGCGTCGATGTCGAAGGTGACTTCAACTTGCGGCACGCCGCGCGGAGCCGGCGGGATGCCGTCGAGCATGAAGCGTCCGAGTGATTTGTTGTCGGTTGCCATTTCGCGCTCGCCCTGGAGGACGTGGATTTCGACGCCCGGCTGATTATCGGCCGCGGTCGAGAAGACCTGCGTTTTAGCCGTCGGGATCGTGGTGTTGCGCTCAATGAGTTTGGTCGAGACGCCGCCCATGGTTTCAAGACCGAGCGAAAGCGGCGTGACGTCGAGAAGCAAGACGTCCTTGACGTCGCCCTGGAAGACACCGCCCTGAACTGCCGCGCCGATCGCGACGACTTCGTCCGGGTTCACCGAAACGTTCGGCTTCTTGCCGAAGAATTTTTCGACGGTGGCGAGGACGAGCGGCATACGTGTCATACCGCCGACCATGACGATCTCGTTGATGTCGGAGACGGAGAGCTTGGCGTCGGCCAAAGCTTTCTTGGTCGGCTCGAGCGTCTTCTCGACGAGATCGCCAACGAGCTCTTCGAGCTTGGCGCGAGAGAGCGTCATGACGAGGTGCTTGGGGCCGGTGGCCGGATCGGAGGCGATGAAGGGCTGATTGATTTCCGTCGTGGCGGCGGTCGAAAGTTCGATCTTGGCTTTTTCGGCGGCTTCCTTGATGCGTTGCAAAGCGAGCGGATCCTTGGAGAGATCAACGCCTTCGGCCTTCTTGAATTCTTCGACGATCCAGGTGATGAGGCGCTGGTCAAAGTCGTCGCCGCCGAGATGCGTGTCGCCGTTCGTAGCTTTCACTTCGACCGTGTCAGCGGAAACTTCAAGCACCGAGACGTCGAACGTGCCGCCACCCAAGTCGTAGACAACGATCTTTTCGTCTTTCTTTTTATCGAAACCGTAGGCGAGTGCCGCGGCCGTCGGTTCATTGATGATGCGGCGCACTTTGAGGCCAGCGATTTCGCCCGCGTCTTTCGTGGCTTGGCGCTGGGCGTCGTCGAAGTAGGCCGGCACGGTGATGACGGCTTCTTCAATTTTTTCGCCGATTTTTTCTTCGGCGTCGGACTTGAGCTTCTGAAGAATCATCGCCGAAATTTCTTGCGGCGAATATTCCTTGTCACCCATGACGATCTTGGCACCCTCGCCGGACTTCGTGAGCTTGAACGGGAAGAGCTTGGCGTCGCGCTGCACTTCCGAATCTTCCCAGCGGCGTCCGATCAAACGCTTCACGGAATAAATGGTGTTGGTGGGGTTCACGACGGCCTGACGCTTCGCGAGTAAACCAACGAGGCGCTCCCCCGCTTTGGAGATCGCGAGCATCGACGGTGTGGTGCGCGCGCCTTCTTTGTTTTCCAAAACCTTAGGCTGGCCGCCTTCGATGACGGCCATGCAGCTATTGGTTGTTCCGAGGTCGATTCCGAGAATTTTAGGCATAGATGTTTCGTAAGACCCCTCCGCCCTGCGGGCACCTCCCCTTTCAGGGGAGGGATTCTGGGCTTGGCTCCCCTCTCTGAAAGAGAGGGGATGGGGGTGAGTCTAAAAAGTTATTTCCCCTTCACTTCAATCTTAATTTCTTTCTTCTCCCCTTCTTCAGCTTTCGGAATCGTGATGCGAAGTAATCCGTGCTCCGACGTCGCTTCGGCCTTCTCGCCGATGACCGGCGCGGGCAGGGCGATCTTGCGCTGGAAGGCACCGTAGCGGACTTCCTTATAGAGGTAATCCTTCTCGTCGACTTCCTTGCGGTGCTCTGTTTTGCCGCGGAGCGTCAGCACGCCGCCTTCGACCGTGACTTCGACGTCTTTCGGATCAACGCCCGCGAGCGCCGTCTCGACGACGACATCGTTGCCGTTCTCATACACGTCGACGGCAGGGATGAAGCCTTTGGAGAGGTCCATGAGACCTCGATCCAAATCTTCGAGCGGGTTCTGGTTTTTTGGGAGGAGGGACATATTATACTTTTGAAACTTTCCAAACACTCCAAACAGAGTATGCAAGACTAAGAACTGCACATACGCTCAGCAATGTAACAATTGTTCCAGAGCTGAAATGGTTAAAAAGTGTTCCCCTATAATGTGGGAGAAGAAGTATCGATGTTGAAATTGGTACTGTGACAATAACAAGATTACGAATTAGATATCCAAAAACCTTCTCTCTCCTGTCGTAAAAACTTTGCATGAGGTTTTTGTGATGCTCTAAAAAAGTATAGATCCTGTCTTTTTTAGACAGGTCCGATCGCCATTGGCCACTAACGTTAGCCAGCAACGTCAACAAGGCACTTTGATATGACGGTCTGGGGACACTTTCTACAAATTCATGGTTGATTTTGAAGAGAGCAGACTTGATTTTTTCTAACACTTCTCGCGTCGACATCTTCTCAAGCAACTCTTCTTCCCCTGGATCAAGCAACATTAAAAAGCCTTTTGCTTTATCATAGCTCTGGGTAATCTTTTCGTTCAGAAATGAAATTCTGAAGATAACAAAAGTGGCAAACATAGCAATCAGTGCGGCTAGTGTCTGCGCGATTGTGCTAAGCGAGTAGTACCAAAAATTCTCCATAATCACTTCGCCAACGCCTTGAAGCTAGCGCCGACCGTATCAAACTTCACCAGCTTGTTCTGGGTCTGGACGCTCAACTTGATGCTGTTGAGTCCCGCTTTGTGTTTCGGGAGGTCGGCCAGGCGGATTTTTTGATCGCGCATTTCGGTGCCTTTGTCACCGACGACGCGGGTCGGGACGGTCACGAGCGAGTCGCCGTTCAAACGGAAGAACATCAGGAACTTCGGCCATTCCTTGAAGGAAAAGCTGTGCTTCTCGTATTCGTCATCCCATTCGAGTTCGCTTTTGAGCAACATATTTTTGCGGTTATTTTGCAACGATGACTTTCGCAGGGCGGACCGTTTTACCGTTGATCTCGTAACCGGCTTGGACTTCTTTTAGGATGGTGCCGTGCGTTTTGTCGCTTTCTTCTTCAGCAACCGCTTCATGCTTCGTGGCGTCGAACGTTTCGCCCGTCGTTTTGATTGCTGTGAGGCCGAGGTCACGGAGCGCTTCTTCGAGCTGCTTTTGGATGAAGCCGACGCCGACCGCCCAGTTCACGACTGTCTTGTCGTCCGACTTCGGCATGTGTGACATTGCGGTGTTGAAGTTGTCGAAGACGGGCAGGAAGCGTTCGACGACGCGGAGTGTCGCGTACTGCCCCATCTCGGCGCGTTCGCGCGCGACGTCTTTCTTCAGGTTCTGGTAGTCGGCGAGAGCGCGCTTCCAGTTGAGTTCCATTTCCGAGTAGAGCTGCTCAGCAGATTTTTCGGAGTTCTGGGCCCCGGCCTCCGCCGGGGTGGTTTCGGATTCGTTTTTCTTTTCTTCTTCCATAGGTGTTGTTCAAGACCCCTCCGCCCTGCGGGCACCTCCCCTTTCAGGGGAGGGTTTCGCGCGCGGTTCCCCCTCTCTGAAAGAGAGGGGGCTAGGGGGTGAGTCTATTCAAGCTTTAAGCGTTTCAACCGCTGTTTCAAGAAGGGCGAGGTCGGTGTCGTAGTCCATGCGCATCGGGCCGAGGAGGCCGAGGAGGCCGATCGGCGAACGTACGACGAGGAGTCCGCATTCGGCACCGAAGGGATTTTCCGAACCGATCAGGATGCGCGCGTCCGAGCCGACTTCGGGAAACATTTTTTCCATCGTCTCGTCGAGATGATCGAGTACTCGCGACATCGAGGCGACGAGCGAGAGCTGTTTGAACTCTGGCTTGGCGAACAAGTTGGAGAGGCCGGTGTAGTAGACATCGCGCGGAGTGAAGGCGGCGAGGGCGGATTCGTTTGCGAGTTCGGCGAGGGCTTTGGCGACGCGTCGCAACTTGTCGCTTTCTTCTTCTGCGGCCTTCGCGGCTTCGGCGAGCGCGGTCGCGGCGGCTGCTCCCGGTTTTTTCTTTTCGAGGAAACGATCGACGTAGTAGCGATACCCTTTCTCGCTCGGCGCGCGACCCGCTGACGTGTGTGGCTGAAGCAGGAAGCCTTGTTCTTCGAGCACGGAAAGTTCGTTTCGAATCGTCGCTGAGGAGACGTCCAAGCCAGATTCATCGGCCAGCCACGCCGAACCAACCGGCTCAGCGCTTTGAATAAAGCGCCGTACGGTAAGTTTCAGCAGGATTTCTTGCCGAGAATCAAGCTGCTCCATAGGGTTTCTAGCACTCAGATTATACGAGTGCTAACGAACCGTCAAGCAGACTCTGCACCCTTGACAAAACACGAAAAAACCGCGATGGTTCCGGCGGAGGTCAACGTGCGCCCATACCTGATCGAGCTCGTTCTCTACACGGCACTGGCCTTCTCGGCCGAAGACATCTTCATCGGACTCGGCAACGTCGTCCGCAGCCTCTGGCGAAAGGAGAAGGTCGACTGGAAGCTGCCTTGCTGCACCAACCTGTGGAGTTTCCCGGTGTACGCCGTCTCGGCGACTCTGGCGTTCAACATCATGGACGTGGTGTCGCCGAACTTCTACGAAAACGCCTGGTGGCAGCGAGGAGTGTTCTACGCCTTCTGTACCTATCTCTTCGAATTCTCGTGGGGTTTCATCCTCGAAGAGACGGTCGGCGAATGCCCGTGGCGCTACCGCAAGTCGTCGTGGCGGATCTGGCGATACATCAAGCCGGAATACGTCGGCCTCTGGTTCCTCTTCGGCTTCGCGCTTGAATGGATTCACCTCGAAGCGCTTCCCGTCGCCGTGGCCGCCTTCTCTTGACATGACGGTCGTGATCTGCTAGAACGTAGCCATCGCGGAGTACGGAACAGGTGCGCGGCACCCGCTGAAGCGCACGGCCGAAAAGGGACGAGGTGGTCCCGCTATGAACCACTGAGGCTGTCCGTACTCCGCTTCGTTTCGATGAAAGGTCACCCTGTCCAGGGCAGTGACCAGGCGACTGTTCAGTCGATGTCTGTCAGGCAGAGAAGCGTGAGGCCTGTGAGGCCTCAACCCCCGCGCAATCTCACCTGGCCACCGTCGACGGCGTACGCAAGCGTGCCCTCCCTGCAATGGCATTCTGCCGCAGCATGGTCGAGAACCGCTTCCGTCCAGGCCAACGCGACGATCGTCGCATGGTCTTCGACGCCAAGAACAGGGGCCTTTGGCCCATCTCCGGCGGACTTCCTTGTGGAGTCCGTTTTAATTTTTCTCCTTGCCTATCCGAAGCTCCTGCTTTAGGATGACCACGCCTAAGGCTCGCCCGCGTGCGGGAGCAACGAGCTTGGCGGCTCCCGGCAGATGACGGATGCTCATACGGGCACGTCCAGCGGCACGGGGCCTACAAAGCAACGGTTCATCGAAGCTGGAACCAGGCGACGATCCGGCAACTGACTTCGGTCGGTTGGCACACGCACCGCCCTCCTTGCGGCTTGTAGAGAAAGGGAGACAGCGCTGCTTCCGGTCTCGTCGAAAGACGGGAACCTCGGTGCAGGATCGGCATTTCTCAGGCGGACTCTTTACGGGTCCGCTTTTTCTTTTGTGTTAAACTGGAACGACTATGAAAACACTCGACGACACAATTGGTCGCAATCCGCTCATGATCGGCGTGATCGTCGGATTCGGCGGCGCTGCACTCTGCCTCGTCATCTTCCTCATCTTCACGGGACGCTCTCTCTATATGATCAGTGGAGAGAAGGCGAGCGGACAGATCACCGGCATCGCGGAGCGCGGCAGTCGCAAATCTTCGGAGACCTTTGCGCCTGTGGTCACGTTCACGACTCCGGATGGACGGACTCACAAGTTCACGTCCGCACTCAGCACGGGAGCGATTCCCAAAATCGGCCAGCGTGTTGAGGTGCTCTATAATCCTAAAAGCCCCGGAAGCGCCGAAATCAACTCCTTCTCGGCGTTATGGCTCGGCTCGATCGCGTGTTTCATCGGACTCCTGGTCTTTTTGATGATCGGCTTCGCGGGCCGTCACGCCGTGCGGAAGCGGGAACGTTTCCTGCGCAACGGAGCGCGCGTTGACGCAACGATCGTCGAAGCCAGCGCTGTCAAAAACGCTTGGCAGCCGACGCTCACGCCGCAAACGATCCAATCAAAATTCGGCTGGAACATCAGCGCCACGGCGATCGATCCGATCTCGGGCGCTGCGCGCACCTATACGGGAAAGTTGGCCGGTTCAAAACCGTCTGCGATCAATCCCCTTCGCCTCGGAGCAAAAACCGTGCCGGTGTACGTCGATCGTACCGATCCGGCGCAGTACTACATGGACGTCAATCAGCTGACGCCGTTAAACTTGTTTCCTGAAAAGTTCGCCGGCAAGACAATGTTTCAGCAAATAGGCGTCATGAACGAGCTCCGAAAGGAAGCCGAGCGCGGAAGCGAAAGTTTCGTCAACCCGTCACCGAACGCGTTCATGCCCGACGCTGACAAGTTGTTTAAAAAGGTATCGCCTGACCTCGCAAAATTCGTAGCGGAAGCCAAAGCCGCTGGTCAAGACACGGAAACGATCCGCAAAGCGCTCCTCACTGCCGGTTGGGGCTCGGCTGATATCGACAAGGCACTGTAAAGAAAAAGCCCTGAGTGTCAGGGCTTGCGTTTGCGCCGTAGCGGCGGCTTCCGCTTCGGCGTGCTGGGTTTGACGACCTTGGTCGGCGAGATCTTGCGCTTGGCCTTGAGAGCCGCGGGGGCTCGCGTCGGCACGGGTGAACGTCGGACAGACGGCAGGATCGGCGTCACGAATCCCTTGTTCAGACCCGCAAGTACGCGATTTCGGCGCTCTTGGTCGCGAGCTTCGCCTTGCTCGAAGAATTCCGCGATTGCGGGGTCGTCGGATTGCACGACACGAAACGACTCGGGGTGCTCAAGATCCATGATGACGATCTTGGCATCACTCGCCGCCGCTTGATCAACCGCCGCGCCAAGCGACAGTGCGAGGAGCGAAAGATTGAGACTGCGTGAACGAGGTGCGCTCATTTCTTCCTCCAGAGTCCGCCCAGCCAGAAGCCGAGCCAGGACGTATCGAAACGTTTACACGCTTTTTCCACAACAGCGATCAGATCAATCGCTCGAATGAGCACGTTTTTTTCTTCGGGACCGCCGGCGCCCATGTGATTCCTCCTGTGAACAGGGTTGCACGAAAAAGCTCGCGTGTCAATCTAGAGCCAGTGCTTCGGGATGACGCCGCCTCGAATCAGCACTTTCCAACCCTCGACAAACCAGAGCACGGAAGAGCTGACGAGAATCGCGAGCGCCCATTCTTTCCAACCAACGCTCGCAAGACCGAAAACGTTTTGCAACGCCGGCACGTAGATAATGAGGGCGGCGTGCGCGATCGAAATTGAAACGCCGACGGGTACCCAACGATTGGCGCTGAAGCCGAGCTTGAAAACGGAAGTTGTCGCAGAACGTAGACTAAAGACGTTCCAAAGCTGAAAGAAGGTCATGGCGAGGAACGCGACAGTACGCGCATAGTTTTCGCCATCACGAACGTCTGCCCAACGGAACAGAAGAAGCGTACCAGCCGCCATGAGCACAGCGGTAAACACTGTCAGAATAAAGACGCTGCGAGAGAGCATGCGCGCGTTCTTACGACGCGGAGGATGCGATAATTCATCGCCGTGACGTCGTTCAGCGGCGAGCGCAACGCCGGTAAACCCGTCCGTCACCAAGTTCAACCAGAGAATCTGCGCGGGCAGAAGCGGGATCGGCAACGACAGAACAAGCGCGGCAAGAATCGTCACAACCTCGCCGACGTTGGTCATGACAAGATACGCGACCGTTTGTTTGACGTTGCGATAGACGATGCGACCCTCTTCGACGGCCGCCACGATCGAAACAAAGTTGTCGTCGGAGAGCACCATCTCGGCGACCTCTTTAGTGACGTCGGTTCCGGTGATGCCCATGGCGATACCGATGTCCGCGCGCTTGAGCGCTGGCGCGTCGTTAATGCCATCGCCCGTCATGGCCACGGTATGACCGAGTGTTTGAAGCGCACTCACGATGCGCAGTTTTGTTTGCGGAGAAACGCGCGCGAACACGGCGGCGCGAGAGAGAATGCCGCGCAAGGCGTCGTCGGACAACGAGGCAACTTCATCATCGATAAATACTTTACCCGTGAGATCCTCGTCGCGATCCAAAATACCAACCTCACGCGCGATGGCCACGGCCGTATCGCGATGATCGCCCGTGTTCATGATGACGCGGATACCGGCGCGACGGCACTCGAGAATCGCCTCGCGCACATCCTTGCGTGGCGGGTCGATCATGCCGACAAGACCGAGAATCGTCAGGCCGTGGAGATCTTTTTCATGTAGCTCGGCGTGCGCCATGTCGACGTGCTTGTAGGCGACCGCCAACACACGGAGCGCGCCATCAGCCATGTTCCGCGTCGCAGCTTCCAGGCGAGCGCGCATCTCGGCCGTCATGGGATGCGCCGCGCCTTTTTCGGTGGCGGCATCGGCCATGGCGAGAATCGATTCAACGGCGCCGACGATCATAATTTCGCGCGTCGGCTTGTCGCCAGGCGCGACGTACTCGTGCAAAATCGCTCGATATTTGCGATCGGAGGTAAATGGAATCTCGTCGACCGTTTTCTCGGCGCGGAGCAAATCATTTTTTTCGTATCCGCCCTTACCTGCCATCACGACGAGCGCGGCTTCAGTCGGATCCCCTGAGGCGATCCAGCGTCCATCCTGTTTTTCAACCGCCGCGCTATTGCAGAGCGCGGCCACGCGCAAAAGATGCAAAAACGAAGGGTGCTCAGCCGGCGAAGCTTTTTTTCCTTGAATCAGAAACTCCCCTTCTGGCGCCCAACCCTCACCCGTCACTTCGATTTCGTGCGTCAGCGTGAACGCTTTGCGCACCGTCATCTGGTTTTCCGTCAGCGTTCCTGTTTTGTCGGTGCAGATAACGTCGACCGTGCCGAGCGTTTCGACAGCTGGTAAACGGCGAGTGATCGCGTTGCGACGTGCCATGCGCTGCACGCCGATCGCGAGCACGACGGCGAGCACCGCCGGCAAGCCTTCAGGAATACTCGAAACCGCCATGGCGATCGCGACAAGAAACATGTCGAGTGGTTCAAGACCCTGCCGCACGCCCACAAAGAAAATAATGCCCGCGCAAGCGATCGCGGCAATCGCTAAACCTCCACCGAGCCGATCGACGCGGCGCTCAAGAGGAGTTTTTTCGCGTTTGATGACGGAAAGAGATTGCGCGATTTGACCAAAGGCCGTGGCGCGTCCCGTGGCAATAACGACACCGGCGCCTTCGCCAGACGTCACGAGCGTGCCCATGAACGCGATACATGCACGATCACCGACCGAGGCGCTCTCCGCGACTGGTTGCAGTTTTTTTGAAGATGGCAGCGACTCCCCCGTGAGCGCGGCTTCGTCAATTTCAAGATCGCGAGAACGCACGAGACGCAGATCCGCGGAAATGCGATCCCCTTGCGAGATGAGCACGACGTCGCCGGGTACCAGCTTGGAAGACTCAAGCCGAACGGTATGATCGTTTCGTTTCACCGTGACGGTCGGAACAACCATCGCCTTGAGTTTCGAAAGCGCCGCTTCGGCTTTGCGTTCCTGCGCGTAGCCGATCAGCGCATTGGCAAGCACGATGATGCCAATCGCCGCGGCGTCAAGCGCGTGACCCGCGAAAAACGAAATGGCGGCAGCCACGAAAAGCACGTACACGAGCGCGTTCTTGAATTGCTTCAGAAACAAAAAGAACTTCGACGTCGAAGGTTCGGCGGGAAGTTCGTTCGGACCATAGGTTTCAAGCCGTGATACCGCCTCGCTGTCAGACAGGCCTTCCACCGACGTGGCAAGCGCGGTCAGCGTTTCATCGACGCCGAGCGCGTGCCAGGCGCGGTCATTGTTTTTCTTCATCATGGGTCTCGCGGATTTCAGAGAGCAGCACATTCTCAACGCGGATGCCGCGCGGGAAAAAGATGCGCTCGAGCTCCTGCTTGGTTTCAATTTCGATCTGGTCGCGTTTGGCGGAGATGGCGTCGGCGAAGGTGAAGCGCGCCGCGATCATGCGCATGCGGCTGCGGATCGTCGGACGAACGATCTTCTGCACGAAGTCGTCACCGATCGTCTGCCAGATCGTCGGGATCTGCTCGATGTCGAGGCGCAAGAGCACCGTACCTTCGACGGAAACGCGCTTGCCGTCGGCGGTTTGCGCCAAGACCGGTTCATCACCGAGCGCCTTGGCGTGCGTCGGATCAAACTCTTTGGAAATCGAATACTCGAGCGTCTGCGTGTTAAACAGCTTGGCCTTCTGCCAAAACGGGATCTTCAAATGCAGTCCCGGCATCATCACTTTTTTCAAAACGCCGCGGCCCAAATCATAGACGCAGGCGACATAGCCGGGCGGCACGTGAATGAAGAGCCCTTTGAGGACATCTTCCACCACGAACGAATACATCATTTGGTCGAGTCGGTCGGCCATAGCGAGCGTCGAAGGTTAGAAACGGTCAGGGAAAACACCATCGATGTCAGGACAAACAGGCTCTTGGCCATCGGCAAGATCGACAATACCACGACGGTAAAGACCGGGAAAGCGTAGCGATAGATGGCGTCTTTCTTCTGCAGAAGGTGCGCGACCTTGCGCTGCTGCAGCGAAATCTCGATAAAGAGGAGAAGACCGACGGCTGAAGCCCAATACAAGTTGCGCTCGCCGAGCTCCGTGCCGAAAAACGTCGTGTTGATCGGTTGAGCGAAGCTGCCGTAGATGCCGCGCTGAAAAACTTGATAGAGCACGATCATGACGATGAGCTGCACGAACAGGATCATCGCCTTGGCCCAATGGCTCACCTTGTGCTCCTTGAGAAAGGCGCGGATATGCTCCCCCGCCAACACCTCGTCGTACTTGAAACGCTCCTGAATTTCGGCGACCTGAGATTCAAGATGCTCGTAACGCGCCGCGTCGCGTTCTGCTTTGATCGTGAGCGGGATCAAAGCGAGACGCAAAAGAAAGGTCATCTCGATAACCGCCACGCCAAGGTTGCCGAAGGCGACGGTTTCGTAGAAAAAGATGAGGAGATCGAGAAGCGGCGCGACCAGCAAATTCCGCCACAAGTCAATCATAGACGTCTTATCGTAATGACGGCAGTATAACAGTTTCGACGTCTCGAAGCGACGTCGCCTGGTTCAAGCGAACGCGAATTTCTTTACTGTTCGGTTCGCCTTTGAAATACCAGGCAAAATGCTTGCGCATGAGCGTAACGCCGCGCTCTTCACCGTAGCGCGCGATCATGAGCTTTGTGTGATCAAGCACCGTGCGCACGCGCGTTTCTTCGTCGATGATCGTTGTAATTTTTCCGTCTTTCAAAAGCTCTTCGATCTGTTTCAAGATCCAGGGATTGCCGAGCGCGCCGCGGGCGATCAACGTGCCGTCAGCACCGGATTGCTCCATCGCCGGCACGGCCGCTTCGGGCGTATGCACGTCGCCGTTCACGAGCACGGGAATCGAAACACGCTTCTTCACTTCACCGACCATCTTCCAATCGGCGACGCCAGAATAGCCTTGCGCCTTGGTGCGTCCGTGGACGGTCAGCAAATCGGCACCCGCTTGTTCCAAAATTGGCGCGAAGTCGAGGCACTCTCGCGGATCGCTCCACCCAAGGCGTATTTTTACCGAAAGCGGCACGGTGATGACGGCTTTCATTTTTCGAATGATCTCGGCGGCGCGCTCCGGCTCTTTCATAAGCGCAGCACCGTTGAAGTTCGAGGTGATCTTGTAGACGGGGCAACCCATGTTGATGTCGATGCCGTCCGGATGAAACCGCTCTTCAACAATGCGCGCGGCTTCGGCCATGGTGTCCGGGTCTGCGCCAAAAATTTGCTGGATGATTGGGCGCTCCGCTTCTTCAAACTTGCACATGTCGAGCGTCTTTTCGTTCAGGCGCACGATTGCTTCCGCCGAAACCATTTCGCGAAACACAATCTTGGCTCCGAAGCGCTTGGCGATCAAGCAGAATTCGGAGTCGGTCATATCGGCCATCGGCGACAGCGCGATGATTGGTTTTTCGATGGTTTTCCAAGAAAACATAAAAGCTACGCTAGGAATGTCCCAGCGTAGCTCCAATTTAGCTTTGCGTCAACGTTAGGCTTTGGGCACTGTCGGCATGGCGGCGTCGTGCTCGTTCGCGCTTTTTTTCATGAGCAGCGCGTCAACGCTGTACGCGCCGGCGCCGGAGAAAAAGAGGTTGAGAGAAGCGGCCAGAAGCAACACTTCGAGTTCAACTTTTGCCCAAGAAGAGAGACCCTTCGCGGCCAAAATCGCCACGACCATGGTCGACGCGTGCAGAAGCGCGATCGGGCGCACGGCCAAACCCAGGATCAAAAGAATACCTCCGAAGAATTCGACACCGCCAATGAACGGCGCCATGAGCCCCGGCATCGGTACGCCGATCTTGTCGAAGAAACCGGTCGTCATGGCCAATCCTCCGAAGAGCTTCATCTTTCCGTGGAAGACAAAGATGGCGCCGACGGCAACGCGAAGGACGAGCTTGGCCACGTCGGCATTGCACGGCTTGCGCAGGCACGCCATGAGCGGATGATGCATGAGCTTGTGAAACATAAAAACGGTTGGAATTAATTGCAGGTTCAACATAGCATACTACTAGACAGTCTTCCACTTGCATGCTATCTTCGTAAGCGCCTGGCGCGTTCGTCTAGCCCGGTCCAGGACGTCGCCTTCTCACGGCGAAAATCAGGGGTTCAAATCCCCTACGCGCTACCAGAAAGATCCCGCTCCCTTTTGGGAGGGGGCTTTTTCTTTGTATGTGCGTTGACAGAACGATGAAATTCAGCTAAGCCTTGGTGCGGAGGTTCGAGTGAGAAAAGACGATTTTTCCTTGGCGCGATCCGAACTCCTCGTGCTGACGAACACGGTGCCGGAGGGCGCCGAACTCTACGGCATCCTGTTTTACGGAAGAGCGCAGACGGACGTGGTACCTCTGTACCCTTTCGTGGCTGCGTGTTTCGAGAAATACCGTTGCCCGATTCTCATCAACGGTTCGGACGGCAGGAGACATGACGGAACCGTTCCTCGGGAATCATGGCCGGGCGGCGAAGAGTACCGAGCACAGCTCGTCGCGCGCGGTGTACCTTCAAGCGCCATTCTGGAGGCCGAGCCCGCGCACAACACGAGCACCGAAACGGAAAGCTTTCTGAAGCTGTTGGGAGGTGACGCACGTACGTGTGCCGGCAAGAACCTCGCCATCGTGGCGCATCCGCATCAGCTTCTGCGCATCATGGCGACGCTCATTCAGAAGCTCGGCACGCACGCCGACTCCTGGCCGAGAATCTACTCGCTGTATCCGTCGAAAACGCGGTGGTTCGAAACCGTGGCCGGTTCCCAAGGAGAAAACGGCGACATCGCCAGAATCGATCACGCGGATCTCGAAGTCCGGCGCGTGCTCAACTACCAACGCAGGGATTGCGCCGACTACTGGCAACTCGAGGCCTACTTCCGCTGGCTGGAGACCGAAACATCTTAGCCTCACCCTTGCGGTGAGGTCTTTTTTTTGGTAAGTGAATGATAGGAGAAATCGATCATGTCCTTTCCAAGAAATTTCGTCCTTGTGCGTCACGGTGAGTCCGAAGGCAACGCGGCCATGCGCATGGCCGAGCGCGGCGACCCCGACGCCCTGAGAAAGGCGTTCGAGGGTCGGCATACGAGCCAGTTCCGCCTGACCGATCTCGGCGTGGAGCAAGCTGCTGCGGCCGGTGCCTGGTTGCGCCAGGAGTTCTTCGAGAATGGCGGCGGTTTTGACCGCTGCTATACCTCGCAGTACGTGCGAGCGATGGAAACGGCGGCGCTGCTCGAATTGCCGAACGCGGAATGGTACCGGAATTTCTATCTGGCAGAACGCGACTCCGGGGGTATCGAACAACGGCCAGAACACGCGCGCGACGAAGAATTCCGTACGATGCTCGGCATGCGCACCATCGAACCGTTCTTCTGGCGACCCAGCAACGGCGAGTCAATTGCCCAGATGTGCCTGCGACTCGATCGCGTGCAGGACACGTTGCATCGCGAATGCAGCGATGGAAACGTGGTCGCGGTTTGCCATGGCGAGGTCATGTGGGGATTCCGCGTGCTCGTCGAACGACTGGCACAAGAAACCTTTCGTGATCTCTATCTCTCGAAGGATCCGGCGAACCGAATCCACAACTGTCAGATTTTGCACTACACACGCGCCGATCCCGATGATCCGCTCGCACCCTCGACGCCGCACGTCAACTGGATGCGCATGGTGCGCCCGACCACGACTCCCGTTTGGACGACGGGGTGGCGGAAGATCGAGCGTACGCGCCACAGCAACGAAGACTTGCGAAGGATCGTCGAGACGCATCCACGCACCCTCAGTTCAAAGTAACTCTGGAACCGACCATCGTCGGTTTTTTCTTTTGCTAATAAAAAACTCATCCTTCATTGGATGAGTCGATCCCGTCATCACAGTTGACTTCGATTATCGCGGGGTCGTTGCTGGCAAGCAGCCGAACGCGACGCTCACGATACCAAGGCCCGACAAGATCTACCGTGAGCACAACCAGCATCGCCCACAGGAAGTAAAAACCCAGGAGCCCGATGATGTTGAGCGGCTCTTCGTACGCTCCGCTCGCAATGAACATGAACACGAGCGAGAGAAGCGCACTCACAGCGTAATCGACGGGAAAGAGACTGAACGGCCACCAGCGGCCGGCGTGCCATTCAATGTGCTCCTTCGAGAACTTTTTCACGCCGTACGCCGGATTCAGAACGAACCACAGGAAATCCCAGGTCGGACAAATCAGGAAGAAGAACGCCAACGTCTGGCATTCGTTCAACCAGGTGAGCGGAGTGCCTTGCGCATAGCAAAGATGCAGCGCTAGGAACTGCAGCGAGAACATGCAGAGGTGGTAACCCGTCATCGGACGCCCGCCCATGAGAAGCAGCTGCGCGGCTCTGAAGGCGCGTCCCCCGCGCGCACGGCGCCACGTTGGCAGGCTTGTCGCCCATCCATGCGACCCCTCGATGTTGACCTCAAGCGCGGCGGAAAGAAACGCCCAGGCAAAGAAGACGACCGCTTCGGGAAGTGGAAAGAGCATTGAAAACTCCTTGGCTGACGACCAAACATTCTCGGAAAAATGCCTTTTTGTCAATAAGAAAAGAGGTACGCGAGTGCGTACCTCTCTGAGTGAGCTAGCGGTTTTGGAACTTGGCGTTGAACCACAGGTCGACCTGTCTTGCCTTGTTCTCATCCCGCTTGGGATGTCTGAGAAAGAGCTGGCAGTCTGCCCATTCATCTGCGTGACCAAGCGAGTGCTCGGCCGCGCAGAGGCAGTAGAGGTGCTCGGCGTCGAGGTGTTCGGCGTCGAGAGGCTTGAGGATCTCGATGGCGAGACCAAGTTTCAGCTTCTCGTACGCTTCGCAACCCTCATCGGCCGTGTGCGCGACGAGCGGTGCCACGGCGGCATCAGGCGATACCGACGTCGCAAGCGCTACGCCCGCGCGTTCCTCTTGCGTGTCCCGAGGACCCGCGTTCCATGGCGTGCGTCCAGTGACGTACATCCAGGTGAACACCGCGCATCCGATCGCCGTCGTGAACATGAGCACCGTCCAGAGCCAGCTGAGCTTGGGCGTCTTCGCAAGCGCGGGCGTTTCCACCGGAATCGGTGGAGGGACGCTCGGCACGCGCGGACGTTTCGCAGCAGCCGGAATCGGAGGTGGCACGCTCGGCGAGCGAGGGCGTTGAGGCGGCGGGGGCGTCGGTCGCGGCTTCACGGTGGTCGTCGCAATGAGCTGGCTGAACGTCAGCCTGTGACGCCCTGAGTTGGGCGTGATCGTCCGCGGCAGCACCGGGAGCGTCGTCGCCTTGGGTGGCGGCAACTTCTTCGGCGTGTCGCTGACTTTCTTCGTGAGCCCAGCTCTCATGACTCCTTGCAGTCGCACGAGCGCGAGCCGCATCTCGCTGGCCGTGGCGTACCGACTCTCCGGATTCTTCGACGTCGCCTTGCGGACGAGGTCGGCCAATCCGAGAGGAACCGGTCCGTGCGGCGAAACGATCGGCGGCAACGGCGCGTTGCACTGCTTCTGGAGGATCTCCATCGTTTGCTGTTGGATCTCCATCGCTGGATTTCCGGTAAACGGCGGTTGTCCTGTCAGGAGCTGGAACAGCACGATGCCGAGTGCGTAGAGATCCGACCGCTTGTCGATCTTGCCCGCGACGAGGCCGGTCTGTTCAGGCGCCATGTAGTACGGCGAACCGGCAAGCATGCCTGCTTGGGTCAGTTCGTTCGACTGCATGGTGTCCTTCACGAGACCGAAGTCCAGAATCTTCACGTGACCGTCGGGGGTCAACATGAGGTTTTGCGGCTTCAAGTCGCGATGGATCATACCCGCGGCATGGATCGCTTCGAGTCCTTGCAGGATCTCGATCGCGAGCCGAACCACTTGCTCAGGAGGAAGAGCCTTGTCGCCGTCGATCAGCTCGCGAAAGGTGCGGCCTCGGAGATACTCCATGACGAGCAGGTGCTTGCCTGCCATCTCGGAGAACTCGTAGACCGTCACAACATTCGGATGCGTGACCTTGGCGGCAGCGCGCGCTTCGACTCGGAACCGCCTGATCGCAGTGAGCTTCGCGGCGGGATCCGTGAGCGGGAGGTTGATCAGCTTGACTGCGACCTCGCGTCCTAGGTCCGGGTCCGTGGCAAGGTAGACGTCCCCCATGCCACCGGATCCGAGCTTTCGACCGATGAGGTACTTTCCGATCTTGAGACCGGTCGTCGGCGTGCGTTCTTCGGGCTTCGGACGTCCGCGATGCCGGAGCTTTTCTCTCAGCGCGCGGTCCGTGTCTGACGGTGTTGCCAAGGGAGACCTCCTCTTGAGGTTCGGGTGCAATAGTGACTGAACTGGTCAAAGGACATTCCAAAGGCGAATGCCTAGGAAACGGCTGACTTTAGCCCAAAAAGCCGATATTGTCAAGGGGTATCCCCTTTTTTCGCTTAGTTCAGCCAATCCTTGGATTGCCGCACAAGGAGCTCCTCAGCTCGTTCCGGTTCCGCCATCATTTCTTTAACGATTTTCTCGGTGCGAATGCCTTGCGATCCTTTGATCAAAATCAAGTCTCCAGCATGCGCTCGCTCCTGCAAAAACTGACCCGCTTCTTGCGAATTTTTGAAGTGAAACACTCGTTCATCAGCCATTCCAGCCTCTCGCGCGCCGCGACAAAGAACGGCGGAGGAAGGCCCAACACCGATCAACCACTCGATACCAGAGTTTGCCGCCAATTGACCCACACGGTAGTGAGCGTCTTCCGTTAGCGCGCCAAGTTCAAGCATGTCGCCAAGCACGGCAACGCGACGACCGTTGGAACGAAGTGGCAGTCGTTGAAAAGTTTTGAGAGCGAGTTCGGCCGCGCGCGGTGAAGAGTTGTAGGTGTCGTCAATCAGCATCGTGTCCTTAATACCGGGCAAGACACGCAAGCGCCCCGGCGGAGGTTGATACTCGGCGAGACCGTACGGGATGACGGCCGGATCGACATGGAATGCGAGCGCGACCGAAGCGGCCGCAAGCGCGGCGTAAACGTTACCGTCACCGAGCGCGTTTGGAAGATTCACCGGATAACGATGTCCATCAACGACCAAATCAAAGCGCGTGAAGACAGTACCGAGCGCGAGTTCCGGTTCAACGCGTTCCGCTCGCACATTCGCCCCCTCGCCAAAACCGAAGACGACCGCTCGCGGCGCGTCGGATACCAACGCCGCCACGCGCGAGTCATCACCGTTCAACACGGCAGTTCCATGTTCACGTAGCGCGCGCACGATCATGCCCTCTTCTTTTGCCACACCATCAAGATCACCAAGAAATTCCGTATGCTCCTCGGCGATGGCGGTCAACACAGAAACGTCGGGCGGCGCAATCGAGGCGAGATACTCCAAGTCGCCGGGGTGATCGGTTGCCATCTCGAGCACCAACACGTTGGGGTACGCCTGCGTCGGACCAAAGGCAAGACGAAAACCGCGCCACAGAATCGCTGCCCACGCGAACGGAGAACGTCCTCCAGACTTTGGCTCGCCAAGAATGGTAAGCGGCACGCCGATTTCGTTGTTGTGATTTTTCACGCTCCCCCGCGTTGAAAACGAACGCGCGAGCGTCGCCGTAACGGCACGCGTTGTCGATGTTTTTCCTACCGAGCCGGCAACGGCCACAATTTTCGGCGCGTACCGCGAAAGCGTCGTACGCGCCAAAAACGCGAGAACAGCTTGAAGATGTTTGATCATATTATTTGCGCGTCGGCGGAACCTGATAATAATCCAGCAGATACTTGGCGATGTCGCCGAAGAGCGGGGCGGCGGTCGACTCAGCGAACTGAACGCCTTCCGGACGATCGATACGCACAACCATCACGAACTTCGGGTCGTCGACCGGTCCGAATCCGGCGAACGAACCGATCGTCTGGCCGACTTCATACCCACCACCATCTGCACGCGGAATCTGGGCGGTGCCGGTTTTTCCGGCAATCCAATACCCAGGGACGCCGGCACGAGTACCATGCCCCTTCTCAACGACGGCGACAAGCATGCCCGAGAGCAGCTCTGCCGCGCGCTTCGAGATGACACTTCGAACCGTTTTGGGCGCGCGTTTCTCGACGGTGCCGTCGCCATGACGCACCTCGTCAACAATGTAGGGTTTCATGAGTGTGCCGTCGTTGGCGATCGCGCCATAGGCCGCGGCAAGCTGCAAAACCGTGACGGTAATACCTTGGCCGAACGAACCTGTCGCCGACCAGATATCACCCTTGCGTGATAACGGCTCAATGTTACCGGCGCCTTCGGACTGCAGTTCAATACCCGCTTTCTGACCAAAGCCAAAATCGCGCACGTAGTTCAAGAATTTCTGCGGGCCGAGCGTGTGCACGACGTCGACCATGCCTGTGTTGAGTGATTCGGCCAACACGGTCGTCATATCGACGCGACCGTGCGCCTTCAAATCGGAGTTTCGAATGGTAAAGGGTCCGATCTTGATTTCACCCGGGTCATCAAAAATCGTCGACGGCGTTACTTTTCCAGAATCAAGGCCGCCAGCCATCGTGATCGCCTTGAAGACAGAACCGGATTCGTACGGCTCAAAAATCGCCGTATTGTTGTAGACGTCGACGTTTTCAATTTTTCCGTATTCGTTAGGGTCAAAAGTCGGGGCATTGCACATGGCGATCACCCCACCCGTGCGAGGATCAAGAATAACGACACTGCCTTTCAGCGCGTTGAATTTCTTCACCCATTCTTCCAGTTTTTTGCAGGCGACATATTGCACCGTGCGATCGATCGTCAGCACGAGATCATCGCCATCCTTCGCGGGCTGTAGCGTACGATTACCGACCGCGATGACGCGGCCGCGCGAATCCTTTTCGGATTCAAGATACCCCTGCTCCCCCGCAAGCTCCTTGTCGAACCAACCCTCAATACCGTAACGCCCACTCTTTCCTTTATCACTTTCGCCGACGAAACCAAGCATCTGCCCGCCCGTCACACCCTCGGGATAAAAACGAAAATCCTCTTTCGTGAAACCAATGCCTTCAAGTTTTAGCGCTTCAATTTTTTCGCGCGTCTCATCGTTCAATTTGCGCGAGAGCACGCGATAGCGCTCCGTAGGACTAGAAATCTTCTCTTTGAGCTCCGAAGCCTCAATGCCCAAAATCGGCGCCAGCGCCTCAGCGGTATTGATCGGATTCTTGATACGGAACGGTTCCGCAAAAAGGAGATTTAATGTGCGATTGGTCGCAAGAAGAAACGTTTGATCGCCGGACTGTCGATCGCGGGCATACACCTTCCCGCGTTCTGGAAAGAGGTGTTGAAAAAGATCGTGCTGTCCCTCAGCCAACGCGACGTAAAAATCGTGCGAGAGCACTTGAATCCGGAAAAGCTGCCCGATGAGAAGCAGCCCAACGACAAAAAAACCGATACGAAGTAGCCGCAGCCGGCTCATAGACCAAAGCCGAACAAGGGGCCGGGACCGAGCGGGTTCATTCCCTTATCGACTTCAAGGCCGTCAGCATACCCATCAGCGTCCGTATCGGGATTCCAGGCATCAACGCCATAGAAAGCCTCCTGTGCGTCAGAGAGCCCATCATTGTCGGTATCCGTATTCTGCGCGGCAACACCCGGAAGAGTCGGCAACGGGGTTTTTTTCTCTTCTTCGGAAGCAACCTGTGCAAGCGCGCGCGACCCAGACAAGCTCAAACGTTTTTCAAAAAGCGGACCAAGCACCTTGTCGAGATCTTCCGCTTCCGGCGCGTCGACGCGAACAGGTTTCCCTTCATTTGAGAAGACGAGCGTACCAGCAGCAGCACCTCCCTTGCCGTCCTGACCGAGCGAAGTGCCAAGCGTGATCTGTTTTACCTTGTGTGTTCTCGCGTCGATCCAGATTTCACCGACCGGACGGTTCCACTGCATCAACTCACCCGTCACAGCCAACACATCGTCGGACGTGATCTCGCGGCCAAGACTCAATTCGCGACTCTTGAGCATCAAGGCCGAAACGACTTCCATATTCAACTCGACGGCGTAATGAAAAGATTTTGCGCCACCGATCGTTTCCTTAGGAAGTTTTTCGACAACGGTAAAAAGGTCGACCGACCGCGCGCTTTGTTTCATTGTCTCGATAGCAGACGCATCCAACGCGGGGTCTGGCGCGCCTGATGCGAGCAAAAGATCGATGAACGGCTGTCCGGCTTTCATCCATTTGCCCACAATACGACTCGCGTCGAGTCCCTGGACGCCTTCCACGCGCTGGAGGCGTACATAGTGCGTACCATCTTTGCGTCGAGCTTCACCCACCAGCTTCGCTTGTCCGCCGGAAGAGAGCCCTTGAGACAGTTCGAACATCGAAACCGAAGCCTGGCGCGTCGGATCGGTGCGATCAATATCCATGCGCACCACTATGTCGACTCCAGTTGCGCCCGCGACAACGCCATTCTCAAGCTCCTTCGGCAACCCGATGACTGTGGCGTTCAGATCAAGATGAAATGTTTTTTCTGCCAAAATATTCTTCGTCGCTTGGCGCAGGACCGCTTGCGGGTCGGGTTCACGCAAGAAAAAGAAAGCCGTCGCGACGGCGACAAGTCCGAATACTCCGAGAATGATGGCGCGTTTAGACATCTTCGAGATACTTCCGCCCCTTGAGCGAGGCTGGTAGATACTCTTGTTCGACGGGTTCTTTGAAATCCGGGTTGTACTTGTACCCTTTGCCGTAGCCGACGTTCTTCATGAGTTTCGTTGAAGCGTTTCGCAAATGCAGCGGCACGCCTTCGTTGGGAAACTCGTGAATGTCGGATTGCACTTTTTGGTATCCGGTATAGAGCGCGTTTGATTTCGGTGCGCGGGCGCAGTAGGCCACGGCTTGCGCCAAAATGACGTTGCACTCCGGCATGCCGAGCTGGTGGCAGGCTTGATAGCTGGCCACGCACTGGAGCAGCGCGTTCGGATCGGCAAGCCCGATATCTTCCGAAGCGAAGCGTACGACACGCCGCGCGACGTAGAGCGGATCCTCCCCCGCCTCGAGCATGCGCCCGAGCCAGTAGAGCGCGGCGTCCGCGTCCGAGCCGCGCATCGACTTATGCAGCGCCGAGATGATGTTGTAATGCTCCTCCCCCTGACGGTCGTACAGGAGGTGGTTCTTTTGAAGCGTCTTGGCAAGCGCTTCCTTCTTCAAGAATACCACGTTTCCCGCGTCCGGCCGAACGCTGCGCAGGCCGAGTTCCAAGCCGTTCAAAGCGGAGCGCGCGTCGCCGTTCGCGATGCTTGCCAAATATTTCGTAGCCTCTTTGTCGAGTTTGATTTTGTGCGGATACACGCCGCGTTCCTGTACCAGCGAGAGTGCGCGCTTCAGCACCGCTTCAATCGCTTCGACCGTCAGTGCCTTGAGTACGAAGACCCGGGAACGCGACAAAAGAGCGCTGTTCACTTCAATCGAGGGATTCTCGGTTGTGGCACCGATCAAGGTGACCGTACCGTCTTCAACATGCGGCAAGAAAGCGTCTTGCTGTGCCTTGTTCCAACGATGGATTTCATCAATAAAGACGATTGTCTTGTCGCCGTGGAGCAAGCGGCGTTCGCGTGCTTCTTCGACAGAGCGCTTCAGATCGGCGATGCCGGAGCTGGTCGCCGAGAGCGAAACAAAACGCGATTTCGTCATGCCGGCGATAATACGCGCGAGCGTCGTCTTGCCGACGCCGGGCGGGCCCCAAAAAATCATCGAAGGCACCGCGTCCAATTCCAAAAGCGTACGCAGCGGCGAATCTTCGCCCACGAGTTCTTCTTGCCCGATAAGATCATCAAGCGTCCGAGGCCGCATCAGCTCCGCCAGGGGTGCCTGTGACTCCTTGGTTTTCTCAGCTTTGAGGTCGAAGAGGTCCATAGTCGCATTCTACACGAACGGAAGACGAACGGGTCAAGGAACCCAGCGAATACGTAAAACACTCGGCGTAACCGAGTGTTTTCCATGGTCGGAATGACAGGGATTGAACCTGCGGCCTCTCGCACCCGAAGCGAGCGCTCTACCGCTGAGCTACATTCCGACGGGGTGGCTGAACGTGGGTATCCTACATGCCCCAGGCTCTTTTGGCAAGACTTCCGCGTTGACATTCCCCTCCTCTTCACCTACGCTGGCCGCACCCAACACCACGGAGGTGCGTCTTGTCCCAGAAAACGCTGAAAATCGTCTCGATCGTTCTCGGCATCGTTTCTCTCTATGCCCTGCAGACAGGCTACTTCCTGATCGGAGGCATCGCCTTGGCGGCCAACGGCGTACTCGTAGCGGTTTCGCCCCAGAAGGTCTGGATGCGTATCACGGGCGTCCTCGTGATGGTCTACGGCCTCTACATCGTCGCGGCCGTTCTCGGACTGTTCGTCTCCGGACTCCTCGCCTTCATCGATCCGCAGATCGCGCTCTACGTCGGCTGCTTCCTCTTGGTCGTCGGCTTGCAGATCGTGCGCCGGGCACCGAAGCACCGCAAGATCGGACTGCTCATCATGGCCATCGGCGCGATCCTCGTCGCCTACGGCTACGGCTTCCTCGGCTGACCTCACGGTCAGTTTTTTTCTTTACCAAAGACGATGCCTAGAAAGGCATCGTCAGGTTGATCGGATTGGGTTTTGCCGTCGGGATGTTCCAACTCACTTTGACCGCTTTCTTCGTGGTCGCACGGTCGAAATAGAAGATCTCTCCGTGCGCGCGACCGTAGTCGTAGACTTCTTTCGTGACTTTCACGTCCTGAAGACAATAGTCTCGCAGCTTGTCGAATTCTCCCTTGCGAAAGTACTCGAGCGCTTGAAGGCCGCTCCCGCTCTTGCCGATACCGAGCGTTGCGTGCGCAACAGAGTCCAACTTCAATCGGAAACCAAGGTTGGCCGTAATAACCTCGAGCAGATCCAAGCTGGGGAACGTAAGGAAATCGCCGGGATAATAACTGTTCATCACCGGGTAATCGAACCCTTTCGTGTTGTAGCCGATGATACGATCGGCGCGCTCGAGTCGCGGCCACAAGTTCGGCAGCTCGTGTTCGAGGTAGCTCGCGTATTCGTCTGTTTCGTAGTAGTAGACGCCGATCAGCGTGATCTTCGGCATGACGCCGCCCACGCCAATCAAGCCATCGGTCTCAATATCAAGTACGACTTCCTTGGACATACGGTACAGCCAGTCGGTGTGGATAATTCCAAAAGATGCGGACAGTATAGCAGATCAGTTTTTCTTACGTTTCCAGGAAATCGTCTGGTACTGATCGGTCGTCAGTGGGAAGCTCGGCGGCGGGCCGTACAAAAGGTTTCCATCGTAAATAATGTTACGCGTCTGATACCCCGTACCGTCCGTGTAGGCGTAGCCGTAACGTTCGTACGTACCGAGCATGCCGTAGAGCGTAATCGTGCTTCGTACGTGGTACGGCGAGCAGCGATTCTGCATCCAGGTGGGCGGTCGGTAGTAGTAGCGGCCGATGCGGCCGTTCTGCGCGACGAGCGCCGCATCAATACGCAGATCATCCGCACTGTGCAGTCCGGCGTTGATATTATCCTGCGCAACGAGTGCAATGACATCCTGCCCGTCGTAGTTCGTGTACAACAAGTCCTCGTTCACCGTGATACTCATGCGCTGCGAAGGGTTATCCGGAAAGCGCGCTGCCGCGACCGTCACGCGGGCGGTATTGATCTGACCCTCGACCCACGTATTATCTTCAAGAAAGATAATGCCGTTATTCGGCAACGCATAGTTCGCCAAAAACGTTTGCGTGTTGATACTCCACGTGCCCCAGTCCGTCTGACCAACGACGGACGTGCAGCCGTTCGGAACAGGGACAAGCGAGTTCACGCGATAGAGATCGAACGTATCATCGGTTTTTAAGACGACGCGATATCCAAGACTGCCGGAAGCGGCGAAATATCTGCCGTCCGCCTGCGCGTCGGTTTTCATTGTCGCCAAATTGCCGGTCAAACCCGCAAAATCAATGGCAGGTACGCCAACCGAACGACCTGCCTCAAAGACATCAAGACGCGATGGAATAGCCGTCGGAGGGAGCGGATCGGTCGGCGTAAGATGCGTATGCACCGCGTGCTCGTCTCCTCCGGAATGATCCGCATCGTTGTAGACAACTGCGGCGCTCGTCACGGTATTGTGCGCCAAACCGTCAAAATGAATACCACCGTTCGAATGAATCGGACCGAACACTTCCGTACCTTCACCGAAACGCATCGCATCGTTAGCCACGACGCTGAACTTGGCCAAGGACGGCTTACCCATCTTTACTTCAACAATTTCCTTCACGCCCGTCGCGGCGTCAATGCGTCCCGTTGAGGTGATCGTAACGACCGTAGAGCCGGACGGCGGAGGTACAATTTCCAGCGAAAAATTTCCAACAACGTCGCCGGAGGCGTTCTTAAACGAGTGGACGTACGGTCCGGAAACACCGGTCCCGTCTTGGTAGTCTTCCGGCGCGTGCGCGAGATGCCAACGGTAATACTCGATGCCCGCCTCCGCGACCTGCACCGCCAGCTGACGATGCTGCGACGCGCGACCGGCCTTCAACATAATGAAGGTCCACTGCACGATGCCCGTCAAAACCGCAACACCGATGCCGGTGAATACCAGCGTCTGAACCAGCGCTTGCCCAGTTGGAATGCGTCGTTTCATTGGTTGTCTTTCAAATTGCGGAGTGAAATCTGGGTCGTCACTTCGACGGGACCTGGCGGACGACTCGCGTTTCGATCAACACCGATCACAATCTTAATCATGCGCACCATGCTCGTGCTCACCGGAGACGGCAGCGGTGCTGTTGAAGAAGCGGTGCCCGTGTACGAGCTATCGTAGTACTGAAAGATACTCGTGGCACTCGTGACAACATTCTGTATCTGATCGATAACCGTTTCGTTCCCCGCAACGTAGGTAAACGGCGCCCCCGTCGGCTCAATGACACCCTTTTGGATTTTGGTTCCGGAAAGGAAATATCGTACGCGCTCGACGACTCCGTCGTCGTCGATATCACTGTAAAACGTCAACGTGTTCGTTGCCGCCGTAAGGATCGGGAACGCCCCCGTTTCCGCCGGCGACGCCGATCGAAGTTCGTGCGACCAAATGCTCAAGACTTTTAGCAAATCCGCTTGAGCAGAAAGACCATCGTACGTTGTTGTGTTAAACGATAAGACGTTCTTCGCCAACGACCAGCCGCCAGTAATCACGATAACCGTGATACTGGTCGCAATGAGCGCTTCAAGCAGTGTAAAAGCTGGTCTTCGCATATCAGTTTGGAAGCAGCAAAATTTCTTTTTGCTGCCAGTTGCTGTCCATGTCAACCGTCCCGACGTAATCCTGGTAACCGGCGCGCGATGCCATAACGTCATACGTGCCGGCTCCCAGGTTCGTGAACAAAACCTGACCGGGCGGCGTACAGGCCGATGTGTAGGTAAAACTTACGTCTGAGACATTCGGCGTCGAGCTAGCATCTTCCGTAGAAAGAAACGCCTTGTACCGCATATAGCGGTTTCCGCTGTGGCTCGCGTGAATATTTGTGTTCGATGCCGCGTAATACGTGGAAGACGTGCCGTCCGGACCGGTAAAAAGCCACGTGGCGTTGTCGTTATTGCTTGCGAGCTGAAATCTGAGGCTGTTTACGCCCGCTGCTGGAGGCTGATCGTTCGGCAACCATTGCATCTGGTAGAAGTTGCTGGTTGATCCCGTGTCAAAACTCGACGACTCAAGTTCGCCCGCGGCAACATAGCCGCTACCCGGATCCTTCAAATGAAGGTCGCCGTTGGGATTCTGCGTCTCGAGGAAACCATCACTCGAAAAATACGCTGTCGGGTCGATAAAATCGGTTTGTCCGCTCGTACCCGACCAATCCGTCTGACGCATGAAGCCTCGGTTCGTGATGAGCGTCACGTCCGTGCCACCTTGCACCAACTGCACGGTCGTATCGGTTAACGGCAATTGCGTTGAAGCATCTTTTACGGTCACGAGCACACTGCGTGGCGCTTTCGCACTGACGATCAGCTGGAAATTTTGGTTGGTGTTCGGAGCAAGTGCGAGCGGCAGAAGCGGCACGGCACCGGCCAGATCGTAGCCAGCGTCAGTCAAAGACGCCTGATAGCTGTCCCACTCAAGCGTCGGCAGCGTCAACAATCCGGTTCCGTCCGTGGAAAAGGTGTTGGAGTACTTCAGTTGATCCGGCGTTGTGCCGTCGAGTTTTGAACCGACAAGCGAAAAATCAATGTTAGGAACCGGCGTGCAGGTATCAGTAACACTCGCAACATTCAGAGCGCTAACGCGATCAATCGCGAAACTCATCGCGGTCACCGATTGAAGCGCGACCGTTCCGTGCGGCTTGGCCGGATTCACGATCACGCTGTTTGGTGCATACGTTCGATCGGTTGAATAGCCGTCCTTCGTCACCGTCACGTAATACTGGTTGATACCCGGCGGCACGTCGACAAGCTGCAACAGGCCGGCCGCGTTGGTCACATCGTTGATCGTAAAAGACGGCGTCGCCGAGGCGTTTGTGACTGTGACGTTCGCGTCAGAAACCGGTTGCCCGTTAGCGTCAAGCGCTTGAATGAAGAGCGCGCCGTTCGTTGAAGATGTTTCAAGACTTTTCGGAGCAATCGTCGTCGTGAACGTCGTGGGAGAATACCCGATGCACCCATCGCAACTTACGACGAGTTCATACAGTTTGTAGTCGGCTGGTGACGTGTCGTTTGGCGAGCCTCCAAGCGTTCCATCAAAGATATCATCAACATTACGAACCGTGCTCGTCAGTAAAAATACAATGCCGCTGCGAGTAACCGTCTGCTGATATGGGATTTTTCCAGGGGGAAGACCGCCGAGAATACCGACGTTCACGTAGCTCATGTTTCTCGCGAATTCAAACTGTTCATTGGCCACGGCGGCGGCCATGACCTGAATGCGAGAAAGGCGTACCGCACGGTACGCGGCCGTCATCGCTTGATACAACGCCACCGTCACAAGCAAAAACACGGCCGTGCCGACGATCGTTTCAACAAGCGTAATGCCTCGGGGATGTCTCATAGACGCATGAGTTCTTCCGGCGCGATCGCACCGGAGAGGACCTTCCGCACCCCATCATCAAGCAGGGTTGACGGACGACGTTCGGGCACGAGCAAGTCTCTCCATTCGAATACGGCGAGCTGTCCACGATGCCCCGTGTACCGGCAGCGGGCACATTTCGTGCCGCGCTCAAACGTTTGCGTTCTGTTCTTTTCAAACACGCGACGCACGAGCGCGCGCGGCCAAATGACCGCCGCCTCTTCTCCTGTCATGGTATCGCGTCGACGGCAATCGGGACAGACGCGCCGCACCAAACGCTGAAGCAGCACCCCCGACAGGACGCGCGCTAGCATTTTCGGCTCAACACGCAGTTCAAGAAGCCTGTTCAAAGCGCCAGAAAGAGTTTTACCTTCAACGACAACGATCACAAGCCGGTGTTCCGCTGCGGAAACCGCAAGAGCGGCGGACGTTTCCTCGCGCAACGAACCAAGACCAATAACGCTTGCGCCGCGCGCGATAGCCGCTCGCAGCAAAGACGAGGTTGTACGCCCAGCAACAGGGTCGACCATTTCCTGATCAACGCCATGCAGCTCGGCGAGCGACACCGTCTCAATCAGAGAGGTCTGCCTACGAAAAACATCGACTTCTTCTAAAAGCGCGTAGAGCGTCGTTGTGAGACCTGATCGTCGCGGTCCCGCGAGCAGCAGGAGTCCGGATGTTTTTTTCAAGCAACGCTCAAGCCCACCCCGTTGCACAGAGGAAAGTCCCAGATCCGCCAAACTCGGTCGTGGCGTACGGAAACGTACGACGACTTTTTCTCCTTCAAGTACCGGAACGACGGAGAGACGACTCTCCACCTCAACGCTGTCAACGACGCGTCGTAACGGATTTTCCTGGCAAGAAAAATCGGCGTCTTCGCGCAAACGCGCGAGTATCTTCAGATGACGCACGAATCGCACGTGCGACTCCCTCGCTTGATGGAACCATTCGTGCAGCAAACCGTCGCGCCGAACACGCACGACCGCATCCTTCGCTGAAGGCTCTAAAATGAGTTCGGTGGCTCCGGAATCCGCAGCGTCACGCAAAAGCAGATCGACGGCATTGTCGATCTCAGTTTCTTTCAAAATGTGATGTGGTATCGGCACAGGTCCTCCTTCCCGCGCGCCCGGTTATGGGCTTACGGTGCTCCGATCCGTTCCGTAACTTTTTTAAGAACGTCGTCCAACGAGTAGTTCGCCTTCACAAGGAAATCGAACGTACCGAGCGCCATTGCTTCAGCGACCTTGTCGCCGGAGCTGAGGTTGGTAAGAATGATAACCGGCACGGGACGCAGGCGATCATCGTCTTTCATTTGCCGCAAAACGGAAATACCGTCGATCTTCGGCATAATCAGATCGAGCAAGACAAGGTCGGGCACGACGGTTTTCAAAATCGTCACCGCTTCCTCACCATCAGAAGCTGCTTGCACGTCGTATCCGCCATGCTCGAGCTTGCTCTTGAGCGCCCGCTGCATGCTCGGCTCGTCCTCGACAATCAATACAGTTTTAGCCATGGGAAAACGCAAGACTTATGCCGACATCGTACCTGAAACTGAGCTTCGGAACAAGCAGTCTTAGGTGGAAGCGCGGCGCGGTAACGAGACTGTAAAGATCGATCCCCCGCCATCTGCCGGTCGATAATGTAGAGAACCATCATGAGCCGCGACAATGAACTTGGCGATAAAGAGCCCGAGCCCTGAAGCGTTCGGATTCATCTCGATTGCCCTCTTCGAGCGATAAAACCGTTCAAACAGGCGCTCTCGATCTGAAGTCGTCATGCCGATGCCGGAATCGCGGAACTCAATTTCAACAGAATCCTTCGTCGAGTGGATTTCGATGCCAACCCGTCCGCCGTCCGGTGTGTATTTCACGGCATTGTCAAGCAATCGGATAAACACTTTTTCCATGCGCGTCGGGTCGATAAAGAGCGGCGTCAGATTTTTGGGCGGATCGAAAACTAACGTCTGCCTACGCAGAGAAACGCTGCGAGAAAAATCGCGTACAACCTTACCGACAATGGCTGATACGTCCACCGACACTTTTTCCAAACGGAACGCTTGCTGCTCGATATCAACCGCCAGAAGCATGTCGTCAATAATCGATAAGCTGACGATGAGGCTCTTATAGGCGTCGCGCAACAACTCTGCCGCCTCCTTCGGGATCTCGCCGGCGTCACCGGAAAGCAGCACGTCCAGATTCCAACGCATGACATTCATCGGCGTGCGCAGTTGATGCGAAACGACGGTCATGAATTTTGATTTCAGTTCATCAGCGTTGCGCTGACCGCTGTAGCGAATTTTGAGCTGCATGATTTCGCGCTCGTTTGTGATATCGCGAATCACCCACAAGCGACCGAGATAGGCGCCATCCCTGTATACGGGATTACTTTTCACCTCAAGGACCGTGCGATCAGGTGCTGTAATCTCGACATCACGCAAAAATTGCGCGTCTCTATCCTGAAAAGGATGCGTCACCGTTTCGTGATACGACAAGATATCAGAAAACTTTACGGACCACTCCGGTTCAAAGTCCTTCAACGTACGCCCAACAAGCTTTGATGGGTCAAAACCGAACATCTCTCCGAACGCCCGGCTCACGACCTGTAGCGTGCCGTTTTCAAGCACGAACAGACAGGCATTCGGCGTGGCATCCAAAAGCTCTGGCAGCAAATTCACGCCGCCGAGCACCTGCGAAATGGTCGCTTTGGTTTTCATGTGAAGCGTTATTTGTAAAAACGTTTCGCGGTTTCCCAAAGATCCGGGTGCCCTTGCTTGGAAACCCAGTACCACCATTCGACACCCCAAAGATACACCTCAGAAGCCCCAGAAGCCGCCGCGAACCTGGCGTTCGCATCAAGCTTCTCAGGATTCATCTGCGTGAATTGCTCTTCTAACGGCGTGTCGGCCACCGCTTTATGAAACCACGGTTCGGCCTGCAGCTCGCTCACAAACACGTCATGCAGGAAAGGTTTCAAAAGCCGAATACGATCTTCGTAGAACGTCGGCGCAACCGGCCAGTACAACGACCCGACGGTAGAATTCCAGACGAGCCGATACATACTAATGCCGAGAACATCCACCAACGGACCCACGCGAAGCCAGGTCGACAACTCACCGCTGTCCGTCGCCATGATCGGACGCGTATCAAGTTCGCGCACGAGCGAAATTTCCTTTTTCAACATCTCGCGATCCGGCGGCGGACAGGTACCGAATCGAAACAACGGCTCATTCTCGACTTGCCAACGCTTTATAACGGACGCGTTTTTGAAGTGCTCGATTTCGGATGCTAAAAACTCAAGCACGCGCTCGTTTTGCTTTTCAGGCGAAAGCACCATCGCCCACTCCGGCACGTGACATTCAGGCCAACGCGGCGTTTTGCGCCCCACCGCCAAAATAACGCTTGCATCGCGCTTGGCAGCTTCCTCCAGCATCCAATCAACCTCCGACCAGTCCCTCACACCCTGCACGCTTTCAACCGTATTCCAGTACACCGGAATACGAAAATGCCGCACACCAAGGTCGTCGAGCGTCGCGATAAACGCTTCTTTCCAATCGAGCCCTAGCTCTTTGGCGTAGAGCGTGGAAAACGTGACGCCGTAAGCGACCTTATGCTCTTGCGCGGAAGAGACGCGATACCACAAGAAAAGTATCGACGTCGCGATGACGCCGATTACGAGCATGGCGATAAAGCGTCCGCGCGAACGAAGCATGCTAGATGATCAACGGTAATTGCGCGAGCTCGACCTCCATGCCCGTGATGATCTTCTCGATGCGGTAGGCGCCATGCGTTGGCGCTTCAATGAAGCCGTTCCAGGCCATGCGCGCCAAGCCACCGGACTCAACCCAGTCAAAAAGCCATTCGTTGGTATATTTCGGATCACCCTGCGGCGTACCTCCACCGACCGTACGCAACCAGTGTTCGTTGTATACTTCCTGAGAGCCGATCGGGGGCGCAACAATAATCGGAAGACCGACTCCCGTGTAAAACGAAAGTTCACTTGGTTTGGTCCACAGGATGTCGGAGTGTCGCAAAAGCTGATCGAATTTACGGAAGTACGAAGCGCGATCGGCGTAATATTGCACGCGTACACCTTCGCCAAGATCGCTGCCAAGACCGATCTCCGTCAGCCTCTTTTTGAAATACAGCGCGACGTCTTTTTTCGTACCCGCAACAAGATTGAGGATGATCTTGCCGCGGCGAATTTTTTCACGCAGACTCTCGGCGACTTGAAGACCGAGCTCGCGCTGAGCGCCAGCGCCACCGACGCTGAACGTAAGCGTGAGCGGGTGGGTCGGCACTAACCGGCAATTTCCCGCACCAATCGCTGCGCGCAACGTCTCTTCATATTTCGCCAAAAAAATGCCGTTCGGATCGAGATGACAGAGGCGCTCGCCTAAATCTTTTCTGATCGTTTCCGCTGAAGGACCGCCGATCAGATCTTTCGACAACGGGAAGCCCGTCAGGAAAATATGATCCGACGGAACGCCATACAACTTCAAGCGCTCGACAACGCGGCCGTTTGAAGCGAAATATTTGACGCGGCTCCGTTTCGGATCCTTCGCAACCCAAGCGCGATTCACGTCAGCATCCGTCGTGACGAGATAGATGTCTTCTGGATAATCAAAATAATCGGCGGCAAACGCTGGGAGCGGGAAGGTGCAGACGAGCGGGAGACTGCGTTTTTTACGCAGCGTTGCGATGAGGTCTGAGCCGAGCCCCTTCTTTTCAATCAAGTAATACTGCTGCAACACCTGCAAGCTCGGCTTCGACAAATCGCGCCTCGGATAGAAAGGCTCGATCTCTTGCATGTTGTCGAAAAGGCTCCAGGCGATCTCACCCAGGATCGGCACGGATTTGAAACGAGAGAACGCTTCGTACAGCAAACGTGTCGCGCGCCACAATTTCTTATCGCGTTCGGGAATGCCGGGGTAATTATTCGACACGATTGGATCTCCGTACGCCAAATCAGTGAGCGCGTGCGAAGCGCGTTCATGGCCGTAGCCCATGTCAGCCGTCACGACCCAAGCTTTTCGAAAATGACGTTCCATAGAGTCAACGTTCGACGAGTAGTATGACCGTCGCTCCCCCACCGGAAGATTCCCGATAGCGGTCTACGAGCGGATGACTGATTAGCACGCGATGTAGCGCCTCGCGCAGACGTCCTTCTCCCTTGCCGTGAATGACGCGCACGACACGCTCGCCTCGCACGAACGAAGCGTTGAGCAGCCGTTCGGCGGCTTCAAGCGCTTGATCTGGATACAGGCCGTGGAGGTCAGTTTCAGGCACGTCTCCCCCGGCTTCCGCCAGGAACAAAAGCGCTTCGGGGTCCTCAGAACTCTTCATGTCCACAGTATAACAAAAAAACGCGCCGTCGTGTGACGAGGGCGCGACCGGAGACGAGATTGTCAGTCGGTGACAAAGATCTCGTCGACGGATTTGGCGTGGGGCGACAGATTCGGGATCGAGTCTGGCGCCATGTTGAGGATTCTGAGGACGGTCGGGACGGTGTCGTACAGCAACATCGTTGCTGCGACGCTCGTCTTTCCGTTACGGGGACGCTTGATGGGTGGTAGGTCGGTGCGACCTTCGATTTCGTAGTCCCGCTTGATGCCGGGACCGACTGCGACCCACGGCACGAGCCGGTTGTCGTCGTCGTTCGCGCTGTGTCCTTTCTTGAGGCCGGGCGTGCCACCGTGGTCGGCGGTCACGATCAACGTGGTCGAGAGACCATCGCGCGCGTCCGCTTCGGTGATGCAGGTACGTACCTGCCCAAGCTTGGCGTCGATGATCTTCGCTTCCTTGTACTGCTCGGGGGTGAGCCATCCCACTTCGTGTCCGGCGCCGTCGATCATCTTGAAGTGCAAGACGATCAAGCCGACGGACGCATCCTTGAAGGCGTTGCAGTCGTGCAGCGCGGCCTTGTCGATGCTGTTCTTCGAGATGATACCCTTCTCCGTACCGTCGGCGCGCAGAAGACCGACAAGCTTGCCTTTCTCCACGTAGCCGAGCACGCCTCGTCCGGTTTTCTCCACGGCCGTGAAGATTGTTTCTTCCACGAGCAGTGGTTTCCATCGGAACGCGACGCCGTGGACGCGAGGATCGTTGCCGATCGCTTCGTCCTTCCTTGGTTCGGTCGTGACGCCGTTCACCTCGGGATCCGTTCCCGTGAAGAGCGCCGCGTGAGACACGGCCGTGGTTGCGGCAGTCGGCACGCGATTCTTCAGGGTGTGAGAACCCTCCTTGAACAACTCCTTCATGTTCGGCATCTCGTCGACGAGCGCCGCGTGCATGCCGTCGAGACTGACGAGCACGACGCGCGCCGTTCCTTCGGAATGCGCGACATGCCGCGCCTCAGCTTCCGCTTCGGTGCTAGGAGCGGCATCAGGAGCGTCGTCTGGCGCAGTGTCGGCGGAGGCGCTCGGCACGAACGCGGAGAGCGTTTCGGACCCAGGCGTAGCCTTCTGCGGCTTCTTCACGAGGACGATCGAGACGTAGGCGATGACGATCGCCGCGAGCACGAACGGTATCGGGTTCGTCGAGGATTCTTTCGGCATGACACTCCTAAAGAGCAGGCGATGGCTGATGCTCCGGCAGAATTGCCGGAACCGAGGTAGTCTAGCGTAAAATAGGGGTTTTGTCAACCCTTTGGCGCAAAAGAAAAACCCTCTCAAGGAGAGGGTTCAGTCGAAGGCGCCTTCGCCGAAGTCGGCGTTGGGCGCGTCCAGATAGGCTTCCGGCGTCTTCCCCCGCTGGAACGGAAGGAGACCGGTACGGCCGTTGTCGGTCGTACCGCGGCGAAGGAGCGTCACGTCGTCCGGGATCGGGAAATCCCGAGGCGGCGTCGAGAACGGCTGCCCGTCAGGAGGAACAGGAAACGCCGATTCCATGAAGGCGATCCAGATCGGGAGCGCCACGACACCACCCGTCGCCTCTCTGGCGATCGGTGTGGGCGTCTTGCGTCCAACCCAGGTACCAACGACGAGATCGGACGTGCCGCCCATGAACCAGGCGTCCCAGAAGTTGTTCGTCGTGCCGGTTTTACCGACAACGGGTCGACGCAGCTTCTTGGCGCGCGTACCGGTTCCGAACTCGACGACACCGCGCAAGAGTTCCGTCATGGCGTAGGCGTCACCCGAAGGTACTGCCTGCGTCTTCGGACGCTCAGGAGCCATGTAGATGGTGCGCAATTCAGAATGACCGGACGAGTTCCGGACGAAGGACTTGACCGACTTCACGAAGATGCCGGGCGCGTAGCCTTCTTTCTGCGTTGCCATCATACGTCCGTTCGAAAGAATCGTGGCGTAGCCAGCGGTATGTTCCCACAGCGTGAGCTCGGGAGTACCGACGGCCAAGGGGAAGACCCGAACGATCGGCGAGCGAATGCCGAGCGCGCGCATCGTGCCAATCGCCTTGTCGAGCCCGACTTCAACGAGAAGTCGAACAGACACGGAGTTGAGCGACTTCGCCAGCGCCGTGACCAGGTCAACAGTGCCGTAGAAGACGCGCGTCGTTTTGGGACCGGAGTAGTTGGTCGGACACCACGGACCGGACGCGGTCGAAAGACAGATAGGCGCGTCGAGCTCCGTGGAGACAACGGTCTTTCCGTTTACGAGCGCCGTCAGGTAGACGTACGGCTTGATCGACGAACCCGTTTGGCGCCGCGCTTGCGTGGCGTTATTGAACTGGTTCTCGTTCCAATCGTAGCCGCCAACAAGTGCTCGGAGTTCTCCACTTTGTGGGTCGATGGCGACGATCGCGGCTTGAAGCGCTTCGGGATGATCCTTCCCACCCGTGCGGCGAGCGGTCAATGCGAAACGTTCGGATGTGCCGTCGTCGTTCGTTCTTGTTTCGATGCGCACCGTCAGCAGGTCGCCGACGATGAGCTTGCGTCCCGACTTGGCTCGTTCCCACTTCGCAACGCGATCCACGTCATCCGCATCGAGCGGAAACGCGTAGCCACGCACGCACAATGTGATCGAAGAGCGTTCGCGCGCGATGACACGGGCGTTCGCTTCGAGTGCACCGTCGGCGACCCAGCCTGAAGGATTCTCACAGACGGCGTCCGCGTCCTTGTCGTGTCCTTCCGGACCGGCAAAGCCGAGACGTCGTTCGAGATCGAGCAGACCGAATCGTTCGGCAGCCTGCGCCTTGCGCTGGAGCGTGAGATCGAACGTCGTATCAATGATCAGACCCTGTTTGTAGACCGCGTCATAGCCGAACGTGCGTTCGACGAACTTGCGGGTTTCCTCGCAGGCGTACGGCGCGGTTGCCATATTGAAGGCGTGCGCGCGCTTGATGAGCACGATTGGCGCACGAAGCGCTTCCTCGTGCTGCGCCTTCGTGATCGCGCCCGTCTCGAGCATGCGCCCGAGCACGTAGCGCTGACGCACCTTGGCGCGGTCGAAATGCCCGTCAGGCGAATCGAGCGAAGGCGCCTTAGGCAAGCCAGCCAGGATCGCCGCTTCAGCCACGGTGAGATTCTGTACGGACTTTCCGAAATACGTCTCTGACGCGGCTTCGACGCCGTACGCGTTTTTGCCGAGGTAGACGTGATTCAGATAGACCTCGAGGATCTTTTGTTTGGCCTTGTGACGTCCGTGCTTCGAGGCCAACTCGCGTTCGAGCCGAACAGCCAGGAAGAACTGCTTGAGCTTGCGTTCGATCGTCGGACTCGAATCCTTGAGCACCACCTGCTTGATCACCTGCGCGGTGATCGTCGAGGCGCCCTGTCGCGCTTCCCCATGGTTGAGGTTATGCAGACCGGCGCGAATGATGCCTTGCGGATCGAGTCCATCATGTTCCCAGAAGGTCTTGTCTTCCGAGGCGATGAAAGCTTCTTGCACGTGACGCGGGATGTTTTCGAGGTCGGCCCACGTCCGATTCTCGAGGGAGAAGCTGCACATCACCTGGTGATTGCGATCGAAGACGACCGACGAAACGACCGGTTGATAGCTTTCCACACTCGAAAGATCGTCCGACATGTCGTCGACAAACGCTTCAGCGAAGTGCGTGGCGATCGCGCACGTCAGAAAGGTTCCGAACGCGAATCCCGTGCAGAGCATCCGCAGGAAGACGAAACGTTCGCCCGCCTCGCCGACGCGTCCGTCCGGAGCCGTGAACTCCACACACTTTGGCACGCGCTCGATGGTGTACATCGGGATCGTTCCAGAGAACCGCTTGAAGTCCAAAAGGAGCTCGGGTGGAACCTTGCGAATCGTCAGCACTTTGCGCGGCGCGGCGCGGCGCAAATACGGAGGACGCGCGAGGAGCGCGAAGATCGTGAACACGATTGGTGGAAGAATCGCGAGCGTGAGCGGGCGTTGGAGCGGCGCGAGAATGAAATCAAGCGCCCACGGCAAACCCTCAAACCACGACTCAGGAAACGACAACCAATTGCGCCACAGCAAACTTTCGACCATGGCGTAGAGCCAGAGATCGATGACCAGAATGCCGAGGAACCACAGGACGATGCGAACAACATTGAACACGCCGGTATAGCCGGGCGACACTCTCCAGGTCCGCAAGCGCGCGATGACGCGCTCTGGCGGATTCGAGAGGAACATCGCTCCGAGAACACCGAGGATACCAATCGCTTCAGAACCAAGCCCCAGCCAGACAAGCTTGCCGGAACGCAGGATGTTCCAAAGCGCGATACCTACGGCGAGTATGACCGAAAGCCCGAAGGTGATACGACGGAACAGACGAAACTTCCAGAGGAAGATCGCCAACCGAGCGACCCAACTTCCCACGCGCTTCAACGACCTCCAGAGCGTATACAGCACCGGGAGGACGGCAAAAGCGAGAAGGAAAGCGATCCACAACGGCGTGCCGAGACGATCCGAGGTGACCAGGAGGGCCAGCGGAATCGCCAAGAGAACGACGTAGCCGATCATGACCTTGAACAGGAACACGCCACGCTCGAACTGCCGCTTGAGCCATTGCAACATCTGGTGCCCCCTCTGCTGAAGGACGCGTTTGCCTACGATTTTCCGGAAACACGTGTCCCCGGAATAAACCTCTTATATACGCCCGGGAACCCCCTCTGTCAATGTAAAAAGACCCCTGTCGAGTCGACAGAGGCCGTATTCATTGGAGTTGGACGCGGTAGATGAGTCCTTCATCAATCACGAATGTCCGGACGTTCGTACCGAGGCATTCCACCTTGGCCGACTTGGCGACATGGCACAGGCGATGCTCGCCGATTGGAGTTGAAAACTGCGGCAGCGCCCCCGTACCCACTCGCGGCGGTACAGAAGGCTCGAGCGCGCGACCGTCGAGCACGAGCACGATTTCTTCCTTCGAGAGATTCTCGACGAAGAACGTGACGTTGTCGACCGCGTCGTTTGGCACGACCGGCGAGATACCAGAGTTGTCGCGCTTGGGCGGCTCAGGCATCGTTACGTACCGCTTGTCGTTCCGCTCGCGGATCTCTTCGATCTTTGCCATGCCGATCATCTGCGGATCGAGCGTGCAATCGTATTCGACAAGCATGCGCTTGAAGGTGCCGTCGTACGCCGTTCGCATCTCACGGTAGTCGCGCAAGGATTTCTGCTCGTAGAGCAGGAGGTCTTCGGCGAGCGCGAGTTCGTCGGGCGTCAGGAGCAGTCCCCAATCATCCTTCAACAAGGTATGAATGGCGTCGACGCGCTTTTGCAGCTCTCTGCCGTGCGCTTCGTGCTCGGTACCGCGCTCGCGCGCGAGGAGATAGTCGCTTCCGGCCAGGCCGTCGGCGCACGCTCCTTCTTTCTCGTGCGTGAGGAGCCAGGTGCCATCGTTGACGGCTTCTTGAAACTCCGCACGTTTGACTTCCATACGATCGCGCATCGCGTCCGTGACGAGGATGCCGGCGGCGAACTTGCCAGTACCGTCATCCTCAGCCGCTTTGCGAATCTTGCGAAGCTTGGCGTCGTTCGGAAACCGGGAAAGGCCGAGGTCGTAGGCAGCGAAGGCTTCGGCCGAGTGACCGAGTGCCCGTTCGCAGGCGGCGAGCAGGTAGAGCGCGTCGAGATTCTCCGGCTCGGCCGAAATGATCACGCGCAATTCGATCACAGCATCGGCGTAGCGACGTTCGCTGGCGTACAAGCCGATCAGCGCCCGACGCGTATCGAGGTTGTCGGGATCGAACGTGCGGCTCATCTCATACCGAGCGATCGCGTCGTTCACTCGACCAAGCTTGGCATACGCCTCGCCGAGCCAATAGTGGATGAGCGGATCTTCGGGACGGAGCGCCGCGGCCGTTTCGAGGCTCGCGCGCGCCGAATCATACTGTCCCGTACCGATCTCGACGCGACCGTACGCGACCAGAGCGCGGACGTCATGAGGATCGTCCTTGAGTGCTTCTTGGTAGTGCATGCGCGCCTTCTCGGGACGATCGATCTGCCAGAGCAGCCAGGCATAGAGACGCCGTGCGATCTGATAGCGCGGCCAAATTCTGACAGCGTTCTCCGCGTAGGCCAATGCCGACTTCATCGACTCTTCCTCGTTGCCGAGGAGCAGCGCTCGATAGCTGCGAGAAAGGTTGATGAAGGAAACAATGTCCGGCGTCTGTGGATGCGAAAGCGCTTGCACGTGCGCGTCAGGCAGGCGAATACCTGCCTTGGCGAACGTCTTCGCGATTCCGCTTCCGAGCATGACGTGCACCGTGTCACCCTGCACGCCTGGGCGTTCGGGCTTTGGCACGTCTCGCGAAGAAGCATAGATCATCTTCTCTTCCGTGACGCGATCGATCTCGCGCAAGCGGTCGGTTTCAACTTCGAACAACACGACGCTCAGAGACCAGCGCTCGACGCGACCGCTGTAGTAGCCGGTCAGCACGTGCGTGGCACCCGCGCGTTTCGCCGCCGCATGAATGGCGGCGAGCGAAATATCGTTCGGCTTTTCCGCGACAAGCTTGGCCGATTCTTCGGGCAGCACGTGCGGCCCAACGACGACGTCGAGCGCGTACCCCTCGTCAGCCAACGCTTTCACAGCATCAGCGTTCTGGGAGAGCTCTTCGAGTCGCGCGTTCGCGAACAGCGCCAAACCAAGCGAGAAGTAGTCCATCCCCTTCTGATCGACGTCGGAGAACGGAGCCACAAACACGCGCACCGTCTTGAGCGCCGGCGGCGCGGTAACGGGCAGGACCGTCGTCTTCTCGACAACGACCTTGGCAGAACTCTTCGAGCCACAGGCGATGGATACGAAACACAGCCAAGCCAAAAAGAGCGTTTTCATCGAATACCTCCCGTCAAAGGTCTACGCTAAAAACCTGTTTTCGTCAATATAAAAAACCGACGAGCTAGTCGTCAGCTTGGTTGTCAACGCGCGTCCTGCACACATCGAGAAGCGGGAGCGCCGCGCGACCGATGAAGTGCGCACTGCACACGCGCAGCGTCGCCGGGTTCTTCGCGTTGTCTTCGTATTCGCAATGAGCGATCACATCCCCTTCTGCATCGTGCCAGTAGCGCGACTCGCCTGTTGGAGGCCGACCCCCAGCCTTGCCGAATCGCGACACGGTCAGACGACACTCTGCGAGCATCGCGCGCGCCTCATGGAACGTCGGCTTCAGTGCAAGCTTCTTGGCCGCAAGCCACTCATTCTTCAACGCGCGCACGAGGAGTGCCTCGGTTTCCGCGTCGAGTTGGCCTTGCAACTGCCCCAGGAGTGCCGTGGCATGCCGCGACATACCGTCGCGTTCCTCGCGAGTACGATCGCGTCGTGCTCGCAGCGCGAGGTACGGCGAGAGGAGCAGGAGCACGGGAGATGCGAACAGCACGACACCGATCGCACCAGAACCGTGGCGTCCTCGGCCAAGGAACGGAATACCCGCCCCGTCGTTGTAGAGACGCATGTTCTCCAGGTTGATGTGCAGCTTCTCGTCGTGCCACTTCGGAGTCTCAGCCCCGTCGCTCCACTGCAGGTACAGCGTCTTGAGCGGCGGACGAACACGGGGCTCGTACCCCGGGCGGTCCCACATCTCCACGATACCCGCCGCACGCTTCTCTTCGGCCCAGGTCGCCGCGCGTCGCCGCACCTCCTCAGCCTTCCGCTCACCGTCACGATCAACGCGCACCGCTCCGCTCGACGGCGGATCGGATACGAGGTGAATAGCGGCTCTGACGATGTCGAAATAGTTGAATCCGTCCTTCTCTTTGGGCATACGCCCTCCTCTGGTCGATCACGACCGTGATTTGAACCTAGACGTTTTTGCGCTTCACGTCAACGCCCCAATGCGCTAGGCTTCTCAATATGCAACGTCGCAAACCTTTTTCACGAAAACCACAGGGCCCAAAAACTAGCTGGGAAGGCGTTTCTCGCTGGTACGGCTCCTATTTGGATAAGGAAGACACCGTCCAAGAAGCCGTCGTTTTTCCCGGCACCGAACGTCTGCTCTCCCCCGCTACCGGCAAGCGCTATCTCGATATCGCCTGCGGCGAAGGAGCGTTTACGCGCCTCATTGCCCGCAAGCCCGCCGTGCATGTTGCCGGTTTCGACGCGGCCCCGTCGCTCATCGAACGCGCCAAAACCCGCGCACCAAAGAACGCCGAATACGTCGTCGCCGATGCACGTGAATTCGCTTCGCGTTACCCCGCCGCTTCTTTCGATGGCGCGAGTTGCATCTTGGCGATTCAAAACATCGACGATATTTTTCCGGTTTTTCGCGATGCTTCAAAAGTTTTGAAATCCGGCGCTCGTTTCGTGATTGTCATGAACCATCCAGCCTTCCGTCAGTTGCGCCAAAGCGGTTGGGGCTGGGATGAAGGACGCAAACTCCAATACCGCCGCGTCGACAAATACCTCGGCGCCTACGACGTTCCGGTGCAAGCACACCCGGGCTCGAAACCAGGGATCGTCACCCATTCCTATCACCGTCCGCTTGAAACGTATGTCCACGCGCTCGCAAAGCACGGTTTCGTGATTGAAAACTTGGAAGAGTGGACCTCGCACAAAACCAGCGACTCCGGACCGAAAGCCAAAGCCGAAAATATCGCGCGGAACGAGATTCCGATGTTCCTGGCGTTAGTTGCTCTCAAAAAATAACAAAAACGAGTCGCGTTGCAGCGACTCGTTTTTTTACACCGACCCCGTTGTTTCTAAAAACACTACGATTTTGGCATGCGCTTCTTCGGGTGACTGCGTACCATCAACCTCGAGCGGATTCGTGAACTGCGATTTTCGCGTTTCGTACGCGGCAGCCAAGGCCATAAGCCAGTCTGGATTCATTGCAACCTCATCAACCTGTTCGTGCAGTGTGGCGCGATGGCGCTCAAGCGACACTTCTGGCGCAAGCCGCATAACGACAACGGCCGTAGCCAAACGAGCAAAACGTCCGAAGCAGCCGACGAGCGCGTCAGACTCTTCCTCAGTCACGACTTTCATCGCCCGATATACGTCCGCCCAGACGGCGACGTCGCTCCAGCCACGGTCGATAATCATAACGTCGGCCTTGTCCTTATACGTATAGTAGGAATCGAGCAGCTGGCCGTAATAAGAGAGCGCGAAGGCCAAGGATTCCTGAGGCGGCACGGCCAGGCGCGCCATGTGCTCGCGGTCAGTCAAAAGCAGCACGGACTTTCCGCGCGTTTCGAGTTCCTTCTTCAACAATTCGGCTTGCGTGGACTTGCCACTCCTTGGCATGCCGACAAATTCGATAAGCTTCATTTTTTCTCGTTGTCGTCGAAGAGTTTAAGGAGGCGCTCGGTCAGGCCGTCGCGTACAACACGGGCGCGGCGGGCGCGGTCGAGCTGGAGGCGATCGACGCCGCGCATATCGAATTCGTGATCGTATGTTTGTGCCAACGCGTCGACGCGCTCATGGCGCTCATGTGGCGGCAGTGCGTCGAACACCGCCGCGCCAAGTTCGGCGCGCAAATCGCGTTCCGCCAAACGGATCGCCAGCTCGTCCCAAAAGACACAATCGTCGTAGTCGGCAACATACCCGGCCAGAGCCAGACGCGCCATCAAGGCTTCGGACGGTTTCAAACTCCCCGTCTCTTCCTCCGTGGAAACGAGGTACCCCAAACCCTCCTCTTCGGCGAGCGCGAGAAGTTTCTGGAGCGAGGCGTCATGCGTTGCCGCGCGCTCTTCTAACGGACGATGGCCGTTGATCAGCCATTCACCGAGAGCAGCGAGCTCAAGCAGACGCTCCAATTCCGATCGGTTGAGTTCAAGTGACATAGGCGTTACCAACCGACGCTCTGCACGTCGATTTCTTTCGGAACATTTTTAATCCATTGAATCGGCGCCTCTCCTTTCGAAAGCAGATACGCGTTCGTTTTGCTAAAGTGCTTGCAGCCGAAGAAGCCGTTATGTGCCGAGAGTGGCGAGGGATGCGTCGCCTCGAGAACCAGATGTCTTTCGCGATCGATGTGCATCCCCTTCTTTTGAGCGTAGGCACCCCAGAGGAGAAAAACGAGCCCCGTTCGGTGTGCGTTTAGTTTCTTAATAATCGCGTCCGTATATTCCTCCCAACCTTTTCTCTGGTGCGAACCGGCTTGTCCGTCAACGACCGTGAGCGTCGCGTTGAGCAGAAGCACGCCTTGATCGGCCCAGTGCTGTAGATTCCCCTCCGTTGGGATCGGCAGCTCAAGATCGCTTTTGATTTCCTTGAAGATGTTTTGGAGCGAGGGCGGTTTTGGCACGCCGTCCGGCACCGAGAAGCACAGGCCGTGCGCTTGGCCGGGACCGTGATACGGATCCTGCCCAAGTACGACGACGCGCACGTTTTCAAACGGCACCGATTCAAGCGCGGCGAAGATACGCTTCGGCAATGGGTAGACGGTCTTCGTGAGATATTCTTGTCGCACGAAATCAGCGAGGCTCTTGAAGTACGGCTTCTCGAACTCCTCTTTCATCTGTTCTTTCCAAGAGGGTTCAAGCCGCACGTTCATACGTCTCCATTACAAAGGAAAATAGAGCCTCGCGTCAAGCCACGGACCCATCTCTGTCTTGGATTGGACGTAGCCGCGCACAGTAACATCCGTGCCTTCGTGGAGGCCGAGATGCAGATGTTTCCTCTCCCCATCGGTTTCCGCACTAGAGCCTTTGCCAAGCACACCAAGCGGATCGCCGCGCTTCAGGACATCCCCGACACTCGCAGTGATGCTTGCGAATCGTAGGTGACCGTAGACGACCGTGACGGGTCTCTTCTCAAGCAGACACTGCTGCACCGCCACGCCACCATAACCGTCTGAAACTTTTTTAAGCACCAACGTTCCGTCGCAGACGGCAAGCACGACAACGTCCCGATCCTGCTCATCTTCAAACGTCTCGAAATCGACGCCGACGTGATACCCGCTGAAGCGTTCGGGACTGACGGGTGATGTTTTCGGTGTCACGTACAAACCGAACGGTTTCTTGGTAACGCGTTCCTGCGCGCGATCAAGCGGGAACCCAAGCAACGCTGTGATTTCGACAGGTTCAACTCCACGCGCCTTCGTTGTCGAAACAGACGTTGCAGATTCGTACGGAGCATCCCTTTGCGACGACGCGCTCATGCATCCAGCGCCAGCCAGAAGGAGCGTACAGAGCGCTGCAAGAATCTTTTTCATATCTCTACGCTAACAAAAAACGCGCCTTGATGAAAGCGCGGAATACTGCAGTTAGAGGCGCATGCCGAACACATTCGTATCGTACTGGCTGAAACCGAGCGAAGCGTACAAACGTCTTGCTGACGCGCGACGCGGACTGCTCGTGAGGAGCAGTGACTTCAAACCAAGTTCACGCGCGTGATCGATCAGCGCCCGCATAAGCAAAGCACCTCCTCCTTGCCCGCGGAACGCTTCATCTACGACGACATCTTCGACCAAACCTTCGCGTCCCATGAGCTTGCAGCAGATCGCGAGAGTGGCCATGCCGCGAAGCGTGTACGCGTCGTCGCGCAAGAGAAAGAGCTCTGCGTTTGCCGCAACGTCCAGAACATCATCGATTGAAACACGGGGTGCGCGCTCGGAAAGCTGCGCAAGCAGACGGTTGATCGCTTCGATGTCGGCCGCCGTGATACTGACGCCCGAACCCATGTGCTGAATCTGCATGTTACCTCCGGAGCAGGAGTTTCCAAGGCAAGATCATCGCTTCAAAAACAATCGATCGACTGATCTTCGACCGGCCTTTGCGACGGTCGCGGAAGACGATCGGTACTTCAACAGGCACATGCCCGCCGAGCGCGGCGAACAGTTTCGTCTCGATCTGAAAGGCGTAGCCGTTGCTTCCCGGCCGCCGCGCAAGCACTTTCTCAAGCACGTCACGGCGCCAGGCCACAAAGCCCGCGGTGGCATCATGTACCGAAAATTTCGAAAAACGCAAGCCTAGCACCACGCGCGCGTAGACGTTCGCGTAATGACTGAGCCACCGGCGACGCCACGGCCAATCGGGGCAATCCCCTCCCGGCACGTACCGCGAGCCAACCGAAACGCCAGCCGCACGTGAAGCACGCACCAACTCCGGCACCTTAGCCGGCTCGTGCGAAAAATCAGCGTCCATTTCAAGAAGCACGTCATAGTGCGGCGCGTTCTCGAGCAACCAACCGAAGGCGTCGACGTATGCCGTGCCAAGGCCGAGCTTGCCAGAGCGCTTCATGAGCCACACACGCGTCGTCGCCTTCCGAGCCGCCTCACGGATACGCTCAGCCGTGCCATCCGGACTGGCATCATCCACAAAAAAGATATCGGTTTGCGTGCGACCGATCGCTTCGATCAACTCATTGATGTTGTCGCTCTCGTTGTATGTCGGAATAACCGCCACCGCCGCGCCGGCAGGGCAATCGTTGAGCGACTCGATACTCAGCACACGCGCGTTCATTGCTTCGGCTTTCGCGCTTTCCAAGCTTCGTACCAGCGCCACATGCAAGACGCCGCCATGAGTGCCAGAATCGAATCGAACGGTATGCGATATTTCGTGCCCGGAACCGTGAGAACATACGTTATCGTGAACGCGATCGCGAGACCGACGAACAGCCACGTGCGCTTGCGGTCTTCTTTTGAAGAGAAGGCCCACTCAAGCACGCCGAAGACGAGGAGAAATCCATAACTCAACGCGTACCCCCAGTTCATGAAGGCCGCTGAAAGAATAACCGATCCGGTGCCACCAACGGCATCCTTTGGCGTCCACATCCATGGGCGCCACAGAAGGTTGAATTTCATCGCCATGAGACCGACAGTCTCTCCTGGATTCGCGCGAATCCACTCCCACGCCTTCTTCTGGTAATAACTCTGGCTCTCCAGTTCGGTGTACCCCTTCATGAAGCCGCAACCTGTTTTGTGTACACCTGTCATCGGCGTCGGGCGCGCGTCGACAGGATCCGGTGTCGCGTCCACCCACAAACCGTGCAGCATCATCTGCATCGCGAGCGGATGATAGGCCTTGTAGAAAACGCGGCCTCCGTCCGTCGTGAACGGCACGAACGCGTGGTGGACTTTCCAGTTACGAATAACCCAAGGCGTCATAACCAAGAGTGCCATCGCGGCCATGAGAGCGACGCGTTTCGCGGTTAACGCCAGCGATCCCCAGCGCCATAGGAGCCAAAGAGAAGCGATCGGTGCGATGAAGATCATGGGCCCGCTTGTCGCCAAAAGCGCGAAGCCAATAGCCAAGCCGGTGAGCGCCGCTGTTTTAACGCTCTTGGTACGCTCAAGCTTCAGGAAGCCGAGCACCGCAAGCAACATGAAGAACGTAAACAGGAACGTAATGTAGAACTGGATGTCGTGATAGAGATTGTAGGGATAGATCGCCATGAAGAACGCGCCAAGAAGCCCAGCGCGTTTTGAACGCCATTCAACACCAACGCGATACACCAAATACACGTTCACGACGCTAAAGATCACTTGCGTCAGGCCGAGCGGCCAAGCGTAGCCAGCGTCGCCGAATAGGACGTAGAACGGGATAAGGAAAAAGATATACAACGGCGCTCGGTAGGACGTCGGGCAGTCCGACGCGATCCCCATGCCGTGCCCGATAGAAACGTTCCATGCCTGATTGGAGAAACCTTTCTCGTCGCGCGAATAGAGGTCGTTGTGGTAGACGACCAGCATGCCGAGTCTCAAAACCAGCGCGAGCAGAAGAACAACAAAAAGCAGGGCGCTGGCATTGCGCTCAACCCGCTCAGAAAGCGTGCCATTTCCCTTGAAAATGTCGCGAAACGCATCACGAATCTGAAGCGCTTTTTGCACCCACATAGTAGCTGCATGGTACATGGCGACATGGCACTAGGCAACCCGCCAATGCTTGGTAGAATGGCTGTCTATGGCCCCTTCCTGCCCCGTCTGCACTGACACCGCTGTCGCCTACGCCAAGAAAAACGGCTTTGAATTTTGGCGCTCCCCCGCTTGTGGCCTCCTGTTCGTGTGGCCGTTTCTTAAAACGGCCCCGCAAGAGATCTACGAGGAAGACTACTTCGCCGGCGCGAAAGGCGGTTTCGGATATACCGACTACGACGCGGACAAATCGGTACTTGAAGGTTTCTTTAGAAAGTTTTTAAAACAGCTCGCGACCACGAGCCCAACGAAGGGAAAACTGCTCGATGTCGGAGCCGCAACCGGCCACTTTGTCGGACTGGCGCAAGCGGAGGGCTGGCAAGCGGAGGGTATCGACATCTCGGCGCACAGCGTTGCCCTCGGCAAAGCCAAAGGTTTGAAGATGGAGCGCGCGACACTCGACAATTTTTCCGCGTCGCCCGAGAGCTTTGATGCGCTCACACTCTGGGACGTGCTCGAACACGTACCCGACCCGCTCGCCGCTCTCGACCACTGCAAAACGCTTCTCAAAAACGATGGACTCCTCGTCATCAATACACCGGACGGCGAAAGCGGCTGGGCGCGACTCATGGGCCCGCGTTGGCACGCGCTCGTACCGCCGGAGCACGTCTGCATCTTCAACCAACGCGCCTTGGAGCGCATCTTGAAAGCGCGCGGATTCGAAGTGCTGCGCGTCGAACATCCCGTTAAAGTCTTCACGCTCCCCTACATCCTTAGCACTTTCTCGCGCTGGATCGGTTTTGCGCTGCTGCGCAGCATTAAAAAAATCCTCGCCTGGAGGATTTTCTCGATTGTCGGAATTCCGCTGCCGCTCAAAGACAACATTCTGATCGTTGCCAAAAAAACGCAAAAATGATAGCCTAACGTTGATCAAAAACCACGGGGGCGTGGTGAAATGGTATCACAAGGGTCTCCAAAACCCTTGTCGTAGGTTCGATTCCTACCGCCCCTGCCAGCAAGAACTTCGCTAAGTATAGCGGAGTTTTTGCTATGGGACTCATGGAATCGAACTGCGTCTCCATCCCACATGTATCGCTTGACATAACGCCCCCCCCATCCAGCATGCTTGCGATGGCTCACCAACCAACCCGAGCCATTGGAGAGAGAAAAATGCAGAAACACGGTTCCTTCCATCTCTTGACACTGATACTGTTTCTAGGGGGCTGTACGGCTGACACCAGCAACGATGATTCATCAACGGATACGCCTACCGTTTCCGTTGATGGACGCGGGAACAGGCTCGGCAACCTCGCGATTGCCGTCGATGACGACGGTACCGCTTCCGAAGTCATCCTGAATATCGATTCCGGCAGTGACAATCTTCATGTGGTACTGCGTGACGGCAAAGGAGCGACGGCTCTTTCAGCGGAAAAACGCGCCGGCCTCATTGTCGTGGAACCTTTCCGGGCCGTTGCCAGCGAGACCTTGTCGGCGCTCGACGTGTACGTCAACGGAGAAATCTTCGGTGTATTGGATGTCTACGTGCAGGAAGATCTCCCTTCTGTGCCAGATCACTATGTTCATTTGATACAGACGCAAGGCGAGGGATACTTCATCATCGACATGATGGGGCTCTCGAACGCGATGCGGACCTCACAAACTCCAAGTGAAGGTTCCGAGGGGACCGTGACTCAAGCACTCTCTTGTGGAAACGGAACATCGGGTCCCGGCATTGCCGATTTTTGGAGCGGCAGCCCTGGTAGTGGCGGTCAAGGATTCTCCTTCATGCCCGAATGGACCAACACCCTATTCTGGGCTCTCAATGGAGAACTCACTGCTGACGGCATTTACCGCTCATCTTGGGGCTGCGGAACAGCATTGAAGATCCCGAACAACTGTAGTGTCTACGTCAAGCAGGATGCATCTCTCCAAAACTGCTGTGGCTTTCCGTGGTTCCAGCCCTCGTGGATTAACACGTACAGCGATTCGTACTTTCCAGATTGCCCGCTGTAGGTCTTGACCGAAGGCGTGTAGCGCTTGAGGATAGGGCCGCCATATTCTACAATTATGGTGGCTTTTTATTTTTTACCACTATATTCTCCTATATGTATTTAATGCTTCTGCGATCTATTGTTGGAGTAGTGGCGGCGTTGATGGCCGTTGCCGCCGGTTTATATCTCCGTACTCGATATGTTGGGTTTGAACCGATTCCTGCAGCCATATTTTTTGTGGTAGTGTGCGTGTTGGGATTTGTCATCCTGTATGCCCTTCGAACACAGCCGCGTCCTGCCATCACAATCGCGTTGCTCGCTGGGGTCGCTTGTTTGCTCACTGTGGAAGTCTACCCGCTCATACAGGAAAAAAAGATCATTGCCCAATACGGTATGAATTGCGATAGAACCCAACCTCAGATTGCGCGTGAAGGTTTTTTCTGGATGCACTCCATTGCATGCGGTGAAGACGGACGCTGGGTGGGCGCTGAATAGTGGCAACCACCTACGCCGCACAGTAGAGCGTTCGAACAACGTCTACGATCCCCTGTCAAGAGGACTCCAATACGCTTGGGGTCTTTTTGATTGGGGTACTCGCTTACGACCGTTGATGAATACAATATCCATCTCGTCACCTAAACAAAAAAACACTCGGGGAACACCTCGTGGGTATCCTACCAAGTGCTGCGCTCCCAACTCGCTTCACCCCTGCATGGTGCGTGCAATCGAGTCAGGAGCTGGAGATGATCACGGGCGGGTGGAAGTGAGGCGAGACGTAGACGAGCATCTTGTGGCTCTTCCGCACCTGGCCGCCCCACTCCTCGAGTCGATCGTACGTGCCGATACAGTCGGACTGACCGGGTTTTCCTGCGAGCTCCGCATGGACCTGGCCGTTCTGGGTCCAGACCAGTGTATGGCCGAGGACCTGCGCGCCGCGCGGGATTTTAGTGCCTTCCCACACGAGGAAGAAGACGCGCCCGCCTTTCGCTCGCAAAGCGCGCTGGATGGAACTCACGGCCAGCTCGGCGAGTGCGGCAGAGAAGTTGTGCTCGCCGCCGAGGTTGATGGGGTTCGGACTGTTCGTCGTCACGAGCATGCCTCGCTCGACGGTCACTTCCTGCACGATGACGGGCGGATGAGACATGAGCCTCTTCTCCTCTTGCGGCCGCATAGGCCGTACTTCGCGAACGATTCTCGATTCCGCACGATGCGGGTTCAAGCACCGAACACGAGAGGATAGTACGTTTTCTTATGCTTGTCAATCCTATTCGGCTTCCCACTTCTCCTCAAAAATCTTCTCAATCTCCTCATCGTCCAACCCAAAATGGTGACCAATCTCATGGATGAGCGTTTGGCGGATGACTTCGAACAGTTTGAGTCCGGAGCTTTCCGCTACTTCTTCTAAGATTGACAAGATGGTTCGATTTTGTAATTCTTTGCGCAACGCCAACAGGACGGGAGAATACGTCGATGATGAGGTTCATGGATCCGAGTCACGTGACACGCATGATGGAGCTCGCCCGGGGCTCGTACCGGCCGAAACTGATCCTCGATCTCAAGCGGCAGATCGAAGGCGAAAAGCGTGCCGCCGAGCTGCAAGCAACCGTTTCTGGCAAGGTCGACGAAGACCGCGTGCGCCACATCGTCGGACTCATGCTCGAGCTCGACGGCCTATACGCGGCCTGGGCGGAAGGAAGGATCTCCTAGGGCTTTAGAATCGGTCACGTGCCGGCAATAACATTATTGCCGGCTATTTTATTAGCCCTAACTTCTCTGAGATGCAAAAACGCCCCTTTCGGGGCGGTTTTTACTTGGTCTCCTTGTGGACCGTGTGCTTTTTGCACCACTCGCAGTGCTTCTTGAGCTCAATACGAGCCTTCAGCTTCTTCTTGTTCTTGTGGGAGTGGTAGTTGGCCCGCTTGCACTCGGTGCACTCGAGCTTGATGAGGTTGTCCTGTGGCATAGCGACTGCGGTGAATGATGGGGAAAGAATACGCTTAAACCGTTCCGGCGTCAAGGGTGCTCGCCACCCGAAGCCTCGGCGACGGGTGGAGCCACCTCTGGGACTCGAACCCAGGACCGTCAGTTTACAAAACTGGTGCTCTACCAACTGAGCTAAGGTGGCGCAAACTTTTGCTGGATTTTCGTGCAGGACGCAGCGCTCCACTCCCGTGAAACGCTATGCCCTGGTGGGCAGTCAAGGATTCGAACCTTGGAAGGCACAAGGCCAGCAGATTTACAGTCTGCCCTCGTTGACCGCTTGAGTAACTGCCCGTGGAGCCGTTGACCGGGATTGAACCGGTGACCTCGTCCTTACCAAGGACGTGCTCTGCCAACTGAGCTACAACGGCGCTGGATTTTCACGATTTTCCGGACATTTCAGAGATCCGTACCCGGAACTCCTCGAGCTTCGCGTTTCCGGGGTTCACCTCTTCCAAGGCGGAAAGGGCTTCCCGAGCCGCATCTGCGTCGCCTACGAGTATACTCGCCTCCAAAAAATAATCAAGGTACTTCGGATTGTGCGGTTCTGCCTGGAGCGCTGTGCGGAACTGATCGACCGCTTTGCGGCCATCCCCTTGGGTCAGGTAAACCCTCCCCAACTCGGCCCGATAGACCGTCGCGTTGGCGGAAAGCTCGATCGACCGGAGGTAGCGCGCTTCGGCCTCTTCGAAGTTTCCACGGTTGGCCTCGATCTGACCCAGACGCCCCAGAGCGCGATCATCGTCGCTCTGCAGACGCAGGAGAAATTCGAGGATCTCAGCTGCCTGATCCGGCTGTTTTTGCGCCAGATACAACTCCGCCAACCCACGGTAGGCCTCGACGTTCTTGGCATCGGCTTTCAATGCCTCGATGTAGAGCTTCTCAGCCTCTTCGTAGCGTTCCTCAAGGCGGGCATGCTCAGCCTGATCCAAAAGAGCCGGCAGGCGCTCCACCGCCTTGGCGTGCTCAGCGGCGGTCGTTGGACGGCGTACGTGACCGTCCATGCGCGCTTCCATGCCCTTCAGCTTGTCCTGCGTGCGCTCAAACCAGTTTTTGACACGAGAAGACGCGGCACCAACCGCTTCGTTGGTCTTGCCCTGGATCTTGCCGAGCGAGCGCTCAAAACGATCCTGCATGATGCGCTTTTTGACCGCCTCGTGCCGTTCTTTGGCGAGTGTCGAAAGATCAATCAGCTTGAGCTGAGGAAATTTCTTCACGAGCACGCCGTAGATCAGCGCGACACCCGCGAGCACGAGCAAAATGCCGATGAAAGTCCACATACTTATTTGGCCAAAAGTTCAAACATCGCGCGTACGTCCTCTGCTCGCGTACTCGCCCCGCCGATCAACACACCGTCGACGTTCGGCACTGCGAGGTACTCCATGAGGTTGGATGGATCAACGGAGCCACCGTACAAGATGCGGGCCGAGAGCGTGCGTGCATCGAGCTCTCTGCGGATGAACGCATGCATCACAGCGACGTCGGCCGGATTGCAGGGTCGACCCGTACCGATCGCCCAGCGCGGCTCGTAAGCCACGACCAACGGCTTCTCTGGCGCCCAGGAGGCAATGACCGCTTCGAGCTGTGTGCGCACCACCTGCTCCTGCGTGGAAGCGTCGCGCTCTTGGGCCGTTTCACCAACGCAAAGAACGGGCGTCATACCGTCCGCGGCAACCGCGGCAGCTTTCTGGACGACAAGCTCGTCGGTTTCACCGATCGCACGGCGCTCCGAATGACCAACGATCACATAGCTCGCGCCGGCTGCGGCAAGCTGTTTCGGTGTGACTTCCCCCGTATGCGCGCCTTCATCATTCCAAAAAGCGTCTTGGGCGCCCAAAGCGACCGCTGAGCCTCTCACGAGATGCGCAATGCTTTCGAGGGCCGTAAAACTCGGAGCGATCGCAAGATCGATCGAAGAAGTCGTGGAACGTTCCACGTACAGGCGTGTCAGCGTTTCCGCCTCCGCGTCGCTCAGATAGGTTTTCCAATTCGCGAAAAACAGCTTGCGCATACGCTATCGCGTCGGAATCTTTAGAAGCTTCATGAAGCGCGCCTTGTCCTTGAAGGGGCCGATCAGCGAGGCTGAGAGACCGGACGTGCGGAAGACGCGCTTCGCAACCGCGTGAACGTCTTCACGTGTCACTTTGTCGATGCGTGCCAAACGCATTTCCGGCGTTTGGATTCTTTTTTGCAGAAGTTCTTGCTTGGCGAAAAATTCGGCGAGTGCGCTTGACTCTTCGAGTCCAAGAACCGTTTTCCCTTTGATGTATTCTTTGGCGCGCGTGAGCTCTTCAGCCGTAACGCCTTTTTGTGCCGCCTTGCCGAGCTCTTTGAGGATCACGGTGATACCTTCATCAAGCTTGGCTTTCATGAGGCCAGCCTGAATCGCAATGTTGCCGACGTCCTGATACGGGCTCAGGCTCGCGCGAACGGAATAGGCCAAGCCGCGGCGCTCACGCACTTCCGTAAAGAGGCGCGACGACATACCGCCGCCAAGAATCGTAGTGAGAACCGAAAGCGCCGCCATGTCCTTGTGGCCGTACGGAAAGCCCGGAAAGCCCAAAGCGAACTGCACCTGTTCCGTCTCCTTATATTGTAGCGCAAGACGCGCCCCACCGCTTCTGAGGCGGGAGGCGGGATAGGTTTTAAGCTTCTTTTTCGGCTCTTTGACCGTACCGAAGGTTTTTTCGAGAAGGTCGACAACCGACGGTTCAAATTTACCGGCGACGGCGATGATCATGCGTGAAGGCGTGTAGGCCGCATCGCGCCAGCTCACGAGTTCAGCACGATCGATGCCATCCATCGTGGCGTGCGTGCCGGCGATCGGACGAGCGAGTGTGCCTTCAAAAATCAATTCTTCAAGAAGCTCTTCGGCGCGCATGATCGGATTGTCGTCGTACATGTTGATCTCTTCCTTGATGACGCCACGCTCGCGGCCGATTTCGTCGGCGCGATAGGTGGAATGGAAAAGCATGTCGTGCAGCATGTCGACGGCCAACTCAATTTTTGAAGCGTTGAGCTTCACGTAGTAGCCGGTGTAATCCTTGCCGGTAAAAGCGTTGTAGTCGGCACCGACGGAGTCGAGGTCGCGGCTGATATCCATCGTGGTTGGGCGGCGTTCGGTGCCCTTGAACATCATGTGCTCAACAAAATGGGAGGCGCCGGCAAGCTTCGCGCTCTCATAGCGGCTGCCGACCTCGAACAACACCAACACCGTGGCGGCTTGCGTATCGCGCGACGGCACGAGAATGACCCGCGTGCCGTTTTTCAATTTCGCCGTTTGAAAGAGTGACATGCTAGAAACCGAGCTTCGACGAAAGGTAGCTTTCGAGCTCGTCGATCTTCACGCGTTCTTGCTGCATCGTATCGCGATCGCGCACGGTAACAGACTGGTCGTTCAAGGTGTCAAAGTCGTAGGTGACGCAATAGGGCGTGCCGATTTCGTCCTGGCGGCGGTAGCGCTTGCCGATGGATTGCGTTTCGTCGTAGTCGGTCGTCCAACGCTGACGGAGCTTGGCCGCGAGCGCGCGGGCTGGAACCGAAAGTTCCTCTTTTTTGGAAAGCGGCAGCATGGCGATCTTGAAGGGTGCGAGCGCTTTCGGGAAACGCATGACGACGCGCAGATCCGTCTCCCCTTCTTCGGCCGTACGAGCTTGTTCTTCGTGATAGGCCTCGAGCATGACCACCAGCACCGTGCGATCGACACCGAGTGACGGCTCGATGACATGCGGCAGGTATTTTTCGTTTGTTTCCGGATCGGTGTAGCGCAAATCAACGCCGCTCTTTTCCTGGTGGCAGGTGAGGTCGTAGTCGCCGCGGTACGCGAGACCGTAGAGCTCCTTCAAACCGAAGGGGTACTGGTACTCGACGTCGACGGTGCGCTTCGAATAGTGTGCGCGCTCGCCATCTTCGATTTCATGGAAGACGAGGTGCTTAGGATCGACTCCGCAGAAATCGAGCCAAGATTTCATTTCCACGAGCCACGATTCAAAATGCTTTTCCCATTCGGATTCCTTCACGAAGTACTCGACTTCCATCTGCTCGAATTCGCGCGTGCGGAAGATGAAGTTGCCCGGCGTAATTTCGTTGCGGAAAGCCTTGCCGACCTGAGCGATACCGAACGGCACGCGCTTGCGGCTCGTTTCCTGCACCTGTTTGAAATCGGCAAACATCGCCTGCGCGGTTTCAGGACGGAAATAGACAACCGCCGCGGCGTCCTCTTTGGCGCCGAGGAAGGTTTTGAGCATCATGTTGAACTGCGCCGGTTCCGTGAACGTGCCTTTCCTTCCACAAGTGGGGCAAGCGGCCGTGAGGTCGATTTGGTCGGCGCGGAAACGCGAATGGCAGCCGGTGCACTCCGTGAGCGGATCGGTGAAGTGGGCGAGATGGCCGGAGGCCTCCCAAACCTTCGGATTCATGATGAGCGCGGCATCAATGCCGACCATGTCTTCACGCGACGTCACGAAGCGCTTCCACCATGCGTCCTTAATGTTTTTCTTGAGCTCGGAACCGAGCGGACCGTAATCCCAGGAGTTGGCCAAGCCACCGTAAATGTCGGATCCAGGGAAAATGAAACCGCGTCGTTTTGCCAGGGAAACCAGTTTTTCCATTTCGATCATATGCCGCAGCCTATCATGAGGCAGTTTTGAGTTCAATATCGTCAGCAATGAAGACGGGCTCTTTCTCGTGGGTGAAATCAATCTCTTTCGTGCGTGCCGCTTGGTATCCCGCGCGATCAGCCGTCAGGAAATAGCGGTTCTGACCGGCCAGGAAGGCGTAGCGTCCGCGTGCATCGGTCACCTGGGCTTCAAGCACTTTCTTGTACGCGGATTCGACAATACGAACGACCACTTGCTTCACGGGCTTCTTCTGCTCATCGGAAACCGTTCCCCAGCTCTTAGGACGCCGCCCTCTGGCCAGGCGCATGAAGAGAAGCATGAAGGCGAGCTGTGTCATGAGTGCAATCACCTGCTCCCAACGAGGCGTTGCGGCATAGCTTGCAAGCGCAAGTCCGGGACCGATCGACGCGACGGCCCATTGCACGCGCAAGCGCGAGGAAGCCGCGAGAATGTCGATGTCCGTGCGCGTTTCACCCACAGGTTCGAGCGGCACGTTTTTGGCGATCATACCTTCCGGAGTTTCGATCGGGCCACCAAGGTGCAGGTCAGAGAAGGGGCCGTCGGCCACGCCGCTGATCGTTCGGTTCGGAGGAAAGGCAAAACCGGGCTTCTGTACTTCAAGCAGGTAGCTGCCGGGCTGTGGCAAGAAAAGATAGCGACCATACCGATCGGTGACGCGCGTTGAAACCGTTTTTTGCGTGACAGGGTCGACAAGACGGACGACAGCAAGATCCACCGGCAGCTTCGTGCCGACGTTATAGATGGTGCCGTAAGCCTTGCGACGGCGACGATCGAGCAGCGCGAGCGGTTGCGTAAAGAGGAACATCGCGTATCGCGCGTAGCCGGCAAAGCCCACAGCCGAAGTCGTCGCGACTGCGACCGCCGCAGTTGTAGCTGGGGTCACGACAACGTCGTTCGTTGTTTGCGCCACTGCGCTTCCGCGAATGGCTTTCATATTGTCGCGTACCGATCGCGCGATAGCGCCGATGACAGGCGTGTTCTGTGTCGCCTCCGCGAGACGATCAAGAATCGGCGTTGCCGTAACGGCGTTCAATGGTCGCGCGATCCATTCAAGCAACGTCAGTCTTGTCTCTGTTCCGCTCGTCGTCCCGCTTCCAGACGTCGGTACCGTTGGCGGTGTCGTTCCGGTCGTCGGACGTTCGGGATCGGTTCCGACAGGTGTCGGTTGCTCGGTTGTCGGTGGCACCGTAGGCTCTGACGATACTGGAGGTGCCGGTGTCGTTCCTGGTGTGGGGGCTGTACTTGGCTCAACAGGTGCCGTCGGCTGAGCAACTACCGGAGGAACGGTCGGTACCGTCGGTGGCAGCGTAACGATCGGTTCCACAGGCGTTACGGGAAGTTGTACAACATCCGTCGTCTGTTCAGAAATCGTCGTCGAGAGCCCATCCGCGGTGATGACGGCGCGATTAAAAAGCGACCTCGCGCCGGGTAACACCCGCACGTGCACGCTGACATACCGGCGCATGCTTGCGGCAAGAGAACCAAGATTGTATGTCGCGGTACGCGTCAACGAATCAAAAGCGGCGTCATCTGTATCGGCGAGGTCCGTCAGAATCACACCATCAATCGACAAAGATGATCCAACGTATGACGTGCCGGGTGGAATTGTTTCTGCTACCACAACATTTCGCGCGGTCTGGCCGCCGACGTTCGACACGTCAATACGATAGGTAACGATATCACCAGTCTTCGGTTCGGGCGTACCGCTCGAAAATTCCAAAGAAGACACGTTCACGCCGACGCGCACCTCAGCCAGTACAGCAGCATCCTCTGGCACAGTCGTAGGGGGTACAACGGGCGGCGTCGATGTTGTTGAGCCCGGCGCTCCTGATCCGCTTTGCGCTATTGTGAACGAAGCATCGCTCACGTCCGTCGCCAAAATCGTGTCACCTCCAGCGAGGGCTTCAGCGCGAATGCGCGCGGAATCAGCGGCCACGCTCGGCACCATCCAGGCGTAGACGCCCGCGGAAGGACTCACATTCGAAGCAATCACCGCGTACGTACTCCCGTTATCTACGGAGTACGAGAGTCGGACGTTCTGCACCTGAATACCCTGCGTCGTGAAAAATACGTTATATGTCGATCCACCCGCGAGCAGTTCGCTGCCGTTCGGCTGGCCAACCACAATGGAAGGCGTCGGGTTACCACCGCCTCCGCCTCCTCCCCCACCACCTCCGCCTGAAGCCGTAATCGAAAAGTCTGCGTTCGCGGTATCGCTCGCAAGTGTTACGTTGTTCGCGTCTTGTGCCTCGATTTTGATGCGCGCTGTGGTCGTCGTGATGTTGTTGACCGTCCAGGAATACGGCGATGCTGCGTCGGATGCAGTAACAAGCGTCGGGAACGTGGAGCCCGAGTCCGTAGAAAGCGTGATGCGGTAGTGATCAACCAAACCAGCATTCGTCCACGTGATCGACGAAGAATCGCCGCCCGTCAAACTTCCTCCGCCATTCGGTGCCGTCACGGTTACTGTCGCCGCACCGTCAGAATCGGCGATCATTTGCACGCGTGTTTGTGAAACCGTGTTGACGGACTGGAAAGCCGTCACAATACCAGCGTCACCATTGGAGACAGCCGTCGGAATATCTTCAGCAAAACCGGCGCGAGCCGCAACAACGATTCCGTTTGCGGTCCACATCGCCGTGCCAGTTGAGTTCAGACGTTGTGCGTACACGTCGCCACCAGCCTCCGTTCTTTCATCCTTCCAAGCCGCTACAACACCGGCGCTATTGTCTGTTGCAATACTGAATTGCGCCCCTTGGTTATCAGCAGCATTGCTCACGACCTCGCCGTTCGCTGTCCACTGCGCGACGCCGGAAGCATCGAGTCGTTGCGCGTACAGATCGCTCGTGACGCCTCCGCGCATATCTTTCCACACCACGATCGACCCGGTATCCGAAGCGATGACTTTCGGCACGGTTTGATTATCTGCTGCAGTCACAACATCAACTCCGCCCGCAGTCCATTGCACGTCGCCGGCTTCGTTATACATTTGTGCCTTGACGTTGGCGTTTCCAAGACTGCCGGGATCCGCGCTCCAGGCGACGACGACTCCGCCCGAGACGGCCGTAAGAGCTGTTTCGATGGCGGTGTTTTCTGTCGTGATGACTTCGCCGTACGTTGTCCAACCGGAAACAACCGCTCCGTTTGCCGCTGCTAGGCGCACGACGCGTAAGTCGGGATCGGTCACGTCGTTATCGATGTGCTGCCAAGCGAGATACGCGCCGCTTGCGCCGTCAGAAGCGATCGCGCCATATTCATGAGCGACCGTACCGGAAGGCAGCGGATCAGATGCTTCAACTCCTGTTGCGCCCCACGGAACACCGGCCGCAGATGTCACGCGCACGCCATACATCCTGTTATTCACCTCATACATCACAATGGCGCCACCCGCTCCGTCCGTGACGGTACCCCAGACATCGACCGTCGAGCCGGACGGTGAAATACTCAATCCTGATGCCGACCAGCCGCCGACCACGACCCCCGAAGAATCAAAACGTTTGATTTTCAAAACCTCGGAACCCATATAATCCTTCCAGATGACGTATACGCCACCTGAACCATCGCCTAACAAGCCAAGCACCTCTTGCCCGATACCGATCGCAATCGCCACGCCGCTCGCTGTCCACTGTGAGACACCTGAGGAGTTCACTTTTTGCAAAAAAACTCTCGTTCCGTTATGGCGGTTATCATTCCAAGCAAGAAAATAATTTCCTGAACCATCGGCCGCCACGCGCGGCACGAGCTGCTCTGCCGTAACGGAGCCTGGTCCATCTGGAAGCGTGAAGCCGCGCGTACCGTTAAATTGCGGAGCGCCAGTCGCGTCATCAAGTAACTGGCCAACCGCGTCATCCTCAAAGCTCGCTTGGATCTGTGCCGCAATCACGAAGTCGCCTGCCGTTGTCGTGACAGCATACGGCATCGTAATCGGGAAAAAGTTCGTGGCCGTATCCGCATCAATCGCGAGCACGCCACCGGACGTCCAAGCCACGGTACCGTCAGAATTGACGCGCTGGGCAATCACGTCGCGTGTGCTTGCACCCGAATATTGGCGCATAATGGCGATGAGCACGTCACCCGAACCATCACCCGCCGTCACCGCGATCGTAGGATAATCTTCACGATCGGCAGTACTCGTCAGCGCCAAACCAGAGCCGGAAAACTGGGCGACACCAGAGCTATTGAGTTTTTGTACGTACAAATACGGGTTGGCGTAGTAGAAGACCATCGCGTCGGTTCCACTCATCGCAACCTTGGGATTTGCATTGGCGTTTGCCGTGCTGACCTGGACACCATTCGCAGTCCAAACCTGGTCACCGGCACTATCGATCTGTTGGGCGTAAACACCGTTAGCGCCTGAACGACTATCTTCCCAAACCGCGACAAGGCCTCCGGAACCGTCCGGTACGGCCTGCGTCATGCGATCCTGTGCGTCGGCAGCCGACGTGATTGCTTTTCCGTTCGCTGTCCACTGCACCGTACCAGCGCTGTTAATACGTTGCGCGTATAAATCTTCATCCGCGCCGCGGAGATCCTCCCACGCGATGATCGCGCCGCCGGAGCCGTCCGTAACGATGAGCGGATCGCGCTGGTTATTGGCGGCCGCGCTAATGACCACACCGGTCGCAGTCCACTGTTTGGCGCCTAAACCATCCAAGCGCTGCGCGCGCACGTCGCCGCCGATCACGTACGCAACGATAATACCGTCGGAGCCGTCAGGAAGAGCGACCCCTGACGTTTCGGAACTCGCGCCAACATCAGCAACCGCCAACCCGCCCGCCGCCCATTGCACGGCGCCGGAAGAATCGAGTCTTTGCGCGTAAATGTCGTTGGCACCATTCGAAATACCGTAGAGCACAATGACGCCGCCTGAGGTATCTGCGACTACTCGCACGCGCTGATCACCGAGACCACTTGCTCCATCGTAGACCGTGATGCCTCCGCCCCATTGCGCCGCGCCGGTGTCATCAACTTTTTGAGCGTAGATGCCGCCCCCGACCGCGTTCGTGAACACGAAGACGCTATACCCATCGCTCGTGCGAACGACAGGGCCACTGGTTGATTGTTCAAAAATAACTGACTCTTGGTCGCCCGCAAGGAAACCGTTTGTGGCAGCAGCAGCAACAACACCGTTTGCCGTCCAACTTGCAGAGCCGCTCGCCAAAGCCGTTGAGACAACGTTACCGAAAACAATCGCCGTGATCAGAACCGTCACGGACGCAAAAACAAACCGAGCGCGCGCCCAAGCTTTTACCGCAATCCAAAGACGGTTTATTCGATACTTCACGCGTGTATACAGAGGTCTCTTCACAGCATGCAGTGTACCACTTTTAGGCAAATCCTTCTTGTTCGAACCTCTACACCGACACCACCGTTTTAAGGGTGATATCTCGAGCAATAAAAGCCGGATCCTTTGAACGGCTGAAATCCACCGTTTCTGTCCTGGCTGCCTGATGCCCCGCCCCCTCAGCCGTGACGAAGTATCGATTCTGTCCGACCAAGAAGGCATAGCGACCCGAAGCGTCCGTGACCTGAGCTTCCAACACCTTATTGTAGGCATCTTCAATCACGCGCACGACGGCTTGTCGCACGGGCTGCCCTTGCGCGTCGCGTACGACGCCCCACCCCTTCGGCTTTCGCTTGTTGGCGATGCGAGAGAAAATAACGGTCAGCGCCAGCTGAAGCGCCAGAGCACCTACCTGTTCCCAACGCGGCGTAACGACATAACTTGCCACCGCGAAACCGGGGCCAAATGCCGTAAACGCCCATTGCAAACGGAGACGCCCTGCCGCGGCGATAATTTTGGAATTGGTACGCGAGTCCTCTTTCGGTTCAAGTGGGATGTTTTTCGCGATAACACCATCCGAAGCAACGACGCTTCCCCCAACATGCAGGTCCGCGTACGGACCATCGGCCACACCAGAGATCGTACGCACTGGAGGGAAGACGAATCCGGACTTCTGCACTTCGATCTGGTACGCACCGGGAGGCGCGAGGAAGAGATACCGTCCGAGACGGTCCGTGACGCGCGTCGCGATTACTTTTTGTCCCGTCGCATCAAGAAGCCGAACCGTCGCAAGATCAACAGGGAGTTTGGTCCCGACGTTGTAGACAGTGCCGTATGCTTTTCTACGGCGACGATCGAGCAGAGCAAGCGGCTGCGTCACAAGGAACATCGCGTAACTGGCGAAACCCGTGAAACCAACTGCGGACGTTGTCGCGACAGCAGCCGCCCCAGCGACGGCCGGTGTCAGTACGACTGTGTTGGTTGTTTGCACCGTTTCATTCGTACGCAAAGCCTTCACGACTTCGCGTGTCGCCTGAACAACCTCACGCACAATAGGAATATTTTTTGTGACGTTTGCCGCGATGTCCAGAAGCGGCGTCTCTTCAAGAGGTGCTTCTTCGCGCACAAACCACTCAATCAACGAAAACGAAGCGATCTCCTGAGCCGGTGACGGCACGGAAATTTCGCCTTGCGGAGACGGCTCGACAGATCCGCCTCCAGACGATCCACTTGCGCCGCTTCCTTGCCCACCACCACTTGATGCTGGTGGTTCCGTATCTATAGACGTAACCGGACGTTCCGGAGTCGGGCGCGGGGTCGGTTTCGTTACCGGCGGTTCTTCTTCCGCTTCATCGATCGGTGTTTCTGTCGAGGCTGGAGGCTCAACGACCGGTTCTTCTGGCGTTACCGGTTCAGATGGAGTTTCAGGAGGCGTTTCAATAGGCGGCGTTGGTTCGACAGGCACTGTTGGGTCCGGAGTTTCAACGGGCGGTTCGGTTGGTGGCAGCACCGGCGGCTCAACACCTGTACCAACAATCGTAAACACACTGTCACTTACGTCCGTTGCTAAAATACTATCTCCACCGCCAAGCCCCTCCGCTTTGAAAAGCGCGTTGGTTGAAGAAACGTTCGGAACTGTCCAAGCGTAAAACCCGCAGACGGACTTCCTGAAGACGTGACGACGTTATAGGCAGATCCTCCATCGGCGGAATACGACAAGCGAATGTTGTGGATCTGTGTGCCTTGCGACGACCAGAAGACGTTATACGTTTCGTTGGCGTGCAGTTGCTCTCCCCCATTTGGACGACTCAACGCAATTGCGGGCGAAGGATTGGAGCCTGAACCGCCTGTCGATGGTGCCGTCGTCGTAATAGAAAAGTCGGCGTCAGAAGTATCGCTTGTCAAAACGGAATTGCCGCTATCAAGCGCCTCGACCTTGATACGAGCAAGCGACGTCGTTACGGAACTCACGGTCCAAGAATACGGGCTACCCGCGAGGTTGCTCGTCAAAACGGTCGGGAACGTGGAGCCCGAGTCGGTGGAAAGCGAGACGCGGTAGTGATCAGCTGGCCCCGCGGACGTGAAGGTGACGGAATAGGGATCACCACCGGTGAGCGATTGGCCGCCGTTCGGAGCCGTTACCGCAACGATCGAAGTGGCAATAGAAAAGTCCGCGTTCGAGGTATCGCTCGCCAAGACGACGTTGCCACTATCGAGCGCTTCAACTTTAACGCGCGCCGTCGAGGTGTTGAGACTGTTCACCGTCCACGAATACGGACTGCCCGCCGTGCTGCTCGTGATACTTGTTGGAAACGTGGATCCAGAATCGGTCGAGAGCGAGATTCGATAATGATCGACGCTGCCTACGCCCGTGAACATGATTGAAGACGACGCGCCTCCAGTAAGGCTTTCGCCGCCGTTCGGCGACGTAACCGTCACGGTTGGAGGATTGTTGTAGCCATACACCGTTCCGGCGCTACCCGCGACCGCCGCACCCGTACCACCTTTCGCGCCGCCCGTGGCCGTGGAAGTTCCGGAGCCCGTGAGCGTCACGAAGTAGGCCGCGATGCGTCCACCACCACCGCCGCCGCCGCCGTTCGCAGTCGTGCCAGCACCCGTACCGCCATTGGCCGTGACGTTTGCGTTCAAAATAGCGTGGGTGACGTCATACCAAATCGAGCCGCCGGAGCCGCCGCCGCCAAGATCCGTGGTTCCAAGGCCGTTCGTACCGTTCGCCGAAAGCGTGCCATCTACAGTGAGCGTATCGGTCAAAACAATCTTGATCGCGCCGCCACCCGGCCCGCCTTCGGCAACCGCCGCACTCGTCGTATCGGTTCCACCCGCAGAACCGAGGTCGACAGGGGAAGTACTACTGCCGTACGTCGCACTGCCGCCTGCGGCGCCAGAAGACGAAGCGCCGCCCGCACCGCCATAGCCTCCGCCGCCGCCACCTGTCCCGTTATCCGTTCCTTGCGCGTATCCTTCGCTGCTGGAAAAACCTTTTCCAACAACACTCACGGAACCGCCGGCTTGAATATCCAAACTCCCCGCCGAAATATTCAGCGAGGTGTGGTGTGCCGACGTGTTTGTCGCGCTGGTCACAAGGCCGCCAGAACGCACGGTAATCGTTCCAGACACCGTCAAACTTGTGGTCGATGAAGAGCTGACGTAGGAACCTCCAGCATCAACAACAAGCGAAGCGAGACCAGCCGTGAAGTTTGTGTTGCTCGATGTAAAAGATGCGTTCTTGATCGTCAGCGCGGTTGTCACGTCGAAAAGTCCAGAATGCACGACATTGAGACCATCGATGGTTTGCGTCGCACGACCATTCAGCGTACCGCCGCTTTGAATCGTGAGTGATGGCATAACGGAACCTCCACCCAAGATCGTCGTGCCGCTCGCAAGCGTGAGCGAGGCGCCGGTAGGAATGCTGTAGTGCGCGCCGTTCTTGATCGTGATCGCATCAAAGGAAAGGCTGGACGCGGCTATTTGGGTTGTAAAAGCCGTGGATGCCTGGCTGCCGTTATCAACGACAAGGCTGCCATTTGTTTGCGCAGTCGACTTCGTGTAGACCGTGCCGGCGCCACCGACTTGTCCGCTATTCGCCTTCGCTCCACCTTGCGAAGTCTTCGTGATCGTCGAAGAATCCGTCGTGTAGTAGATAGCGATGCGGCCACCGCCGCCTCCGGCGCACGTACAGCTCGCATACGCGTTACCTCCATTGGCCGTGATCGTACCGTTACCAGAAAGCGTGTCGGCTTGCAGCCAGACCGAACCTCCGGCCGCGCCGCCACTGCTCACGGTCGCGCTCGTACCGTTCGCACTCATCGTACCGGAATGAGACAGAGTTCCGGCTGTAACGATTCTCAACGCGCCGCCACCGTTGACCGTGGACCCCGTAGCGCCGGAACCAAGATCAGTCGGCTGTGTCACGGAACCATATGTACCGCCAGCGGTACCGCTGAAGGCAAGACCACCGTTACCGCCATAACCCGCGCCCGTCGATGTTGATCCACCACCAGGCGCGCCACTGCCGCTACTGGTACCATAACCCTTTCTACTGACATCAACCGATGCTCCTGAGGCAATCGTCACGGTTCCTGTTGCTGAAATATCGGCAATATATGCGCGCGTCGCCGCGGTGTTCGTAGCATGCGTAATGACAGCGCCAGAGTTCGCTGTCAACGTGTTCAGATAGAAAACACCGAGGCCTCGCTGTTCGTATTTGCTGCCGCTGCCAAACGTGAAATCTTCCGCACGTCCCGCTGTACCGCTCGAAAAGACAGCGCCTTCGGGATACGGAGCGTACATCGCGTTCACGAACGTCGCAGTCGTCAACGTGCGCACATCGCCGTAGTGAACAAGGTTCAGCGCACTGAAGGCAAAGCTCGAACTCTGGAAGACGAACAAGCCGTCAACTGTGAGCGTGCCGGCCACCGTCCCGCCGCCGCCGGAAATCGATCCTGTAGAGGTCGCGTACGACAAATTCATTCCGGCGCTCACGCGGTAATTTCCTCCACCTTTCAGAACGATGGAATCGTAGACCTGCGGCCAAGCTGCCGATTGACTGCTTGCCGCGCCCGCGACGTTATTATTATCGAGCGTCAAATCGCCGAACGACTGGGCGTCGGATTTCATGTAGATCGTGCCGGCGCCGCCTTTTTCGTAGCCGCGGACGTTACTGCCGCGCGCTTGGCGCGTGAACGTCGGGGTTGTGCCTGCGTACTGCACGGCGATCATGCCACCGCCGCCGGAACCGGTGAGAGCCGAACTCGGAGCGCCACCATTCGCCGTAATTGTACCGCTACCGTTCACGGTACTGCCGGAAGCGTTGATCCAAACCGAGCCGCCCGCTCCACCAGCACCGTCCGTGCCGGTCGTAGGCACGTCACGAGCATCAGCACTGATTGTGCCGTCGACCATGATCGTACCGCCTGAGTTCACGGAAAGCTTGATCGCTCCGCCGCCATACCCCGTTGGAGTGGCGCTCGTACCTGTTACATCTCCTCCACCCGAGCCGAGTTCAACTGGGCGTGTAACAGAGTCGTACGCGCGACCGCCGGTATATCCGGCATACGTCGGATCTCCAGATCCGCCGTCGCCGCCGTGCGCGCCGCCCCCACCAATGCCGTCTGAACCCTTGCCCGGACCTTGCTTAGCCACGTATCCGCGTTCGGAGGCCGTAATGACGCCGCCGCTGCTCAGCGTGATCGTGCTCGTGGCGCTCACGTCAAAATGATGAAGCTTGCCACTTGCCGTCGTCGCGCTCGTGTTGGTCGCGTGCGTGATCGTACCACCGGAACTCACTGTCAGCGTATTCACGAACAATGTCGGAAGATTCTGGGTGACCAACCAACCGCCGGAACCGATCGTCAGGTCGTCGACACGATTACCCGCGCCGGAGGTGAACGTCGCCGTCGTCGTGTTCAGGGTGTACACGCCGTTTATAACCGTCACGTCCACCGTCGTTCCAATCGCACCTTCGTGCGTTACATTGATCCCGTTAAACGTGACCGCAGCCGTAGGACCGTTGAACGTGCCGTTGATAATCAAAACGGGTTGCGCACTACCGCCAGTTGTTATCGTGCCGGCTGCTGCGACGCTGAGCGTGTACCCTGCTGGAATCACATACTCTGAACCCTTCCAAATCGTTACGTTGTCGTACGTCTGGCTCGCTGTTGTGACCTGCTGTGTATAGGCAACGTTAGACGATGTGTTGTTGTTATCAACGATCAAATCACCATTTGTCGCAGATGCCTGCTTGCGATAAATCGTACCGGCTCCGCCGTTTTCGCCTGTCACACCGTTCGTGCCGCCGTAGGCTTGAACGGGGCCTGTTGCCGAAAACGTCGTGTAGTAAAGAGCAACACGTCCACCACCACCGGAACCGGAAGACGTCACGTGGCTGTTTCCGCCATTTGCCGAAATCGTGCCGCCGCCCGTGATGGTCGCAGCATCAATCCAAATTGAACCACCCGCTCCACCGCCTGCCGAAGCAGAGCTGGCGGTATTTCCTCCAGCCGAAATGGTTCCGGCCACAACGACCGTGCCACCAGTCGCCACAAGCTTGATCGCGCCGCCTCCGGCCACGCCACCCAACGCACCGACACCATTTCCGCCACCGGAACCCAAGGTGACTGGAGCTGTCACTGAACCATAGGCCGTTCCGCCGAGCTGTCCCGTGGATGAGCTGCCGCCATTGCCGCCATGCCCACCACCAGCAAAACTTGCGCCAGCACCCGTACCAGCCGCCGCGCCGTATCCTTGACCCGTCGCCGTGAGGGTACCGTCGATGCGAAAATGATCAGCGTTGATAATGACTCCGGCACCACTACTGCTTTGTGCCGTCACCGTCACGCCGGGGTTCACCGTCAGCGTGCCGCCGAATGTATACGTACCGGCAGCGAATTCGCAGCTTACGGTCAAGACAACGTCCGTACCGCTTGAGGTGCACGCAGCCGCGTGCGCATGTTTCGGAAACGCGCTCGTGATTACGATCAGCGAAATCAAACCGATGACAAGCGGGCGCGTTTCCATTCTACGTACGGCTTTTTTAACTGAAGAAAAATAGCGCCGTGCCAGGCGTTTCAGAAGCCGAATTCGGTTGTTAACAAAAAGAGTGGACAGAGAATTCCTTTGTAGAAAGTATACAACAAAAAAACCCGCGGTTCAACGCGGATTTCTCGCCATGTGCAGCCTTAAATCGTCATGATTTCTTCCTCTTTTTCAGCGGCCATGTCGCGCACCTTGTCGTTCCAGAGTTTCACCGCTGCTTCGAGTGCTTCCTGAAGGCGGAAGCGATCGTCTTCAGAGATCTCTTTGGCCTTCTCCAAACGATTCAATTCATCCTTGATCGTTTCGCGCACGGCGCGCAAACCGATGTGAGCCTCTTCCGCTTTTTTACCGACGATCTTCGTCAGTTCGCGGCGGCTTTCTTCAGTAAGAGGCGGCAACGTGACGCGCACGCGTGTGCCGTCGACAACAGGGTTCACGCCGATCGGCGCCTGGCGAATCGCCTTTTCAATATCCTTGGTGAGTGCTTTGTCCCACGGCTCGATCATGATCGTTTTCGCGTCGGGCACAAGCACAGAGGCGACGCCTTTGACGTTCATTGTTCCGCCGTAGGCCTCGACCAAAATATCTTCAACCAACGCGGCGTGCGCGCGGCCGGTACGAAGGCTGCTCAAGTCGGCTCTCAAAAATTCAAGCACGTGCTCAAACTCGGGTCTGTATTCATCAATCAGTGTTTTCATACCATCAAGATCAGAAGCCGGTGTTTTGTTTAAACAGGGTTGTTCCCATGAAGATCGTCGAATCGTTTGTCGGATCGATCAAGAGATTCGTCGCCGCGCGCGTTGTCGGAAGTTTGGACGTGGTCCATTTGCCGCCGCCGTCGACCGTGCGATAGAGCGTGTTGATCGTGCCGTACGCGATGAAGTTCGAATCTTTCGGGCTGACCGCCAACGAATAGATCACGGTTGAGCCGGTAGGCGTCAGAAGCGTAATCGGCTTCCAGGTCGCGCCGCCGTCGGTCGAGCGCAGAAGTCCGTAGTTCGAGGCCACAAGAACGCTGTTTCCGCGGGCCACGTCCTCGGCAATAATCACGTTATCGAGCGCGCCGGCATACTCCCCCATTCCGGGACTCAAGTCAACCCAGGTCGCGCCGCCGTCGGTTGTTTTCCAGACTCCCTTGTTGCGGGTGCCGACATACATGACGCGGGAATCTGACGCTGTCGCGAGGATCTGTCGCACCTCATTTTCAAAGCGGTGAATCGGTGTCCACGAACCACCAGCGTCGCCACTCTTCAAAAGATCGCCTTGGCTTGTGGCGGCGTAGATATTCATCGGGTTGAAACGATCGATCAAGACAGCATTCACTCTCGTTTCAGCGCGTGAATCAAAGTAGACGTTCTCCCACGTGCGAGAGCAATCCGTCGTGCGCATGACGCGGTTACCGGTTGAAACGTATACCGTGCACTTGTCGGCCTGGCTCACCGCCGCCGAAAGCACGCGCACTGCGCCGAGGCCGGGGGCACCCTGCCACGATTCGCCGGCGTCATAGGAATAGAACAAACCGCCTTCCGTGCCGGCGTAGATCGCTTTCTTGTCGGTCGGGTCAAAAGCCAGCGCCGTCACGTTCGCGTTCGCGAAGTTGCGCGCCTGGCCAACCGTGGCAATCGACGATTTCAAAACCCATTTTGAACCGCGATCCGTGGAACGAAACACCCCTCCGTCCGTACCGGCGCTGCCGCCCGTACCGGTGATTTGGATGCAGCCCGCGCCAAGCAACAGCACGACGGACGCAGCGACGAGGAAACGTGATGGCATTCTCATAACAACGATCCAAAGTAAGAGCGAATTTTTCGAGTAAAAGTCTAGGTTGAACGTTTGCCGTCAAGGAGCCGCGCAATGCGATGATGCCGCGCAAGTTGGCAGCGGCATTCGGCTCCCCCGCCTTGAGTTCGCGACGCAATGCGCCCTGCCACACGTCTAAGACGTCACGCAGTCGCTCAATCGTTTCTTCACGATCGGCACGGGCGGGTGCCAAGGCCGCACATTCGGCCAACCGACGATGGAGCGGAGCGCCGCGAAGCGAGCGCCAGCGGCGCTCTTCCGTCTCATACCAGTTTACCATATCATCCTGCTCCATGAAGCCGCGCGCGAGTCCCGGACGACCATCGGCTCGGGCGGCAAGTTTCGCAGCTTCAAACGAAGCGACGCCAAGCGCCTTCAATGCTTCAGTAACCGTCGCGTCGGGTACGCGATCAAGCCCGATCGAAGCGCAGCGACTCACGATCGTTTTCGGTAAACGCATTTTCTCTTCGACGGACAAGAGGACATACGCGCGCTTCGTCGGTTCTTCAAGCGTTTTCAAAAGCGCGTTCGCAGCTTCTTCACTCAAGTGCTCGGCGCCATCGATCACGGCAACTTTTGCGCCGCCCAAAAAAGAACTCATCCGAAGATGCTGCTGAAGTTCGCGAATGCTTTCGATCGGGATCGCTTTCTTGAGCTTGTCAGTTTTTTCGTCACGCGGACGTTCAACAAGTCGAAAATCGGGGTGCGTCGAAGCCTTCTCGACACCAAGAAGCGCGGCCGCGAGCGCGGAGACCATCGTCATTTTTCCAACGTGACGCGCGCCGTGAAAAATGATGGCGTGCGGCACCGTCTCGTTTGCCACGATCGTGCGCAAGCGACGCACGACGCGTTCGTGGCCGATCAGGCCGGAAAAGGCGTCGGTCATAGCTGATGTTGAATACCAAGCACTTCGAGCAGCACATTCATGGTGCGGCGCGCGGTTTCGTCCCACGAGTAGCGCTTGGCGTTTTCAAAACCAAGGGCGCGTCGGCGCTCCCACTCGGACGATTCATCCATCAGAGTTTTCATGCAGCGCGCGATATCCTCTGGCTCGTCTGGACGCGCGTACAACGCGGCGTCGCCCCCGACTTCCGGCATGGAGGCAGCGCGCGAAGCGATGACGGGCGTGCCGCACGCCTGCCCTTGCAGGATCGGCAAACCGAATCCTTCATACCACGAAGGCAGGAGCAGAATTTTCGCGGCGGCAACAAGCGTGGGCATATCGGCCTCCGGCACGTAGCCCGGCATGAGCACCGACGATTCGAGCTTGCGCGCGGCAATTTCTTTTTTGACGCGTTCAAAACCGAAGCCCGGCGTTCCCACGAGAAGCAGCTTTACCGGATCGCCAACGCCACGCACGCTTTTAAAAATAGAAAAGGCATGCACGAGATTGACGATGTTTTTCTTTTCTTCGATGCGTCCGGCGTAAATGAAGTACGGACGTGACAAACGATACTTCATCAGAACCGCGTCTTTTTCCTCGTCGGAAATATCAGGACGATAACGATTCGTGTCGACGGCGAGCGGGGTCGCGATCACGCGTTCAGGCGGGAGCTTGTACCGATCAATAATTTCTTGGCGGGAAAATTCCGATACCGTCAGGATGCGGTTGGCACGGCTGACCGCAAGCTGTGCGGAGTATCGGTGATAGCGCAATTCAGCCGGACGATACAGCTTTGGCAAGCGTTCGAACCCGATGTCGTGCAACGTCGTCACGACGCGTTTCGGCGTAAAGAGCGGCAGGGTGTGCGTCGGCTGAAAAAAAACGTCCACCGGATGACGCCAGAGCTCCCACGACAAACGGAACTGATTCCAAAAACGCTGCGTACGCCAATACAGAATCTTGCCGTTCCAACCCGAAGGAAACTGCTCAAGTCCGTCATGGAGGAACTTTTTCGAGTACAGCAAAAATTCCAGACCGGGTACCTGGGTCTTCTTCAGAGCTTGAATCAGCTCGTAGGAGTACCATTCCGTACCGGTACGTTCATGCGCGTTTGCCCGTGAGGCGTCGATGCCGATGAGTGCCATACGGCCGCCAGCTTACCGCTTTTGTTCCCCCTTATGCCAGTGGCCGTAGATCAGGAACAGGAAAAGCGCCGCTTTGACCGGCAAATGCCCAAGCAGTTCCTTAAAGCCAAAGAAATAGATAGAAATCAGGAAGAGCAGGAGACCGACGGCCACAGCGGGTCGGAAGGCCGCGCGCATCAGAATACAGAGGGCGACGACCGTTTCGACAACAGCGGCAATAAACACAAAGTGCGCATCACTCGCTCCGAGAGCCGAAAGGAAATTGAGGTGATACTCGCTGACAAGCGAAATCGCAAACTCCGGATGCAGCCATTTGACTCCTGAAAGAACGAGGAAGTTGAGACCGACAAGAACGCGGAACGCGTGGTACCCGAGACGCTGCGTTTCGGGGTTGAGCAGCGGCTTCCATGTCGTACGTTCGGAAGGCGTCGTGAGGAAGAAAATACCGGCGCCGAGTATGAAGAGCTCTTCCATCAAGTCCCAAAACGGCAGCACGGGCAAGCCAGCGAGGAAGAGAACCGCCAGGAGCACTCCAAGTTCTGAATAGGCGGGTTCAAGAAACAGGAAGAGCGACCCGAGCGCGATCTGAATCATGGCCAACGCGACGCTCCACGGATCGCCGCCGAGGACGAGGCTTGGAGAAAAAAAAGTTCCTTGAAGACCGGCGCCCATGAGCGAAACGCCGATCGCCACACCGAGCACCGTGCGCGGATTGAATTTGTAGGAGACGAGTTTTAGGTCGAGCCAGCGCGCCGCCGCGGAACCGTCAAAGCGCCGATCAAGCCAAACGACTCCAAGAAAAACTGTCGCCGCAAGCGCGATGATCGCCGCCGCGAAAACAGGACTCACGTACGAAAACACCGACCGCGAAAATTCGACACCCTGATGATCGACATACCATTTCTCGTGTGCGAGCGTGGGCGACGCGGCGGCCGCGAACGCGAACACGGCCAACGGCCAGCGTTTCCAATTCCAGCGGAGTTTCATATGCATGAAGTGTATCACGGGAGTCGTCTTCAAAAGAAAAAACCCGGGCTACGGCACGGGTTTGCAGTGCTTGCAGGGACGCATCCCTGAGGCGATCGCATCTTCCCAATGATGGAAAAACACGCGATTCTTCTTCATGGCGCGCTTGCCGCTCCAGCAATCGAGCCGACCGAAGATCTTTTGCGTCACGATACCGGCGTACTTACCGGGTTTCTTCGATGCGATGAACTTGCCGTTTTTCCAGATCTTGTAGCGTCTGATCTTTTTCTTTTCCGACACGACACCTCCCAAATTACCGCATCGCCAAAATCGAGCGCTTGTACGATTCAAGATTCTCGAGCGCGATGCCCGTACCTTTGACGACGCAAAGCTGCGGCTCGTCGGCGACGTAGGCCGGGACGCCCGTGGCTTTGGCGAGAAGGCGGTCCAAGTTGCGAAGCTGCGAGGAACCGCCCGAAAGAATCATCCCCTTTTCCATGACGTCGGCGGAGAGTTCCGGCGGCGTGCGGCGCAAGACTTCTTTGGTGGCGGCAATGAGTTCTTCAAGTTCGTTCTGGATCGCGTCAGTCACGTCGTCGGAAGTGACAGTGATGATACGCGGCAGCCCAGTGATCATGTCGCGGCCTTTGCATTCCATCGACAACTTTTCGTCGAGATACAGGGCGGAACCGATCGTGATTTTGATTTCTTCAGCGGTGCGCTCACCGATCGTCATGCCGTACTTGCGGCGAACGTGTTCGGTGATGGCGGCGTCGAGCTTGTTGCCGCCGATGCGTACCGAGTCGGAGGCGACGATGCCGCCCAAAGAGATGACGGCCATTTCGGCCGTGCCGCCGCCGATGTCGATGATCATGTGTCCCGACGGCGAGCCAATCGGAATATCGGCACCGATCGCGGCAACAACAGGCTCCTTGATGATGTACGCCGCACGAGCACCCGCAGCGATCGTTGCGTCAATGACAGCGCGGCGCTCGACGGACGTAATGCCGCCCGGAACGGCGACCATGACTTCCGGACGAAACACGCGCACGCCGCCGACGGCTTTGTTGATGAAATATCGAAGCATGGCTTCGGTTGTCTTGTAATCGGCAATAACGCCTTCTTTCAAAGGGCGTACGGCGACGATCGTGTCCGGCGTACGGCCGAGCATTTCTTTCGCCTCTTTTCCGACAGCCAAAATTTTCTTATCGATCGTCGAAATAGCGACGACCGATGGTTCGTTCATGATAATGCCGCGCTTGGGTGCGTAGACCAGGACCGTCGTGGTACCGAGGTCGATGCCAATCTTCTTGATGAACATTCGCGGGAAATTACTTCAGGCCAACAGAGAACTGCCGGTCGGTGCGGAGGTCTGTGGATAAACGATAGTGCGAATCGCCCCATTGACTCGCGCTTTCCGGGGGCGTCGCGCGCGCTACGTTCTTACCAAAATCGAGGTCGAGCGTCAAACCGTGTCTGAGCGTGCCTAACTGCTTTTGTGCGTCAAGAACATACGTCCCTGAGCGGATCTGTTTCGCAACCGCCTCCGAAACACGATACTCCATCGTAAGCGTACGCGTCTCCCCCGGTTCGATGGAAATAAAGGTGCCGAACACCGTATGCCCGAGTTCTTGCGTGACGTCGATCGTTCCCGGTCGGCGTTTTGGATCGTTCAATTTGTCGTCGATCATCATCCCTTCACCTTTGATGAGCGTGCTGCCGATCGGCGTATAGAAGCGCGCGTAGGTGCGGTACCGCGTCGTCTTCCAGTTAAAGCGTCCGTTGTTCTTATACGTGATGCTGGCGCGTGCGACCCACGAATCACCGTCGGGTTTAAGCGTGTAGGAAATATTCCTGTCCAAAACAGCGTCCGTTTTGAGCGAGGCCAGGTTCGCGTCGATGATTGCTAAGCGATCACCAGGTGCGGAACGGAAGCGTCCCGTCCAACCGCTCGTGTCGGCAAACGCTTGAATCGTCGAATCGTGAAAGTACGTCATCAAGTGTTTTTCCTTGATGGACTCCTGCGCCACGTCAGCGAGTTGCGAAAGCTGGGAAAGTTTCGTGCTGAGCAAGCGCTTGATGAGTTCTTGTCCGAGTTTGCCGACGACGTCTTTGCGTTGGGCTTGCGGCGTGCCGTCCGTCCAAAACGCGACCTCGACGCGATACTCGAGTTCGTCAACAACGTTTTCGGACGTGAAGGTCGAGCCGTCGATGGTAATCGGCCCCGTGATGGCGAGGAGTTTTGAAATAACCGTCGGCGTAATGCCGATCACGCCATCAAGCGCTTCTTTACCGCCTTCGAGCCGATAAAACTTCTCGACGTTCATGGCGGACACGGCAAAATCCGGCGACCAGTTGGAATCGCGCATGAACCAGCTCGGCACGCGCAGATATTTCTTGAGAGGCTCGGGCGCCTCTTCGTTCAGATACGCCTCCGAAGGACCGTCGAGCGCGTAAATATCGTCGGTGAAAAACTTTGTGATCTCCGCATCAGCAAAATCGAGAATGCCGTAGGTGCCAATAAAACCGCCGCCGGGGCGAAGCTCCGTGTTGTTGAGCATGAGAAAAAGATACGTCTTCGGTTCCGGATACCCGAGAATCGACGGCAGCATCGCAAGCGGCGAAAGATCGTGCGTCATGAGATCGCGCATCGTTCGAAGCTGTATCTTGTACGGTTCGATCGAATCGAGAACACCTTCCGTGAACGGCGTTTTTTCGACGCGATCCCAAGCCGCGAGCGCGCGATCAAGCGACGTGCGCGCGACCGCTAGACGATCGGGCGCTTGCGACAGATTCTGCAACAACACGCGCCGCTCATCTCGTGTCAATGAGGAAACGGGTCGCGCGTCAGAGGAAAGGTCGGGCACACCCCCGAGCGTGGCCCCTCCAGTTTTGAGGACGGCGACCAAATCGGCGCCAACATCAATCGCCTCTTTCAAAGCCAAAGACGCTTCGCGCCCGCCTTCGAGCAAATCATAAATACCTTGCAGGTCTTTTTTCAAAAACGGCAGTGCCTTGAACGGTTTGAGTTTTTGCTCCGCGCGCTGCGCGGCTCCGAAACGCTGTGCAGCTTCTTCCAAACGACCAGAGGCGACGCTGAAGTCGAGCTGTTCCGCCGCCTCCTTGGCGCTAAACAGCGCGTCACGTCCAGCCACCGCTTGGGCGTACACCTCGCGGGCCGTCAAAAGTGCCGGTACCGCAATAGCAGTGCCAACAACGATCACGAACGCCAAAAGACCCAGCGCGCCATAGAGGACGTATTTCCAAATGTTCCGCTTCGTTTTTTCTTCGGATCCGAGCAAATTATGGGCGTGCGATTCCATAGAGTCAGTATAACACGCGCACCTTGACAGGAGGCCATGTTCGTGGTCATCTGATGCCGGACAAACACATGGAGGAACCGTGTCCACAAAAAGAAAAGTGCACGAGAGACGATTTCGCAGGAAACAGGCGGCAGCGGCGAAGAAGGCCCGGCCCTGGTACATCGCCTGTACGATCCTGACTGTTCTGCTGTTCGTTGCCACTATCGGCTTCGCTCCCGCCTGCAAGAAGCGAGAGGAGTACAAGCCTCTCACGCCGGAAGAGGAGCGTTCACAGCTCGAAGCGCGTCGGGAACACTTCAACGCGATCAGCTCCGACATCACGTATTTCCGAGAAGCGCGCAGCAACCTCTGCTTCGCCTACATCTTCCGAACATTCGGCCTTAGCCAATACGCGGTCGGCGGCCCGGCAATGGCATCCGTCGACTGTGCCAAGGTCGAACACCTGCTCATCAACAGCGCACCGCGCGCCGAATCCCCAACCGCTCCCTGACTCAGGAAGCGGTTTTTTCTTTTCTCGGGAGCGATTGTCCTTTCCACTTCCTGAAATACTTGATCGCGCTCTGGATATGAATGCGCGAAACTTTGTTCGTAAACGGCGCGAGAAACCAAAGCGTGTCGGCCGATTCTCGCCGATGGTAGTGAATGATTTCGATCAGCGGATGATAAACAACTTTCCAACCGCTCGCCCAAAAACGCCGGCACCAGTCTGTGTCTTCAAAGTAGACGAAGAAACGCTCGTCGAAGAAACCCACTTCGTCCACTGCCGATCGGCGCACGAACATCGCGGCGCCTTCCACCCAGTCGACATCCGTCGGAGTCACCATGTCCAGATCGCGCAAAAAATAGCGATCAATTTCATGCTTCGCCTTTGCGGTTTTGCCGAGCGGCGTGCGGCGATAGATGGGAATCCACGGCGACGGAAAACGATGCGCGGATTCTTGGCGCTTGCCGTCGGGATGCGCAAGTTTCGGGCCGAGCACGCCGACGTCGGAGTGGGCTTCCATGTACGCGAACATCGCTTCGATCGAACCTTCGTTCACCAGCGCGTCGGGGTTCAACACAAACACATATTTCCCCTTGGCCTTGCGTATCGCAGCGTTATTCCCTGCTGCGAAGCCAACGTTGCGATCGAAAGCGATAAGACGCGCCTCCGGAAATTCCGCGCGTACCAATTCCGGCAAGCCGTCCTGCGAGGCGTTATCCACGACAAAAACTTCGTAGTTCAAACGGATGCGCGCCAAACGCAAACTTTTCAAGCCTTGCTTGACCATGCCGCGCGTCTTGTAATTCACGATCACGATGGAAACATCGACCATATCAGCGGAACCATTTTCGCATTTCTTTTGCCGTGGCCTTGCGACGCTTGCGCAATGAGGCGCGTTTCTTCCACATTTTTGGAACGAGACCGAGTGCCTCGAAATACGCACCCAAGGCACGCGGCGCAAAGAAGATCGTCGAGAGGAGCTTACCGATCTCGTGCGCGAGAATCCACGGCAGATGAAGAAGTTGATTCAAGCGATCATCATCTTTGACGAGCAGCAGCACATGATTGCGCGTGGAGAGACGATTCACGAGCGGTGAACGCCCGCGTCGACGCTTGAAAAGCTCAAGCAGCCCCACCTTTTCAGAACCGCCCGTACCGCGATAGTGATAGGCCGTTGCTGAGGGAATGTAAAGTGACTTCCAACCGAGCAATCGCAGGCGCCAGGCCGCGTCGACATCTTCCTTGTACGCGAAAAAATCTTCATCGTAGAATTCGCCATCCGCTTCACGCAGCGATTCAATGGCTTCCGCGCGATACAACGCCAGCGCACCCGACGGACCAAATATTTCTGTCGGCTCGGCGTACGCAGGGCCGTCAGTCTCCCCTGCCCCGCGATCCGCCGCTCGACGATCGCGGCGCATGCGAAGCCCGGCAGAGTCCAAAACGTCAGAGCGTCGCGGATCACCTTCCTCTTCGAGACGCGGGTAGACTTTCAAAAGTTTTCCGCAGGCGCTCCCGATTTCGTAACGTCCGTCGATACCTCGCACGAGGTTCTCCAAAAAATCCGGCTGCAAGATGATATCTGGATTCATCACGAGCGCGTAGCGATCGATCGAGCTGCGTCCTTTTTTATCGTCATCGGACCAACGATTGCGCGCGAGCTCGACTGCTTGATTGTGCGCATGGCTGAATCCAAGGTTTTTAAAATTGCGCAAAATGGTCGCTTCCGGAAATCCAGAACGCACAACATCAACCGAACCGTCCGTCGAAGCATTATCAACGACGGTGAGCGTGAAATCCTTAAATGTTTGCGCGCGAAGCGAATCAACCGCATCTCGGAGCACGCGCGCGTGGTTCCAAGAGACGATGTGCACCGAGATTCTTGCCATATCAGGAATTCTTCTTCTCAAGCACCGTCTTCGGCGTCACCCAAAACCCGAGACGCTTACCCAAAAGCAAACGCGTCTGCGCGTCGATCGCGGGAACGGAGCCGAAGATGATAAAGGTAAACGGCAAGAGCATCCACTGAAGCAGCATCACGACGTGGAGATATTTGCGCTTATGTTCCGGACGGCTTGGCAAGAGCGGCAGCGAGAGCACCGCGGAGGCGAAGACGCCAAGCATGGCGCACGTCATGATCCACTGCAACGTGATCGGCGCGTTCTGAAAGACGATCTCCGGCCGACCCGTAAGACGAGCGATGTTGAAAGGCAGCCAACCGAGCAAGAAGATGAGAAGTGGTGCCGTCGCCCAGGTATACATGCCCTCCGTGAGCACCCACAGCTTCGCCAAACGCTTGCCGAGCGGAATCGTGGCCGCCTTGGCTTTGAAATTGATGACGAGATACGGAAGATGCTCAGCCCCCCAAGCCCAGCGTCGCTGCTGCTTATAGAGGTTCACCAAACTGCCGATCCACTTCGGCGCCATGACCGCGTCCATCGAGACCGGCACATAGAGCGGCACGACGCGGTACTCACCGTCGTAGCGAAGGAAACACTGCAAGAAAATGCGTGAATCTTCAGAGACGACGTCGCGCTGCCAGAAACCGACGTCGACCAGCGCCTTAAACGGCATGCTGTGCGAAGAAAATGTGAACAGGCGGTCGGGACGCACGAGTTCTGAGAGAAGCCAGAACGTCGTACCGAACGCCGCGATGCGCACGATAGCCGGCGCGTCCCAAATGTTGTTGGAGTACAGGACGACCGGTTGATAGGAAGCGTGTAGACGATCCGGAGTATCAAGATAGGTTTTGGCGAGGTGCGCAAAGTACTGCGGATGCGCGATCGTATCAATATCGAACGTCGAGACAATGACATCTTCGTGAGCGATCCCTAAGTCATCAACAACCTTCTGCGCGAACGGACCGGCATAGTGTAAGTTTGAGCCCTTGCCCGCGATGTCGCCGATCGTGTCCGATGGATGCACCGTGACGATCATCTCCAAAAAGCGCTCACCGAATTCGGCGCGGATTTCCTCGGCCCGAGCGAGAAACGCTTCGCGCCCCGCGCGTTCCTCTCCCGCCAACACCACGATCATGCGTTTCGGATCAACCTTGGCCTGCACGAGGCTGCGGAAGGTGGCGCGAAGAATCTCGATATCTTCCTTATACGTAGGAAGGAAGACAAGATGACGGATTTTTTCCCAACCCTGCGTCTTCTTCAGCTCGGTCTCCCAATCGATATCAAGCGCGCCACGATGACGGCGCCACGAGATCGTGAGGAAGATCACGAAATACAAAACGCGGAAGAACCAATAGAGGTCGAAGGCGATAATGAAGAATACCGCCCAGACCGGGTTGACGAACGAAAGAATGATCGCGCCAACGAGCGTCGACCAGACGAGCGTGGCCGGCACAAACTCGTAGCGGCGATGCCGTTTTTTTTGTGCGGTCGTGTAGTCGTCCCAAGTCAGTGCGCGTTCCATGTTTTTTTCTTTTTGCTGATCGTGATATTCGGTTCGGCGGCGTACAGCGGATGGATCGGTGCATTGACGGCAAAGGCGCTGCTTGGCATCTTCGCCGCGTCTTCCGGCGTGATCTCCCCTGTCGCGGACAGCGTCGCACCGATCGAGCGGGCCAGCGCGGTCGCGACGGCCACGCGTCGACGTACAGCCGAGAAACCTCCAGGCCCTCTATCGACAACAATTTCCTTGATGACCGTTCGTTTGATCTTCGCTTTCTTGAGCGCGGTGTCGAACAGGTTCAGAAGATCGTCGGTGAAACCGCCAAAGACTGAAGCAACGACAAGACCGCCTTTCGAAAGCGAAACGACGACACCTCCTTCGGCAGTTCCGCCGAAGAACGCTCTCATACGTTCGCGCTTTCCTGAGCGGAGTGAAAAAACTCGTCGACAAAAACGAGTTTTGGAGCGTCGAGCACGCTGTACAAAAAGCGATCCATCACGTCCATGCGGTAACGCATCTCCTCCTCATCAAGAACCGTGAAGTTGATTTCGTGTCCAAATTCAATTTCAAACTTGCGCACGAGGTCGGAAAGTTTTTTGCGATCAACCCGCCCGACGACAAAAATATCCGTCGGCGCTTCTTCGCGATCGACGAAGCGTCCCGTGAGCGCGAAGTAGGAAATACGACCAATGGCTTGGAGGCGCTTGACCATGTCCTTCTCAAGCAGCACGCGCGACTTCACAAAGAGGGCGCGGAGCTCGGGAATCAGGATGGAATTCTGCTTGAGACGGTAATGCTTTTTCTGCACCGCCTTGCCTTCGGCCATGTCGACCGTTTCGACCAAGCTCAGCTCTTCCAAATTCTTCAGTTCATGACGAATGGCGTTGATTTGGACGTCCAAGCGGCGGGTCAATTCGCGAACGAAAAAAGGGGTCTCCGGATTCTGAAGGAATGTGCGGAGAAGCTGGGTTCTCGTCTTTGAACCAAAGAGTTGTTCAAGCATAGTTGGCCGCGAAACTGGGGGTATTGTATACTGCCCATGAAGACAGGTCAAAATGGCGCCTATTAGCATCGGAGAAATCCACGTTCCCGGAGGGTCCGGCCTCGGCGCAGTGCGCTGCCTGACACTCACCTCCCCGCTTCAAAACGAAGGCGGACTGGAGCTCTTTTTCGCGATCCTGGCTGCCGACGCTCCGAAACGCGTTGTTGAAAAAATGAGCGACCGGCTCAGCGAGGAGCTGCGCGCGATTTTTTTCCAGAAGGGCGACCCGGAGGCGCGCTTTGAAGCAGCACTCAAACAAGCCAACAAGAGTATCCTCGCCTTCCTCTATGAGCACGGCTTGTCGCTGCCGGGAATCAAGTTGCGCGGCGCGACAGCGGCGCTCAGCGGCGGAAAACTTTTTGTCTCATCGCGCGGCATGATGCGCGGCCTGTTGTACATGCCGCACCCCGACGGACTAACGCCATACGCGCTGTTCGACGAGACTCCTGAAAAGAGCAACGAACCGAAATTTTTTACTTCACTCCAAACCGGTGCGTTTCCGGACGGCGCGCGTCTTGTTATCGCAACTTCGGAACTTTTCCAATCACTCGACGACTCGTACGTACGCGACATGCTTGGACAAACAGACTTTGCCAAAGCCTCGCGCGAAATGAAAACAGCGTTGCGTGCGACACAGAAACCCGTCTCGATTCTTTCCTTGAGTTCACTATTGCCTGAATCAGCATTCGTAAAAACTCCCGGACACGGAAACGCCGCTGGTACACATTCGAAAGCACCAGGAAAAAAAACACGGGCCACCGCACCAATTGTTGGCCCGGATATCGGCGAAGTGATCGCACGCGGCGTGCGCGTCAGTTGTTTGTATGCGGGGCGCGGACTTGCGGCCGGAGGAAGTCTTGGTTGGTCGCTTCTCAAGGCGGCCGTGCTTTTGCCGATGAGACTCCCCCGACTTGCCGCGACGCTCATGAACCGCGAACGCCGCACGCGCCTGATTGCTGAGTGCAAAGCCGCGCCGGATCGTTGTGTTTCCCTGGCTGTCGGCCGCTTGAACGCGCTGCCGCACCAAAGCCGCATGCACTTCTTTGCCCTGCTTGGCATCGGCGCCATCTTCGTTCATGGCCTCCTCTTCTCCATCCGCCACGAAGTCCGGGCGCAAACCGTCAAAGCCTACGAGGCGCAACTTGCCGAGTTGCAGCAGCTTGAAGCGGATTTTGCCGCTGGCATGATCTACGACAACGAGGGGCGATCACGCGAACTCGTCGCCCGCATGGAATCCGTATGGTCGACGCTGCCGGAACTGACGGATCTGCAAAAGAAGAACAAGACTGACGCAAAAAAAACGATTCAGGCATCGCGTGAAAAACTGCAAAGAATCACGCTGCTTGCGAACCCCACAAAATTTGCCGAGGTCAGCGATCCGACACTCGCGTATTCGAGCATGGCGTGGTTTGGCGGAAAGCTCTATGTCTTCTCGAGCACTTCCGGACGAGTACAGATCTTCTCAAACGAAGGCGCAGCCGCAGCTGACCCAAGCATCGCCTCGCTACCAGGCGGTGTCCGCGTCGCCGCTCCGGCACGCACTGGTTTTCTGCTGCAAGGCATGTCTGGAGACATCGTCTACTGGAATCCGGAGACTGCCGAAGAGTCGATTTTTGAAACCACGGATGTCGCTGACAAGCCGATCCTCTTCTACCAAGGACGACTCTACGCCGCTTCTCCTGAAGGCACCGTCACGCGTCGTTCCGTCGCAACGAAAACGCTCGGAACCCCTTCTGACGTTCTGCGCGGCGCGCCTGAAGCGCCCACAGGTCTCGCAACCGATGGTGCTGTCTATCTTCTCTATAAGGACGGATCAACTCGTAAATATCTGAAAGGCGCGAGCGTGCAGGACTACGCTTCGTCCGTCATCGAGCCAGCCCCTGCCGGCGCCGCCGATCTCTGGGCCTCAGCTGATTCCGACAAACTCGTCTTCATCGATAAAGGCGGCGATCGCGCCTTCACGGTCGATCGCACGACTGGACGCCTTCTCTCGCAAATGACTGCGCCGGAGTTCAAAGACCTTCGCGCGGGGGCCGTCGACGAGAGCGGCCGCACGCTCTATCTTTTGACCGCGGCCGGAGCCATGTACAAAGTACCGCTCAAATAAAAAATCCTCCCGGAATACGGGAGGATTTTTTGTACGGACGATGATTACTTGAGAGTAACCTTCGCGCCGGCGCCTTCGAGTTCTTTCTTGGCGGCTTCGGCTTCTTCCTTGGTAACGCCTTCCTTGACGACCTTCGGAGCGCCGTCGACCATATCCTTGGCTTCTTTGAGGCCGAGGTTGGTGAGTGCGCGGACGGCCTTGATGACACCGATCTTGTTGTCACCGGAGGCGGTGAGTTCGACGGTGAAGGAGGTCTGCTCTTCGGCGGCAGCGCCACCGGCAGCCGGGGCGGCAGCCATGGCCATCATCGGAGCAGCGGCGGAAACGCCGAACTTCTCTTCGAGGACCTTCACGAGCTCAGCGAGATCGAGGACGGACAGCTTTTCGATGGTCGAGACGAGAGAAGCGAACTTCTCCGGGACGACGACGTTCTTTTCGTCAGACATAGTATGGATGTGAATCTTTTTCTTAAGCGGTGGCCTTTTGGTCTTTGACGGCGTTCAGCACGTTGACCAAGCCACGGAGGTTTCCGGCCAGGACATTGACGAAGCCAGAGACCGGAGCGTTGAGGGTACCGACCAACTTGGCCAGAAGCTCCTGCTTGCTCGGGAGTTTGGCGAGTGCCTTGATCGCGTTCGCATCGACGAGCGAGCGCTCGAGGACACCAGCGACGATCTTGAGCGCTTCATGTTCCTTGGAGAATTCGGCGACGAGCTTGGCCGGAGCCACTTCGTCTTCGAAACCCGTGACCATGACGAGCGCGCCATCGAGCGAGGACGGATCGACGCCTTCATACCCGGCGTTCTTGAACGCGAGGCGCATGAGGGTCTTCTTGGCGACGAGGACGCCGACGTTTTCTTTCCGCGCTTTATTGCGGAAGTCGGTGGCGTCTTTGACGGCCAAGCCTTTGAAGTCGGCGAAGACCACGGATTTGGCCTTACCGAGCGCTTCGACCAATTCGGCCAAAGTTACTTCTTTCTGCTTGCGAGATTTTGCCATGTGGCGTGTTGCGTGAATCTTTGCACGTACGACCTTTAAATAACAAACGTCTGCGTGATTTACCGCAGACGCGTAGCACGGCGGAAGTTCCGTCGTGGGGCGTTTGCCTCGATAGGATCGGATCGGCAGATCCGGTTTGCTGTCCCCAGCCGGGGGCAACCTATGGTCTTTGGTAAACGAGAAGTTGTTATCCGGAGAGTACCCGAAACCGTAAAAAGCGTCAAGTTGCCATAAAAAACAACGACCTCGCCACAAGAAGTGGCGAGGGTTGCCCGGCCGACGAGAGCGTCGGCTAGGCGGCGAGGAGTGCGGCGTTGCGGGGGTGGTTCCGGCGGTTGACCCGCAGGGCGTACCGGAGCTTGCTGCGGCTGTGGCTGCGGGACTCGCAGGAGTCCTGGTCGGTCGTCTTGCCACCGAACTTGGCGCTGACGATGCGGAGCATCGCCTCGAACTCGCCGGCGGCCTGGATGCGCTCGCCGCGGTTGAGGTAGATACCGAACCGCTCCACCTTGTTCTCGACGGTGTTCCGGTAGTCCCGCTCGGCGATCTCGATCGCGAGGATCTCGTCGTCGGTGAGGTACTGGAAGCGGGGCGCGAGCTTGCACTCGCAGGCGGACTTGGTGGTGATCACGGGCTTGGACTGGCAGCGGCTGCGGCGACCCTTCTTGGTGGTGTTGGTGGGCGCGGTGAGGATGCGGATGCCGTTCTGGACCAGGACGAGGACGCGGTTCATCGGGATGTCTCCAAGGTGCTGGGTGTGGGGGCTTTCATGCCTGTTTGGCACGATTTGCCATCAAAACGATTGGTTCACACTATCATAAAAACACGATTTTGTCAATAGGATGAGACAACAAAAAAGACCCTCTTTGCAGGAGAGGATCAGGGTTCGACGTGAAGGCTCTGAAGGACACGGTACGTCGCGACACCCAGCTGCGCGAGCCGGGCTTCCGGGCCGAAAGTGATCATCTTCACCCAATAGGCGGCGCCGTGCCCCGAGACGATCTTGACTCGGCAGAGCGCGACCATCTTCGTACCCTTCTTCCAGTCAGTGCCGCGAATGAGGAAGATCGCCTCCTCGTCGGAGAGGTACTCGGGGTCGCTAACTTCGGTAACCTTGAAGAGGAGCGGCGCGGTCAGGAGCATCATTCCGAACTGCGTGTTGGTCGCTTCGACCGTGCTGCCAGGGTTCGCATCGACGACCCAGAGAGCCATACCGACTCCGTTGTGCTCGCTGTGATGCAACACGATCTGATCGGGTTGCGCGTTGCCCGGATCGCGATGCCAGTCGGGGGCACTGAAAGCGATGTACGGACTTTGAGCGCCGAGACGTACGCTCAATGATGTCGTCTCACCATGCTTCGCGGTCTTTGAAGAGCCGCCGCAGGCAAGTGCGGTAAAGATCAGAAAGAGTGAAAAGAGACGCATGAAGACCTCCTGGTTGTGCTTACCTTCTGCGTACCACGAGCACGCAACGTCGTCAAAGCACGAAAAAAGCCCCTACCCTACTTGGGGAGAGGCTTGAGGCTGTCGAGCAGCTTGTTGAAGTCGGCTTCCAGATGGTTCCAGAATTCGGGGACGCCTTGCACCATCGCCACGACGAGGATGTCCGAGTCGGGCGCGAGGCGCATGACGGTGACGCGCGTACGGCGGAGCACGCCGTCCTTTGTCATCTCCGCGACGAACGTTGCGCGTTCGCCCTGCATCTCGATCGCCGTAGACGTGATACCCGCCTGAACGGACGCTTCGTCCGTCGGACGGAAGAACTCGGCGAGCTCGACGACCGTACCCCCTCCGCTCGCGCCGAGGAAGACACCCATGACGGAAGCTCCCAGCTTCTCGTTGCGCAGTCCGAGACGCAGATCGCCGGCTGCGCTGACATTGTCCATGACCGCCGCCGCCCAATCGACGCTCGGGCGTTCGCACGCGACCGAGAAGCTCTCGTTGTACGGGATGACAACCGCGAGCGACTCGGCAGGCACGACAGGTACTTCCTCCACGACGACTGGCGGGTTCGTTGTCTTGGGACCCACCGTTGAGGTGGATCCGCAGGCGGCGAGACAGACAGTGACGAGCAACGCGAGAGGCTTCAGCATCTTCCGACTCCTTGGTTGAGTGACCTGTTTCCACCCTAGGAGACCATGGAAGTTCCGTCAATCCTGCTTCACCAAGACTTCGCAGGATAAAATGAAAAACCGTACTGAGTTCAGTACGGCCTGGGCGGCCCCTTCTTGCTGGGATCATTCGGATCCTCGCTCGGGAAACGGATGCGCGCCCGTGTTTCCTCGACGGAAAGCATACGCGCCGGATCGAGCGTGACGTTCTCGCGAATCGAGGCGTCCGGAAAGATCTCGGCCGCGACGCCGCCGTTCTCGATCACCTTCCGCACCTCCGCGAAGACCCCCGTACCGATCATACCGTCGCGGAAGGCGAGGAAGACGATGCGCTTACCGCGGCGAAGCACCTTGCCGGTGTAATACGCCATCCCGTCCCTCACGTATCCTTCCTGATGCTCCTTCGTGTCGGGATCCTCGATCGGCACGCCCGGGAATCGCTCGCGGATGGCCGCGAGCAGCTTCTCCTTGAGCTCGGTCTTGAAGATGTTGATGGGCTGCGCGAAGTAGAGACTCTCGACTTCCTGCGGTTTGGACAGCTCGTTAGGATCGACGATCATGTTGGCTCCTGTGATTGACCCAAAGGATTTGTACAGAAGATGATAACTCGCGTCAACAACAAGCGTGAAATAAAATACCCGCACCTCACAGGGCGGGTAGGAGTGCCAGAACTTCCTCGACGCGTGCGTCGACAGTCGTCGCTTGCAGGCGATGGATCTTTTTCTCCGGAGTTTCGAAGATGCCGAAGGCGCGCCAGAGACAGGCGTCGACCTTACGTTGAAATTCGATGCTGTCCGGACGCATGTCGTCGCCGACGAGAGGAAACACGTCGCGCGGAAAATAGATGAACAGATCGTACAGACTCGCGTAGTACTGCGCGATCTTGAGTACGAGCGGCTCGAGATGCGAGTCGAACAGCGTGCTTTGCATCGCCAGAAAGTAGGCGAAGCTGTCGATGGTCGAACGGTCGGTGATGACGAGTCGATCCGCTCTGAGTTCCGTATTGACGGACGGATCGATCACGCTCCACGTGTTCATGTTGAACAGCTCGAAGGCGCCGATACCGTACTTCCGACACACGTCATCGATCGGATGACCGAGGCCGAAGGCGAGCATCTGGTGACGCACCGCCTCCGAAAAAAACGCAGCGTCAGGACGACGCTCCTTCACTTTCTCGAACACGGTCGTCTTGCCAACGCCGTGCGTCCCCGTGAGTGCAACGCGCATACGTACCTCCTCGCCTGGAGGGAATCACATTTTTGCGCGTGTGTCAATCTGCAATTACCGTTCCCGTGAAGGATTTTCCGTCGAGTGCCTTGGCGATGTCCCCAAGCGCTCGACCTTTGATCATCTTTACGGTGAGCCCCAGTCGTTCCGCGAGTTTGGCGGCGACCGGATCGAACGGCACGTTGGCGCCTGGATCCCAGCGGTTGCCGATCATTTTGCGGAAGGTTTTCCAGTTCAGTTTCGGCAGTGCGACCGCTTTCGGATCTTTGCGCGGGTCAGCACTGTAGACGTAATCGACGTCGGACAAATTTAAAACGGTCGTCGCTCCAAGGCTCGACGCGAGCAGCGTCGCGCAGTAGTCGGTCGACCAGCCGGGTTTCCAACCAGCAGCGATCAAGACACTCTCGCGGAAACGCGGCGGCGCGTGCGGATTCTTGATAACGGCCGCGTGCGCGAGATTTTGAAAAACGGTGCGGAGTAGGTGGGCGTTCAGGCGCGTTGAATGAATACCGATCCAATCGACGTCCTCGCGCGAAATACGTCCAACCTCTTTAGCGGCTTTTTGATACTGCCTCGCCGTTGAGCCACCGCCACAGATCAACACAAAGCGCTCCCCTTGCGAGACGCGCTTCGCGATGAATGTTTTGAATGTTTTGAGAAACGAGACGTCGATCCCGGTTTTCGGGACGATGAGCGAACCTCCGAGCGAAATGATGATCGGTGTCTTCTTCATTTCAGTTTGAAATTCTTCGGAACGCCTTTGATTCTCTTAAGAGACGCCTGTCCTCGGAAAGAACTCGGCGTGCGGTATCCCGGACCTTTGCGATTGCCGCCGAAGGTGCGAGAGTTATTCTTACTCATGGCGCGAAAGCTCGAGACGCGCAATGTTCTCGACGTAGCGCTTGGAGAGCTCCTCCCCCGCCACGGCATGCATCGAATCCGCCTCGCGCGCGAAAACGACGGTTGAACCAAGCACGGAGAGTACGAAGGCTGCCGTAAAGCGATCCGAAGGACCCATCGACATAAGCACCGCCAACGCGGCGAGAAGCGCGATGCCGATCAAGCCGTTTGAAAGCTGCTTCGGCAAACTGCCGCTCCATAATTCTTGAATACGCTGGCGCGCGCCCGCGACGACACCGGCCGCCTCGAGCAAATCACGATAGAGCACGCGCTCTTTTTCGCTATCGAGACTCGGGATTTGGTAGAGGTGATAGCTGAGCTTGCGGAAGTGGCCGTTCGTCTCCTGATACTGCGAGAACCCTTTCTTGTCGAAGGCGGTGAGGTAGGCGTAGAGGTGTCCGTGCATGTCGGTGAACCACTGGCGATGCTTCGTTTCGGCGCCAAGATTCTTTCCGAGGTGATAGACGCGTCGGAGCTTGTTGAGCTCGATCGCGATCCACTCAGCAAGTTTGTCGTGTCGCGTGAGTGCGCGTTGAACAACCACCGCGAGCAAGAGGGCCGCGGTCAGAACAGCTCCCGCAGCCAATCCGGCTGAACCAGCTGAGACGGGCGCGAAGGACGCCACGATGAATGAGGCGACCACGATTGCGAGCATGCGCTTGGTCATCGACATAGACTAGTCGTTTTGAAGCAAACTATTGGTAAGCCAGCTCATCACCCACAAGACGAGCGCGCCGAGCAGGGCGGGCACGAAACCGTCGATCGTGAACCCTTTGACCACGCTTGAGACCATCCACAGCAAAAGCGCGTTGATCACAAAGGTGAAGAGTCCGAGCGTGACGATCGTGATCGGCAAGGTGAGCAAGATCAAGAGCGGGCGGATAAGAGCATTCACGACACCGAGCACGAGCGCGGCGATCAGCGCAGCGTAAAAACCGGCGACATGCACGCCCGGAACCACATAGGCCACGAGAAGCAGCGCCAGCGCATTGAGTACCCAACGAAGAAGTAGTTGCATATTAGAGAAGGCGGGTTTGATCTTCCTCTTCCGTTTCCGGAAGTGCGGCGTCCTCTGCGAATCCGGAAAACTTTTCCTTAATTTGAGTCACTTTATTTTCAACCTCCGCCAAGCGCCCGCGGCACTTTTTGGCGAGTTCGAGACCGCGCTCAAACTTCTTCAAACCCTCTTCAAGATCGACTTCGGACGACTCGAACCAACGGACGATCTCTTCGAGTTCCTTGAAGGCTTCAGCGAAGTTGGCTTTCTTGGCTTCCTTTGCAGACATATCAGTGTGTTTCTGTGACTTCGGCCTCAAGCGTTCCTGCAGATAATTGTACGGCAAGGCGCTCTCCTCTGTCCACGCGCGAGGCGTCCCGGACAAGTGCACCTTTGGCATCGCGGACGATGGCGTATCCGCGCTTCAAAACGGCACGTGGGTCGTAAGAAGACAGAAGACGCTCATCGCGTTCGACCGCTCCGGAGAGCACTTTCAGGCGGCCTTCAAAATTCGAGAGTTGCAGTTCGAGATCGGACATAACGGCGTCGAATTCGGCACGCGCCGAACGCACTTGTTCCTGCAGCTGGTGCTCAAGATCAAAAAGGCGGTGACCGAGGTGAGCAATTTCCTTTTCCAAAGCGCTTTCGATCGTGCGGACGTAGCCTTCGACTTCGCGTTCGAGATCACGACGCTCTGGCACGAGACGTTCCGCTGCGTTTGAAGGCGTCGAGGCTCGCACGTCGGCGACATAATCTGCCAGTGTTTCATCGCGTTCATGTCCAACACCAACCACGACAGGGATCTTCGAGCTGAAAATCGCGCGCACAACTTCTTCGGAGTTAAACGCGTGAAGATCTTCCATCGCTCCCCCGCCGCGCGTGAGAACAAGGACTTCGGCGAGCTCGGGATGTGCGTTGAAGTATGCGAAAGCGCCGACGATGTCACGTACGGCTTCGCGGCCTTGCACCTGCACATGCGCCGCTTGGACGTGGAGACCACCCCAGCGATTACCGAGAATGCGCAGGAAGTCGGTGTAGGCGGCGGACTCCGTCGAAGCGATGAGGCCGATGCGTTCGGGAAAGCGCGGCAAAGGCCGTTTGCGTCCTGGCGCGAACAAGCCTTCCGTATCCAATTTCTTTTTCAAAAGCTCGAACGCGCGTTTCAAAGCACCCTCCCCCACCATCTCGACACGATCAACGGTCACGGAAAACTTTCCACTCTTGGCGTGCACCTTTGGAACACCGTGCACGCGCACCTTCATGCCGTCTTCAAGTGGCTGGCGCAATTGCCAGACCGTCGCGAAACACGAAATAACGGACGTCGCATCCTTTAAGAGGAACCACACCCATTTATCCTGGCTGACGCGGTATTCCGCGACTTCGCCTTCGATCATCGCGCCATAGGGAAACACCACCTCTTCAAACGCGGCGTTTAATCCTTGAACGAATTGGCTGACGGTTAGGGCCTGGGGTTCGGACATATCGGGGGCATTGTAGCTCAAACAGGACTATTGTACGATCTCGGCGTCCCACAATAGAGGAGGCACACGTGAACAAGGACGAAATGACCATCGTTACAGGCGGAGGTCGCGGCATCGGCCGTGCCATCGCGCTGCGCATGGCACGAGAGACGGCCGTTACCGTCGTCGGACGCACGCAGAGTGATCTGATCAGTGTGTGCCACGAGGTTGAAATGGCGGGCGGCAGTGCCCTCTTCTGTACGGGAGACGTGACTGATCCGGCTACAGCAGATCTTGCGAGTCTGGCTTGGAGCAGTCACAGGGTGCGCAATCTCGTGCTCAACGCAGGCATCGGCAAGAGCGCGCTGCCGCACGAGTACGACACGGCGCTCTTTCAATCGATCATGGACGTGAACGTCATGGGCGCTTTCCATTTCATCAAGGCCTTCGTGCCGAAGATGATCGAGAACGGTGGCGGGAACATCATCTTGATGTCATCCGTTTCCGGGCTTGTCGGATCGAAACGGAACGCGCCGTACACCGCTTCGAAACACGCGCTCGTCGGTTTCGCCAAAGGAATGGCGCAGGACTACGGCGCGCAAGGCATCGTGACCGTCGCGATCTGTCCAGGCTACGTCGAAACGGCGATGACCGAGCGTTCGATCCAGAAGCGTGTGGAGCTTCACGGCATCAGCCGCGAAGAGGCGCGCACGAAGATCGAAAGGATCAACCCGCAACATCGATTGATTCAGCCCGAGGAGGTCGCCGAAATGATCGCGTTTGTCTGCTCCGGACTCGTTCCATCGCTTTCAGGCAGCGCCATTGTCCTGAGCGGAGGCGCATGATGGACCCTGTCGATCGTATTCAAGCGCTCATCAAATGGATCCGTACGACAGCAGCGTCCGCGCGGGGACTGCTCGTGCCCGTTTCGGGCGGTTCCGATTCCGCGCTCGGCTTCTGGCTCTGCGCGCAAGCGTTTCCGCAAAAGACCGTAGCGATGCACGCACAGGACGATGACGTTCTGCGCTGTCGCAACTGGTTCGACTCCGTCGGAATCGTCGTCTGCACGGAGACGCCAGGACGCAGGAATCAGCGTGAAGAGATGCGGTGGGCGCAGTTCCTGTCCTACAGCATCCGCCGAGGTCAGTGGCTCGTGGGTTGTCGGAATCGCACCGAACAGGAGCTGGGCACGTATAGCCTCGCCAGCCGTGAGATGACCTTTGCGCCGCTCATCGGCGTTTGGAAGTCGCACGTCATGGAAATGTGCGCCGCGATCAGCATGCCGCAGGAAATCATCGACTCGAGCGCCCGCGCCGATCCCGACTGCGGACGGCCGCAAGAAATGGCCGAGATTCCCTTCGCTCAGCTGGACGCCTATCTCAGGCACCGCGCCGGAGAATCCCTTGAACACCGCATGAATGATGCACAGGTTCGCTACATCGAAAGTGTCTTGGAACGCAACGCCTTCAAGAAAACGCTGCCGATCTGTGGGCTGGAGATCTGACGCAAAACGACCCGCACGGGTCGCTTTTTTCTTCTCCGTTCTGAGCATCCAAAACTTGACGCTTGCCTCGGTTCCACAGAAGATGCAACTGGACCCGTTGGGAGGATTCATGCGAACCATTACCATCTTCCACAAGCCTGGCTACGTGCACGCATTGGGCCTGCAGGACGCGCTCTACAAGGTGTGCAATCCCAACGCCAGCGAACACGACGTGATCGCGGGCCGCGCGGGCATTCGCGTCATCAAGGAAGATCCCGCCGCTCCCACCGACACGCCAAGCGTACGGATCGAGATCGGCGGGTCTCGGGATCCTGGGCTCGAGACACTCCTGATCGAAGCGACCGAGAACGTCATCCGGTGCAGCGCCCCACGTCACGCGGTTCAGCCGCTGGTACACGTATTCTACGCCGATCTTCCGGCGATTGAATGCGCCGATCAAGCGGTTTCGTAAACCGTTGAAGGCCGCTGCCATCAACCTCCGCGGATCCCATCAAGGGTCCGTTTTATTTTTTGACGGCCGCAGTTTCAAGTATCAACACCTCGTTCAAATCGCTGACGGAAAAACCTTTGCGCATACCGCCACCAATCACGTAGACCCGATTTTTATACGTTGCGACGCCAAGTCCGTGGCGTGGATGCGGCATCTCAAGCGGAAACGACGACCACGCATCCTTGGCAGGATCATACGCGTCGATGAACGCTGGTAGTCCCGTGTCGTTGAGGCCTCCGAGTACGTGAATTTTTCCTTCGTGCACGAACGTTCCAAACGCGCGACGTGACGCAGGCATGTCGCGAAGCGATTTCCACTCACCAACTTCCTTGAACACCTGCGTCGACAGAATATCTTTGCTTGTACCGAAGCGTCCTCCAAAGACGAAGAGTTCCCCGTTCATAACGGCAACCTGATGACCGCGCCGTGCCGTCGGCATTGTTGGAAGACCGTTCCAGCCTTTTCGATCGAGATCGTACGCTTCGAATGCGCCGTCGGTGCCTGCCGTGGTCGTGCCACCCAAAATCACCAAACGATCGCCAACATACGCAGCGGCCGCGTCTCCACGAAAATCGTTCAGTTGTCCGAGTTCGCTCCACGAATTACGAATCGGATCGTAGGCGTACACGACATCGAGCGGGCGCGAAGAAATGCTTGTTAGCCCGCCAACAACGAAAATTTGCTTACCATCGGTCGCGACCGCGGGATGATGCAGCGCCTGAGGTAGCGGAGCGACTTCGCTCCACAAATCAGTCGGGATGTCGTAGACCAAGACGGACACGAGCGTGCGCGCGTATCCATCGTGACCCCCAATGATAAAAATTCGATCACCGACAACCACCGTGCCGAAATCAGCGCGCGCGAACGGCATTGATGACGCGGTCTCCCAATGCGTGCCTGTGCCGCGCTGACCAATCGGTGTTGTCGTTGCTGAAGCATCTTCCTTGAACACATAGGAGACGCCCGGCAAAGCTCGCGCGCGTTCCCAATCCCAACCCTGAATGTTGCGCAGATACAAGCCGATGCCCAGTATCAGAGCGACCAGCCAAAAAAACTTTTTCATCCGTTCTGATCCCAGGTTTTGCGCCCCTTCTTGATGTCAGCAAGCAAGAAACGCGCGCCCGTGTTGTCTTTCGGATTGAGCTTTACGACGGCGTTCAATCGCTTCTCCGCCTCTTTCGTATCGCCGCGGCGAAAAGCGACGAGCGCCTGGCCGTGAAGCGCGCGCAAAAGCGTGCGGTCATGCGGGGCACCCCACTCAACGTGCGTCGGCATCTTCCCCTTGTAAAACTTGAGCGCGATTTTAAGCGCCTTCTCATGCATCGCTTCCGCTTCGTCGAGACGCTTCTCGTGGAAGGCGACCGTGCCGAGGCCGTTTAAGGCGTCTGCATGATTCGCATCGGTCGCGAGCACGCCAAGAAAAGCTTCTTCCGCGTCACTCAGCGCGCCGGACTGAAGCGCTGCCCAACCTGCGGCGAAGAGATGATCGATCTCTTGAGGAGGAAGTGTGGATTTCATATTCGTAGCTCAAACTTCCTTTAGGGTTGAAGTGTTTCTCCAGAACTCTTATCACCAGACACAATCTCTATGACGTCGCCCGAGGCCGCCATGCCTTGTGCGCGAGCGGTCGCCTCGATTTGCGCGCGGATCGCGCCCACCCTGCACGAACCGGCGACACCACGATCGAGCCGAGCGTCGAAGGCGAAGCGACTACTTCCGTCTTGCGACGTGTAGTTGAGAAATTTGACGTTCGTGGGAATCGCCGATTCGTAGCCTGCCGCGCGCTCTTCTTTTGTGGGACCGTCCAGCAAAGCCTGCATGGTGGGGTAATCGTCGGGGAAGCGCACGAGCGCGCGTTCGACCGGAAAAACTTTTTCGCACGTCTGATTCGGATCAAGCTTGTCATTCAGAAAATACAATCGCACCGTTTCTTCTTTCGCTGCATCCGTACCGGGGAATTCACACTTCTGCACGCACATCAAAATGCACGCTTCTGCATCCGGAGGGCACGCCGAAGCGCACTCGTTCCAAACACCTCCAGCGTTCTCGCACGTGTCTTTCGACGTCGGTTGCTCCTGCTGTTGTGGCGCTCCAACGACAGGTAATCCCTCAACAGGCTCTTGCGCGTTCGTATATAACCACGCGGCAACGGCTAATATGGCAAGTGCGGCGAAAATCGCGAGAAGATGTTTAAGCGGGATTCGGTTCATATCATTTCTTCAAACACGTTTGAACAGCAGCGGCTTCTTCAGCAGTCATCTGTCCGTCGAGAGCGGCTTGAATACGCGACGGCTTGATCGACGCTTGCAGGCAGAGCATTTGCTGCGGAGAAAGCGTCTTGGCTTGCTCGAGAAGTTGCGGCGGGATTTTCTCTTTCAACGTTTCAAGATTCAGTGCGGGGGCTTTTGGAGCCTCGCCACCTTGCACCGCGCCGAAATTCGGTTCATACACCCAAGCGAAGCTTCGCTCCGTCAGACGATAACCGGCGTATACTGACGCTCCAAACCAGAGCAGCACCAGAACAAAGGCTCCGGCCTTCATATCACCGGTTCCCTTGCATGAACGAACTGATGATTTGATCCTGCATGCCTTGCATGATCTCCGGCAACGGATTTTTCAACAGGAACCAGAGCGTTCCTCCGAGGAGGAGGCCGTAAAAAGCGACCTGAAGCAACAACTTCAAGATCGTCAGCACTTTGATGACAGTGTCCAGACCGTTCGATTTGAGAGTAGGTGAAGTGTCTTGCATATTGAAAGTGTACCATGTAGCCTAGAGCCAAACCACACCTATGGATGCATGCTGCAAGAACAACAAGGAGGCCGAAAAGAAGGACGAGAAGGAAAAAGAGGGCTGCTGCGCGGAGTGCCCGGACAAAGGTTGCGAAGGCTGCGAATGCTCGAAGCCTCAAAACACGTCCGGCTGCTGTGGCGGCTGTGCCTGCGAGAACCGGTAATCCCGGTTCTTTCTTTTTTATGGTAGAATCTCCCCATAGAAGAGGTTTCGTATGGCTGAATTTCTGCAGTGGTGGCACGACCTCGTAGCGCGCCTCGATGGTGAGCGCGAGCGAAAAGTTGTCGCGTTTGGCGCGATGGCTCTTTTGCTATTCCTGAGCGTCGGGCCGACGGTATTGAACGCGGTTGCGGAAACCATCGCGGCACTGCCAGAGAAACAGGCGGAGCCGGTTCCTCCCGCACCAAAAATGTACTTCGCTTCATCCCCGGAGACACCACAACCCGTTGCCGAGCCAGAAACTGAAAAAGTAGTCGTCGTGGCTGACATCCCGCCCGTACCACAACTCACTCTTCCTCCGCTCACGTTTTTATTTCCAAACGCCGGCGCGGAAGTGTTCTCCCCCGCCACCATCGCCATGCGCGCGGAAAGCGCAACGACGGTCGCTATGCTGATCGAAGTGACGAATGCCGCAGGCGAGCGCGTCGGCACCTATTCAGCTTCGCCTTCAACGACTGGCGAGTGGAGCGCGTTGTTCTCCGCAGAACCAGGCGAATACGTCGCGAGCGTGCGCGCGTCACTCGAGGATGGCCGGGTTGTCTCTTTCAAAGAGCAGCGCGCCTTTCGCGTACTCACGCCTGAGCCCACAATCACCCCCGCCGACCCATCAGAACCATCCGTTGATCTCCTTGCGCCGGATATGATGAGCGGCGCGTACGAAGGCATCGCGCCGCTTGCTGCCCGCGTCAAAAACGCGCAACCGAATTCGCTGATTTTTATCGTAACCTCTTCCGCCGGCGATGAAACGCTTGTTCTCGGATCCGAAGTCGGAGCAAGCGGTTACTGGACCGCCATGTTTGAAGGGCTCGACGGAACGTATCACGCGCGCGTGCGCGCCACGATTGGTGAACGAGAGGTTTTTTCCGCAGAAAACGAATTTTCATTGCTCACCGCCGACCGTTGACGCCGTGCATGCTTTTCGGCATGCTAGCGCTGGTCACGTGACCTTCAACAAGGAGCTCTTCAATGCTTCGTTTGAGTCGTGCACAAGCTATTCCCGCCATCGTTCCCGCAATTCTGCAGCTGCGCAGCGCGATGCCCGCCGATGAGCCCATCCGTGTGGCGATCGTCGGCGCATCCGCGTCCGGCAAAGGACACCTGATCCAAGAGCTCGCCCAGCAGCTGCTCGAGATGTCCGAACGCAAGACGGCGGTCAGCATCCTGACGCTCGACAACTACTACCGCGGACGGAAGGAGATGGCGGCGCGAGGTGTGCCGCACTTCGATCACCCCGATGCGCTCGATCTGAGCCTTGCTGGTGAACACCTCAAGCAGATGCGCGTCGGAGAACGTATCGACACGCCCTGCTACGACTTTCCGCTTGGCGAACGTGTCGGTACGGAGCCCTTCATCGCGCGCCCGTTCGTGCTCGTCGACGGCCTCTTCGGTCTCACGGATGAGATCCGTCCGCACATCGACTTCGGCATCTACATCGACACGGACGTGCACAGCGCCATGCTGCGCCGCCTGTTCCGTGATGCCGGTCCGAAGGGGCGCACCAAGCAGAGCTCGAGCGACGTGCTTGCCCAGTACTTCCGCGAGGTCGTTCCTTCGATGCGGCAGTTCATTGCGCCGACGGCGGCGCATGCCGATGTCGTCATCGAATCGCGCTACGACGCGGCAACCGAGGCTGTTCGCACGGGAGCGCTCCAGTATCAGTGCAAGGCAAGAGGCCACGTCGACGACGATCATCTTCTTGCACATGCGGGTGCGCGCCGCCTTGGCGCGACCTTCAAGCAGACGGACATCTTCCTGAAGTCGAAAGATCGCGCAATCGAGAACGAGTTGCTGTGCGTACGCGAAGAGAGAGGTTCGATCTTCCTGACCTACAAAGGCCCGCTCATCACCGGCCTGCCAGGTATCGCGATCCGCAACGTCACGCAGCCGATCGAGATCGATCATGAGACGCATATGCGCTTGCGCGATGACTACGAGGTCATCTGCGGGTTCTCAAAGCTTCGGACGTTCTTTCACGCCGGCAACCTGCTCTTGGCCCGCGACTCGATCAATCCGATCGGCAACTTCATCGAAGCACGCGTGTCAGATGAGGCGAGCGCACCCTTGGCCCATGCCATGCTGAAGAAGCTCGGCTTGCAAGAGCCGTTCATCACGGCGAGCTACTTCGACCTTTGGCAGCAGATCGTGACCGACGGCCTCAAGCAAAACCACCTCAGCTAGGAATCCGTACCGCGCCCACAGAGCGCGGCTTTTATTTTCCAGAAACGAGCCAGTCCTTCAAATGCGCCGTGGCGCGGACGTCGTCTTCGTTGTAATCGGTGATTTTTTGCAAAAGCGCTCGGTCGCCCTTTTCGCACCATTCCTGAAACCACAAGACGGAGTTGGCGCCAGAGGCGTCCGTGGCACGCCAGCGGAAACCGAGGTGCTTGGCGAGATCTTTCAGCGAATAAAAGTAGAGCGGGAAAATTACCGAGTGCTGAACAACGCGATTCAGATCGATCATATTGGCTCGGTCGAGCGCCTGTGCTGCCTTGTGCGAGATGCCGTGTTTAGCGCTGAGACGCTTGATGGCATCAAGTTCATACCAGCCATAGTGATAAATCGGCGCGCCCACGTATCCTTCCATGAAATCGCAAAACGCGAGCCACGCCTTGCCTTCATCTTCCGGTTTTTCAGCAGTAAAAACCTCATACCGATCAACGCCATTCTCACGCACGAGAAGACCGTGCATGTATTCAACGCCGATCATCGGATCGCCTTCGATATCGAAGAAGAGCTCCGTCGCCACTGGCGGCAAGCCCGACTCTTCGATGCGCACGATCTTTTTTTCATGCAACGACTGTGCCTGAAGATGCAGCCGCGCGATCCGATGGTCGGAAATTCCCGTGACGGTGTCCTGCACCGTTTCAAGATCCGCTTCGGCAAAACGCGTCAGTGTCGTGTACCCAGCATCGCGCAAGCGGCGATATTCGCTCTTGTAGATTTTGTAGATCAGCCCGATATCGTCGTGCTCCTCCGCTTCATGTTTGCACTCGTTGTACCACGGAGAATCTTTGCAAGAGGAAGTAAACAGCGCTTCCGGTTTTTCGCCGGCGCGAATCGCGATAATTTTATCGAGCGCATCAAAAAAAGCGCTCTCAGCTTCTTCAATCGGAAACGAAAGCCACTCGCGATCGACGTTGATAATCTTCCCCTCTTCCGGTTTCACGCCTTGAATCTTCTTCAAGAGCAGCGCGTAGAACGTCATTTGCAACTGATGCACGTCACTGAGCTGCCGTGACGATTTAATGTCGACGGCTTCGTACATCCAAGAACCGAGACTCGAGGCACCGTCGATGCGAACGAGTAAGTCCGGACGACCGACCCATTCCCCTTCCTTGAGTGTGCCCTGGTAGATCGTCGGCACGCCGCGTTCCATAAGAGCGAGCGTTGTCGCAAAAAGTTCGTCCGCGTCGCCCTCGCTCGGTACCTCCTCAAACTCGCCGAGGCTTTCGATGACCTGCTTCTCATGCAAAACCCCGTCTTCTCGAAGACGTTGGAGCATGGCTGGCACTTCACCTTTCTTCGCCTGATCGCCAAAAAGATCCCAGTACAGCCAATTAGGGCATTTCGCGTGCTTATAGAACGCGTCGGGTGTCAGGTGCGGGAGTGAGCGGGACATATGACGACACTTTAGCAGGAAGGCGGCAGAACAAAAACCGCCCCGGATTTACCGGAGCGGCACGCTTCCTTACTTCGATTTCGCTTCGACAATCACGCTCGTCATGACGTCGCCGACCTTGATCGCGTCAACCGCATCCATGCCTTTGGTGACTTTTCCGAACACGGTGTAGGCGGGCGGGAGCGGTGTGTCAGCCAGCATGATGAAGAATTGGCTGCCGTTGGTGTCGGGACCGGCGTTGGCCATTGCGACGATGCCCCGATCGTACGCGCGCTTCACCGGTTCGTCTTCGAAACGATATCCCGGACCACCCGTGCCGTTGCCGCTCGGGTCTCCACCTTGAATAACGAATCCTTCGACGCGGCGATGGAACGTAAGGTTGTCGTAGTAACCGCCTTTGGTGAGATAGACGAAGTTCGAAACAGCCTTCGGCGCTTCTTCTTCAAACAGTTCAAAAACGATCTCTCCCTTGCTCGTCTGCATGCGAATCTGACGATCTTTGATTTGGTTCTCCGGCAGAACGCCGGGGAAGCTCCAGGTTTTTTCCATGGCTGTGGGTTTAGGTGTTGGATTCGGAGTCGGAGTCGCCGGCGTAGGCGTCGGAGCCTGTGCTGGCGCGGACGGAACGGTAAGCGGTGCGGCCGAGGGCGGACGTGACGCGGACGGAACTGGTGTGGATGAAGCGCAACCGGCGCCGATCAAGACGAGCGCGGCTGCGGGTAAAACAGCGCGAGAGAATTTCATAGACGGCTATGATACCAAAGAAAGAATCTTTTCGGCTAGAGCTTCACGTGCGTGCGGTTGAAAGAGCGCGTGGAGCGAAGTGCCAAGACGCCTCGCGGCGTCAGGATGCCTCTGCAAATCGCGCACGGCCGTAACGAGCGCTTCCGGCGAGAGATCGCGTTCACGGAACATCCGAGCGCCTCCACGCTCGACAACCAATTCCGCGTTCTTCTCTTGGTGTGAATCCGCGATCGGCACGAGCACGACCGCTTTCTCGAGCGCCGCGAGTTCCGTCAGCGTTCCTAGTCCCGCGCGACAGATGACGATGTCAGCAGCCGCGAGCACGTGTGCCATATCCGCGCCGAGAAACTCCATCTGATGATATCGCTCGGGATGTTCAAGCTTGGGTATCGTCAGCGTTTTTTCAAGACCGGTGAGATGCCCGACATCAGCAAAGCCGGTGAGATGCAGCAGCGCTTCGCTCAGTTTCTGATTCAGGAAAACGGAACCCGTACCACCGCCGAGCGCGAGCACAACAGGACGCTCTCCTGTGAAACCCAGCGTACGAAGCCCACGCCCGCGATCCCCTTCTTCAATGACGCGCCGAACAGGGTTGCCAATCAACGTTGTTTTCTTTTTCGAAAAATCTTTTAAGGAAACATCGAACGTCGTCGTAATCGCTTCGGCAAACGGGGCAAGCAACTTGTTGCTGAGCGAGACGACGACATCTTGCTGATGCACCAGCACCTTCACGCCACGAAGTTTCGCCACGATCCCGAGTGGCACTTGAACATAGCCACCGGCACCGACGACGAGCTTGGGGTTCTCAGCTGCAAGCAAACGATCGGCATTCCACAACGCTTTCAGGAAATGAAACGGGGCAAGCAACGTGCGCGCATCGAAATATCGGCGCAGCTTCGGCGCATCAAGCGCGAGGAATCGAATATCGGATTCTTCGACGAGTCGGCGTTCCGGGCCCATCGACGTGCCTACAAAAACACACTCGACATCGGGTCGAAGGCGTTTGAGTTCGTCGATGACTGCCAAGAGCGGGGTTACGGGACCGAGTGTCCCACCTCCGGCGAAGAGAATCTTCATATCAGTGTGTGCGAACAACCTTACTCTCTCTCGAAATCGCCGCCAAGATACCGATCGCCATGAGGTTCGCGAGCATGGCCGAACCGCCGTGGCTGATAAACGGCAGCGGCACGCCGGTCAGCGGCATGAGGCCGACCATAGCGGAAATGTTCAGTACGGCCTGGAATCCGATCCAAACACTGATACCGATCGCAGCAGCGCGCGCGAACGGGTCTGTCGAGCGCTCGGCAATTTTGAGCCCGTAACGCACAAGCAAGATGAAGGCGAGAATGACCGCCGCTGAAGCCAGGAAGCCGAGCTCTTCTGAAATCACGGCGAAAATCGAGTCGCCGGCGACTTCCGGCAAGTATTGGAATTTTTGGCGAGACTTGCCGAGCCCGAGCCCGAACCAACCGCCAGAGCCGATCGCGAGACGCGCTTGGTTGATGTGATAGCCGACGCCCTGCGGGTCGAGGTCGGGACGCAGGAAAATTTCGAGGCGCGCCACGCGATACGGCGCGATCTTGATGAAGATAAGGAACATCGCGAACCCTGCTGCAAAGAGCGCGCCAAGATGCTTGAGCGAAGCGCCGGCAGCGATATACATCGCGAAAAGAAACGCGACGATAACAGACGTTGTGCCGAGGTCAGACTGCAGCATCATGAGTGCGATCACGAGCGCGATTGAAATCGTAAACGGCAGAAACCCTGTCCAGAACCCTTTAATAGATTCTTCATCACGCCGCGCGAACCACCAGGCGAAATACAAAATAAGACACAGCTTGGCAAGCTCCGACGGCTGCAGCGACGCGCCAAACAAATTGATCCAAGAACCCGAACCGTACTCGGCGCGAAGCCCGGGAATAAAACCGAGACACAACAGAATCGCCGCCGCCGGCAACATGAGCGGCGCGATCGATTTCAATCGTTCGACCGTGAGCCGCATACAAGCAAGCAAGAGCACGAGACCGGGCAGTACTCCAAAAAATAACTGGCGCTTGAAGAAGTAATAACTGTCCCCAAACTTCTGGAACCCCGTCGGCCCCGTAGCGGACGTCAGCATCACCAAACCGAACACGAGAAGCCCGGCGACGACGGCGAGCAGCGCGTAATCAGGTGGGTGGCGTCGCATACCGCAGCGTCAGCGATCCAATAAGGAAATGATAAGCCCCAAGACGCCCGACACGGCGGCAACCACCCAAAAACGCATAACGATCGTGGCCTCCGGCCAGCCCTTCGCTTCAAAATGATGATGAATCGGCGCGGACAGGAACACTTTCTTCTTACGAATTTTTTTCGAAACCACCTGGATGATCACCGAAAGTGATTCAAGCACGAATACCAAACCGATGATCGGCAAAAGCAGCAAGCTGTTCGTCAGCATAGCGACGATACCAAGCGTCACGCCGAGCGACATAGCACCCGTATCCCCCATGAAGAAGCGCGCGGGGTTGATGTTGAACCAGAGGAATGCAAGAAGCGCGCCGACGATCGCGGCGCAGAACGTCGCGAGCTCGTGCTTGTCTTGGAGAAACGCGATCGCGCCATAGGCAGCAAACGCAGTAAGGAGCGTGCCAGCGGCAAGACCATCGAGGCCATCGGTTTCGTTCACTGAAAACGCGGTGGCGATGATGATGAAAATGAAAAGCGGAATCATCCACGGGCCAACTTCGACGATTCCGACGAACGGCACGCGCAGCACGTCCCATTCGAGCTTGAAGTAGAACCACCAGGCCGCGACGACGGCGATCACGGAATACGAAACGAGACGGTGCCACACTTTGAGACCACCTCCGTCGGCGCCAATCTTGCGCACGTTCAAATAATCATCAACCAACCCAACGATCGCCGCGAAAAAGAGTGCGGCTAACGGCAGGAGCGTCTCGCGACGCGAGATGAAGTTGAGTGAGATCCACGGCTCGGTGCGCAGGATGTTGGCCGTGAGCGATAGAACGAACGCCAGCGCCAGCACCGCTCCCCATATAAGGATGCCGCCCATGGTCGGCGTGCCGCTCTTGGCGGCATGGAGCTTTGAGAAGATCGGCGCGGAAGCTTCGCTACGAATCTGTTTCCCAAGTTTGAGCAGTTTCAAAAGTTTCGTGACGGCCGGCGTTGCGAACATCGCGACCGAGAAGGCCGCCGCCGAAACAACAAGAATCGAAATTGCGGAGTTCATGTCAGAGGTTCAAGAGAATCGAAAGGAAGGTCAGCACAAGGATCAATCCCTCTAGAAGAAGCGTCAGGGCCATGAAAAACGCGGCGGCCAAACGTTCTGTGCGGTACAAACGGAACGTGATCGCAAGGTTTGCTGCAAACAGCGCGAGACCGAGAAGCGGCGTGCGCAGGAGCCCCCAAGGCGGACCGATGCGGTCGACGCCGAAGTACACAGAATAGTGTAAGGCGAAGAACGGACTCGTCGCCAAGCGCGGCACGACGAACCAAAGCGCAATCCCCCAGGCCAAGAGATTCAGCCCTAGAGACAACAACAGCGCGAAGCGGACGAACCGTGCCTCGCGCGCGTGCAGACGATAGCGTTCGAACAATCCGACGAACATACTGATGTAAAGCGTACCCGAAATGCGCTATACTATCAAGGTATGTATAGCGACGCCTTGCTGCAGAAAATCCTAACGACCTCGAGCGCCCTGAAACCGCAGGAGATTAAAGATCTTGTCGCGGCGGCCAAAGAGAAACACGTACGTCTTGAAGAGACGCTGCTCGCGAAGATGCCGGAAGAAACGCTCTATCGCGTCATTGCGGAATATTTCAAAGTACCGTTCGTCGACTTGAAAGGCGTTCAGGTACGCAAAGACTTTCTCGACCTGGTTCCGGAACCCATCGCTACGACGCACGACATCGTCCCCTTCGATAAGGGCGAATCCCTTTTAAAAGTCGCGGCGCTCGACCCAGAAGACTTGCAGACGATTGAATTCTTGAAGCACAAGACTGGTTTAGAAGTGCAGGTGCACGTTACGACCCCGTTTGCGCTGCGAGAAATCATCAAACAGTACAAACGCTCGCTCAAAGCCGAGTTTGAAGACATTGCCAAGGTCACAACAACAGGCGAAGAAACCGATCAGCAGAAACTTCGCGAACTCGCCCAAGACCTACCGGTGGTTCGCATCGTTGAATCACTGCTCGAACACGCCGTGTTTGAAGGCGCCTCGGATATCCACATCGAACCGACGGAGCAGGATCTCGCCGTGCGCTATCGCGTCGACGGTATTTTGCGCAATGTCATGACGCTGCCAAAAAACGCTCAAGCTGGCATTCTGGCGCGTATCAAGGTGCTTTCGAACCTCAAACTCGACGAGCATCGCCTGCCGCAGGATGGCCGTATGAAAATCAGCGGCGCGGGTTACAAATATTCCGTTCGTGTTTCGACGCTACCTGTCATGGACGGCGAAAAAGTCGTCATGCGTCTCCTTTCGGAAACAGCACAGGCGCTCACGCTCGAACAGCTCGGTTTTGCCGATAAACACCTCGACGCCGTAAAGCGCAACATCGCCAAACCACACGGCATCATTTTCGTAACCGGCCCGACCGGTTCAGGAAAAACAACGACGCTCTATTCGATCTTGTCGCTGCGCAACACGCCAGGCGTCAACATTTCGACAATCGAGGACCCGGTCGAATACCGCATGAACGGCGTCAATCAATCGCAAGTCAACCCGAAAATCGGTTTTACCTTCGCGATCGGCTTGCGTACACTTCTGCGTCAGGACCCGAACATCATCATGGTCGGCGAAATCCGCGACGGCGAAACCGCCGAAATTGCCACCAACGCCGCCATGACCGGTCACTTGGTGTTCGCCACCCTTCACACCAACGACTCCGTCACCTCGCTCCCCCGCCTCGTCGACATGGGCGTGCCGCGTTTCCTTGTTGCCTTCACCTGCAACATGATCATCGCGCAACGTCTCGTGCGTAAAGTCTGCAAGGAATGCAAACAGCCGTACAAGCTTTCGAAAACACAGCTCAAGGAAATCTCTGAGCTCTACGATATTCCGACGGTTACCGCCGCAATGCAGCGCGACGGCTTCCTTCAAAAGGGAGAAACACTCGACAAAGTCGATTTCTATCGCGGCGCTGGTTGCAAGCAGTGCAACGACGAAGGCTATAAGGGTCGCGTCGGCATCTATGAAGTACTTGAAGTCAGCAAAACGCTCCAGGACCTGATCAGCAAAAACGGCTCGAACGCCGAAATTATCGCCGCTGCTGACAAGGAAGGCATGATCGGCATTGTTGAAGACGGCTTCACCAAAGCCATCAAAGGCGTAACGTCGCTCGAAGAAATCATGCGCGTGACCAAGGAATAACATGGCTGACACTGTCGCGACATTTTCGATCGAGGGGCTGCGCCGCCGCTTCTTGCGGGTCAAGCTTCCGCAAAAGATTTTCTTCACCGAAAACCTGCGCGTGATGATTAAGGCCGGCTTGTCGCTGACCGAAGCGCTCCATACACTCGCACTCCAAACCGAAGATAAAGGCTTCCGCTTCGTCATTACGGAGCTGAATTCCGACGTCGAACAAGGCAAGAGCCTTTCCCAAGCCCTTGGGCGCTTTACCAACGTTTTCGAGCCGATCTTCATCAACATGATCGCTGCCGGTGAAATCTCCGGCACGCTCGAAAAAACGCTCGAACAGTTGACGATGCAGATGCGCAAAGACTACGAGCTCGTCTCGAAAGTCAAAAGCGCGATGACCTACCCGATCGTCGTCTTGAGCGCCACGATGCTGATCGGTCTCGGCATGATGATCTTCGTCGTGCCGCAAATTCTTTCGATCTTCAACGAGATGGGCGACGTGGAACTACCACTGCCAACTCGCATGCTTATCGCCGCGACAGATATTTTGAAAAACGACTGGCCGTTCCTGATCATTGGCGCGATCGCACTGGCCAGCGCGTTCTCTTGGGCGGTTAAGCGCCCGCTCGGCAAGCGCATCTGGCACCGCATCCTCTTGGGCATGCCGATCATCGGGCCCATCATTCAAAAGATCAACCTCGCCCGCTTCACCCGTACCCTTTCGGCACTGCTTCGTACCGACATTCCGATCGTACAAGGGCTGACGATCACGTCGGACATCGTCCGCAACGTCTATTATCGAGACGCTTGTCTCGCAATGGCCGAAGCCGTCAAGAAAGGTGAAACGATTTCCCACGTTCTCGAACTTTCACCAAAACTTTTTCCCCCGCTCGTCATTCAAATGACGGCCGTCGGAGAGCGCGCCGGTACGGTCGACCAGATGCTTGAAGAAATCGCGGAGTTTTTCGAAAAGCAGGTCGACGGCATCATGGGTAGTCTTTCTTCGATTATCGAACCGGTTCTCATCATCTTCCTCGGCGGCGCCGTCGGCGGCATCGCGCTCGCCATCATCACGCCAATCTACGCGCTCACTTCACAGTTCGGACAATAGCTTGCCGTGCGCCGGGCGCGCATGGCGCTGTGGAGCGTTTTTCCGGTATACTGGTGACAACTGGAGGAACCATGATTCTTTTTTCTGACCCGACAAATAACGCCATCGGACTCGACGTGAGCGAGCGCGTTTTCAGGCTGGTTGAAATCCGCAAAGGCCCTTTCTACCGCCGATCGCTTCAATTGCATCGTTATGCGGAAGAACGGCTGCCGGATGGTCTCGTTGTTGCCGGTGAATTCAAGAAACCCGACGAAGTCGTCACGCATTTAAAGAATCTCCTCAAGAAGGCTTACGGTCGACGCGTAACCCGCGGCGCCATCGTTTCGTTGCCGGAAACTCGCACGTTCATCAAAGTTATCAACGTGAAGAAACCGGAGAAGGCCGAAGATATTCCTCGCGCCATCCTCGCCGAGGCCGAACTCCACATTCCAACGCCGATCGCTGATCTCTACATCGATTGGCAGCATCTTGAAGACCCCGCCACCGTTATTGTCGGAAAACCGATGAGTGTGACGATTGGCGCCGCGCCAAAGTTGGTCGTTGATGGTTTTTCCGCGATCCTTGAAGCCACGGGGCTCGTACCAGTCGCCTTCGAAATCGAAGCGCAAGCGATCGTGCGCAGCGTGATTCCAAAGAGCGACGACGGTACGCGCGCGATTGGTATTATTGATTTCGGCGCCACCCGATCGAGCTTGATTGTCTACGACAAGGGCACGATTCAATTTACTGTGAGCATTCCACTTTCTGGTGATGCGGTAACGCAACGCATCTCCGAAGCCTTGTCCGTCGATATTGCCGAAGCCGAGCGCACCAAACGGCAATGCGGCGTCGACGCCCACAAATGTGGCACTGGTCTTTGGAAGATCATGGAACCGTTCATTTCTGAGATGGCCAGTCGCATCAGCGACGCCGTCGAGTTTTATCGCGACCACTTTCCGAACGGCCGCGCGCTCGATGAGATTATTCTGTGCGGTGGTGGCGCGAACATGGCGCGCATGGACGAACTCCTGACGGAGATCATCAAGACACCCGTCCGAAAGGCTGAACCGTGGGCGAATATCGATGTCGGTCACTCCTCCTTGCCGCCGGAGGTTCTCTTAAGCTCCACGACGTCGATCGGCCTGGCACTACGGCAAGCGTTGCAGGAGCCAGCTCGCAAGAAAAAAGTATGATCGGGCTTAACCTTCTTTCACCCGCTCAAAAAGACGCGCTGCGCATGCGCGTTCTCTACTCCTTGATCGAGCGCTTGATGATTACGCTCGTGTTTTTCACGTTCTTGTCCGGTATTTTGCTCATCCTTACGAAGATTCAGCTTTCCAAAAACCTGACGGAGATCGAGGCGCGCCAGATTTTGACCGCCGAGTATCTGACAGTCAACGACAGCGTCAAAGCGCTTGAACAGCAAATTGCTCGGATCGAAACGTTGCAACGCATGGCGATTTCGCCGTCTTCTCTGGTTCGCGATATCGCCGAACGCACGCCCGAAGGCATCGCCGTCACGAGTCTCCGTTTTGATATTCCAGGGTCTCTGCTGGAGGTGACCGGTGTCGCGGCCAAGCGCGACGACCTTTTGTCATACGAAACCGCGCTGAAAAAGTCGCCGTTTATCAAACAGCTCGACTCCCCCATCTCCAACCTGCTTCGCAAAACGGACGTCGATTTCCAATTCGCGATCCAGCTGAATGCTGATGCGATGAAAGAAGCGTACGAAGCCACACCATGAAACTCCAAAGCGCTAAACTTACCGTCGCGCTCATGGCCGTCAGCGGCGCCATCGCCCTGATCGGTATTGCCGTCTTCTTGATTGTACCTACGCTTACTGACGTGCGCGGCTTGCGGCAAAGTATCCTGACAGCTCAGGCTGAATTGGAAGCCCAGTACACGAATCGTAAGAACTTGCTTGCGAGCCAAACCAAGGTTGTGGAAACTCGCGAAACGATGAAGCTTTTGACGACGCAATTCGTTCCCGCCGGTCACGAGCTGGATTTTATTACCGCCGTTGAAGCGTTAGCGGCGGAGAACGGCGTTACGGAACGTCTTCAGCTTTCAAAGGCCGAGAAGCCTGTCGCACCTGAGCTTGAAAAGCGTTTCGATCTCACGTTGACAGGCCTGTTCCGCGAATCGCTTCAGACATTGATCGATCTCGAAAAACTTCCGACACTCATGATCATCGAGTCCATGACGGTTCGTCCCGGCGGCAGCTCGGACGGTCCTCCCATACTGTCGATTGACGTCCACGGTTCGATTGCCGTGCCTCCCAAAGGGCTTCTATGAAAAAGACGCTTTCCGCCACCGCGATCAATCGCATCTTCAACGTGGGTCTACTCTTTATCCTCGTGCTGTTCTTGGCGTTTCTAGGCTACGTCTACGTTGCTTACAGTTCAGCCTTGATCGGCGACGTACGTTCCCATGTTGCGCCGGATCCGCTCAAAGGCCTGCAGACAAAAAAATTCCAAGCGGCCGTTGACCGTCTGGAAGCCCGTACGAATTTGCCGGACGTACCGGCTGGCCTCGCGAATCCGTTCGACGCGCCAAAAAAATAAGCCTAACGCGCAAGCGCGTTTCGAAGGGCGTCGATGCAAAGATCGACGTCTTTTTCTTCTGAAGCCCATCCGAAACTAATTCGCACGACGGATTTCGCGCGCGCATCATCAAGACCGAGCGCTTTCACGATCAACGAAGCTTCACGGCTGCCGGATTTGCACGCGGAACCCGCCGCAGTCATGACACCGACACGGCTCAACAAGAGCACGATCCAATCATTCTCCTTGCCAAGGCATTCGATCGTAACCACGTGAGGCGCCACCGGCGTCTCAGGCGAAAGCAGCGCCTTGGCACCCGACGGAAGCGCTTCCAAAAAACGCGCGCGCAGTTTTTGATACCGCTCAATCTCGGAAACACGCGCGCGCTGCAATGCTTCGGAGGCCGCGCCGAACCCAAGAATACCGGGAACATTTTCCGTGCCGGATCGCAAACCGCTCTCGTGCCCACCACCGGTCAGTAGCGGAGCGAGTTTTACACCTCGGCGGATCACGAGCGCGCCAACACCTTTCGGCCCGCCGATCTTATGTGCGGAAATCGTCAGAACATCCGCGCGCGTCGAGGACATCGTTATGTCAGTCGAAACAACGGCTTGTACCGCATCGACGTGGAAAAACGGCTTGTGCGGCAATGCAGCCAAGGCCTTGCCGATCGCTTCCACCGGTTGCCGGCTACCGAGCTCATTGGAGGCAGCGATAACCGACACGAGCATTGTTTCGGCACGCACCGCCGAGAGAATATCTTCAACACGCACAACGCCATCCTTGCCTGGCGCCACAATGGTCAGCTCAAGTCCACGCGCCGCAAGTGATTCAAATGTTTTCAACACCGAAGCATGCTCAAGTGCTGTCGTAATCGCGTGTGGGCGCTCACCAGCATTCAGCAGAGACTCAAGAATGCCGCGCAGAGCCAGGTTGTTCGCCTCCGTCGCGCCGGACGTAAAAACAATTTCAGACACATCAGCTCCAACAAGAGCTGCGACGGACACACGCGCTGTTTCAACGCGTTTGCGCGCCTCTTGGCCGAGGGCGTGAATGGCTGACGGATTCGCGTATGTTTCAAGCGACGCCGAAAACGCCTCGACGGTTTCTGGTCGAAGCGGCGAACTGGCAGCGTTATCGAGATACGCAATGCGTTCCATACTTATTCGGCAATTACGGAGGTGATCCAAGGAAACGTTTTTTTGAGAAGCGGTTCGACACCGAGTTTAAGCGTCACGGGAGCAAGCGCGCAGTGTCCGCAAGCGCCGCGAAAACTCAATTTGACGATGCCCGCAACTTCATCAATCGAAGCGATTTCAATCTCGCCACCATGCGCGCGCACGGCTGGCCGGATCTGTTCAAGAACCTCGTCGAGTTTCGCGTGCATATCGAACGAGGATAGCGGTTTTTCGTATCTTTGTAAAGTGTGTCGCACTCAAATGAAAAAGCCTGACCTGAGACAGTTCAGGGCAGGCCGATGCGACGCTTGATGGAATCAAGCACGGGGTGGAACGAATTCGTCACGTGCACTTCTCCCATGATGTCGAGCGCGCGAAGCTTCTCGGCGGCCTCGTCGGTTTCCGCAATGCCGATTCGGTGCTCCTTGAGGTGACCGATATGCCGGTCACCGCCAGTGTCACCGGCGCCGATGAGACGTTCGTGCGGCACGCCGTGCGTGTCCGCAAAGTGGCGCGAGCGCTCACCCTTTTGCTCCGGAATCGTCAGCGTCTCTTCGACGTAACCGACGACGAGATCACCGTCATGGATCAAGCGACCCGCGTAGACCGCGTCGATCTGGAGGCCGTGACGCATCGCGATGTACTCGATGAAATCAGCGCAACCATAGGAGACGGCGCAGGTGCGAAGCCCAACGGACACGCACCAGGCGTACGTCTCGACGACTCCGTCGCGCAAGACAACGTTGTCGAGCGCGGCTTGCCACGCCTGACGTGTCACGCGATGGGTGACATACATGTCGAGCGTCCTCTGAAGCCACTCCATCTCCTGTTCTGGTGTCAACCGACCAGTAGAGGCCGGCGTCGTGAAGCGCGCACGGAGCGCGATCATCTCATCGTTGGCTTCGGATGGCAGGGCGTAGTCGTCCACGACCTGCACCAACGCCGTCTGCTTCTTGGTCGTCCAAGTACCGTCGACATCAGAGGCAAACAGCCAATTCCGTGGGTTTCGCATCGTGGAACTCCTGACAAGTTGTGATGGGACTCGCGTTGCCTTACGTTAAAGAAAACGCCCATCGAAGTCAATCGACGGGCGTTTTTCATGATGCACAGCGGCACTCTTGACAGAATCGTTTTTTCCACGTATATTCTCTCGTCATGCTCGAGGTGGAACCATTCTGCCGAAAGAGCATGGCATATCCCCGCCATCGCTCCTTCACTCGGTCCACGACCGAGCACGCAGACCCATAATTTTCCGAGCCTGACTCACTTACAAGTGGGAAGGAATCGAGAACGAAAATGGGTATTCTCATCCACTTCAATTGAGCCAAGGTTGATCACCCGGCTCTATTTTGTTTCTGCCAAACCTGCCTGCATCCATGCAAGCTCAAAAAGTGTTCGTACCATTGTCGCCATTTCTTTACTATGGATAATGACCCCGACAATTTTGCCCTTCAAGGCAACCATAGAGACCATGTCACCGTAAACAGTGAGCTCACCGTGCATAGGAAACTGGTTCTTTGAAAGCCTGCGGTACTGCCAATGTGAACCTCCCTCGGAGGGCGGATCATATTTTGTCTCAGAAGAAAAAATAACTCGACCTTTAATTTTTCTTTCGGACATACGCTTGTTGTGTTTTTTCCAATGGTTCTCAGGGAGCAGGTGTCGAATATCATCAATCGACACGATATCATCGATATGTGTCGCATTTGATACAAAGAAAATTTCCCTCATCGCTTCTAAACCCTCCTCACCTTCATAAAAAGAAACCTTTGGCCTCTCTCCTGCAGCATCAGATATAGCTTCAAGATCAGGTAGCAGTCGTTTAATAACCGACTCTTTTTCATCAACAACTGCGCGTTCATGATGCACAATACGGTGCAGCCTCTCAGGCTTTTCCGCGGTGTATAGTGACTTTTTTCCTTTTTCAAAAGTGCTCATCAGACCCTTTTGTAGTAACGCCTCAATCATTACGTATGTAGTCGCACGATTTACATCGGCTTTTCTGGCAATAACCTGCACTGGAGATGGACCTAATTCCAAAGAGGCCAGATAGACCAAGGCTTCTTTGTCAGACAATCCCAACTTTTCAAGTTCGCGTGCAAACGATTTCATACCAAAAATGAGGTCAGCCAATTTATCAACCTGTTTATACTAACAAACATTATCTTGGATGTAAATTCTTTGCCGCATTTGAATTCCAGATTGTATCGAACATGATCTTGGCCAACTTTGCCGTATCTGTATTCTTGATAATACAGCCGTGGGGGACTTCTGCGTACGAAACTAACACAATATAATCACCAAAAATCGCAACTTCGCTACTCGTCTTCGTATCGTTACTTGATAATACTTTGTATTGCGACCTTAGGTTTTTAACGAATGGCCTCCAAGTCTTAAGCCTGCGGGGGTCACCGATCATTAGTTGACGCTTTGAAATTCGCTTTGCGTTAAGGTCAAGATTGTAGTTAACAGATTTATCTGCTGGCAATTTGTTATACCCAACGATTGCCACGCTCTGAAACATCATGACATCAAAACTCTTTACCCCGGAATCAATCAGCGTTTTTTGTAAAATTTTAAGCCCGTCCCAACCATCATAGTATTTAACTTCCATCTTCTCACCCGTAACTGAAATTAGCGATTCAAGTCCTGGCAACAACGATTTCAGCTTTGATTCGCGTTCCGAGAGTTTCTTTTTTTCTTCTTCAACGAGACGCAAAAGCTGGGCGGGGCGTTCTGCCTGAAAAAACTGCTTCTTCCCCCTTGTGTGGGAGCTCATGAGACCGCGTTTGACGAGGCCGCCGATGGCGACGTAGGCGGTCGGGCGGACGACGGCGGCTTTGGCGGCGAGCTGCTGGGCGGTGGCCGCGCCAATTTCAAGAGAGGCCGTATAGACCTTTACCTCGTTGGCGCTGAGACCCAGCTCTTCCAATTGTTTTTGGACGGAATCCATATCGTAGTCACAGAATAGCATGTTTCTTCAAAAGTGTCAAACACTTGACACTTTATGAACAGGTGTGATAGGCAATGCGCACGATATGTTATCCACTTCTATGGACCCCTTACCGCCCTACTGGGACGCCGTCGCGCCGCGCTGGGATGCGCTGCTCGCCGACGCTTCATCCTTCACGAACCATCAGGAAAGCTTTAGGCGCTTCCACTGGTTCTTGAAACGTGCGCTCAAAATTGGAAACCGCACGAAATCGTACCGCCTCCTTGATCTCGCCTGCGGCACAGGGGAAGCATCTTGGCCGCTTTGGAAGCGCGTGGCGTCCGTCACGTTCCTCGACCGATCAACGAGCATGCTTCGCGCAGCGCGGAACAAATATCCAAAAGGTATCTTCGTGCGCGGCGACGCCTCCTCTCTCCCCTTCCTGGACGCGGAGTTCGATGTTGTTATTTCAAGAGGTGCCGTGCTCTCCCAACTCGAATCCGAGCAGCTCGCCTCCGCGCTGGCGCATATTTGGAGGATTCTTCGAGCGCAAGGATATTTCTTTTTTGATTTCGTGACGAACCCAGCGCTCGTTCCCGCGCCCGAAGGCGTCTATCGCACTGGCTGGCGCCGCCAAGACATCGAAGATTTGCTGAAGCGGCATCTACCCGGGGTGACGATTCTGGCCTACGACGGCACCGAAGCGCACGCCTTCAATCGCGTCCTTGTGAGAAAGCCTTGATATGGCAAAGCGTGAGTTTGTCCTACCTGTTGATGCTTCCTCGGCGCGCGAAGCTCTGCGCACCGTCTGCAACCCCGTAAAACGCTCTCAGATCGACGATTCCCTCTTTCGGGGCCCTGATAACATCACGGCTCGTTTGCGCCGCCAGGACACCGTTACGCGCCTTAGTTGCACGCACCCAAGTGCTCTGTCCGATGCGCCGGAAACCGTCGTTTTGGATTATCGAGCCTGCCAGCGTCTTTTGGAGCTTTTAGGGTTTGAAGCCGTCGACCGCGTCCGCTTCTCACGCGAAACGTGGCGCCAATGCCAATACCTCATCCACCTCGATCGTACCGAGGCTTTGGGCGACTATTTAACAGTTGAAGCCGAGGTTGGAAGCGCCTCGCACCAGAACTATCGGCGACAGGTCTTGAAGTTCCTTAGAAATATGGGTATTTTGCCTTTAGAACCTGGTAGTTACCCGGTGGACAAGCCCGGTCTTTATGGGGTTGACAGTTCCACCGACCTTCCCTATACTGCCCCTATCGTCCCGGGCCGTTCGGAGCAATTCGAACCCCAAGGGACCTAAAACACTCTGGTATGGCAACAAAAAAAGCAGGCGGCTCTACACAACTTGGCCGCGATTCCATCTCCAAGCGCTTGGGCGTCAAGCTCTCTGGCGGCTCGGTGGCCAAAGTCGGAGCGATCATCGTTCGCCAGCGCGGTACCAAGGTCCACCCGGGCCTGAACACCAAGCGCGCCGGAGACGACACGATCTTCGCAACGGCGCACGGCAAGGTTCGCTTCGTCACTCGCAAGGCTCGCCGTTTCGACGGCACCTTGAAAGCGCGGACGTACGTCCACGTTGACGAGAAAAGCGCCAAGTAAGAAAAAACCGGCCCTTCATGAAGGCCGGTTTTTTCGTATTGAAAAACTCCCGGCCATGACCGGGAGTCAGCATTCCTCTGCAGAAATTGATGCCGTCGCTTCTTGTGCCGGCTCGCCGGCGAAGAGCTCGTACTCGCCGAGGCCTGCTGCAGAACTGCGTCTCCCTAGCCTCCGCGCCGGAAAGAAACCGAGCGTGCGTTTCTGCTTGCTCTCTTTGCGGTACATGAAGCGCAGCAGGCCGACGTAGCCGTTCATCAGGACCGGCTGCGGCAGCGTGAGACCAGTGGCCACGCACCCCGCCTCCGGGTACTGCCCGAGCAGGGCCAGGAACGCGTGCGAAGAAATCGGCTCATGCCCCTCCTCCATCAACAACTCGAGAGCACGGATGTCGCTGATGCTCAGTGCACGTGGTCGCACGAGCGCGAAGAGCGTGATCGAGACGATCCTCAGCTCTGAAATCACTTCGAGTCGGAAGTGATCGCTGACGCGATCCAGGCCGCCGAACACAGGATCCTGTTCGAGCGCGACGTTCGCGGCCGCCAGGAGATCTTCGTACCGATCGTCGGGTCTGATGCGCACGGAAAACGTCTGTCTGCGTTGGAACGTCAAAGGTCACCTCCTAGTCGGAAGCTACCACTTCTCCGTGTCGCTGGCAACGCTGTGTGTCGGATTGACTCAGGTGCCATTCTGCGCTAGGTTCGATTCCAAGGAGCGCCCATGACACGACCTCTCGCCCCCGCTGCAAGCGAAACACTGATCTTGCTCGAGCTCTGTCGCGGTATCGGAGACGCTCTCGAACTTCGGAAGCGCCTAGCGGCGCGCATGACGCCCTCGCCGCCGCCGACCAAGAACACTTTCTATAACGGCCTCAACCGACTGTTGAAAAGCGGTCTCGTGGAAAGCACGCAGGAGAAGGCGCCGCTTCGCCGAGGTCGTGAAGGACATCCGCGCACGTTCTTCTCCATCACGTCTGCCGGCAAAACAGAAGCGCAGCGCATCTCTGACGCGCTGCGCAAAACTCTTCTTCCGCCTCAAGTCCAACTTTGAGGCTTTTTTTTATTTCTTGAGTGCCGCCTTGATGAACGCGTTGAAGAGCGGGTGCGGTCGGAGCGGGCGCGACAGGAATTCCGGATGGAACTGCACGCCGACGAAGAACGGATGATTCTTCAGCTCGACGATTTCGACCAGGAGTCCGTCGGGCGAGGTACCAGAAATCGTGAGACCGGCTTTTTCGAGGCGCTCGCGATAGTCGTTGTTGAATTCGTAGCGATGGCGGTGGCGTTCAGAGATTTCGCGCTTGCCATAGGCGGCGCGAGCGTGGGTTTTGGGCGTCAGCACGCAGGGGTACGCACCAAGACGCATCGTGCCGCCGTATTTGCCTTTGCGTACGATCGCTTCCTGGTCCGGCATGATGTGAATGATCTGGTGCGCCGCGTTCGGATTTACCTCGGCGGTGTTAGCGTCTTCAAGACCGGCCACGTGGCGCGCGAATTCGATCGTGGCGAGCTGCATGCCGTAGCACAAGCCGAAGTACGGGATCTTCTTTTCGCGGGCGTAACGAATGACGTTGATCTTACCTTCGATGCCGCGACTGCCAAAACCGCCGGGCACCAAAATTCCGTCGTATTTGGAAAGTTCTTTGAGCTTTTCGGGGTTCGATTCGAATTCAGCTGAGTCGAGCCAGTCGAGCTGCGGGTCGGAGTTGTTGTGCCAAGCCGCCGCTTTGACCGCTTCGATGACGGAAATGTAGGCGTCCGTCAGGTTGAAGTCGCCGCTTGAGAAATATTTTCCGACGATCGCGATCTTCACCGGTTTTTTCTCGGAGTGAATCGTCTTCACCAGCCTTGCCCAGTCTTTCAAGTCGACGCGGCGACGCTGACGCAAACCGAACTTCGACAAGATGCGCTTGCCGACCTGGTCGCGCTCGAAGTTGAGCGGCACGTCGTAAATGGAGGCGGCGTCTGGAGCGGAAATCACGTCGCGCTCGTCGATCGAACAGAACTGCGAAAGCTTGCGCTTGCGCGGTTCGTCGAGCGGTTTAGCGGCACGCGCGATGATGAAGTCAGGCTGGATACCCGCCGAGTTCAGCGTGCGGACGGCGTACTGCGTCGGCTTGGTTTTCATCTCACCGAGGTTGTACGGGATCGGCAGATACGAGACGAGCACAAACAGTACGTCCTTCGGGTTCTTGAGACGCAACATGCGCGCCGCCTCGAGGAAGAGGATGTTCTGGTATTCCCCAACAGTGCCGCCAATTTCGACGAGGCAGATATCCGCCTTCGCTTCCTTAGCCGCGCGCTTCACGCGGCGGATGATTTCTTCTGGTACGTGTGGTACGACTTCGACCGTACGTCCGCCGTATTCCAAATTACGCTCGCGCTCGATGACTTCGCGGTAGATGCGTCCGGTCGTCATGTAGTTCACCGATGTGATGTCGGTGTCGAGGAAGCGTTCGTAGTTGCCGATGTCTTGATCGGTTTCATCGCCATCCTCCGTAACAAACACTTCTCCGTGTTCGACGGGATTCATCGTGCCAGCGTCGACGTTAATATACGGATCGATCTTCACCGCCGTGACCCGGAACCCTTTCGACTGGAGAATGCGGCCGATCGAAGCCGTAGCCGTGCCCTTGCCGACACCGCTCATGACGCCACCGACGATGAAGATGAACTTAGACATGCGAGAAACGTTTAGGTTCGAGGTTTGTCGTTTTTGGGCTTTGCGCCGGAGGCAGCGCCTCCTCTTTCAGGTGAGACATCAGAAGCTGGCGGTTTTCGAACACCGAGCGTGATGAGTGCTTTCTCGAGCACGGGACGCACGTCCTCATAACTCGATTTCGACATCGCTTCTCGCGGATCGACCCAGATGATCTGACGGATCTTTTCGTGCTTTTGCGGAGAGCCCCACTCCCCCGCGGGGGCTTCCATCAAAAAGTAATGCACGAATTTATGCACGAGCATGCCTTTGCTTCCAGGCCGGTATTTCTCGCGAAACCAGAAATCGATCGTGCCGAGCGGCAGTCGTAGTTTGAGTCCACGCAATGCCATTTCTTCGGCGGTTTCGCGAAGCGCCGCTTGCTCGATCGTCTCCCCCGGCTCAACGTGCCCTTTGGCGAACGTCCATTTGCTGAACGGGTCAAGCATGAGTGACATCTTCAAGCCCTTGCGCGTGCGCTTGTAGACGATGCCACCCGCAGAAATTTCGACCTGCACGCGCGGCGGGCCTTTCCTCCGAACACGGCTCCGGCGAGGATCAGGTCGGTGCTTACGGTGCGACGGCGTGGCAGGTGTTTGTGGCTGCTGGGGCTCCATACTATTTTCTTGAAGTCTTTTTCGGAGCCGGTGGCGGCACAACACCATCGAACCAAGCCTTGGCAGCCTCAAGCTGCGGGTCACGATCATTCTCGTAATCCTCTTCCGTGCGCTCAACAACGTAGTCGGGCGTGATGCCGTTCACGTTGATGTTGTTGCCTTTCGGAGTCAGCCATTCAGCAATCGTAAGCTTGACCGAGGAACCGTCGCCCAGATCGATCAAGTCCTGGACGGAGCCCTTGCCGAAGGTTTGCGTACCGATCAACACACCTTTGCCGAGATCCTGAAGCGCGCCCGCAACGATTTCCGAAGCGGAAGCCGAGCCGCCGTTCACCAAGACAAGCGTAGGAATATCTTTAAGACGTCCGCGACCGGTCGCTTCATGCGTGTCGCTCGTGCCATCCGAGAAGCGTTCGGAAACGGCTGTTTCTCCCGGGACCCACTCGCCGAGCATCTGCACGGACACATCCAAGTAGCCTCCAGGATTGTTGCGAAGATCGAGCACGATGCCGTCGATGTCGCGTCCGCGAATTTGCGTCACGGCATCCAAGAAGCGATCAAACGTATCACCATTGAAATTCGTGACCGTGATGACAGCGAGCTTCTTCCCTTTCGCAGAAGTAACGAACGTCGCCTTCACGCTTTGAATGGCAATCGTGTCGCGCGTGATCGTGAAGATACGTGGTGATGTTTCATTGCCGCGCAGAATGGTCAGCTTCACCTTCGTGCCTTTGTCGCCGCGAATATGACTGACCGCGAAGTCGAGCGACATGCCGAACGTATCCTCTTCGTCGATCGCGACAATATGATCGCCGGCTTTGAGTCCGGCTTTCTCGGCCGGGGAACCGGAGAGCGGTGCTACGATCACCAACTCTTCTTTCTTCATGCCGATTTCGGCGCCAATACCTTCAAACTTTCCGGAAAGCTGCTTGGTGAATTCTTCGGATTCAACCGGTTCGAAGAACATCGAGTGCGGATCGCCGAGGGACGCCACCATACCGCGCAGAGCACCATAGTACATCTGCTTTTCGTCGACAGGCTGCTTGACATAACGATCCTGAATAACGGACCAGAGGTCCCAGAACTGTTCGAAATCAACCGTGCCGCCGGAACGATCAAGTTCGGCGTTTACGAATTCAATACTGCCGGAAGCGGAACTGGTTGGGCCACGCGAGGCGCGTCCCGCACCCATGCGGTAGCCCCACAGGAAAGACGCGACAACAAAGACCAGCGCCAGGTAAACGCCGACGGCTTTTCGCGCGCGATTGTTTTCTGGAATATTCATGCGTGATCTTCTTCGCGGATGATTACTGCGCCAACCTCGGCAAAGCGCGCTTCGATGCGCTCGTAACCGCGATCGATGATTTCAGCTTCATGGAGCACGGTTTCGCCGTCGGCGAGGATGCCGGCCAAAAGCAGCGTGACGCCCGCGCGCAGGTCCAAACTACGGATTTCCCGACCATAGAGAGGGGTCGGCCCCGAGATCAGGACACGGTGAGGGTCACAGACGGTGGCATTCGCTCCCATCTTAACCAATTCTTGGATGAAACCGAAACGCCCCTCGTACAGAGGTTCCTGGATCAAGCTCGTACCAACGCATTGCGTGGCCAAGACGCCAAAAGGCGCCATGAGATCGGTCGGGAGTCCAGGGTACGGCAATGACTGATATTTATTAGCACCGCTGAGCGCAGAGAGCGTTCCTGGAGCCGTAACACGAATCGTGTCACTTCCGACTTCGACCACCGCTCCAATCGCACGGAGGCGCTGCGTGACGATATCGAGATGATCGGGTCGTACGCGCTCGATCGTAAGATCGCCGCGCGTGAGCGCCGCCGCCACCATGAACGTACCAGCTTCGATCTGGTCGGGAATAATTTCATGCTCTGCGCCATGCAGACGCTCGACACCGTCGATATGAATCGTGTGCGTGCCGTGACCTTGGATCCGTGCACCCATCTTGTTCAAGAAATCGCCGAGATCCTCGACATGAGGTTCTGCGGCCGCGAGTTTGATGGTCGTACGCCCCTTCGCCGTCGAAGCAGCCATCATCAAATTTTCCGTCGCGGTGACAGAAAATTCTGGCAACACAACTTCGCGACCGATGAGTCCAGTCGAACGCAAGAGATACCCTTCCGCTCCGCGCTCGCAGGTCGCTCCAATCGAGGTGAGCGCCACGAGATGTGTGTCGAGCGGACGATTGCCAATAATGCAGCCGCCCGGCTCCGGCAATTCCATTTCATGAAAACGCGAGAGCATCGGTCCCAAAAACAAAACCGACGAACGCATGCTGCGCATCGCCTTACGATCCAGTTTCGCCGGATCAGCGTTCCGCGGATCAATCTTCAACTCGTGGTCTCCATTCCAAGCAACCGTGACTCCGAGACTTCGGAGAATGTCGAGCATGCGCTCAACATCGCGGATGCGAGGAACGTTCTTTAAGACGCACGGTTCGTCCGTGAGCAGCGTCGCTGCCAGGATCGGCGTAGCGGCGTTCTTCATACCCGCCACCTGAAGCCGACCGCGGAGCTTTTTTCCGCCTTGAATTCGCAATCGGCTCATAGTACGATTTGGTCGGTGCTAGCATACTCCGCCATGAACCCACGCGCAAGACAATTTCTCAGCTGGACGTTCATCGTGACGTTCTTCCTGCTCGCCCCGGCCGTCATCCTGTCAACGGCCGGGTATCGTTATAATTTCACGCGCGGGCGCCTTGAACGTACGGGGGTCGTCGTCGTCGAAACCAGGCCAGCAGGAGCCAGTATTAGCCTGAATAACAAGCCGCAAAAGACGGAAACCCCAACACAGATCAGTAAGGTTACGCCGGGCACATATACCGTACGTGTCGAAAAGGCCAACTATCACCCCTGGACAAAAACCGTGACCGTCGGCAGCCGAGAGTCGGTCTTTTTGAACCAAATCTCGCTTTTTAGGACCGAAGCGCCTACCTCCATCAAGACACTTGGCACTCCTGCCGCTACGGCCTTTTCGAATGATGTGCGCTACGGCGCTGTCGTCGCTTCCGCCTCGTCCGGCTCCGAACTCAGCGTTATCGACACAAAAATTGGTACGGCCTATCTTCCCTATCGCTCCAGCGCTCCCGCAACTTCATTCCGCCTGCACTGGTCTCCAAACGGACGAACCTTGCTGATTGAACGCGCCGGTAAAAGCCCATTGTTCCTGCTTTGGAGCGCCAACGATCCGGAGCGCGTTCGCGATCTCTTGAAGGAGGCCGAGATCATCTTCACTGAAGTCTTTTGGGCACAGGACACTGATCGCCTCTACGGCGTCGCAAAGAACACGCTGTACCAAATCGACGCCGAACTACTCGCTGCCGTCGATGTCGGACCTTCCATTACGGCACCTGTCATCGCCAATGACACGCTCTACGGCATTCTCGACAAGGACGCTCCGACACTGGTGAGGCGCCGCTTGCGCGACACGACGACCGAGACCATTGCTCAACTCCCCTCCTCCAAGTACGTGCCGGTTGCCGGAAACGGAAAGAAAATCACCTACGCTTCGCTTTCCGGCGATCGTTTGTTTACGATCGATCCTTCCGGCGACCGACCGACGGCTTTCGAAGGACGAGGCCACGATGGCGTCTGGTCAACCGATGGTTCACGCTTGCTGTACTGGAGCGATTTGGAAATCCGCATCTACGACGCCCGTTCCGGAACGGACGAACTTATCGACAGATTGAGCGAATCCATCACACAGGCGTCATGGCAGCGTCCGGAGTGGACCGCACTTTACGCCGTTGGCGACTCCATCTTCAGCATTGAAACAACGGACCGTTTCGGACGTATCACGCTTCCGATCATCGAATTCCAAAAGCTGTACCGCTTCGCGATCAGCACGAACGGCGACACCGCGTTTATCTTCGGCATGCAGGGCGGAGAAAACGGCCTTTGGAAGCTACGGCTGCGTTAAATAAAAACACCCCAACGCATGTCGGGGTGTTTTTTAAATCTCTACAACAGCATTGTCGCCGATCACGAGCTTGTGACCCAGCGGCAGCGTGGCATGCGCAGAGGAAATCGTCGCGTTCGCGCCGATCAAGCTGTCGACGATACGCTTCGAGCAATTGATATCGACATCTTCAAAGATGACAGAGTGTTCGATTTCGGTGTTGTAGATTTCGACACCGCGTCCGATGGACGTGTACGGGCCGATGTACGAATTTTCGATTTTGCAATTCTCGCCAATCACGACTGGTCCACGGATCAAGACTTTCGGTCCGATCACGGTACCTTTGCCGATCGAAACCTTGCCTTGGATCACGGCCGTTGTATCAATCTCCGCGCCTTCGCGGCCTTCGTCGGCCATTTCATTCAGAAGCAGCTGATTGCCTTCCAGCAGGTCTTCGGGCTTGCCGGTGTCTTTCCACCAACCCGTGATCTCCTCGTAACCGACCGATTTTCCGTTTTCAATCAGCCAGGTATGAATGTCGGAGATTTCGTACTCCCCTCGCGACGACGGCTTAATGTGCGCGAACGCTTCGAAAAACGTCTTGTCGTACACGTAAATGCCGGTAACGGCATAGTCGCTTTTCGGTTCTGACGGCTTCTCGTCAACGCGAACAATGCGTCCACCTTCAATCTGCGGCACGCCGAAGCGCTGAGGATCTTTCACTTTGGAAAGCGCCAGGACGCAGTTGAGTTTTTCCGTTTCAAATTTTTCTACGAAACGCTTCAAGCTACCGAGGATGATGTTGTCGCCGAGATAAAAAACGAACGACTCATCACCCAAAAAATCCCTGGCATTGTTGACGACGTGGGCGATACCGAGCGGGCCGCCCTTCTGTTCGATAAAAACAATCTTCACGCCCCAGCGTGCACCGTCGCCGACAGCCTTCTGCATTTCTTCTTCTCCGGGGTTGACGCTGATACCAATTTCTTTGATGCCAACCGCGACGAGTTTTTCGATGGCGTAAAAGATCATTGGCTTGTTGGCCAATGGAATCAGGTGCTTATTGATCGTGTGCGTGATGGGTCGGAGCCGCGTTGCGCGGCCGCCCGCCGTGATCAAAGCTTTCATACTCGCTCTTAACGCTAGCAGAAATGCCTTTGTTCGTAAAGGTGGGAACGGCACCAAACAAAAAACCGAGTCCTAGGAAGACTCGGACGAATCGCAGGCACAGGGTTTGGCGCTGACAGACTCATCAGGCCGATACAGCGTTGACGCGATCGAGAGCAGAAGAGCACCGGGGCTCAACTGCAAGCGGTGCCAGACGCCGGACGGGATGAGCAGACCGAGCTCTGGACGATCGAGCCACACGTCGCCGCAAACACCCTCAGCGTGCAGCTCAAACCTGATCCGACCCGCAAGCGCGACGAGCAACTCACGCTTGCCGCCTTCTGGGTGATAGTGGCCGCCGCGCGTGATCCAGTCCGAACCATCGTTGCGGATCCAATAGACGCGCGGAGCCGCATCATTCGGAAAGAAGCCAGCCGCGATCTTGGCGGGCTCGACGATCGTCAGAAGACCCGGCTTGCCGGGCGTGCGTACGTTCTGAAAAGACACGATCTTCCAAGGCACCTCGGACATGAGCCATCCTCCTTGGACCAAAAGGGATCCAAAAGAAGTTCAGCAACTTTTCAGAGAAAAGTCAACCCTACACCTCATCGATCTTTTCGACCGTAGAGCGGAATTCTTTTTTGTAGATATCAATCAATGCGATCGTGACGGACAGCACAATAGGGCCAAAGAAAATGCCGTAGGCGCCGAAGAACTGTAGGCCACCAAGGATCGAGAGCAAGATCAGCATCGGATGAATCTTGATGCGGGAGCGCATGACTTGCGGCGTCAGGAAATTGTCGACGAGTCCGATGATCAGCATGCTGATCACCGCAAGTGCCAAACCGGACCACAAGCGCCCGACGGCAAACAAGTAGATCGTGAACGGCACGGTCACGAGTGCGGTGCCGATAGCGGGAATGAAGTTCGTCATCGCAATCATCGAGCCCCAGAAGACGGGGGCCGGCAAACCAAGGGCCACGAAGGCGACGCCGCCGACAAAGCCTTTGATGAGCGAAACAACAAATTGGCCATACGCCACGGCCTTGATTGCGTCCATGATGCGATCAATGATTGTTGTGTCGTCTTCGTCGCCCAAGGGCGAGAGATCGAGAAGCTGGCGCTTGAATTCTCCGCCATCCTTGAGCAAGTAGTACATGCCCATGAGGAGAATGAAGAAGCCGAGGACAAACGCGAAGGTATCGGCGAAAAGGGCGGCGATGTTCGAGGTCAGACTTGAAATGACGGGCTGCACGTAGGAGGCGACGTCACGTACGGCGCGTGTGGCTTCAGCCGCGATCAGGCTCGCTTGTTCCGGCCCGAGAATCTTCGCCAAGGAATCAGCGACGTCTTCGAAGCTCACTTGTTGACGCACCGTGTTGAAGAGCTGCACTGCTTCCGTCACCATCGTGCCGACGATGAAGAGCAGCGGCATGAGGATCAAGACCAGCGTTAGAAAGACCGTCGCAAGGGCCGCAAACATCGAGTTGCCACGGAAGTGCTTACGCAAATAGCGATACACCGGCTGCATCAAAACCGCCAAGATGCCGGAGAAGACCATCAGACTGAGGTACGGACGGAACACCAAGAAGGCCACGACGAGTGTCAGGGCGAAGACCGCCATGAAGAAGTAGACCTGCAGTCTGCGGTAGCTCATATCTCCTGCAGTATAGCATAAAAAATAAAACCGCCCTGATTCAGGCGGCGTCGACAGGTAGGTTCTTCGGCAAGTAGCCGAACTTCTGGAGGTTCTGTATGTGCTTTGCGCCTTCCGCGCGAGACCGCTCATAGCGAGCCTGTTCCCACTTGGGGACGTGCAAGCCATGCTCCCCCTCCATGGCGTAGCCTGCGAAGACAACGAGGCCGACGGCCGCGATGACGGTTAGCAGGCAGATCGTCGCCATGAGAAAACCGCCGATCAGCCCCATGGAGGCATAGGCGATAACCGCGACGATGGTCCAAGGAGCGTACGCACCCTCTCTGCGCTTTTCGACTTCGACGGTCATGGAAATAGGCTCACTTTCTACCCCGCCTCCAGGCGGGACGATGGAAACGACGGTATCAAAAAAGCCCCATTTCGTCAAGATAGGGGCCCTTTCGTCGCTTACTCAACCAAAGCCAGTTTTTCGCGAGTCTCCTCTTCCGTCTTGCGAAGAGTTGCATCGGCCTCGCTGGAGTTCAGATTCTGCTTCAGCAGAGAAAGAATGTCGACCAAACGCTCCTCGATCGGACGCATGGTAATTCCTTCCGCTTCCAGCTTGTTGATCGAAAGCACGCAGTCGACGCGCTTGGCGAGCGTCATGCGGTTCAATTCTTCTTTGGAAATTTTTGCGAAGGACATCTCCGGCTTCACGTGCGTCTTGAGCAGCTCAGCGATGCGATACGGCGTCGTGACACCAGGGTTCGCGACGTTGTAGAGGCCGGTCGCATCTTTTTCAAGCAGCGCCCAAGTAACGTCCATCAGATCTTCCACAATGGTGCAGGAGTTGGCCGTGTCGATGAATTTCGAATACGTCAGCATCTTCACGAAGGCGTTGCGCGGACTGACCATGCCGGACAAAAGCTGGCGAGGTCGGAGCATCAAAACTTTCAGACTGCCGCGCAAGGCGCGTTCGTTCAAAAGATTCTCCGCCCAGACTTTCGTCCATGAGTAGTAGCACAGCGGGTGCGGCGCGTCGTCTTCCGTGCGAATAACGTCAGGTGTCGGGCTTTCCTGCACGCAACCGCTCGAGACGTGGAGCAGGTAGACGCCGCGCTCCTCGGCAGCCTTGGCGATCACGTCGGCGCCGTGCACGTTGATGTGGAATGCTTCCAACTTGTTCATCTCGCACCAGTCGATGTTCGTCTTGGCAACGGCGTTGATGATTAGGTCCGGCTGCGAAGCTGAAACCGCGCCGGAAACAAACGCTTCATCGCGAATATCGCCGGCTGGCGATTCAACGACGCAACCTTTGGACGCAAAGAAGTCCCGGTAAAAGGTTCCGAGTTGGCCGCGACCGAAGATCAAGACTTTGGATGGCGTCATACGGTTTCTTTTAGGGTTTCTTTATAGTAGGCGTCGTAGTACTTCTGGTAGTCACCACTCTTCACGCGCTGCCACCAATCGGGGTTGTCGCGATACCAGAGGATCGTTGAGCGAATACCGTGCTCAAAAGGAATTTTTGGCTCCCACCCGAGTTCATTGCGAATCTTGGACGAGTCGATGAAATAGCGACGATCGTGGCCGGGACGGTCGGGAACATACGTCTTCAGCGATTCGGGTTTCCCGAGCGTCTCAAGAATCAACGTCGTGATTTCTTCGATCGAACGTTCGATGCCCGTGCCGATATTATAAATCTCTCCGATCTTGCCGTTCTTCAAAATCAGGTCGACGGCGCTGCTATGATCGTCGGCGTGAATCCACTCGCGTGAATTTTTGCTGCTACGGAAAAGGGGCAGAGGCTTGTTCTCCATGGCGTTGGTTGTGAACAGCGGGATCAGTTTTTCCGGAAACTGATGCGATCCGTAGTTGTTGCAGCAACGGCTGATCGTCACTTGCATGCCAAAAGAGTGGGCGTACGACATGACAACGTGATCGGATCCGGCTTTCGAGGCGGCGTACGCCGAGCGAGGATGCAGCATGTCGTTCTCCAAGAACGCACGGTCTTCATCGAGACCAAGGTCGCCGTAGACTTCGTCGGTGGAGACGTGGTGAAAGCGCGTCACTCCGGCTTTGCGGCAGGCCTCAAGAAGCACCTGCGTGCCGAGCACGTTGTTGCGGAAAAAGGCGTGCGGGTCGAGCACCGAACGATCGACGTGCGATTCCGCGGCGAAATGCACAACCGCGTCGACTCCGTCGAGCGCGCGTGCGACGTCGGCGGCTTCGCAAATATCCCCTTTGAAGAAGCGATATCGCGGGTCGGCGTCAAAGCCCTTCAGGTTTTCGAGGTTTCCGGCATACGTCAGCTTATCGAAATTCACCACCTCGGCTTCGGGGCGGTTTTTCAGCAGATAACGGATGTAGGCGGAGCCGATAAACCCGGCGCCTCCGGTAACCAAGATCCTCATAGAGATTCCCGCTACGCTAACAATCTTCGCAGTTTTTGTCCAACCTCCTCGATCTCGCCGACCTTATAGGGTTTGCCATGCCAGTGCTCGAGGCCGTCGCCCTCGAAACGCGGAATGACGTGCACGTGAAGATGGTCAACAACCTGTCCGGCCGCGCGGCCGTTATTGACGCCGATATTGAAGCCAGGCGCGCCGAGCGCCTGCATGATTACTTTTCCCATGCGCTGCGCCGTGAGCGCCACGGCCTGGACCGAAGCCTCGGGCGCGGAGGCAAAATCGGCGGCGTGTTCCTTCGGCATAACAAGCAGGTGCCCCGGATTGTTTGGCTTGATGTCAACGAACACGACAACCATATCGTCCTCGTAGACGATCTCGGCGGGAATATCCTTCGCGATGATTTTGCAGAAGATGCAGTCGTTCATATTATTCTTTTTTCGAGAAAATAGGCCAGGCAACAAGGACTGCCAAGAGAATACCCCCCGCCGCCGCAGCGCGCCAGAAGAGGCGCACGGTGTCCGGAAGCAGCATCCAGACAACGGGTGCCAAGAGTAGCGTACCAAAACGCAGCAAGGCGTGCGCAGAGGCAGCCGGATGATGCGGTTCTTCAGAGGCCATAACGCGTGATTGTGTCAGCATAACGGCGCACGAAGCAGCAACGACAAATACCAGGAGCCATAGCACATTAAAAAACCTGGAGACGAATCCGCGCTCGGCTGTTTCAAGCGCGAGACACAAAACAAACACGACGAGACCCGCGCCCCAAGCGTCGATCGCCATCTGATGCAAGATTGCTTTGGATGACTTCATAGCTTGAGTTTCAGAAGATCAAGAATTTTTTTCGGTTCGAAGGGCGGTCGTGTGTATTCAACATCAACACGATCGACGCGCATCTTGCCGCCGACAGTTTTGATTGCTGGCAGCGACACAATCATCTGCACGCGACCTTGGGAGGCAGCGACGGAAGCGAGTTCGAACTGCGCTTCGGCCGTGCGCCAACCATCGGCATCGATCTGCGGTGGACGATAGCGGGCAACAATCGCGTCGTACGGCGCTTTCTTGAGATCCGTCTCCCATGTCACGACCGGAAATTCCGGATCGAATTTTGTCGCTCCGCCCAGCACATGCAGATGCTCCCCCGCCGTATCAAGCAGCACCACGCGCGATTGGCGCGATGTGATACCGACCAGCGAAACATCCTCCGACGCTTGCAGATCGACGCGATAGAGCCCCGGCTCGGCGCCGCTGAGCGTTAGTGCAACAGCTCCATCGCCACGGTGCGTGCGCGTAAGCATCGTCTTTCCCTCGCGCACGAGCGTCACGCGCGCTTCCTCCTTTTCCGAACCGCGCAGACCGAGCGACATCTCGAAAGCACCGCTTTGCACGTACGCGTAGATAGAACGAGAACCCGATTCATTGAGAGCGGCTTCGAACGTTTTTTCGTTCGAGAGCACGGGGAGCTTCAAACTCCAGCGCACGGGATCGATCCCAAGCACGGCAACGCGATTTCCCGCAGCGAGGATTTCATCCGCGGAACGAGCCGATGCTTTCCGCTCGTACACACGCAGCTCTCCATCTTGGCGCGCTGCCCAACCCGAGGCGTCGAGCATCGGCAGGTCGATCGGCTTCACGTCGAAACTCCATTGCGCCAGGTCCGTACGCGCACCAAGCGCGACGTACGGCTGTCCTTCAAGCTTATAGCGAAGCCGCACATGCATGCGCTCATACAAGCGCGGAGCGGCAACGTGAAAATAGACCGGTTCGTTCACGATATCGGAATACCAGACGCCGCTTTCTTGAAGAGGTCTGGCGCGATCGAGCGGTGTAAAGCCGCCGATAAAACCATTGGGCTCGGCCGTGCGCCCGGTTGCACGCACGACACCTCCCGGCGGCAGGTTGCGCCAAACGATCCAACCGAGCAGAGCGGCGCCTAACACGAACCAGGCGAGTCGAAGCACTCGGCGCACGAACAGTAATTGAGGAACAGCGCTACTCATAGTCGTATTCTTCACCGATTTCTTCAAACACTGGCGAATCAAAACGTAATGCGATTTCGCCAGGAATCGGACTATACACTTCATTGAGCACAAGCCCGTGAGCCTTTGCTAGCGCGTCGAGACGCGCGCGTTCTTCAACCGATGGCGTCAACCCGTACCAATAGACGGGAGTGTAATTAGAGACGACCGCCGCCGCGGCAAACGACGCGTCGTCCGTTCCCGGAATGATGCGCAAACGTTGCGGTACGATCAGTTTATCGAAGCGCTCCGTCATAACAACAACGTCATCCGGAAACGTGTCGGCCAATAACGCTTCGGACTTCACACGATTTTGCGCGAGTGTTGCACGCACAGCGCGCAAGCTTTCATCGCCGGAAAAAACCGTCGCATGCAGCGTCAACGTGCCGATCACAACCAAAGTGGCCGCGATCATTTTCCATCGTTTCGTCTTTTCGAAAAGCTGCGAGAGGCCGAAAGCGGCAAACGGCAACATCGCCACGTAGGCGGGAAGGAAATAGCGCACGTATGACGTCCCAATCGTCACATCCGACGGATCGAGTCGATCACGAATCGCCCAGCTGCCATAAAGCACTGCGAGCCACGTTGCAACGGCCACGGTCGCCAAGGCGTACGTTTTTTGAACGGACGTCGCTTTGCGAAACATCAAGAGCCATGCGCACAAACCAAGAACAGCAAGAACGGACTGCCACCAGAACAACGAGATTCCATAGTACCAAGCGTTCCGTGCGACACGCTTGGCGTCAAAGCCAAACGGGAGACGCACGAAGGGTTTCGATGTATCAACGACAGGGCCAGCAGGCGCGGCATGATCCACTACAGGCGGCAAAGCGGGGGCAGTGACATATGCCGTCTGAAACGGCGAACCATACAAGCTTGCGTTCACTTGCAACAACAGAAACAACGGCAACGCGGCGCCGACAAACGCCCAACCTAGGCGTCTCCAGCGTTCTTTGCCGATGAACGGCAGGAAGACCGCAAAGGCTGGGATCGCCCAGAGAGCTTCTGATGTGCGGGTTGCGATCGCCCAACCGAAGGCAAAACCGCCGAAGATATCACCCAAGCGATCCTTGCGAAGCGCGAAGCTTGCGGCGGAAAGAATCAAGAGATCGACGAAGAGTACATTGTGGAAAAGGCCGCGCGCGGCGTAGTACAGCACGGCGGGATGCAGGAAGAACAAGATCGCCGCAATGATCCCCGTGCGACGGTCAAAGAGACGTCCGACGAGCGTACCGAAGAGTGCGCCCGCCACGAGCGTAAAGATTGGCGTTAGAAGAAACAGCGGGATCTTGCACAACAATCGCAGCGCGCCATAGAGCAAAAGCATGCCCGTAAAACTTCCTGGCACAAGAGCGTCACCGACGACCGCCATACTGCGCGGATGGATCGCACCCGCGCCAAGACCAACAAGCACGTCGCGGACAACCAAGGACTCCCCATTTGCCACGCGCTCAATCCAAAAAGAATTTGCCGTTTCATCCGGAGAATTCCAAAGACCGGCTGGTCGGCCGTACCACGCGGTCACGGCAAAAAAAGCAATGGCGACAGCGATAAGAATGCGTTGCAAGCGTGTCATAGACCGTGCGCGAGAAGGCTGCAAAACGCCAGAAACGTCGCGAGTCCGAAGAGGGCGAACGAGCCGTTTTGCAGAGCGGAAGAACCCGATTCCAAATACAGCAGATAACTCATGACCGCAGCGACTTGGCACACCATCTTTATTTTCCCCCACCAATTTGCGCCTGTCACGATTCCCTTTCGCTTGCGCAGATAACCGCCAACAATAAATACGCACTCGACACCGAGTAGTGTCAGAAAAATAGCGACGGGAAATTGTCGAAAAAGAAGCACGGCAAGCACCGAACCAATCAGAATCTTGTCGACGACAGGATCCCAAATCGTTCCCCAGGCCGTGACTTGCCCGCGCGTACGCGCAAGTGACCCATCGACCATATCGGTGAACGCAAGAAACAGGAAGAATGGCACTCCGTACTCGTAACGTTCGTATGCCAAAAGGAGTAGCACGATCGGCGTGCAGAGCAACCTCAACACCGTGACGTGATTGGGGCGTACCGAAAGAGGGACGATCTTGAGAAACGTCGCGGCGAGGACACGGTCGTGCGGATAGATTTTTGTGTCCATTCTCTGTGCTACAATCAAGCCATGAAACCGCTTCATTCTACCATTTTAGCCTCGATCGGAGGAGTGCTCTCGGCGCTTGGTCTGGCTTCTTCGGCCTTCGCTTTTCTTCTGCCAATTGGCGGTATTTTGCTCCTCTACGGCATGGCGGAAACTGCCGGTCGGCTCGCCTTTCCAGAAGAGCAACCTCCCATTCGCCTTGTTTTTGGCCTATTAGGAGCCTTAGCCCTGCTGGCAGCAGTAGGCGCGGCGATCTATTACGTTTATAAGCTCGATACAATCGGCTTATCCTGGCTGTTCATCACCTTACCTTGGCTCCTCTTTGCCGTCTCCCCCCTGGGCTCCGGCGCCCGAGGACGCGTAGCAGCCGCCGCATTGACGGTCGAAAAATCCCTGCCGGAGGATTCGCTCTCTGGCATCCTTCTCGTTCTCACGCTTTGCGCGGACATGGCGGCGCTTCGTTGGCTCCTGGGAGCCAGAACCGAGGAAGCCCTACGCACGCCTTGGGAAGTCGTCTCTCCCGTCTACTTTCTTTGGATCGCGCTCGCGACATTTTGCTTGATCGGACTGAGCTATCGCCGCCGCTATCCGCACCTCACACTTGCAGCGGCATCAATCCATCTTTTCGCGCTCCTTGCTCCTGCAATTTTGGTGTACGCCGTCGGTTACGGTTTTGACCCGTTCGTGCATCAAGCCGCGGAATCTTTAATCGCTTCTACGGGACAAATCACGCCGAAGACGCCGTATTACATCGGACAGTACGCGCTCGTCACGACGTTCTCGCACCTGTTCCGTGTTTCCATTGAGTCTGTCGATCGTTTTTTGCTTCCCGTTCTCGCTGCGCTCTTCTTACCCGCTTCGGCCGCATGGCTCTTGCGCCGCGGGTACGGCGTACCGCGCCCACTCGCGCTCGTCGCCTCGCTTGGTATTTTTCTCTTGCCGTTCGGCATGTTCGCTTCGACGACACCGCAAGGATTGGCGAATCTTTTTTTCCTGCTAACAATGCTGCTCGGCGCGGCTTGGTTGCACGCCCATCGACCGCCGCTCGGCTATGTACTGACGCTGGCCGCGGCCGCAGCAGCGACGCATCCGATGGCCGGCATTCCGGCACTCATGGCCGTCGCGCTTCTTATGGTCGCGAAGTTGCGGCACGACGGCGTGCGCGTAGCGCGCCTCGCAAAAGCCATAGTCTTTGGTCTCGTGGTCGGCGCGGCCGCGCTCGCCATCCCCTTCGTGTTTGCCGTGCGCGAAGGCAACAGCGGCGCGTCGCTCATCGCCGCACTCCGAAAACCGATTCCGGAACTCTTGCTCGGAATTCCGCTTGAGGCACCTGGCATCGCGACGCGCTATCGTCCCCTGCTCGACTTTGCCGAATTCGTCGCGCGCAACCATGATGTGCTCCTCTTCGGACTCGCCGCCGCCGGCGCCTGGCTACTTCTGCGTCGCAAAGGCTATCGTCGCTCAGCCTTCGCTGCCGGAGGTTTATCGATTGCCCTTTTGGTATCTGTCGCGCTTTTGCGGGCTGGCTTCACGTTCAAAGACGTTATTGGGTACGAGCAAGCGAATTACGCCGAACGCTTGTACGAAGCGGCACTCCTCTCACTCGCACCGCTCGTGCTCGCGGGCGTGGCGTGGTGGTGGCGAGCACTCAGCAAGGCCGACACCAGCATGCGCGTCTTTCACGCGGCACTCATGGCTGCCTTGGTCGCCGCCCTGACATACGGCGCCTTCCCCCGACTCGACGACTACCGTTACAGCCGCGGATACTCGCCTTCGATTCACGACGTGCACGCCGCTGAGTGGATCAGCGCGCATGGAATTTCTCCGTATGTCGTCCTCGCCAACCAATCGGTTTCCGCCGCCGCGCTCAAGCGTTTCGGTTTCCGCACCTATTACGGTTCGCAATTCTACTACTCGATCCCGACAGGAGCACCGCTCTACCAATCGTATCTCGCCATGGTCTACGAGGGCGCAACGCGGGAAACCATGACGTCCGCCATGCGGCAAGTGAACGTGCCGACAGCCTTCTTCGTGATCAATGGCTACTGGACGGACGCCGCCCGCGTCATCGCGCAAGCAAAAAAAACCGCCGACGACTGGCAGGAAGTCGACGGCGGCAAAGTGTTTATCTTCCGCTACACCCTCAAGTAAACGACGGCTGATACCGCATCGGCACGATCGGTTCGAGCTCCTCAAGTGCTGGGTCGCGACCATCGTACAAAGACTCGAGACGCGCGGCGTGCCGAGGTGCAAGAAGCAGTTCCGCCGTGCGTACGGCCGCTCGTGAACGATCCATCCAGGCACTTTTTTCGTCGCACGCCCGCGTGAGCGTCGCGACCAGTGCTCCAACGTTATCCGCTTCAAAAACGAATCCGTTTTTTTCGTTCCGAACAAGCTCAGCTGCGCCGCCAATTGAAGCGACTGCGACAGGCACGCCATAGGCAAAGCTTTCGACAATCACTGTTGGAGCGTTCTCATAACACAGCGACGGCACGACGGTGTAATCCGTCTTTGAAAACATATCAGGAAATTGCGCCGGATTCTTTTTGCCGTAAAAAGAAATACGCAGGTCTTTTCCAGCAGCAGTGCGCGCCGCGTCCATCGCGGAGCCCGTACCGACGACGTCCAAACGCGCCTTGGGACGCTCTTTCACGAGTCTGCGGAAGGCTTCAATCAGCACCAGGACGCCTTTATGCGTTTCGACCTGACCGAGGAAGAGGAAGCGCGTTTCGGAAGAGGTTGCGTGCTTTGCGGGTGACACGTTCGGCGCCGGGTTCGGCAGAAGGATTTTTTGCGAGCGCGGGAAGAAGCCATGTTCCTCATGGAAACGCAGAAGAAACCTCGACGGAGAAATGACGATATCCGGCGACGCGAAACGCGAGCGCGCCATGGAGGCGAACATTCGGCTGAGAGGGTCAGTAACCCCGAAGCCTTTTTCCTTTCCTTTCAAAATCAAACCGGATGGAGCCACGAGCTGCACGTCATGCAGCGTATGCACGTGACGGATACGAAGTTTTTTCAAAACGGCCGGAATGCTGAAACCGATGCCTTTCAGATTGTGTGTGTGAACGATTTCGGGACGTTCAAGCCTCAAAAGACGCTCGACCATACGAGCCGCCTGACCATTTCCGGAGTCGCGTAGATGCCAAAACAGGCGGGCAGCTACCGCATGACGTCCGAGCTCGCCGTAAAAAAAGAAGTTGAGCGGAAAGAAACGGTGCACGCGCAAGCCGTTCTCGACCGTCATGCGCGGCTCTAGCGAACCGTCTTCAGGCAACGAACACGCCGTGATAATCGAAACATCGTGCCCGAGCGCCTTGAGCGCGAGCGCTTCTTCCTCGACGACGCGTTCGGCGCCGCCCCGCCCGTACGGCGGAAAAAGATTTGAAATAAAACAAATGCGCATGCGCCCCTATTCTACCACGAAGCCCGGATCATCCGCACACCGTTTCAACCACAAGCCGATCCGTGAGCACAGCGTCGTATTTTTCCATGACGCGAGAACGTGCAGCTTGCCCCATCGTTTCCGCGCGTTCGGGATAAGAAAGCAGCTCTCGAAGCGCTTCACCAAGCGCAGCCGCATCGTTTGGAGAAACCACAAGACCTGTTTTTCCCGGCTCGATGAGGCTGCGCACGCCGGGGAGATCGGTAACAACGGAAGGAATGCCGCTCGCCATGGCGGCAAGTGTAACCAAACCAAACGCTTCGGAGCGATCAACGGAGGGAAGAACGTGCACGCGCGCTTGGCGATAGAGTTCAGCGAGCCTTTCATCACTTACGCGTCCAAAAAAACGCATGTGGCCACCGAAGCCAGTTTTGGCGGCAAGCGTTTCGTATGAAGCGCGCAAGTCGCCATCGCCGACGATCCAGAGTTCGACATCGGGTAGCGCGTGCGCAAACTTGGCAAACGCTTCAAGTAGCACGGGGACACCTTTGAAGTAATGCGCACGATCAAGTCCGCCGACAAAAAGAAACGCTTTCTTTTTTTCGCCGCCCGGCGCAAAGAAGCGCGTATCAACTCCGAGAGGCGTTTCGTGTATGCGCTCATCGTCTTTCAAAAAAGCAATCTGCGAAGACTCGAGATAATCACGACTCGTCACCAGAATCGCGTCCGCCGTACCAAGAATTGTTTTCAAAAAAATCGATCGGTATAGACGGAACACCATCGCCAAAACGCCGCGGCCGACCGTATCCATGTGATACAGAATCGACAGGCGCGTTCGTCGGCCGAATGTTTTTTTCCAAAGCCAGACCCATTCAGCGCCGCCAAAGAATGGATAATGCAACTCGACCGCGTCAAAGCCGCGTAGCTTCCACCACAGTTGCGGTACGCTGGCGGCGTTGCCAATACGCAAAAGAGAGCGCAATCCGTGCCCTGGCGCCAAAACCGTTACGTCGTGCCCTGCGCGCCGAAGCGCTTCCGCGTGCGCGGCGGCCACGTTCCCCATGCCTCCCGGATACGGCGGAAACGTCGAAACGACAACGGCAACTTTCATACTTACCACCAAAGAATCAAGCGCGCGATCTTCCAATACGCCGCGAAGATCGGGTTGGCGACGCGTGTCAGCAGCGTTGGCTGCATTTGCTGAAAGAGAATGCGTCCCGTAAAAAGACGGGTCGCCTCGCGATCTGAGACACGGCGTTCTTTTTGTGCTTTTGCGCGCGCCGCAAAAAGTTTTGCGAGATGTTCGGCCGTAAAGAAATAACCGTAGGCGCGCGCTTTTTCCTTCCACCAACCGCTCTTGAAAGCAAAAAGCCAAAGACCGAGTTCCATCGCCAGGAAGGCTGGCGCAATCAAGACAAGCGTCGGCCAACGGTAGAGACGCGCCAGCACGATCAGACGATTGCGCTCCATCCAATAATATTTTTTGATACTCCGCGAAAACTCGTACTTGTGAAAAACAACCGAGTCCGGCGCAAACACGACACGACGGGCTGCGAGGCGCGCGCGCCATGAATATTCCAAATCTTCATGATACGCAAAAAGTTCTTCGTCGAGATATCCGACGTCGCGAAGCATCGAGGCGCGAATCAACATGCCTGCGCCGCTGGCATAGGCGATATCACGCCGCGCGAGTTTCGCTTGCACAGAAGCGTCCGTGACTGGCATCGACTCCCCTCCCGCGTAACCAAAGCCGAGAAAATGAATCTCGTTGCCGTAGGAATTGACCTGTTCGACGTGCGGATGCAACCGCAAGAAACTTTGCACGATTCCAATCGCTTTGTCTGATTCCATGACGCGGATCGCGTCGTCCAAAAAGCCCGGTTGCGCTTCGGTGTCGGGGTTCAGCAAATACGCGTACTCATATCCTTCCGCGAGCGCTTTGCGCATCGCTTGATTGTTACCGCCGGAGAATCCGAGGTTGTCAGCGTTCTTGAAAAAGACACATGGGAAACCTCCTTTGGTCGTCTTTTGGTCAGGCGACAAAAGTTCTCGCGCGATAAAATCACCGCTTCCGTCCGGCGAATTATTATCGACGATCATCAGGGTCGCGGAACCGGGGGTGATTCCGGCTTCTTCGACCGCGCGGAAACAGTCGGCCAAAAAACGACCGTGGTTCCAGGAGACGACGATGATGGCGGTCCTAGCGGTGCTCATGTGTTTCGAGTCCCTTGAGTGCGAGCTCTCTCGTCAGGCGCGTGATTTGGCGTTCATGGTCTTCCAAGCGCGCGAGCAGGCGAAACAAGAGGTAAAACACGGCAGCGAGCGCGAGGTAGACGACGACGTCCGCACCACGGCCGACGCCAAGACGGCGCGCCACGATCGTTGCGGCATCCGGCCGCGAGGCTACCGCTGCCACGCCGAGCCACAGAAGCGACCACAGTGCGAGCTGACGGAACGAAAGACCTCCGCGACGGTAGCGCGAAACAGCAGCCGCAAAACCGAAGACGGCGAAGAGAATGAGAACGATTTGAATCACGGTCATACTCAATCGAGAAGGCGGCGCCAAATAAGTTTAAGCGCTGTTTCGATACCAACGGCGAAGCTCTGGCCTTTTGAAAGCGAGTACGCGGTGTACACGGCCTCAATCGGAATTTCGACCAAGCGTAATTTCTTGTCGACGATTTCCTTGATGAACTCCGAGGAAACTTCCATGCGCGAAGAGCGGATCTCAAGGCGCTCAGCTGCGTGTCGCGTCATGCCGCGCAGGCCGCTTTGGCTGTCCGTCACCCATTTGCGATACAGGAAAAACGTCAGCGCGTTTCCCAGGCGCTGCGCGTAGCGGCGCGCGAGCGGCATATTCCCCTTTTGCTCGAGCATGCGAGAACCGATCACGAAGTCGATATCACCTTCTGCCAGACGATCGAAGATGCGCTTCGCGTCGCTTGCGCGATGCTGCCCATCAGCATCCATTGTAACGATCAGCTCGGCACCGAGACGCAAAGCACCTTCGATACCCGTACCAAGTGCGCCGCCAAGACCTCGGTTGATTGCGTGACGCACAACAACTGCGCCGGCTGCGGCGGCGATCTCCGCGGTACGATCAGTCGAACCGTCATCCACGACCAAAACACGATCCGCCACGTCGAGCGCCGCGCGCACGACATCAGCAATCGCCTGCTCCTCGCAGTAGGCAGGAATGACGATGACCCGTTTTTGCATGCTACAAATTCTTGGCCAACCCCTTGGTGACCAGTGTGTATTCAATTGTGCGCTTCAAGCCGTCGTCCAGACGAACGAGCGGGATCCAGCCGAGCTCGTCGACGGCGCGGCGCGTGTCCGGCAAGCCGAGCGGCGTCATAAACAAGAGCGGCGCTTCATACTTCACCTGGGAGCTTGAACCTGTCATGGCGATGACCTTGCGCGCGACGTCCGCGAGCTTCAAGTCTTCGTCGCCGCCGAAATTGACCGGGCCTGGGTTCTTGGAAATCTGCATGAGACGAATCAAGCCATCGACCAAGTCGGTCACGAACAAAAGCGCCGTACTGAAATCTTCTTCGCCGTACATGATGAGGTCGCGGCCTTCGAGCGCGTCGAGGACGAAGTCCGGCATCATTTCGCCGTCATTCAAACGCTGGCGCGGTCCGTAGGTACGGAAAATGCGTGCGACACGCACGTCGAGTCCGAAGACGGACGCGTAAGTAAAGCAAGCTGTTTCCGCGAAACGCTTGCCTTCGTCGTAGCAGGCGCGCGGCGAGATGTGATTCGTCACACCAAGATCGGTTTCTTTGAATTTCGAGCCATCGAGGTGACGCGGACCGTAGACGACCGCCGTCGAGGCGTGCAGCAAGCGAGCTTTGTACTTCACCGCCATGTCGAGCACGTTGCGCATGCCGACAGAGTTCGCCAAGTAGGTTTGAATGCGAAGGTTGTCGAACTTCTTGGCCGACGTCGGGCAGGCCAGGTGATATACCTCTTGCACGCCGTGGACGTTCAACTTGAAGCGTGCGAGTTCGGGATACGACTCGAGATCAAACGGTTCGCTAATGTCGAGCTTGATGAATTCAAAATCCGAGTTTTTGAGCATCGATTCGATGTTCGCGACGTCGGAGGTGATGAAGTTGTCGATGCAAATCACCCGCTGGCCATCCGCCAGGAGCCGCTCGCACAGATGAGAACCGATGAAACCGGCTCCGCCCGTCACGACGGCGGTACGCTTTTCTGCCATAAAGGAAAAACAGGAGATGCTTAGTCTGGCCCCAGTATACGTGGGGTTTTAGGGTTTGAAAAGCGGGCTGGACTGGAGATTCCGATCGATTTCAATACTGGGCGCCGACGTCCGTTCAGTGAGCGCCGTGTAGTCTTCTGCCTTCACAACGACAGCTCCGACCCGGTATCCCGCGAAAAACGCCTCGGGGAGGTCGTCAACAAGCGATCGCCACTGCGAACCGAAGACTTCCTTCGCCACTTCTTCGGATGCCAAGTGCCGCAACACGCCATTTTTACTCACGGCATACACCTCGGAGCGAGTTTGTAGCTTGAGCAAACGTGTGCCTGGTCGGTAGGTGACGGTTCCACCGATCGGCAAGCTCGCGAGTTGTGCCACCGTGATGGTTTTCACCTTGGCGAAATCTTGGAACCAGGTCGCGTAGGTTTTTGCGTTTGGGAAAACGTAACGCTTGCCGTCCTGCGCTTTGTAATAGACAGCTGACGACGCGGGCGACTTTACCAATTCGCCGCCAAACGGCAGCGGTGCCGGAATTCCTTGAGGAGACGTTGGCGTAGTTGGCACGGCAAGCATGGCCGCCACGGCCGCCTCGACGGATGCGAAGGCGTTGATGCGTCCGGTACCAAGCTGTCCGGCAAATCCACCGTTGATCGAGTCAACGTTTTTTGCATAGGCGGTAATCAACGTGCGCACTTCAGTCGGCGTCAGCGCGGGATTGATTGAAAGCAACAAGGCCGCCAAGCCAGAAACGAGCGGCGCTGCGAGCGAGGAACCAGACCAGCCGTTTCCGTAGGGCTTGGCATATGGCGTCTGTCCAGCGCGGTACACCTGCGTCGTCGTGATGTTTTCACCGGGAGCCGAAACCGTGATGCAATCAGAACCGTAACTCGAGAAGCTCGAATGACGGTCCCGCATATCAAGCGAAGAGACACCAATTAAAATCGGCTCCCCTCCTGCGCCGCGATAGCATACCGGGTATTCAGGATAGACGTTGAGATTGCCTCCGCGTTCGGTATCGCCTTCGTTACCAGCCGCGACCACAACGACGATGCCAGCGCGATAAGCCGCTCGCAGCGCTTCAGCCAAAAAATCACTGTAGCCCGCGCCGCTGAAACTCAGGTTGATGACTTTTACTTTTTGCGCGATCGCGTATCTGATCGCCGCTTCCACGTTGGCCGTGCGACCGGAACCCGCACTGTCGAGTACGCGCAGCGGCATCATCTCGATATTCCAGTTCACGCCCGCAACACCTTCGCTGTTGTTGCCAGCCGCGCCAATAAGTCCAGCAACCAACGTGCCGTGATTGATGCCTTCTGTCAGTCCAGGGTCGGACAAGTCAGGATTCGGATCGTTGTCATCACTCACAAAATCCCAACCACGCACGTCGTCGACATACCCGTTTCTATCGTTGTCGATGCGGTCGTTCGGAATTTCTCCTTTGTTCGTCCAGAGACGATCTTTCAGATCGGGATGCGTGAGGTCGACTCCGGTATCCAAAACAGCAACGCGCACCGTCGGTGAGCCTTTGGCAAAATTCCACGCCTCCGGCAAACCGATGGTTTTTACGTACCACTGCGTTCCATAGAATGGATCATTCGGCTCCGCTGCCGCCACCGGCGCCGCTGCAGACATAAAGAAAACGGCCGCAACAAGGGTTGCGTTCACTATTTTTTGCCAAGATTGGCGAAAATTCATGAAGAAGTGCCGTTTCATGGTGAACATAGTGTAGCTGAAGGAGGGATGAAAGCAAATGAGACCCCTCCGCCCTGCGGGCACCTCCCCTTTCAGGGGAGGGATTCAGGTTCCCCCTCTCTGAAAGAGAGGGGGCTAGGGGGTGAGTCTTCAACAACAGATCGAATTTCCTCCAGCACGGCATCAATATCTTTGAGTACGTCATCATTCCAGAAACGTAACACGCGTACATGATGAAGATTGAGAAAGCGCGTTCGTTCCAAATCATAGGCATACTGTCCAAGCTCTGCATGCTGACTACCATCTGCTTCAATCGCCAACCGAAGCGCATGACAATAAAAATCCAAAATATATGGACCGATGCCATACTGCCGACAAAACTTCAGGCTACAAAATCGACGCCCTCTCAAAAAATACCAAAGTTTCGCTTCGGCATCGGTCTGATACTGCCGCAATTCGCGCCTGCGACCTTGAAAGATTTTTTTGTTATGTCCGAAAGAAATCATGCCGGAAGAGAAACAGATCGATTCGGAGCTACGCAAGACCCCTCCGCCCTGCGGGCACCTCCCCTTTCAGGGGAGGGATTCAGGTTCCCCCTCTCTTTCAGAGAGGGGGCTAGGGGGTGAGTCTTCAATCAAAAACCCCTCCTTGCGGAGGGGTTTTTGTGTCGTAGAACTCCTTACGGAGCCCTGACAAGACCTGGCTCTTACGAGCGGGTCAACGTCTGGGCGTTCGTCGGGAGGATCTTGACATGGCGGCCGTTCGTCCAGTCGTTCGAAGCGGAGACAGCACTGTTGTCACCGTTGCCGGTGTCAGTCGAGTCGTTGTGCGGAATCACGCTGTTGTCGGACCAGATGAAGCGGTAGGCGCCGTCGGCGGCAGTGCCGTCGTGGTCATCGATACCGTGCGGCACGTCGCCGGAGACGGCGTTCGAGCTGTCGATTTCACCAGTGACCTGTGCGGTGTCGCCAAGCAGCTTGGTGCTGATGGATTCACCGGACGCGTCAGCACCGGCAACCGTAGCCCAGAGCTGGTACGACTTGGACGCACCGGCAGCGATCGTCTGTTCGGTCGAGAACGTGATCACGTAGCTGCAAGTTGCAGAGCCCGTGCAGTTCAAGACAGCATCCGTCGTGGAAGCCGAGATGTCCGTACCGATACCAACCTCGCGAATCGTCGGCGACGTGATGGACAGAGCCGTGCCGCTGACGTTGTTAAGGTTGTGCTCGAAGCCGATCGCCTTCACCGAGACCTGCTGAGCAGCGTCCGCGGCGATGGTGAAGCCCTTCAGGACCATCGAACCGTTCGACAAGGTCGAAGTCGGAACGCTGGTGTCGGAGACCGTCGGCTTCGTCTTGCGGAGGCGCTTTTCGCGACCGTCGAGGTTGCCGGAGTTACCGACCGTGTCAAGCGTGCTGGAGCCAGCGGACGTTCCGCGGACTTCGTAGGTACCGTCCGGATCATTGACCGTGCTGCCCGTGGGGCGGCAGTACTCAATGTTGCTGCCGGAGCAGAGCGTGACCTGGACGTTGAGACCGGAGGCCACACCCGACGGGCTGACCTGGTTCAAAGCGCCCTTGACCGTGAGGGTCTTGGAGCTGTCCTTCGGAACAACGAAGGAGAAGGCCGAGAAGTCGGCAAAACCTTCCGAGCTCGGAGAGACAGGGCCGGCGACGAGGGCCGAACCGTCGTAGAGGGAGAGGCTGTTGACTGCGGCCACAGTGGCAGAAGTCGTACCAGAGTCCGTCACGCGGAAGCGAACCTTCGCGAGCTTGAGGTCTTCGGTCTGAGCCGTGAAGCGGTACTTGGCGAGGACGGCAGTGGTGCCGCCGAGGACCAAACCAGCTTCAGATTCAACGTCATCCGGAGCGAGCGCGTAGGTCATGGTGCCGCTCGTCGAGATGATCATGTCAGCCGAGTTCGCGGAACCCGACTTCGAGACCGTGTTGCCGTCGATGTCCTGAGCCGTCACGTCCGAGTTGGCGACCGTGAAGTCGATGGTGTCGTTCAGGTTCGAGATCGAACCAGCGAGCGTACCTTCGAGGCTAAGGGTGACAGTCTGACCGGCCGGGACCGTCAAGTTCATGTTCGAGAACTGGAGGAGACCTCCGTCGGCCGAGGCGCAGGACGCCGTGGACGAAGTCGGGCTCTTGATGTCACCCACCTGGGTGGTTCCGTTCATGAGCTTGGCGGAGAGAAGGATGTCGGTCGAAAGCTTGTCCGTCGAACCGGTGTCAATACCGTTTTCACAGCCGTTGGCAAAGGTTGCGTCGTTGTTCGAGTCGACACGCATCTGGACAGTCATCGCAGTGACCTTCACGTCAGAGCCCTGGCCAGCCTTGAGGCTGATACCGGCGAGCGAGACGCCCTGGGAACCCTGGATGAAGGTCTGCGCAACCGGCGTCGAAGCGGCCGAAACCGTGAGCGACGCGGAGCGGACCGTCATGGCGTTACCAGTGATGGTCGAGGACGGGACGATGGTCGACGTCGCGACG